>CAZTWL010000019.1:0-75845 GCA_964617825.1 uncultured Verrucomicrobiota bacterium
CATAACATTTTGATTACCAGTCAAGGCATAGTAAAAGTTGCTGATTTTGGTATTGCTCAGGCTATTAGTAATAGCACTATTACTTTTGGTGATAATATTGTCGGCTCCGTACATTATATTTCCCCCGAACAATCGCAAGGCCTTAGCGAATTGGATTGCCGTGCCGATATCTACTCGCTCGGCGCCATGCTCTATCACTGCCTGACCGGTAAACTGCCGTTCGAGGGCCTGCCGCTCCTGGAAATCATGGATTGCCAGATCACCGACCAGATTCAGGACGTTGCCGAGCTCCAGCCGCAAACTTCCATGGCCGTGGCATGTCTGATCGAAAAAATGATGGCCAAAAACCCAGGTCATCGCCAGAAGGACTGGCCGGAAGTCATCCGTGACATGATCCGGGCGCGTTCGGAAATAATTCCGTCCGGTCCGATGCCGCCGGAAAATGCCAGCACCATGAAACGCTGCGCGGCGCGCACGCAATACTTGAAGGACCAGAACTCAGCTGCACACGCCAAGGCAAAGCCACCGGCGACTCCGCCTGCGCCGCCGGGGGCCGGGGCCAAGCCCCGGCAGTGGCTGAAACCGGAATGGCTGGCCGCCGTAATTATGATTATTGCCTTGGCCGTACCCAGTCTGCTGGTGCTGAATATGCTCAAAACCAAATCCGGCGCAATGCCGCGCGATCGCAGGCAGATGACAGATGCCGCGCGGCCGTCGACGAATAGCGACGACCGGTCCGGCGTGCCGGCAGCAGAAACAGAAGCGTCAGCGAAGCAGGCATCCTTGGTGGAGCAGAAGGACTTGGCGAAAAAGGAAGCTTTGGCCCAGAGCCGGCTCGATGCCGCCGCGAAGTGGTGCAAGGACAATCCCAGCCAATTCAATGAAGGCATCCGCCAATATGCCCAGATAGCCGTGGAAATGAAAGGCACGCGCTATGCCCAGGATGCGCAGTCCGAAATCGCCGTCATCCGTGAACGGAAAAACGCTGCCATGGCCGCCGAGATGAAGGCTTTGTATAGTGGCGTTCAGCCTCTTCTGGATCGGCAGAAATGGCAGGAAGCGGCCAATCTGGTCGAACAATATAACGGGCAATTCAAGGCCGAGACCGCGAAAGAGCGCAAAGGCAAAGTCGATGAATGGCGTGAACAGGATAGGGCCAGGAAGGCGGCAATCCTCAAATCGGCCGAAGCCCAGAAGCTTGAACAGAACCGGCGCTGGCGAGGGGTGCTTGATGAAATCGCCGGACATCTGGTGGAAGGCAATACTGATGATGCGTTGGCCATTGCCTTGCAGGCGACCAATAATGCGGCCTTAGCCGCGAACCGCACCAACCTTCTAATGCTGACAAGCATGCTGTCCGAAACCGATCGCGCCGAACAACGGCTCCTGGATTCGTTCCGATTGCAAAAAGACCAGGAAGTTGTTGTTGCCTTGACCAAGGGCCCGGAACATCTCGTGGTGCGCGATGTACAGGATGATGCCATCCTTGTGGAAAAGATCATCGTGGTCAGTTCAGGTCAAATTGGTCAGTCGAAAGTGATCCGTTTGCAGGATTTGGCCACGGATGAAAAGATGATCCGCCTTGGCACAAACCAGACGCCGGGAACGGCGTTGGTGCATGGGGTGGTGGCCCTGCGCGATGGGAACTGGGAGCTGGCCGAAGCATCCTGGAGTCAGGCTGGTCCGTTACTGTCGGCGCCGCTGCTGGCCAAACTTCAAGAGCGCAAGAACCGTCAACGCGAACTGGCCGCAAAAAGCGATTTTATCATGCTGTTGCGCAGCGCATGCGTGGAGGTTGGCGACAAATCCGGATCGGGAGCTTCGGCGCCTTCTTCCGGAGCAAGCAACGAATCTGGCCGCGCGGCGACGCAAAGGATGCCGCAGCCGGATCAATTGCCCGGCTGCGAGGTGTGTTTGGCGGCCATCGGTCAGAAAAAATACTCTCCGCAAATGGCCAGGGTTTTGGCCAACAGCGTGACTGATTATCAAGAGAAATACGGGCTGACCGAATTTGCCAAGGCCTATGCCCCGGCCCTGGCGGCGTTAAAGCAAGCGCCCGTGATTGTCGCGGAATCGAACGTTGCCGCGAGCGCGGAAAGCTTGACGAACACGGTCAGTGCCGAGGCCGCGGACAGTAATGCCATGCGCAAGGAATTGCTGGCGCGCAATCCGGGCTTGGCGGAATACAATATTTCGATCATGCCGGATAAAGACGGCAAAATCGTGCGTGTCGAGCTGGTTTCCGCGGATTTGAAGGATATTTCGCCGTTGGCCGGTCTGCCGGATTTACGCGCGGTTGTCTGCGCGGCCACGTCCCCGGATGATTGGCGCGAGTCGCCGGCGCATGCTCCATTGTATGATTTGACGCCGCTTAAAGGTTTGCCCCTAGAGGAATTGTGCGTTCGTTATACGCGAGTCAGGGATCTTGCGCCGCTGGCCGAGATGCCGTTGAAAATTCTCGATTTGACCGGCACGCGCGTCACGGATTTTTCGATCTTGAAGGGCATGCCCTTGCGGGAACTGACGCTTTCCCATCTGAATATCCGGGATTTGACGCTGGTGCGTGGCATGGAACTGGAAAAGTTGAACTTGCATGCCACCCGGGTTAAGGATTTGAATCCCCTCCGGGACATGCCGCTGAAGTGGTTGGATATCAGCGATACGGACGTGCGCGATCTTGCGCCGCTACGCTACGTTCCATTGAAAGGTTTGACGCTCTGGAAGACGCCGGTGCGGGATTTGTCGCCCATTCAGAATTCACCCATTGAGGAAATATGGCTGGATTATAATATCAGCCAGCAGATGCCGGCGGAAACTTCCAAGGCATTCACGACGGTTCTCGTGCATATGCCCCGCCTGCAAAAAATAAATGGCAAATTAACATTTCAGGAAAGACGTTGGCGCGAATGAAATATATCAGCACGCGGGGCGGCGGGGCGCCGGTCGATTTTAAGACGGCCGTTATGACCGGATTGGCGCGCGATGGCGGCCTGTTCCTGCCGGAATCCATCCCCGATGTCCGCTCCGATCTGCCGGCCTGGGCGCGCCTGGATTACAACGCGCTGGCCTTCGAAGTGATGCGCCGCTTTGCCGACCTGCCGGCCGACAACTTGCGGACAATGATTGCCAATAGTTATGCCGCCTTCCGGCATCCGGAGGTGACGCCGGTTGCCGCCGTTAACGGATTGCATATTCTGGAACTCTTCCATGGCCCGACGCTGGCCTTCAAGGACGTGGCCCTGCAATTTCTCGGGCGGATGTTCGAATATTACCTGGCTCAGTCGGGGAGCAGTTTGAACATCCTGGCGGCCACCAGCGGCGATACCGGCAGCGCCGCCATTGCCGGTGTCCGGGGACGCCGGGGTATCCGCATCTTTGTGCTTTATCCGCATGGGCGGATCAGTCCCGCGCAGGAGCGCCAGATGACCACCGTGCCGGACAATAATGTCTTTTGCCTGGCCGTGCGCGGCAGTTTCGATGACTGTCAGGGCATTGTGAAAACAATTTTCTGCGACCTGGCCTTTCGCGACCGCTACGAACTCGGGGCGGTGAATTCCATAAATTGGGCGCGCCTGTTGGCCCAGGTGGTCTACTATTTTTATGGCGCTTTTCGGGTCATGGAGCGGACGAGCGCGCGTAAGGTGCGTATCGCGGTGCCGACCGGGAATTTTGGCGACATTTTTGCGGGGTACCTGGCGGCGCAAATGGGCTTGCCGGTCGGCCGCCTGATTCTGGCGACGAACGAGAACGACATTCTGGCTCGGTTTTTTAATACCGGCGTGTATCGGCGAGGAACGGTGCAAGCCACGTTGAGCCCTTCGATGGATATCCAGGTGGCCAGCAATTTCGAGCGCTATTTATATTATCGCGTGGATCGCAATCCTCGGGAAGTCTGCCGGTTGATGGAGTCCTTTGCGCAGTCCGGCAGCCTTCAATTGGAGCGCAATGCGGTCGGCGATCCTTTGTTTGCCGCCGGAACCTGCCAAACGGCCGAAGCCCTGGCGGCCATCCGCGAATTTTACGGGCAGCATCGTTACCTGCTGGATCCGCACAGCGCCGTGGGCGTGCATGTTGGCCGCCAGTTTTTGAGCCCGGACGAGCCGCTGCTAGCACTGGCCACCGCCCATCCGGCTAAATTTGCCGCTGCTATCCGCCAGGCAACCGGCCAGGACCTTGCCCGTCATCCTGTGCTCGATGCGCTTGCCGGCTTGCCCCAACGTCGTACGGTCCTGCCCGCCGATGCCGAAGCCGTGCGCGCTTTCATCCGCGAACGCATTCCCTGATCCAGAAAGTGGAAGGCGGCGATCAGGGGTGGGAGGCGTTGTTCCATTCGCAGCCTGGCTTAGCGCCGCAGGGCGTGGACCAGGGAAAGGCCGCCGATGAACACAAAGCCCACCCAATAGAGCAGGATGAACGGAATGGCGATGAATTTCAGGTTGCTGACCGCGTAATAAAGCGCGAGCGAAATATAAATAATCAGCATGATTTCCACCAGCACGGTGATGTTGAAGCGGCTGCGATAATTCTGGCCTTTCCATGAACTCGACGCGCTATCGGATAGATTGAATTTGGGCGTGCGATGAAATGCGCTTTCCCGGCCCATGAATCCGCTGCAAACCGCCTTGGTGTTGATCACGGAAAGACCTGTGGCGCCCGCCATGAGAATCGGCAGGAAGAGAACGCGGCGCTTCCAGTCGGGATAGATTTCGCGCTGGGCGTAAATGTAAAAAAGAGGATAGCTGAAGGCGTTGATGGTGAAGAACGAGGCAATCCCAAAAAACAATTTTGACTGCGGACATTGAACGCCGATGATCATGATCGGGTAGGAGAGCAGGGCGATCAGGAGCAAGGTCGGGAATACCAAGTGATTGGTCAAATGAATGGTTGCTTCGAACTTCAGCAACCACGGGATGGTCTTGTTGCGCCAGATTGTCGGCAGCAACTTTTTGGCGGTTTGGATGGCGCCCTTGGCCCAGCGATACTGCTGGCTTTTCAGGCCGTAAACCTCGGCGGGAATTTCGGACGGACAGACGACGTCATTGATGTATACGAATTTCCAGCCGGCCAGCTGCGCGCGGTAGGAAAGGTCGATGTCTTCGGTCAGGGTGTCGTCTTGCCAATTGCCGGCATCGATTATGGCGGCCTTGCGCCAGATTCCGGCCGTGCCGTTGAAATTGATGAAAATGCCGGACGAATTGCGCGCGCCATGCTCCAGGACGAAGTGCGCGTCAAGTCCGATGGCCTGACCTCGGGTCAACATGGAATAGCTGGAATTGATATGGCCCCAGCGGGCTTGGACTACGCCGATATTATTCGCGGAAAAGTACGGCATCATCTTGCGTAAAAAATCGCTTGGCGGAATAAAATCGGCGTCGAAAATCGCCAGGAATTCGCCTTTGGCCTGGGTTAGGCCGGCTTTCAATGCGCCGGCCTTGAAACCTTGCCGCTTTTCGCGGTGCAGGTAGCGAATGTCGATCCCCTGCGCCTGAAATTTTGCGGCCAATTTTTTGGCCGTTTCCTGGGTCTCGTCGGTGGAATCGTCCAATATCTGGATCTCAAGACGGTCGCGGGGATAATCCAGTGCACAGGCGGCTTCGAGGAGCCTGGCGACAACGTATTGTTCGTTGAAAATCGGCAGTTGTACCGTTACCCGCGGCCACTCGGTATAAACGCAAGCTGGTTTCGTTCGGTTGGCGCTGTTTTTGCGGTAGAGATAAAGCATCAGGTAGGCATGGGCGGAATAAATCGTCAGCACAAGCATCAGCACGGTGTAAAGACACAGCAATAAGATGTCGGATAATGCCATATAAAACTCCCTACACCGTATCCTGCGGCGTTCGGTCAATCGTGCGCTTGGCGTTTACCATTTGGCGGCGCCTTGGCCCGCCAAGGGCGCGTATTCGTCCGCGCAGCCTCGCGGCGATCGTCATGCTGCAGAAACGGAAGGATCGCTTTCGATGTCAAATTGAAATAAGTGAATTTTTGATCGTTCCCGCCCGAATTGTCAATTATGAATTTTAGCGGTGTTCTCCGCCAACTTTAGCGCCGGGATGCCTGGAACCGGTTGGGCCGCGCTGAAAAATGATGCCCGGCATTCGGCGCGTGCTGTCTCTGACGACCCCGTGATCCTCTGGGCGGCGGCTGAGCCGCCGCTCCGGTGGCGGTGCGCGCCGCCTCGGAATGATACGCGTGTTTTAACTCGGCCGGGACATTTTTCCGGATCAAACGTTCGATGTCGCGTAAATAATTGCGTTCCTCGGCGGCACAGAAGGAAATGGCATCACCCTCGGCTCCGGCTCGGGCTGTGCGGCCGATGCGGTGCACGTAAGTTTGCGGTTCGTTGGGCAGGTCATAGTTGATTACGTGCGTAATGCCGTCAACGTCGATGCCCCGCGCCGCGATATCCGTTGCGACAAGCACGCGCACGTGTCCCGATTTAAATCCTGCCATGGCCTGGGTGCGCGCGCTCTGGCTCTTGTTGCCGTGGATTACGGAAGTCCGGATGCCCGCAGAAAGGAGGACCTCGGCCACCCGGTTGGCGACATGCTTCATCTGCGTGAACACAAGCACCTTGTTGATGGTGGGATCGCGCAGGATCGTGACAAGCAGGATGGGCTTGTCTTTCTTGTCCACAAAAAGCACCTTCTGCTTGATCTTCTCGACGGCGGGCTGGTCGGGGGTCACGGTAATATGCACGGGGTCGCGCACCATGGAGCGCGCCAGCGTGATGACTTCGGGCGCCAGTGTGGCGGAAAAGAAAAGCGATTGGCGCCGGGACGGAAGCGCTGCGATGATCCGGCGCACGTCGTGAATGAACCCCATGTCCAGCATGCGATCGGCTTCGTCGAGCACAAACACTTCGATGCCGTCCAGGCGCACATGCCGCTGTTGCATCAGGTCGAGCAGGCGGCCCGGCGTGGCGACGACAATGTCAACGCCGCGTCCTAATGCCGATACCTGCGGGTACTGGCCGACACCGCCGAAAATAACCGTGTGCTTGATCGCCAAGTGCCGGCCATAGGCGCGAATGCTGTCGCCAATCTGTGCCGCAAGTTCGCGTGTCGGTGTCAGAACCAGCGCGCGCGGGCGGCCGCGCTGAAGCTGGCTCTTGTGCAGGGTCAGATGTTGGAGGATCGGCAGGATGAATGCCGCGGTTTTGCCGGTGCCCGTCTGGGCACAGCCCAGCAGGTCGCGTCCGGCAAGCAGGTGCTCGATGGACTT
Source organism: uncultured Verrucomicrobiota bacterium (assembly GCA_964617825.1). Classification (GTDB taxonomy): domain Bacteria; phylum Verrucomicrobiota; class Kiritimatiellia; order JAAZAB01; family JAAZAB01; genus VSJD01. The sequence continues at coordinate 7,222 of CAZTWL010000019.1, forward strand.
GGCCTGGATCGGGGTGGGGGTGATGTAACCCTCCTCGGCCACGGCCTTCTGGATCTCCGGCAGCAGTGCGGCAAAAACGTTAGCAGGTTTTACCGGCTGCATGGGCGCAGGACCGGGAACGGCATGGTGCTGAGCAGCCGCGTTATGGGTCGTTGCTGACTTCGGGTGCGACTCTGGCGGCTTATGGTCCGGTGTCGGTTTATGGCTCGCCGGCCCGCTCGGGGCGTGGCTGGCGTGTGGGGCGTGAACAGAACGAGCTTGACTGCTGTGCATGGGAATCTCCGGTCCGGACATATTGTTTCTCTGCCCGCCGGACGCATGGAGGAGAAAGATTGTTGCGGTCGCCAAACGAAAACCGGGCAAGCAAAGCTCTGCTTTCGTTCAGTTGCGTGTGCATTAGACATTGTCGCCGGGCGCTTGTCAAGTCCTGTTTTAACGTAATTATTGGCCTTGCCACGGCAGCCGGGAGCGGTTCCTGATTTCGTTAAGGCTTTGGCCGTCACGGAATCAGGTTGAAACCACATGTGCATTTCCCGAATCAATCTGTTTTACCAACTCGCTCCCGGAGCACGGTGATTCGGCGTCAAGACCGGTTATCCGGATGTTCTTGGTCTTTTCCAGAATCACCGCATGTTTCCATGGTCCGTCGATATCTTTCCAGCGGATGGTCAGGCCATCATAGGAAACATCCTCGGCATCGCCGCAATACACAGGGATGACTCTTTTGCCCTTCCATACAATCGGAAGTGGTCGCAAAAGAAGCAACACTGTCTTTCCCGCAAGTGCTTTTACCGACTAGCTTCCATAGCCGCTTTTACCTTGCCCCGGGTTAGTTGAAGGGGTACGCTTTCAGCATGGTAGGCGCAGTTACCGAACTTGGAACATCAGAACCGTCCCGACAAGCTCGCGCGGGAGTACATGCCAGACGATGAACCATATTTATTATTTTGGTTCAATTAAAGATCATCCACAATGTTTGTTGTTTTTCAGAATCGAGCAGAGAAGATGAATATGCCGCGGGCAAGCATGATCCGTACCCGAATGGGATTGTGTGCGGGTGTGGCCTTTTTGGCGTTTGCGCTTTCATGCGAAAATGGGAAGGCCGCCGAGTCGTCAAATGCGACCGATTATTCGGTGGCCGCGCACTGGATGTCGTTGCCTGCGACCAATAGGACCGTTGATGTCTTTTATCTTTATCCGACATCCTGGACCAACACCGGCCCCGTTGTGGAGTATTGCGCCATCGATAATCCGCAAATGCTAAGCAATGCGCCGATTAATTTCGCGCGCCAAGCAACGGTCTTTGAGCCCATGGCCAACCTCTATGCGCCATTCTATCGCCAAGCTAACTTGACGCCGAACGATCCGGAATATGTTGCTGGCATACCCACCATCGATGCGACCGCGGCTTTCGATTACTACATCAAGAACTATAATAACGGGCGGGCGTTTATATTGGCCGGGCATTCGCAGGGCGCGAATGTGCTGGCTTGTTTGTTGTCCGGATATTTGAAGACGAATTCCGCATTGTGCGCCAGAATGATCGCGGCATACGTGATCGGCTATCCGGTTGCCACCGCATACCTTGCGAACAATCCGCATTTGAAATTTGCCGAAGGCCCCGGCGATACTGGGGTAATCATTTCATATAACACGCAATCGCCCAACATGCCGCCGGCATACAATCCGATTTTATGGGGCATGACCGGCATTGTCATAAACCCGATCCTTTGGACGCGGGATACGACCCTGGCAACTACGAACCAGGGCTTCGGCTCGTTCATGCCGGATTCAAACGGCGTTTATCAGCGCGTGCAGCAGTATGCCGATGCCAAGGTGGACATTACCCACGGGATATTGCTTTGCAGCACGGCCGATACGAATTACCTGGGCCGCTTAAACAATCTCGCGGGCATTGGCGTCTACCACAACTTCGATTATCCGTTTTATTATTACAATCTTAGGTCCAATGCCGTACAGCGGATACAAAACTATCTGCAGAAAATCGGCGCCGATTACGATGCGGACGGTAAGGCCGACCCAGTGATCTGCCATGGCGCCGGTGGTGTTTTGACGGTGTTCCTGTCCGGCAGCGGTTATGCCGCATCCGATGCGGCCATGGGCGACCTTTCATCCGAACTCAGCCTGCCACCCATTTCCGGCGATTTTGATGGAGACGGCAAAGCGGACCCGGCGGTCTATGATCCGATTGCCCGTCAGTGGCGGGTGCGTTTTTCAGCGCAGTCCTACGCTCTGGCGACGTTGCCGATCGGCGACTCCACCTGTGTCCCGGTCAGCGGCGATTACGATGGGGATGGTAAGGCCGATCCGGCCCTGTACTCGGCGATCTGCGGTCAAATGGGTGTCTGGCTTTCCGGTTCCGGATATGCGCTGCTGAGCGTTCCACTGGGCGGCACGGGCTGGGTAAACGCCGCCGCGGATTATGACGGGGACAGCAAGACGGACCCGGCGGTGTTCCAGGCGCAAAGCGGGCAGTTGCAAGTTCTGCTCTCCACCCAGAGCTATGCGCCCTCGCAACTCGTTCTGCAGCCATCCGCCCTCAATCTCCAGCCTGCTCCCGGCGATTACGATGGGGATGGGAAAGCCGATCCGGCCGTGTTTCAGAGCGAGACCGGATGGTGGTTGATGGCGCTGTCGGGCCAGAGCTATGCCCTAAACCTGTTCCAAGGATTGGCGAGCGCCACATTGTCGGCCCGGCCGGGTGATTATGACGGGGACGGCAAGACAGACCCGGCAGTGTATATTCCCGGCATGCAGGCATATTGCGCCTGTTTATCCGGATCAAGCTATGCCCCGGCCGTCTTGAGTTGGTAGTCTGGTTGGTGACCATGAATCCAAAATCCGTAATCCAAGGGATCATTTTTGACATGGATGGCGTGCTCTGCGATTCGGAGCCGTTCATTGCCGAGGCGGCCTGCCGGATGTTTGCGGAGCGGCACGGGGTTGCCGTCAAGCCGGAGGACTTCCGCCCGTTCGTCGGCATGGGTGAAGATCGTTTCCTGGGCGGCGTTGCCGAAAAATATGGTGTTACCCTCGATATGCCGGAAGATAAGGATCGGACGTATGCCATTTATCTGGATATCATCCGTGGCCGTTTGCATCCCCTTCCGGGCGTTGCCGAATTTATTGCCGCTCGCCGTCGGTGCGGATTGAAACTGGCCATTGCCACGAGCGCCGATCGCGTAAAACTGAACGGCAATTTGCGGGAAATCGGCCTACCCATGGAAATGTTCGATGCCTGTGTGACCGGCAACGAAGTCCTGCATAAAAAGCCGGCTCCGGATATTTTCCTGACGGCGGCGCGCAAAGCGCAGATGACGCCGGCGCTGACTTTGGTGATCGAGGATGCGCCCAACGGAATCCGGGCCGCGCAAGCCGCCGGCATGCGCGCCCTGGGAATTACGTCCACTTTTGGCGCCGATGTGTTGCGAAAAGCCGGCGCCGATTGGACTGCGCCGGACTTGGCGCATGTGCCGCCTGCGGTGTGGGCCGGGGATATGTGCAAATGATTCGCCAATAATAATTAATTCAGGCTTGAAGAGGAGGGGACACATGCTGAGCGGCAAAGAATTGGTCTGTGCCGCCCTTCGCGGCGAAAAAACGGAGCGTGCTCCCTGGGTGCCATTTGTTGGGTGCCATGCAGGCTCATTGATTAAAGCCAATGCCACCGATTATCTGAAATCGGCGGATTTGATTGTATCCGGGATGAATGAAGCCATTCGCCGCTACCGGCCGGATGGCATTCCCGTGCTGTTCGACCTGCAGGTCGAGGCCGAAATCCTGGGGTGCGACCTTGTCTGGGCTGACGAAAATCCGCCGGCGGTGACTTCCCATCCCCTGGCCGAAGGCCGTACGCTGAGCGAACTGCGCATTCCTCAGCTGGGGGACGGGCGCTTGCCTTTGATCATGGAGGCCTGCCGCCGTCTGCGACAACAACATCCTGACAAGGCGCTTTATGGGTTGATTACGGGGCCTTTCACGCTGGCCATGCACTTGCAGGGCACGGACCTTTTCATGGGCTTGTACGATCAGGTGGCGGACGTGACCAAGCTCATGGAATTCTGCCGCGATGTCTGTATCGCCATGGCGGGATATTACCTGGATGCCGGGTGTGACGTCATAGCCCTGGTGGACCCCATGACCAGCCAGATCGGGCCGGAACAGTTCAAGGAATTCGTGGAACCGTATGCGCGTCCGGTGTTTAAGTTCGTTCGTCAACGCCAGGCCCGAAGTTCGTTTTTTGTCTGCGGCCAGGCCCAGCAGAATGTGTCCGCCATGGCCGATTGCGGGCCGGACAATATTTCGGTGGACGAAAATATCCCGCTCGATTATGTCCGGGACATCTGTCTCAAGCGCGGGCTCAGTTTCGGCGGCAATATGCAACTCACGATTGTCCTGCTTCTGGGTTCGCCGGAAGATGCCCAGCGCAATGCCGTTGCCTGCCTGGAAATCGGCGGCGCGCAGGGATTTGTCCTCTCGCCGGGCTGCGACTTGCCGTATAGCACGCCGGCGGCCAATCTCGAGGCTGTGGCCGAGGTGGTCCATAATCCTTATCAGCGCAGTATCGTCAAAACCCTGGCCGCTACCAGGCGGGAACAGGGCGTCCTGAATATGAGCGATTATGGGCAGACCGACAAGGTAGTTGTGGATATCATAACGCTGGACTCGGAAGCTTGTGCGCCCTGCCAGTACATGGTGGAGGCGGTGCGGAAGGTTGCCCCTGAATTTGAAGGGATCGTTATCTGGCGCGAGCACAAGATCAAGCAGCAGGAATCGCTGGTTTTCATGACATCGCTCATGGTGAAAAATATACCGACCATTTGTATCGACGGGCACATCACCTTTGTCTCCCGGATCCCTCCCCGGGATGAGTTGGTCAATGCCATTCAAAAGCGTATAAACGAGAAGCTGCGCGGCAAAATCAAGCAGCGCCGGGCTGCCCTGCATGTGTTGGGCAAGACGGAGGCCGAATGCGCGCCGGTGAAGGCCAACATCATCCAAGCCGTGCGGGAGCTGGGCGCCGACATCGATGTGCTGACGATCACCGATGCCGGCAAAATTCTGGCCTACGGTGTCATGCGGACCCCGGCGGTCGTCCTGTCCCATTACCAGATCAAGGCGGAGGGCCGCATTCCGGAAGTGCTGGTCATCAAGGAATGGATCAAGGACCTGTGAACGCCCGATCTCAGATCCCGTTTTTTCTGGTTACCGGGTTTCTGGGCGCCGGCAAAACAAGCTTGATCAAGAATTTTCTGGAAACGCATGCAACGCGTCGCCGCCTGGCGGTGGTGCAGAATGAATTCGCCCCCGGCAATGTCGATGGCGCGGAACTGCGCCGCACGGGACAGCCATTTCATGTCCTGGAAATCAACCGGGGTTCCGTGTTTTGCGTCTGTCTGCTGGCGGACTTCAAGCGTGCGCTCGCGGCCCTGCTTGATGAATGCAGCCCCGAGGCGGTGATCCTCGAAGCCACCGGACTGGCCGATCCGATAGCATTGGCGCAGATTCTGGAAGCCCCGGAGTTGAAACCGCGCCTGGCGCCGGCCCATGTCTGGTGCGTGGTGGATACGCTCCGCTTCCTGACCCTGGAACGCAGTCTGCGAAGCATTGCTCACCAGGTGCGCATTGCGGATACCGTCCTGTTGAACAAGATCGATCAGGCGGCGCCCGGCCAGGTTGACGCTGTCCGCGAACGGATCCTGAAATTGAATCCCTTGGCCCGCTGTATCCCGACGATTCGCAGCAAGGTGGCCTTGGAGGATGCATTTGCCCCGCTGACGCATCCTCCCGTGGCCCGGATGCTGGCCGGCGCCCATGCAAAATTGAAACCGTGCGGCCGCCCCCCAATGGAGTCAATGGCATTCCGGTCCACGGGTTGCCTTAGCCCGAAGGGCCTGGACGTTTTCCTGCAGCAGGTGGTTCCGCAAACAATTCGACTGAAAGGTGTTTTTACGCTGACTACCGGCGGGACCATGGCCATACAGGCCTGTTTTGGTGAATGGCAGGCGGCGCCATTGGCCGATTACCAGGGGCCGACCGAGTTTGTGGCCCTCGGGCCGGACTTGGAGCCCGACAGGGTGCGTGCATTCTATGCCGGGTTGGAGGAGAAGATCCAACGATAGGTTGGCTGCCGATTCCAGAATGCAGAAACAATCACAGCGAAACGGGGAAGGGAGTAGGTATCATTCGAACGGCCTTACAAAGGCCGTTTTTCAGCCCCAGGGAGCTGTTTTGCGCCGCCGATCGCGATTCAACTTGCATGCAAATCATGATTGTCAGAAGGGCCAAGGCGCAATAGAATGCACGCTTAACCAAAGGAGGATCAATGGATTCGATTCGAGCAGAACTCGTGCAGTACGGCGTCAAAATTGTGCAGGCCCGCCTGGTGGCTGGGGCCGGCGGAAATATCAGCGCGCGGGATGGCAACATAATTTGGATGAAACCCAGCGGTTTGGCCCTGGATGAGATGACCCCTGCGGATTTGTGCGGCATGGACTTGAAAACAGGCGTGCAGGTCAAAGGGAAGCGCAAGCCGACATCGGAAGTGAACATGCATTTGGCGGTTTATCGTGCGCGCGCGGATGTGAATGCCGTATTTCATACCCATTCCCCCTGGGCTTCCGGCGTAATTACCTCGGGCATTACCTTGCGTCCGATGTTTGCCGAATTTGTCAATGACCTGGGCCGCACCGGGACCGTCCCTTACGTCACCCCCACGACGCAACGGCTGGCCGATGCCATGGGCAACAAATCCCGAACCTGTGACACGATTTTCATGGTCAATCACGGCGTACTGGCGGTTGGCGCCACCCAGAAGCAAGCCTATTTCCGCGTCGTTGTCGTCGAGGATGCGGCCAAATCCCTCGTTGCCGCCTGCGTCGTGGGCCGGCCCAAATTTTTAAGCCCGCGCCAGGCCAAAGAGATTCTCTCGCTGCCTGCGGTCAAACACCGTACTAAAATGGTGGAAGCCGGCGGCTAAGAGTGGATGCCGATGCAATCCGGCCGAGGGTCCCTGGCGGGATTGCGATTCAATAAACAAGCAATTCGGGTTCGTCAAAGGTGCAATCGATGAAAAAACGCTATGTGCAGGTCGGTGTTGGTGGCCGGTCGGAAATGTATACAAAGGCCATTTTAAAATCGTTTCCCAAGGAAGCGGAATTAGTCGGGATATGCGATAATAACCAGGGCCGGTTGGAATTGCGCAACAAGGTGATCGTCGATAACTATAAAGGCCGGTCCGTGCCGGCATATCTCGACAACGAATTCGATCGCATGATTCGCGAACAGAAGCCCGACGTTGTGATTGTCACAACGAAGGATTGCACCCATGACCAATATATTGTTCGGGCCATGGAACTGGGTTGCGACGTGGTCACGGAAAAGCCCATGACCACCGATGCGCGGAAATGCCAGCGGATCATTGATGTTTCCCGCCGGACTGGCCGCCGGGTGCGCGTGACTTTCAATTACCGCTATTCGCCGCCGCGTACGCAGGTCAAGGACCTGCTGATGCGCGGCGAGATCGGAAAGGTGCTTTCCGTGGATTTCCACTGGCTGCTCAACACCGATCACGGCGCCGATTATTTCCGGCGCTGGCATCGTGAAAAGAAAAATTCCGGCGGTCTAATGGTGCACAAGGCCACGCACCACTTCGACCTTGTCAATTGGTGGCTTTCGGCCGTTCCCGTTCAAGTGTTTGCCATGGGCGCGCGCCGGTTCTATGGCGCCGACAGCGGCATGGCTGCCAAACTGGGATTGAAAGGCCATGCTGAGCGCTGTCTGACCTGCCGCTGCCAGAAGCGCTGCAAGTTTTATCTCGATCTGAAACAAAAAGTCTGCCTTGCGGATCTGCACTCAGGCCTGAAAGCGCTGTATTTGGATTGCGAGCGCTATGACGGCTATTTCAGGGATCGATGCGTATTCGGCAAGACCATGGATATCGAGGATACGATGAACCTGGTGGTGAGTTATAACACGGGGGCCTTCATGTCGTATTCCCTGAACGCCTTTACGCCGTGGGAGGGGTACCGGGTTGCATTCAATGGAACCCGCGGACGCCTGGAGCACGATTGCGTGGAAAGCGTTTACATCAACGGCGACGGGCGCGTGCCGGGCGAAACCATCCCGAGCGGCACCAAGATCCGGCTTTACCCGCATTTCAAACCGGCCAAGGATATTCCCGTGGCGGTTGCCAAGGGGGGGCATGGCGGCGGCGACTATCCGCTATTGGCGGATATTTTTTCTTTGCATGCGCTCCGCGATCCCTATTTGCGCGCCGCGGATGTGGCCGGCGGCGCCTTGAGCATTCTAACCGGGGTGGCTGCGAATAAAAGCATGCGCACTGGCCGTCCGGTGCGGATTGACAGTTTGGTCAAGCGCTTGCCTCCGGTTAAAATGACGGCGATGAAGGAATGATCAAGCCGTCCTTTGCTTTGCGCTGGGGGCTATGCAGGGCCTGTGCCCGACAGGAAGTTAAAAAAGATAAACGATAGAAAAAAGGAGCCGATAATTCATGAAAGCAGCTGTAATCAAGAAACCGGGATTGATTGTCGTCGAGGATGTGCCGAAACCAGCGCCGGGCGCCGGCGAGGTGTTATTGAAGATCGAAGCCTGCGCGCTGTGCGGGACCGATCAGCGCGTGCTCTCGGGCGAAAAGCATGTGGATGTGAACATCGTGGGCCATGAAATCACCGGCACGGTGGCGGAGGTGGGGTCCGGGGTTCAAAAGATCAAAAAGGGCCAGCGTTATATTGTGCAGACGGTCATCGGCTGCGGCCAGTGCCCGATGTGCAAGATCCATCGCGAAAACCTTTGCGAAAAGGGTTTCATTGCCATGGGCTACCAGTTTAACGGAGGCTTTGCCGAATACATGGTGATGCCCAAAGTGGCGGTTGACCAGGGCTGCCTGATTCCCATTCCGGCCGACCTGGCTGCGGAAACCGGCACGTTGATCGAGCCCTTAAGCTGTTGCGTCAACGGCATGAAATACATTCCCATGGAGCAGACGGACCATGCCGTGATTTTCGGCGGCGGAATTATCGGCGTGCTCAACGGCCTCGTGGCCCGCGCGCGCGGCGCCAAGCGCATCACCATTATGGATGTGTCCCAGGCGCGTCTGGATCTTTTGAAAAAACTGGGCCTGCCGTTCGACGACTTTATCGACTCGCGCGCCAATAATCCGGCCGACTGGGTCAAGAGCGCCACCGGCGGACGCGGCGTGGATGCCGTGGTTGTGGCCGCTTCCGTGAAAGCGCTGGTTGGGGTAGGCCTGACCATGTTGCGGCGCGCGGGGCATCTTTCGATCTTTGCCGGCATGCCTAAGTCCGATCCGGTGCTGCCCATCGACACGAACCGCATTCATTATTACGAGCTCAACCTGCATGGCGCCAACAGCTCTTCGCAGGCGGAGTATCTCAAGGCGCGCGATTTTCTGGTTTCCGGCAAGATTGACGGACGGCCGCTGGTCACGCATCGCTTCGGTCTTGATAAGTTTAACGAAGCCGTCAAAACCCAGGCCGATCCGGCTTGCGGCTCGCTGAAGATCGTTATTATTCCGTAAACATTTCCATGATGGCGCTCAATCTCCGTCGCCAGGGTTGCCGCGGAGGATTGCGAAATAGAAAGATAATGACTGGACGCGGCGTTCCATCCGAACGATCCGATGAGGACTTGGTCGCAGGGCAGTTTCTGCTTCCGGATGGCAGCGCAGTTATCCGGAAGCTTGAACCATTAAATACTGAAAGCCTAAACGGCGATTTGCGAAAGGAAAAAACAAATGCTTAAAGATAAACGGGCGATAATTACCGGCGGGGCGCAGGGCTTGGGTGAAGCGCTCACCACGCGCTTGCTGAATGAAGGCTGCCGTGTCCTGGTGGCCGATATCCAGGCGAAGCAGATTGAAACGGTTGTTAAAACGCTGCAGGCAAAGTTTGGGGACAGGATCGAGGGGATGGTCTGCGACGTGACCGTGGAGTCGGATGTTGCCGCCGTGGTGGATAAAGCCGTGCAGCGGTTTGGCGGACTGGATATTTTTGTGGCCAATGCCGGCATTCTGATGTCGGGCGCCATTACGGAGTTCGATGTCGCCAAATGGCGCAAGGTCATGGAAGTCAACATGGTGGGCCAGATGATCTGCATGAAATACGCCTTGCGGGTCATGGCCGGGCAGAAGAGTGGCTCGTTCATCCAAATCAATTCCAAGTCCGGCAAAAAGGGCTCATTCAAGAATTCGGCCTATGCCGCATCCAAGTTCGGTGGGATAGGGCTTGTGCAGAGCGCGGCGCTGGAAATGGCGCCGCTGGGCGTACGGGTCAATGCCGTTTGCCCGGGCAACCTGCTGGATTCGCCGCTGTGGGTCAACAGCCTGTTCAAGCAGTATGCGCAGAACCAGGGCATTAGCGAGGCCGCCGTGCGCCAGAAATACATCGATCAGGTACCTATGCGGCGCGGGTGCCAATACGAGGATGTCTGCAACGTGGTGATGTTCCTTGCCTCGGAGCAGGCCGGCTACATGACCGGTCAGGCCATCAATGTCACCGGCGGGCAGGAAATGCGGTAAGACCGCGTCTTGCCGCGCGGTCGGGGACTCAAATTGAAACGTTAAGCGATTTCAAGCCCGCCGGGCAGGGATTCCCGGCGGGCGAGATGCAGCCCAGCTATCCATTTTCGGAATGGTTCGATTAATTCGCATTGCCAGACCCATATGCTTTGGATACAGTGCACTCGTTTTTAGCGCGGTTTTCTGGATAGCCTTGGACGGGGGATGTTTTATGTTGGCGAAGATTATCGGGCGGAGATTTCTGTTGCTGGCCGGGGTGCTCTTGTTGGGCGTCAACCTGGTTATGGGCGCCAAGATCGCGGCGCGCACCGATAAGGCCAACGACACCGATTCGGTCGCTTTCGAAAAGATGCAGCTGCTGACGGAAGTGATGATGCTGATCCGCCAGAATTACGTGGACGAAGACAAGACGCAATACAAGGACCTGATCTACGGCGCGTTGCGCGGGATGCTGCAGTCCCTGGATCCCCATAGTCAGTTCATGGAACCGGAAATGTTTGCCGACATGAAGAATGACACCGCCGGCGAATTCGGCGGGCTGGGCATTATCATCGGTATGCACGACGGCGTCCTGACTGTTATTGCGCCCATGGAAGACACGCCCGCGTTCCGCGCCGGGATTATGCACGGTGACAAGATCATGGCCATCGATGGCGCATCCACGGAGAATATTTCCCTGCAGGAAGCGGTCAAAAAGATGCGGGGCGAACCCGGCACGAAGGTGAAGATTAAAATCCTGCGGATCAAGCCCCAGGAAGTCAAGGAGATCGAAATCGTTCGCGCGATCATCAAGGTGGAAAGCGTCAAAGGCGCGGCCATCCTGGAAGATAACATCGGCTATATCCGCATTGTCCAGTTTAACGAGCCGACGGCCGATGCTTTGCAAAAGGCCTTGGATGATTTGACGGCCAAGGGCATGACGGCATTGGTCCTGGATTTGCGGAACAATCCGGGCGGCCTGCTGATTTCGGCGGTGGATGTCAGCCAGAAATTTTTAAAGCGGGGCGCCTTAATCGTCTCCACCAAGGGGCGGTACGGGGTTGGGGTCCAGTCCGAATATGCGGCCAAGGGCAAGATCCATTATCTCGATTTCCCCATAGTTGTGCTGGTCAATGGCGGAAGCGCGAGTGCTTCCGAAATCGTGGCCGGGGCCTTGCAGGATCATAAGCGGGGCATACTGGTCGGCGAAAAAACGTTTGGCAAGGGCTCGGTGCAGAGCATCCAGCCTTTGGAAGATGGCTCGGCCATCCGCCTGACGACGGCCAAGTATTATACGCCCAGCGGCCGTATGATTCATGAAAAAGGCATTGAGCCGGATGTGGTGGTCCCGATTTCGTCCGAGCTATGGCAAAAAGTCCAGATCAAGCGCTCGCGGGAAGAATTGGGCAATGAAGAACAGAGTGACATCAAACTCGATCTCGAGCATGTGACCGACACCCAATTGGAGCGTGCCATGGATGTGCTCAAAGGCATTCGCTTGTTTCAATCCCACGCCGACCAATCCCACCAGTATGCCAAAACCCCATAGCGTGCGTGGATATCGGAAGCTTACTTGGGTGCCGTCCGTATGAATGTCTTGGGCATTGAAACCTCCTGTGATGAGACTTCCGCTGCGGTAGTTGCCGCCGGCGGTGTCGTGCTGTCCAGCGCGGTGTTCAGTCAGGTGGCCATGCATCGGCCCCATGGAGGGGTTGTTCCTGAAATCGCCTCGCGCCAGCATGTCGCATACCTTCCACGCATGCTGGAAGAGGCCATCTCGCGGTCCGGTTTGGAATGGTCCAAGGTGCAAGCCGTGGCCGTGACCTATGGGCCGGGGCTGGCCAGTTCCCTGTTGGTAGGGATATCCGCTGCAAAAGCCCTGTCCCTGCGCTTGAACCTTCCGTTGATCGGCATTAATCATCTGGAGGCGCATCTTTATTCGGTTTTCCTGACGCCCTCTGCCCCGGGCTTTGCCGAGTCCTGTCCGCTGGTGGCTTTGATTGTTTCCGGGGGCCACACTTGCCTGGTCCGGGTGGATGCGCCGGGAAAATACCGGCGCCTGGGCCAGACCATCGACGATGCGGCCGGCGAAGCTTTCGACAAGGGCGCCAAACTGCTGGGGTTGGAGTATCCCGGAGGCCCGGTGATCGACCGCGTCGGCGCGCGGGGCGACCCCAGGCGCATTGCCTTTCCGCGTACGCGTGCCTTGAAAGCCGACTTTTCGGAAGGATTGGCGCCGGAATTGTGTTTCAGTTTCAGCGGATTAAAGACGTCGCTTTTGTATTACCTGCGGGACCATCCGGAAGCCGCCAGGTCGCCGCTTTTGGAGGATGTGGCTGCAGGATACCAGGAAGCCATCGTGGATGTGCTGGTGCGCGGAGCCCGGCGGGCGCTCCAGCGCGAGCGGGTCCGGACGCTGGTGGTCGCGGGCGGCGTTTCCTTGAACAGCCGCCTGCGCGCCAGGCTCATCGAGATGGCTGCCGGATTGGACGTAAAGGTCCTGTTGCCGGCGGCCGCTTATTGTGCGGATAACGCCGCAATGGTGGCCGGTCTGGCGGCGATCGGACAGGGAGTCACCGGTGACGCGGCCTGGTCGCTGGATGCCTCGCCTAATCTCGAGATTGGCGACGGTAGATAACCTTGCCGTTTGCGATGGTATAAAGCAGTTCCAGCTTCGGGCTCAGGACAATCAGGTCGGCGTCACGTCCGACGGCGATTATGCCTTTGTTCAGGCTCAGCAACCTGGCCGGATTGGCCGAGCACAATCGGCTGGCGCAGGCAATGTCTTTGTGAAACAACCGGATGGCATTGCGGAAGTTGTCGATGGGCGTCAGGGCGCTGCCGGCCAGGCCCATGCCGCGTTCGATCATTCTGACCCCGTTGTTCGGGCCGGAGATTTTTACGCGGCCCCAGCCTTGCGGCAGGTCGTATTCGCCGGACGGCAGTCCGGCGCCATAGTTGCTGTCGGTGGTGAAAATCACGCTACCTTCCGGTTTGCAGCGCAAGGTTTTTTCGACATGAAACGCAGGCACATGGGTGCCATCGCCAATGATCTCGCATGCCACGCGGTCTTCAATCAGTAAGTAATCCACGAGGCCGGCAGGGTAGACGCCGCCATCTGTCTGCGGCGCGACGACAAAGGTGTCGAAAAGGTGCGTTACCAGCCGGACCCCCGCCGCAATGGCTGCTTGCGCCTGCTTGACCGTGCACTGCGTATGCGCAATGCTGCAAAGTATGCCGGCACGGCTCAGAGCTCGAATTGCCGCTGGGGCGCCGGCCAGCTCGGGCGAAATATCCCAGATCTTTATTTTCCCGCCACCGGCGCGCAGCAGGCGGCGGGTAGTGCTTGGCGTAATCGGCGCCAAATCCTTGCTGAGGCCCGCGCCTGTTCTTGCCAGATACGGGGATTCCAAGCGGAAACCAAGGACCTGGGGCAAGGTGCGGAGATTGTCGGTTTCGGCCAGATGGCGTTGCATGCCGGCGATGGTTTCTTCAACCGGACCGAAAAAAGTGGGATAGAATGCGGTTGTGCCGCGCGCGGCTTCCTTCTCCGCATAGTCCTGGAGGGAGCATTTTTCGGTGGATATATAACCGATACCATGCGTGTGGATGTCGATCAGCCCCGGGATCACATAGGCGCCTTCGACATCGAGCGCGGGCAGCGCGCTTTTCGGCTGCCCGAGGCGGGCAATCCGTCCCCGTTCGATCACCAAGCCCCCGGATACAATTTGGCCGCTGGGCAACAGGATTTTAGCGTTACGAATGGCCAGCCCGGACAGGTTCGTCTTCATAGATTGTTTTTTCATGTCGATCTGCTATTGTTCGATTTGATGGTTGGTTTCGAATCGTTGCCTGCTTATATAATCTTTCGAAAGCCGATTACAAGCGAAAAGGACACTGGTCGCCAGGCTGATTATGAACGAACATCCTGATCTTTCTGTCGTTATTCCGACCATCGGTCGTCCGATCTTGATTCAAACGCTGCAATCTCTCGTTCGGGCCGAAGGGTTCGAACGTTTGGATGTCATCGTGTCCGGGCGGATTGCGGATGCGGTGGTGTTGGATGCGGTCCGGGAACTGTGCGGGCGGCATCCCAATATCCGGCAGCTGGAAATTGCGTTTGCGCGCGGAGATTCCAGCGAGAAAAAAAATGCCGGTTGGCGCGCTGCAAAGTGCGACCTGATTGCATTTATCGATGACGATGTCGTTGTCGCACGCGATTGGCCGGAAAAAATCCGCGTGCCTTTCGAACGGTCCGATGTAGGCCTGGTCAGCGGGCCGGGTCTGGTTCCGGACGATATTTCCCTGATGGGCCGTTTGGCGGGGAATACTCTGGCCTCGAAAGCTGCCGGCTATGTCGCAGCGCGCTACATGCCTGGAAATCCTGAAGCGCGCGAAATCCAATGGTCGGGCTTGATCGGCTGCAATATGGCGTATCGGCGCTCGGTGTTGGAAAGGATGGGGGGCTTCAATACCGCATTTTGGCCGGGCGAAGAAATGTTGGCCGCTTTCCAGGCGACGCGCCTGGGGAACAAACTGATCTTTCAGCCCCAAGCAATCCTGTATCATTACCCGCGTTCCAGTTTCTGGGGCTTTTGCCGGCAGATCTATGGTTATGGCGCCACGCGCATCCGC
The DNA here is from genome assembly GCA_964617825.1 of uncultured Verrucomicrobiota bacterium. Taxonomy (GTDB): domain Bacteria; phylum Verrucomicrobiota; class Kiritimatiellia; order JAAZAB01; family JAAZAB01; genus VSJD01. Next base: position 22,415 of record CAZTWL010000019.1, read on the forward strand.
ATGATCCGCGCGGGCGTTGTTTGTGAGCCGGTAACCATCATTCCGGCCTTTGGCGTCCTGGCCCTGGTGATGTTGGGGCTGACCGCCGCGTTCTGCCGCTGGTCGGGATATTTACTGCTGGCCGGCCTGGCGCTTTATATGCTGGCGGATTTCTGGGTCGCGCTGACCAAATACCGGGAAACGCGCCGGGGGGTGGACCTGTTGATTTTCTTCCTCATACCCATCATGCACGTGAGTTATGGCCTGGCCGAATGGGTGGAACTCATGCACCCCGGCAAGGATTTGAGCGAGCGGACGATGTAACGGCTGGAATAATTAGGCTTGGCCCGAATCGCAAGGGCTGCGACCGCCCCGCCGAAATCCAATCGCTTAAAGCGTGCAAATGGAGCTTAGTCCCGCCCAGATCCCGTCAGCCGCGGTTGGCCTGGCCGCGCTAAACACTTTGGCTATGCAAATATCGTTCCATGGCCTGGATTCCATCCGGAGTGCCCATATCCAGAAGCGGCGGCTTGGAAGCGAATATGCCCAGTTGGCCTTCCGTGCACAAGGTTGGAAACACATCGTTTTCCAGGGAGACAAGTTTGCCGGATTCGATTCGGTCAAAAATTGTCCGGTGGGCCAAATAGACGCCGCCGTTGATCCAGCCGCTGGTATGCGCGGCCTTTTCGCGGAAGGCGGTCAGACGCTGTCGGACGTCGAATTCCACCGTGCCGTAGCGGCCCGCCGCTTCAATGCGGGTGATTGCCAGGCTGAGGAGCGTTCCGGCATTTTGATAATATTTTGCGAAGGCTTGAAAATCCAGGTTCGGCAGGAGGCTGTCCCCATTCAGAATCAGGAATGGATCCGTGCGGATATGCGGTTCCGTAAATTTCAGGCCGCCCCCGGTTCCCAGGGCCTGTGGTTCGACCGAAACCGTGACGAGTCCATCCGTTTTGGACGAAGACACCCAGTCCTGAATGTTTGCGGCCAAATGGCCGGCGGCCAGGTGGACGTCGCGAATGCCGTTCCGTGCCAGCCACCCCAATTGCCATTCCAGGAACGGACGCCCGGCGACCGGCGCCAGCGCTTTGGGGCGCCCGGGATATAAATCCTGCAACCTTGTCCCTTTGCCGCCCAGTAAGATGATTGCCTGCATGGCCTATTGAATATCGATCCGGAACAATAGTCGGTGGTTGATGAAATCCGGTATGCGCTGCAGGTTCCTTGTTTTACAAGTTGGAAAATTGCAGCCGCCGGATAACCTGGTACCCCTTGATCAGTTCGGCGATGCCTTTGGGCAGGGACCATTGCGGCTTGAACCCGGAGGCTTCGATCTTGGCGTTGCTGACCATGTAATCGCGCTGATCGGGGTCCTTGCCAATGGGAGCTTCCATGATCGTAAAGTCGGGGACTTGCTTCTTGATTTCCAGGCATAATTCCATCTTGGAGAGATTGGCGTCGCTCAAGCCCACATTATAAGGCTCGTTTTGCAGTCTGTCGAAATTGTCGAGCGCGTGCATGAACGCCCGCGCAATATCGCGCACATGAATATAGTTGCGTTTGAAATGGGCTTCGAAGAGCACGATAAAGCGGTCGGTTACGGCGCGATACGTGAAGTCGTTGACCAGCAGATCCAGCCGCATGCGCGGGCTGATGCCGAAGGCCGTGGCCAGGCGCAACGAGATGCCATGCCCGGAATCCAAAAGGATCTGTTCGAGTTCGACCTTCAGCCGGCCGTATAAGGAGATTGGGTTTAAGGGCGATTTTTCCGTGCACAGGCCGCTCGTGCCGATCCCATAGCCGCTGTTTGTGATCGGCAGAACGAAAGCCTGCTGACGGCTGCTCATGTCCAAGAGCCCCTTGATCGCATCCAGGTTGATGCTCCGCGCTTCAATGGGCTTTTGAGCGCAAACCGGGGCGCCCACCAGGCAAGCCAGAGGGATTACCGCGTCGGCGCTGGCCATCAGCCGGCGCATCAATTCCATGTCGCGCACGTCGCCGCGCACCAGGACCAGGGATTCGTGGTGACAGCAATCCAAGAGCGATGTCTGGTGATACGTGAAGTTATCGACGGCCGTGACCTTGTGGCCGCACCGGAGCAATTCCGGCACGAGCACGGACCCGATGTAGCCGGCGGCTCCCGTTACCAGGATTTTTTTGGGTGTAACATTGGTGGTCATAAATGAAGGCAACCATAGCAATCCGCTATGTGATTGTCAAACGATATGAACAGGCCGTAAAAACCGTACGTTGCGAGTTGCGGCACTGCTGTGCCGCCTGTTTTTTCGCTTGTGGTCGGCGTGGTTAAATTATAATTTCCACAAAAAAGCCGAATGTTAATTAGGGCCATACCGGAAATAATCTTTGGAATCGGCCGCATTGAGGCGGCGGCCTGAAAACAGCCCGGCGCCGGTTTTATGCGGTTGTCATCACATCATCAAAGGAACAAACCATGATTAAAGCTAAAATTATCGGCGCCAGCGGTTACGGCGGGGTCGGAATCATTGAACTTCTGTTGGGCCATCCGGAGGTCAAGATCTCCAGCCTGGTTGCGCTTGAAGCCGTGGGCGTGCCCATCAGCCGGATTTATCCGCATTTGACCGGTTTTTGCGATCTGCCGATCATGGCGGCGGCGGATGCAGCCGCCAGGGGTCCGGTGGATATCACGTTCCTGGCCACACCGGATGGGGTGGGTATGCAACAGGCGCCTGCAGAACTGGCTGCCGGCGCCAAGGTAATCGATTACAGCGGCGATTTCCGGTTCAATACTCCTGAAAGTTATGCAGACTATGCCACGCGGATTGGCAAGGATCCGAAACATGCGTCGCCGCATTTGCTGCCGGAAGCGGTTTACGGCCTGCCGGAACTGCATCGGGCGGCCTTGGCCCGCAAACCGCGGTTGGTGGGCAATCCGGGCTGTTTTGCCGTCAGTTGCATTCTGGGTCTTGCGCCGGCCGTCAAAGGCGGTCTCGTGCGGCTGGACAGCTTGATTTGCGATTGCAAGACGGGTGTTTCCGGCGCCGGCAAAAAGCTCAACGCCTCATTCCACTATCCCGCGCGCTACGATCACATGAATGCCTATAAGCTGGCTGGTCATCAGCATGTCTGTGAAGTTGAGCGCGAACTCGGACTGCAAGCCGGCAGGGATTTGAAGGTCACTTTCACGGCCCAGGTTGTGCCGATCTGCCGCGGCATAATGTCGTCGCTCTATGGCGAATTGCTGCCCGGTGTTAAGCCGGCGGATGTGCAGTCGGCCTACCGGTCATTCTATCCGGACGGTGGCTTCGTCCGCCTGTTCAGCCGCGATTCCGGCATCGGCACGGCTCATGTTCGCGGCACGAATTATTGCAATCTGATCGTCGATGTCGACGAGCGCACCCGTAAATTGCGGGTGATCGCGCATATCGACAATCTGATGAAAGGCCAGGCCGGATCCGCCCTTCAAAACATGAACCTGCTCTTCGGTTTGCCGGAGAACACCGGACTTAACCTGCCGGGGAAATATCCATAAATCCGCTGCGGATTCATGATTGTCGGCTGCAATAAAATGCGAACCGCAATGGGGCTGGTTCGCAGTCAAGGCGCCCTGTAGTTGCATTTGGATGTGCAGTATGAAAAAGGTTGATTCAGGACTCGGCAATCGGCAATCGGCAATCGGCAATGCTGCCTACCATCTGGTTGGCCTTGCCGGCGCAGGGATGAGCGCCCTGGCGCAGGTGTTGCTTGCCCAGGGCTGCCGGGTTTCCGGTTCCGACCGGTATCTGGATGCCGGCCGGTCCCTGGATGTGCTTGAAAAGCTGCGCGGGGCGGGGGTGCGCCTCAGTTCCCAGGACGGAAGCGGGGTCACCGCGGGTTTAACAGGGCTCGTGCTGAGTTCGGCGATCGAGGCGGATAATCCGGATATCGCCGCGGCCCGTCGGTTGCAGATTCCGATCCTGCACCGGGCAGAATGCCTGGCGCAATGGGCGAATGCCAAAAACTGCATTGCCGTCACGGGCACGGCCGGCAAGACCACCGTGACCGGCATGATCGGATGGACGCTGACCCAGTTGGGCGCCGATCCTACCGTGGTCAATGGGGGGGCGCTCCTGAACTGGGTTGACCAGCGCCTGATCGGCAATGTGCGCGCCGGGCGTTCGGATGTCTGGGTGGTGGAGGTGGATGAAAGCGATCGCTCTCTCCTGCGATTTCATCCGGACTGGGCCGTGATTACGAACATGTCCAAGGATCATTTCGAGCTGTCGGAAGTATTGCATTTATTCAAGGCTTTTTCCGGCCAGGTCAAACGTGGCGTGGTAGGCTGTTACGGCGCCGCCGCCGATGCGGAAGAGCTTGAAAATTTCAAACCCGATCTTTCGGCGGCGGGCATCCGTTTCGAATTCCATGGCGTGGATTTCAAACTGCCGCTTCTTGGGCGCCATAACGCCGTGAACGCCTTGCAGACGGTCATGCTCTGCGAGCGTCTGGGCTATGCCTTGCCCGATATCAGCAGGGGATTGGCTGGGTTCGGCGGCATACAGCGGCGTTTGGAACGGGTCGGCTCCGGGCGCGGCGTTACGGTGATTGACGACTATGCGCATAACCCGGTTAAAATCGGGGCGGCTTGGGACGCAGTGGCGCCTTATTACCGGCGCATCCTGGCGGTCTGGCGTCCACATGGGTTCGGGCCCCTGGCCCTGATGCTTGGGGAACTGGTTCAGGCTTTTTGTGCGCGGGCCCGGCCGGAGGACCGGGTGTTTATCCTGCCGGTCTATTTTGTCGGCGGCACTGCCAAGCGCACGGTGACGGGGGATACGCTCGTGAACGCGCTATGTGAACGCGGGGTCTGTGCGGAACTGGCCGCGAACTATGACGAACTGCTGGCGCGGTTGAAGACCGAGGCGCAGGCGGGCGATGGCGTGTTATGGATGGGTGCGCGCGATCCTGACTTGGGGGTTTTCGCGCGACGCTTCGTCGCGGAGCTTCTGTAATTCGTCACGGGCCTTGCGTCCGGTGCTGGCGGTGTAGCCCAGGAAAATAATGCCACCCACCACGCTCCAGGCCACTCCGATCAGGTAAAGCATCAAGGACAGCGGCAGGGACTGCGTGCTTCCGATGCCAAGGGTCGCGAACAGGGCCACCGAGAGTCCTTCACGAATGCCCAGTCCTCCCGGCGTGATCGGCAAGGCGGCAAGGGCCATGATCATCGGAATGACCGTGAGATAGGCAATCAGCCCCAGGTGAATCTGCAAACTCCGTCCCAGGCAGTAGCACTCCACGATTACCAAGAGATGGATGGCCAGCGAGATCAGGAAAGTTGAGAGCAGCACGCCGGTTTTGCGGCGATAAAGCAGGATTGAAATCATCATGCGCCGGATGATTGGAGCGATAACCGCATGGTTGGTTATGCGCCGAACCAGGGGCCAATGTTGCAGGCGATGCATGTTAAACAGAATAACCAGCCCGATCGCGGTTGCCAGGTTCATGCCTATCATCAGAAGAGCCGGCAGATGGGTTACCCAGTGATCGATATAGAAATCGGCGCGTGCGAAGATCATGACGAGCGCGATGAAGTCTAGCAAAACGAGCCCGATCATGCGGTCAATCAGGACGGTGGCGACAGCCTCGGTTTTCTTGTGTTGCGTCTCCTGGGAGGCGTAAAACGCGCGCGCCAGGTCGCCCCCGGTTGAGCCGAACATGAATGCATTGAAGAATTGGCCGATGAAAAATACGCTGAACACGCGGCCCCAGGACATGTGCAGGCCGCGCCCAGCGAGGATGATTTTCCAGCGGATGACGCCGAGGTAAAGGCAGAGAAAGCAAGTCGCCGTACCGCATAACAGCCAGGGCCAATGGGCAAGGCTGGCGCGCAGGACCGACATCAGGCCGTGCAGATCCATGCGCGCAAACAAGAAAGCGATGATCCCCACGCCGGCGATCAGGCGCAAGAGGGCATAGGGCAATTTTTTCGCGAGTTTCATGCGCTTTTCTTGGCGGCCAGCATGCGGGAAGCCTCCGCGAGGGTGTCCCGCATTGTTCATTCATTGGTGTTACCGATTGTCAGCGATTTAATGATTGACGAACGGGAGGCGAATAATTCGATTTTTCCGTCTTGACGCGGTGCCCCATGCCTACGGTGTAGCCCTTGCCAAGCAGTGCGATCCATCCTCACCCATGATGCCGGTAATCAGCGCTTGCATGGGTTCGGCCAGTAAAAAAGAAAGCTCCCCCCTCCGGAGGAGCTTTCGGGCGGGTATAAGAGCAACTCATTAATTCATGCGCGCGCGCGCCATCTTTTTCCGGCGCTTTTCGCTCGGTTTTTCGAAGTAACGATGATTGCGGATTTCCTTCATCGTCCCTTCCTTGTCCATCTTCTTTTTCAGGCGCCTTAAGGCCTTGTCAACATTCTCGCCTCGTTTTAACTTGATTTCAACCACGACGTATTTACACCCCCTTCATGTTGCCATTCGGTTGTCGCTATGATCGTTGCGCTAATACTTGACCTTTATAATCCATGCTCCACCCGGGCGTCAACTGCTTTTTCAAAGGCCGTTTGCGCTCCCGTCGGGGCATTCCACGTGCAAAGCTAGAAATAATAGGAAGTGTTGACCGTGAACAGGATTTGCCGCTCCCAGGCGCTGACGACGGTCTGGACCGGTTCATTCTTGTCATTCATCTGATACCCCAGGTCGTAGCCGTTGCCGAAGATGTAGTTGATCCCGACGTTGAGAGCCACATTTTTGACTTCACGACCGACGCTGAACGTCAGGCCGTAAGTGTCCACATTGGAGGAAGTATAGATGTCTTTTTCATCGACTTCCGGCACCGAGGAGAATCCGGTATAAAATCCGGCGCGCACCGGGTACATCTTTTGAATATAATATTCCGCGCCGAGGTTCAAATCCAGGACGGGCGCCCGTGTGATGTAGGCGTTGTTTTCCACACCGAAAACTTGCCATTGCTGCAGGTTGTAGCTTGTCGGAAGGTGGTAAGTGATGTCCAGGCCAAAAGCATAGTCTCCTTGGACCTGGCGCCCGATGCCGAGAGCGAACTTGGCCGGCAATTGATTGTCCGTATCGACGTCTTCCGTGTAATAGAAGTTGTTCGAGACGACGTTGCGGCCAAGGATATGCTCCATGATCTTGCCCTTGTCATAGATATGCGCGGTGGGCGGCTGGATGGTCAAGCCGATATTCCAGTCATGGCCGGGCCGGTATTGGACGCCCAGCACCGCGGCAAAGGCGACGTCGTTGAATTTGCGGCCCTGCGCGTAGGAGGCGTCGTAATCTTCGTAAAACAAGCTGACATACTCGTTATAAGAGCGATAGACGCCGAAGAGCGACAGACCGAGCGACAGTTCGGGGTAAATTTTATAGGCCGCCGAAGGCCCGACCCAGATGGTTTGGTCATCCATGTTAAACTGGTAAAGATGCTGGCTGTTTTTATAGGCCACAATTTCATTGTAGGCGGAGCGGTCCGGCACCATCGCCGAAAAAGCCAGCGACAATTCGGGGCCGTATTTCCAGATGCCGCCCATCGATGAAGGAATCGTTACGAAGGAATTGCCCTCAACATTTTCTCCCGGGAGCAATCCGTTGTCGATGTGATAGCGCTGAAATCCGTACAGGTTGGCCGAGAGCGATACGGTGCTGGATTTGACCTGGGTTAATCCGGCGGGGTTATAATAGCAGGCGTCTACGGAATCGGCGATGGATACTATGGCGCCGCCCATGCCGGCAGCGCGATCGCCCACGATATAGGATTGATATTTGCTGTCCGTAGCCCAAGCCGTTAAGGCCAGGCTCATTCCGGTTGCCATTGCCAGCATCTGGGTCAGCGTTCTTTGTGCCATTGCTTGAGTTTTCCTTTCCTGCGTTGATGTCGTTTGCGTATATAATGATGCAAGCGTTTGCCGTCAATATTCAAACATAATCGGCTTCCGTTGGTTCCTCGACAGCGGCCAATAGTTTGTGGATCAGGTCAATCGAAGTCAAGCCTTCGGAATCGGCCGCGAAGTTGGTGTAGATCCTGTGTTTTAGGACGGGGATGGCCGCCGTTTTAATGTCGTTACAGCTGACGTGAATTCGCCCGTCCAAGACAGCCTGGGCCTTGGCGGCCAGGATTAAAAACTGGCCCGCACGCGGACCGGCGCCGATGTGCGCGTATTCCTTGATAAAATCCGGCGCTTTTTCGTTGCCCGGACGGGTGGCGCGCACCAGGCGGATCGCGTATTTGATCACATGCTCGGATACCGGAATTTTGCGCACGACCTGCTGCAGCTGGATGACCTGTTGCTTGTTCAAAACTTTTTGCGGCTGCGCGGTTTGCGTTACCGTCGTTGAGCGGATAATGACTTCCTCCTCGTGTTCGAGCGGGTAGTCCACCCAGATGTTGAACATGAACCGGTCCATCTGGGCTTCCGGCAGAGGGTAGGTGCCCTCCTGCTCGATGGGGTTCTGGGTGGCCAGCACGAAAAATGGCGCATCGAGGGTGTAGGTCGTGTTGCCGACGGTGACTCTTTTTTCCTGCATGGCTTCCAGCAAGGCGGCCTGGGTCTTTGGCGGGGTGCGGTTGATTTCGTCCGCCAGCAGGAGGTTGCAGAAAATCGGCCCGCGCATGAAGCGGAAATCTTTTTCGTTGGTCGTGCGGTTGGTCTCCAGAACCTCGGTGCCGGTGATATCCGTCGGCATCAGGTCGGGCGTGAATTGGATGCGCTTGAAATCCATATCCAGGACCTTGGCGATCGTGCTGACCATGAGGGTCTTGGCCATGCCGGGCATGCCTACCAACAGCGCGTGCCCGCCGGCGATCATGCACATGAGAATCTGGTCCAGGACCTCGCGCTGCCCGACGATGACCTTGGCCGTTTCCTGCCGGATCATATCCATGTTCTTGCTCATCTGCTCGACCAGCGCCAGATCGTCCGGCGTGGCCTGGGGCGCCGACGCAGGGGCGGCGGCTTGTTTCTGCGGCTCCAGTTCGGCGTGCCCGTCATCCTGGAAGCGGATATGGATGTCGCCGATTTCAATCAGGTCGTTATCTTGAAGGATAACCGTGGTAGCGGGCTGTTGGTTGACCAAGGTGCCGTTCGTGCTGTTCAGGTCGGCCAGCATCCAGGCGGCCTTGTCACGGTATATCCGCGCATGATGGGAGGACGCCTGGGTATCATCCAGAATCAGGTCGCAATCGGAATGCCGCCCGAGCACAAGGTCGGCATTGCGAAGTTCAATGATCTCGCCGTTCTTGGCCCCGCCGCTAATCGTTATTTTTGCCATTAGCCATTACTCCTTTTGATTATAGATCTTCACTCCCCGGATTCGGATTTGCCGTTCATCAGGTTCAGTTCGCCCAAATCCTTATCCGTATCCACTATGCGGATGCCGCCCAGCGCCGCCAGATAGCAATGGGGCAGCAGGCCTTTCAGATCGCGGGGCCCGACTTCCGTGCGCACAATCTCCCTTGTTTCCCGGCCCATCTGCCATCCAATTTCGCCGACATCGTCCAGAAATGCCAGCTTGATGCTGCGCACCTGGATATCGGTGCGGACCTCGCCGGATTGCAGGGTTACGGGCCTGGTGCGCATCTCCTGCAGAATGCAGCGCGCCTTGCCGCTGCGGCCGGTAGTGCCTTCGCAGCGGTGGATTTTCTTGGTGTCGAAAAATGGAACGGATTTGTTGATCGTGAAATCAATGGATTTCCGGTCCAGGTCGGTTAACGTGTCGGCATCGCGCGCCAGCCGGCAACCTTCATAAAACCTGTCGGAAGCCACCAGCAAGAGATCGTAGATCGCCGCCGGAAGGCCGTTAAACCGAATGGCCTGGCCATCATCCGCAACGGCACCCTGGTAAACCAGCTTGGGGTTGCCGCGGTCAATCGCGAATGCCTGCAGGACCGGCTGGGGGCAGGCGACCAGCTTGGCATGGAACCCTCCCGGCGCGCTCGGATCGCTCTTGGTGTAAAGCCGTGAAGACTGCTTGGTGTCGGTCACTTTGCCGGCGAACAGGGATGCGGCCGGAAGCAATAAAATTGTCGCCAGGATTGCCAGCGGTTTTATCTGCATGAATTGAGCTCCAATCTAGTTATTTTGTTTGCGGCGCCGGTTTTTTCCGGATGCCGAGCATCTTGTTCGTGCTGAATAATCCGGCCAGGCCGGCGGCATCGACCTTCTCGGAGGATGTCCAGTCCTGCGACCAGGTGTCGGCGCTCACGGCCAACTTGCCGTCGGCTGCTGTTTCCAGCAGCCCTTTGACCTCTTCAGCCAGGGGATGATTGGGCAGGCGCTTGATGATCAGCGCCGCCAGTTCCCGTGCTTCTTTATCCCGGTCCATTTGGGTCAGGCAGTATAACTCCATTTTCATGGCCTGCGGCAGGGTATTGGTCAGGTCCACGGCCTGGCGGTACATCTTCAAGATTTTCTGAGCGCGTTTGAATTGCTTGATTGCTATGTAAAACTCCGCTTGAGCCAGCGGCAGATCGCCGGCAAGCTTGTCGAGCGGCAATTCCATTTCCCATTGGTCCAGGATTTTTTGGGCTTCACCATAAGCCTGCTGGCTGATCAGGCTGCGCATGGTCGAATAATAGGATGAGGCGTGAACTGCCGAAACTTTCCATTCATCGATGACCGGTTGGACGGAGGGCACAATGAAGGCGCCGTTTGCCGGCGTTGGCTTGCCGGACTGTTTGGCCCCTTTCTTTTTTTCGGCCGCGCCGCCCGCCTTGTCATCGCTCTTCGATTTGGGTTCGGGCTTGTGCGCGCTTTGCTTTTCGTCCGGTTTGATCGTCGGCATTGCGGCCTTGAGCTTGGCCTGGCGTTGGTGGGCTTCCTGCGCCTGGGCATAAAAGCGCTGGGCGATGTCTTGGTGCCCGCTGAACAATTCCACGTCCCCGATGCGGATCATGGCCAGATCGATCTGTTGCAGGCCGGCCGCCGCGCCGGTAAAGGCATTCGCCGCCAAGCGGGCCTGATCAAGATTGTCGCCTTCAAAAATATAAAACTCAACGCGGCGCGCTTTCCATTGTCCGATCCGCGCCGGATCCTTCTCCTCCTTTTCGAATCTGTCCAGCCAGGCGATCGTTGCTTGTGGGGCGGCCTGGCGGAGAGCCGCAAAAAAAGCGTCCTCCATGAGCCAGCGTTTGGCCTTATCCAGGCTCAAAATATCCTGGCGTGAACGGTCGAACAGTTCGCTTAGCAAAGCATAATCGCATTGATAATCCAAAACGGCCAGGAATCCTTCCCAAAGCGTTGCGTTCCATAATTCGCAGGGCCGTCTGCCGGCAGGTGTGGCGCGGCACATGGTCAGGAAAATGTCGCGCAGCTTGCTCCGATTTTCCGCGCGGTTAATCGAAAGCCGCGGTGGCTCATTGTTCAGGTCCCGTGATTTTGGAAAAAACACGCGGGAGCAGGTCGATTTGCCCGCGCCGCTGGAAATGGTCAGGCTCACCCGTTGGTCATCCATCCCGCCATAAAGCCAGGCGACTTGCGGCCCCTGCAGCTTGCGATCGCCGCCAAAATCCCATTCGTAGACCGTGTTGGTCGGCAGGAGGTCGCTGCCGAAGGCATAAAACTGGAAAAGGCAGACCGGTTCCTGTCCGGGCTGAAAGATGGCTTCCCAATAATTGGTGAAAATTGCCAGAGGTCCCTGTTTGGAATATCCTGCGGTCAGCCTTGCCGTGCCGGAATGGACGAAGTCCTCCGTGTCCATCGGTGCGGTCACTTTCAGATTGGGAAGTTTCGGATTCTTCGGGTTCTTGGGTTGCGGTTCGCCGGCTTGTTGCCAGCCGAGCTGGCATTCCCGGCCTCTTAATTTCTGCGCAAAATGATAATACTGGATGCGATGCAGTCCGGCGCTTAAGTCGAGCCAAACGCCTTTTTCGCCGAAAGTTTCATTGTTCGCACTGCGGGGGTGCACGCCCGGCCAGCTGCAGACCAGTTTGTCGTCGATGAAAAATTCGGAACCATCCTGGGATTCGGTGTAAAAAAATGTTTTCCCGGCTTTCTTTACCTGGAACCAACCGGAGTAACAGGACGAGGTGTTCTCGTCCCGGCCAACCGGAGAGAGGCTGTGAAAAATCTGGTCGACGGTGGTAAAATACACATCCGGGCCAACGGGCGTTTTTTCGGCCAGGGCCTGGGCCTGATCCAGTCCCGGCTTGCCGCCATTGCGCACAAAAAGCAGGAGACTGGGGCGCAGCGGGGCGGTAGCCTTTGGGTAGTCGGGGGAAGGCGAAACGTAGATCCAGACTTGCTCGGTGGGGATGTCCTCGAAAACGAGAGCCAGTCCCTCGTCGGGATTGTGCCATAAGAGATTGGACTTCAGGGGCTTGCCTTCGTTGTCCGTGACGTCTACCTTGAGTTTGCCTTTGGGCAGAATGCCGGCATCCGGCAGGATGGCCACAATGCCGGCCGCCGGTATTGTCGGACGGGAGGCAACGTGCGTCTCGAACCTTACGCTTGCGCCGGGCATTTGCCAGACGGCCTGGGGCCAGGCGGTGGCGCCGCCAAGCAAAGTCAGGGCCCAGATTCCTATGATCCGGTATTTATTCATAACCATGTTTCCAAATCCAGCCTTTGACGTTCGCCGTTTCATGGTGCGGCGCTCAGTGACTTGAAATATTCCGCAACCAATTCCCGGTAGGCGGCCGGCGCTTCGTCGCGCGCGCCGGCAATCTGGTCGTCAATGCCCGGGGCCATGAGATTGCCGGTTTCGGACGCGGTCATTACCGCTCCACTCAGTTCCGTCTGCGATTTTTTCAAGGCGATCACGGCGTTCCTTTGGAATTCGCGGACCTGCTGAATGGGGTATCCCTTGGCGATGGCGTCCTCGGCTTGCTGCATCCAGCGGATGGCTTCGTCCAGCGATCCGGTGCGCACGTGGGAGAGTTCGGAGCGGGCATACAGCGCCTGTGCATTGCGCTTGAGCATGGCCTGCAAGCCCAGTTCGGAGCCTTGCGTAATCTTGGAGTCGCGGCGCGGACCCGATCCGGCCATGCCCAGTTCATCGCCGTAGCCGGACCCCTTGCCGCCGCCGGTTGCCTTGGCTTTGGAATGGCCATCCTCCTGGACCTGGCCGGATTGCGACGAATCCTGGGTCATGCGTTTGTCAATATTTTCGTCACCGTCATTGACTTTGCCGGAGCCGGCCGCCGTTTCGCCGTCGGACATGCCTGCCCGTCCGACATTGGACCGGCCGTCCTGCTCCTTGTGGTCCGGGCGCGTGTTGCCCGATTTGCCCTTGGCGGAGTAACTGACGGTTTCGCCTTCCTTGATGTCCCAGCCCATGACGCCGTCGGCTACGCCCTGATTGGTGGCGGAATCGTCCGATTTCTTTTCCAATTCTTCCTCCTGCTTGGCCAGTTCGCCGATGATATCTTCCATTTCGCTGGGCATGGGGATGATTGGTATCTTCGGCATTTCGGTCTGGTCGAAGTTTTCCATGAGGGCCTTGCGGTTGTCGGCGTCGGCCGGCAACCAGGTTTCGGTGTCGTCAATCCTTTTCTTGGTGTCTTTCAACGCGTCCAGGCCGTCAAGCAGGAAGTCTTCCTTCTGCAGTCCGATTTCCTGGATCGCGGCTTTGTCGGTGCCCAGTTTCTGCTTGCATTCTTCGAACACTTGGAAAACGTCCTGGACAAGGTCATTGCCGACCGGCAGTTCGGGGAATATCTGCAGGTCGGTGGCGATTTCCAGGAGTGCGTCTTTCATTTGCTCGTGAAGTTCCACGTATTCCTCTTCCAGGTCGTCCGTGGGTTTTTTGGATTTGTCCTCCTGGCGCAATGTTTCCCGGATGGCATCGACGCTCTTCGATTCCAGTTCAATGATCTTTTCCATTTTTTTGCTGGCCATCTGGAGGGCCTCGCGCGCCTCGGCGGCCTTTTGGGTGGCGTCCTGGATGCGCCAGCCGTTGAGCAGTTTCTGGAATTCAGTGAGTGCTGCGAGGGTTGTGCTCTGGGGCGGAATTGCCTTGGCCGGCTGTTTGTCCTGGAGAAATTCGGCGGCTTTCAGCATCAGGGTTGCCAGCTTGTTGCTGTCACAGCTGCCGGCAACCTGGATCAGCAGCTTGCTGAATTCCATCTCGCTGGCGGTGAGGGTTGCCGCATCCGTCCGGCAGGCTTGCACAAATTCGGTCAGCGACCCGGCCAGGCGGTCTTGCTTGTCCACCAGGGCCGCGCCGAGTTTCGCGGCATTGGTGACACTGGCCTTGGTTTGCGCCAGGGCGGAATCCTGCCCCTTGACCAGTTCATCCAACTGGCCGAGCAGACCGGTGATTTCCTGGTTGCGCTTGACGTTTTCAATGCCGGCTTCCGTGCTGGTGAGCACTTGCAAGATGCGCGTTTCCAGCATGATGGCGCGCTTGGTCAGAACCGGCTTCTGGGTCGGTTCGGCGCCCGGCACGCGCGCCAGCACGTCGATTACCTCGGTCATTGCCCCTTTGTGCAGTTTGCGCACCGACTCGGTCAGGGTTCCCAGCGGCTTTTTGGGATCGGCAATCAGCCGGCCGGCCATGGTGCGGATGAGTTGCTGGGCCTGGACGATGTCCTGCCATTCGGCGGACTTTGCCGCCCCGTTGGCATCGTTTTGCGCCGTTTGCCCGGCAGCTTCCAGCTTGGTTGTCTTTTCAAGGTTGTCGCGCTGGCGTTCCACCAGGCCTTTCATTGTTTCCGCCAACTTGGCGGCTGCGGCCTTGTTTTGAGCGGCAAGGTCCTTGGGCATGTTCCACTCGAATACGATGGGCGCCGAAAGCGTCCGGTTCGGTTCGCCGGCGTGATTGTCCTCGGCGATGATGCGGAAGGAAAGCGGCTCGGTCATGCTGAAAGGAAATCCTTCGCCGTTCCAGTTTGTGGCAAAGGCGCCGGCGCCATCGAGTTTCCATGTCTGGACCTGGGTGCCGGGAGTTGTGTTTGTGCCCGAGATTTTATCGTGGGAGGCGATCGTTTCCAGGCGCACGCAGCTCAGCCCAAAATCATCGCTGACTTCCCACTGGATGCGGGGTGCGGCGCCGACGGCCAGACGGGTGCGTCCCGTGGGCGCGATAATGCGCAGCGTGGGGGGGGTATCCGGAATGACCTCGATTTTCAAAGTCGCCTCGGTGGCGGCGCCGTACGCGTCGCGTGCGCTGATCACGAGCGGGCGGGTCGATGCCAGTACGACTTGGCCGCTCCAGGATTGGCCGTTGTCGGGCGAAAGCATTGTTACCGGGTTGGTGGTCATGATCGTGGCTGAGACCAGTCCCCGGTTGCATTTCAGGTTGAAGGCCAGGATCGAATCCTGGGGGATCCTGGGCGTATCGGTCAATCCATTGAATTTCCTGACGCCCAGGCGGGTTTGCCTGGCGGCGCCAGCGAGAAGATTAACTCGGTCTGGCGGCGCGACCGATACATCCAACTGCGAAAATGCCAGGGGGGGGAGCGCCTGCACTGTAAAACGTTCGGAGACGGCGTCCCCGGCGCGGAAGCGGTACTTGTAGCTGGTGGCGATGCGGGGAATGTGATAGGCATAAGTTTCCACGCCGGCCCCGGTCAACCGGCCTAATTTCATGACTGCGTGTTTATCGTCTTCAGGCCAGAGATCGAGATAAACCATTTGGCCTTGTTTGCCCTCCACCTTGCAGGCTAAGGCCAATGCGCCGCCATTGAGGATGGCGCTATTTCCCGGGGTAACGCCGCGGATGATGGCCAGGGTGACGGGCGCGCGCGGCGAAAACGGATTGAGCATGCGCGCCAGGGCGTTATTCCAGGCGCCGCCGACCCAGGCCCCGGTGGCGACGAGCATCAGACCTGCCAGGAACAATGCGGCATAGGAGCGCCATTGTTGTTTGCGGTTGCGCAAGGCGGATATTTTGACCACCGACCAATCGGGTGCATGCAGTTGCACGTATTGTTGTTCCATCAGGTCAGGGTTTGCGTGCTGGGCAAATTGAAGCGTATTGATTAGATGATTGTCCAACTTCGGGAACGTATGCTCGAGCCGTGCGGCCACGCCTTCCGGCGTACGTCGCGATCGGAGCGCCTCAATCACATACCAGAGGCCGGCAGCCACACCCGCCAGAAGCAGCAACCAGGCCGCAATGCGGCCCGCGCGCTGGTAACGGAAGAGGAGATCGGAAAGCGACAGCAGCCACAAGCCGGCTAAGGCCGCGGCAATAAGCAGGGTTGCGCGAATTTCCGCCTGCCAGCGGTTAAGAACACGCCCGATCCGAGATAATTCGGTTTGAAGAACGGACGGGGACATTCGAAAATTCCTCGTCTTATTTGTTAATTCGTTCCAGGTTCACGTCGTCCACATAAAGAAATATCCATTCCGGGACCTCCGGAGATTTTGGCCAATTGCCGATGGCGATGATATGGACAACCAAGAACTGGACTTGGTCGAACTTCTCCTGGGCAAGTTTGTCTTTTTTTTCGTCGGGGAACGTCTGGGAAGCTGTTCGCCAGCCCATTTCCCGCTTGATTCCGCCCATGGTGCCGGCCTTTTCCGCGCCGAAATAAACCTGGGTAAAACGGTAGCACTTGCGCATTTCAGCCAGCTGTGGGTTGGCATGCGGCTTGACGCCCGGTTTCCAGCGATAGCCTTCCACCAAAATGCGGCAATCAGGCCACGTCGTTTTGGCGGAAACCGTCAACTTGAAGCGGCCGCCGGGGGCGACTGCTATCGGGTAGCTATCCACCTGCACGCCCTGGATGCCGATGAGCGCATCGTTGGCCCTCAGCGCGAGCACGTGCGGCTTGCCGCTTTCGTTTGTTACCGCCACATAGGTGTGATTGGAGGCGAAAAGCTCGTTGCCGGTGTCGACATAGTTGTATTTCCAGCCGCGTAAAAATTCGTTCGTGTCGTTGAAGTGTCCGTTGACCACCAGGTTCGAACCTGCCCATCCCGCGGAATTCACGAGCAGCAAACTGGCGAAGACGAGAATTAGTCGATAGGTGTCTTTCATAGGATTTCACCGCGAATAGGCGCTGAATGGAAACACTGGCAAAATTTTTTCAAACTTCTTAAATATTTTAACCGTCTGTCAGCGCGAGAAGCATTTCTGGTCAATCAACCGTTTTTTAGGCCATATTTCGCAACTTTCTTAGAGTCCATTCTATGCCAAGCAAACCGATCAAACAAGCTAAAATGGGGAGGTTGTTCCAGAGCGAGAGGTAGCTGACGCGCTCCTCCTCGCTGGCTGGAATCGTGATTTCCGAAAGCACCTTGTTGACCTCTTCCGGCTCGCAGAATCGGCCCTTGCTGGCGCCGGCCACGGCGGTCAGGACGGCGGTATTCGCGGCGCGCGGCACGGTTTCGGGGGTGAACGGCTGGACAAAGAAGGAGAAGGGGGTGGAGGCCATTTTTTGCCCGTTAATTTCACAAGATGCCACGGCGTTATGCAGTCCGGGCTTTTGCGGGGTCAGGCTTACGCGGAAGCCTGGATATTTCTTGCCGGCCGTGGTGGTGACGTCCTGCATGGTCATGCGGAAGGGCAAACTGCGCCCATCCGGTTCCTGCACTTCGCAGGTCACAATGGTATCCTTAGCCACAACATTGCCGGGCGTGGTTAGGCGCGCCTTCAGATCGATGGTTTCGCCGGGAAATACTTTGTCGGCGTCGGCCGTCAGGTCCAGCTGGTAGGCGTTTACGTCCGTTTCGGTGGGCGATAACCACGCCAGCAGCGGGTTCCAGAGACGTTGATAGTAATTGACTTTGCCGGGGCTCAGCTGCCAGCGCCAGAGCGAATCGGTCAGGATGGCAGCCACCTTGCCCTGGCCGTAAGGTTGAATCACCAGAACCGGCTGGCGCCCGCCGGGAGCTTCGGCGGCAAGCAGTGTCGTTGCCGCGGGTGAGAGTGTCCCGCCCGTAAACACGGAAAGTACGGGCGGAATCTTGTCCCAGGCGGCGGCATCTTCGGCTGTAAAGATCGAATGAGCCCGGCCTTCGCCGGTTAAGGTCAGGGCCATCCGGCTTTCTTGAAGCGCCATTTGGTCCGTTCCCTTGACCGGCAAAATCTTGCTGAGCGGACCGGATAGCAGCCCTTGGGCGTCCCAGGCCTTGGGGCCGCCAAGGACCACCAGGCTGCCGCCGCTCTCGACAAATTTGACCAGGGCTTCGGCGCGCTCTGTGCTCAGTTCGGCGCTGTCCAAGTCGCCCAGCACCACGATTTTGAAATTCAACAACTGCTGCTCGCTCAGGTCCGGCGAGGCGGCGCCGGAGGCGCCGTAGCTCAGAAAGCGGCCGCCCGGTCCGCGCACGAAGCAAACCGGAGTAATGTCCTTGAGCCCTTTCAGGATGCGAACGAGGTACTTGGATTCCCAGCGTGGGACGCCTTCGATGTAAAGCAGGCGATTTTTGGAGTCGACCACCTGCACGTTAACGGCATAAGAGTTATCGTTCGTGCGCGTTTCGCCCTCGATGGGCGGCAGGCGCAAGGTGTAGGTGAAGTTACCCGTGTTCGGATGCGTCAGGCGGAACGATAGCTCGCGCCGGCCGCCTTCATCGGGGATATCCACCGGCGCAGTGTTGATTAATTTGTCGTTTTCGTACAGTTCGGCATCCATGGTGCGGCTCCGTGTTCCCTGGCCGGAGATGTTGGCCTTGATTTCGGTATCCCAGCCCACAACCACGCGTCGGGGTGTGTCCAGCGCATCCACCCGCACATCCGGCTCGATTTTCCAAATGTTGGGCGGCTCCAGACGGACGGTGAAAATCGGGCAGGGCCGGATCTCGGCGGACCATTCGTCGTTGGCTTCGCGCGTGTCGAGTCCGTCGCTGAGCAGGAGCATGCCCGCAATGGGCTGGCCCCGATAGCGCTCGATCAGTTTGGTCAGTGATTGGTTAAGCAAGGTGCTTTTGCCGTCGGGCTTCAAAGCCTGCAGTTCGGCCAAAGATTTTCGCGGGCTCAGGTCGTCAGCCAAATTGACATAATCCAGGCTGCACGATTGGGACAGCGTTTCCGTCCAAGGCTGTTTTAAAATTTCCTGGGCGACAGTCCAGCGGTTTTTGATGGTTTCGTTCGGGGTCAGCGCCATGCTGGCGGATTGGTCCAGGATCACGATGAAGCGCGGCTTGCGAACCTCGGTCATGACCCGCTTCAGCGATGGCAACAGCAGGCACCAGCCGAGCAGGGCGATCGTCAGCAGGCGCAGAAGAAAGAGCCCAAGGGTGCTCAGGTTGCGCGGCAAATAGCGCCAGAACCCGAAAAGCGCGAGCGCCACGGCGAATGCCAGCGCTGAGCCGATCAATGTCAGCGAAAGCGTATGTTCAAATATAAGTTCGCCAGTCATTAAAGAACCAGTAGTCAGTTATTAGTAATCAGTCAGCATGCTTTATTCCGCCGTTGTTCCCTTGACCCTTCCGGTTATATCGATCTTCAATTGCTCCGTCAGGGTGCGGGTTTTACGCACCGCCCGGTTGGCCACGTAAAGCTCCGCAATGCCAATCAGGAACACCAACCAGAGCAGCGGTTCCGCCAGGGGGCGGCCGATGCGCAGTTCCTTGACCAGTTGCAAGAGATCGTCCTTGCTCTCGGCCACTTTGATTGCGGATAATCCGGTCAGCAGGGGGACATCTGCCGGAGCCAGGCGCTTCAAGTCCGATTCCGACCGCATGACATTGACGGCAAAGGCGGGCTGGGGGCGGTCCCCGGCGGCAGACGGCGGGAACGTGTATATGCCGGGCTGGCTGACGGTCTCGATCCCGATCGACTTTTCCTGGCCGGCGGCCAGGGGCCGCAAGGTGACGGGGTGCCCTGATGGATCGAGCAATTCCGTGTTTGGCGGCAGGGCGCCCATGATGTCGGCCAGGGCTACGTTTCGGCCGGTCCAGATAAAAGGCTCGGTCTGCTCCTGGCCAGCGCTATAGCGAACGATCTGGTGCATCAGCGGGAGGAAGAAGGGCGAAAGCGGCAAATTGCTCCAGCGGCGGTCGGCGGAAACCGAAAATAGGAGCACACATCCCTTGCCGACTTCACGGCGCAAAAGGAAGGGGACGTTGTTGTCCGTGGCGATGACGATATCCGAATCGTTACTCAGTTTGTCCCACTGCAGTTCGCGGGTAGCCGCCACGCTCGGGTACGTGCCCGGAGGAACAACCATGCCGTGGAAGAGCGCGTCGCCGCGTTTGACCAGGCGGAGCGCGCGCCGCTGGGCGTCCGCGCCGGAATCGATCACTGTCGTGGGTATGGCCGGCAGGCAGGTCCAGTTGACATAATCGGCAGGCGCCGCGCGATCTCCGGGGAAAATCACCACGATGCCGCCATGCTGGGCATATTGTTCCAGGGCGATCATTGCCTGTCCCGCCAGCGGCAGCGCGTTGCACAGGAAAATGCAGGAATAATCGGACAACCCTTCGCCGCTGAAAGTTTCGGGCTCGCATCTTTGGACGTTCATGGTGGCCGGCGCGTCAACTGTCGTGGCCGCGCTTCCGGCGCCGGCGCTGCCGGAGGGGTTGAGCGCGCGCATGAGAAAGAACGTATCCGGTTCCGTGCCGACACAGAGCACGGGCAATTGCTCGTACACTCGCAGGAGGAAGTGAAAGACATTGTCCAGCGCGAGGCCGTCCGGCGAGGTCTCGATCCGTGCCGGGTGTGTCCCCGGCGCGAGCGCCGGCAAGGCAAAGACACAAAGGGCATCACCGTTGTTGCCCAGGGTTACCGATCGCCGGATGGCGGGCTGCTCGTCAATGGTCAGAGAAACAGTCAGGGTCTGTTCGGGACCGGTATGGCCAAGGTTTACCGAGATCTGGCCCGGCGTATTCCGCATCAGGAGCGCGGGTTGGATGTCCAGGTTGAGCGGCGCCGAATTGTCCGGCGAGGCTACGCCCAGCAACGCTGCGAAAATGGAAATGTCGGCGCTGACCGATTTGGCGTCCCAGGCGGGCGCCAGGGCCCCGGCCGTGATCGTATTGGTCCTGTCGGTCGAGTTTGTCCGATCGGTCCGATCCGGCGCGGGGTTGAAAGATGTCCAGGGCAATTTCTGGCCATCGGTGACGATGAAGAGTTCCTTTTCGCGCTTGCCCGCTTCTTTCAGCGCGCCGAGGGCCGCCAGGACAGCCGGGCGCAGTTGGGACGAGGTGGCGCCGGGCGCCTGGGCGCGGACTTGGGATAGAACCATTTCCAGGTCAGTGGTGGGCTGCTCGATCAAGGGCGTCACGTCATCGTCTGCCAGGAAAAGGCAGACACGGTCGCCATTATGCAATCCTTCGATCAGGGATATGACCGTATCGCGGGAGGCAGCCCATACTTTGTTCTGGCCGGAGACATAGTCCATGCTATAGGAGACGTCCCAGACAATGGCGATGTCGCGCCGGCTGGCGCCGACGAGTTGGCGGAATGATGTGATGCGCAGAATCGGCATGGCAAACGCCAGCGCGAGCAGAAGCAGCATAAGCGTGCGCAGGAGCCAGAGCAAAACGTTTTCCAGGCGCAGACGGTTGGAGGAACGTTTTTGGGCGAGTTTGAGAAAACGCACGGTGCTGAAAGGAACGATCACGATTCGCTGGCGTTGCCATAAATGCAAAACCAGCGGAATCAGCGCGGCCGCCAGGGCTGTCAGAAAAATAGGATTAAGAAAAGACCACATGGGAAGAAATCGAATTCGAAATTATTTATCGATGTTTGCTTGCCTTTGGCGCCGGCGCTTAATGTTCATATTAATGAATTTCACAATACAAGGCGGATGAGCGCCATGGCTCCAAGAGCCGGATGCAATTATTTGGTTATCGCCCCATTCCGTCGGGATGTTCGATAGACCAGCGGCCTCTGGCCGCTTAACTCGCAGACGCTATTTAGACAACTGTTTGCGTTCTTCCAGGAAGGAGCGCACGAACGTGGCGGCATCCTGGTCCGTCCGGGCCAGCCGGTAATCAATATTCATTTCCGCGCAGGGTTTGCGATACTGCTCCAAAAATTCGCCGAACACTTTACGGTAGGTCTCGGCCATGCCGCGCGGGTCGGCGACGACGACTTCTCCGCTTTCCAAGTCCACAAACTTGGCGGCTTGCTTGAAGGTAAAATCCAGCTCGACCGGGTCCAGGATATGGAAAACAATAACGTCGTGGTGTTGCTTGCGGAAATGGGCCAGGGCCCGGATAATCTCGGGCTGGTCGTCGAGCAGGTCCGAAAAAAGAACGATCAAGGCGCGCCGCCGTACGGCTTCGGCTATCTGGTGGAGGGTCTTGGCCGTCTGGGTGGTGGAGGCCGGCTGGTTTTGGCTCAGCGATGTCAGCAGGTTGTTCAAATGCGCGAACGAATTTCGGGCCCCGGCCTGGCGGTCGATGCGATCGGAATAAAGGTACATGCCGACCGAGTCGCGTACTTTGACCAC
This sequence comes from uncultured Verrucomicrobiota bacterium, assembly GCA_964617825.1. Lineage (GTDB taxonomy): Bacteria > Verrucomicrobiota > Kiritimatiellia > JAAZAB01 > JAAZAB01 > VSJD01. Next base: position 44,666 of record CAZTWL010000019.1, read on the forward strand.
GATGTAGCCGATGGCGGCGGCCAGTTGGCAGGCGTAGCGGTACTTAATCATCGGCCCGCTGGTGAAGCCCATGGAAGCGCTGCGGTCAATTACCAGGTAAACGCGCAGGTTGGTTTCGTCCTCGTAACGCCGTACATAATACCGGTCGGTGCGCCCGAGCACCTTCCAGTCAAGGTGCTTGGGGTCGTCGCCGGCGACATAGGCGCGATGATCGGCAAACTCCGAGCTGGAGCCCTTGATTGGGCTGCGGTGCCGACCGGACAAGGTGCCTTCCACGACATAGCGCGATTGGATCGTCATGCGCCCAAGCCGATGCAGTTCCTGCGGCGATAGAAAATTGCTGATGCCTGTGGCCATAATACTCCTGGATTGTTACCGGGCGGGTTTGCCAACCACCCGCCAATGGTCGCCGTCGCAAAGGATCAGGATTGTCGAGCCGATATAGGTTAAGGTGATGCCCCCTGCCTGGCCGCGTTCCGACAGGATGATTTTTTCAGGCCGCTCGCCCGCGATTTGAAAAGTTATGTTTTGCGCGCCTCCGGCGGCGGTGCTCAGCGAGACCGGTTCGATCTGTATCCGGTCGGCATAGGGCCGCTCCAAGGCCTTGGACAGGTCGGAGGAATCGCCGAGGGTCTTGCTTTGCAAAAGATAACGCTGACCGCGCGCGACTTTGATGACCTTGAAGGTCGCAAGTTGGTATTGCCAGGGGGCGCCCCAGCGATCGGCTAATGGCATGGAAGTTTCCTTGGCCGATTTTTTCAGCGGCTGCAGGTTGATCGGATATTCGATGGCGGAGCGGTAATAGGCGGCCAGGGCGCCTCGCACTTTTTCGCGGTCAAGTCGCGTGAGCCAGCGTCGCCCCATTTCGATCCCGGCTGCCGCCGTTGGCGTAGCCGGTGCGGCTGCGGTCATTTCGTTGAGGATGCTAATGGCCTCGTTCGTTTGGCCAAGGCGCAGGTTGTGCCAAGCGGCCAATCCCCGGCTTACCGGGAGCAGAGGGCTGTTTGGCGCCGTCTTCTGCAACTGCCGGCAGGCGTCCAGGATGGATTCGTGCCGGGCCGGCTGGTTGGTTTGCAGGCTCCAAAGGTTCCACAACGCTTTCTCGTCCGCTTCGCTTGAGCCGGGCGCTGCGCGGCTTGCCAGACACATTAAGCCTAAAAACAATAGAACCAGTCCTTGCTTACATGTCATCGATTCTTGTTTCCAAAATTTATAAAAGCTCCATCAAGTCAGTTGATCCTGCCTGCCGAGAATGCCGGCCCGTCCCGATCTTCGAGTTGTATGCTCAGTGCGTCATCGCATGCATGAGTATGTTTTCACCCAGGCTCAATGAACCGGCATCGTCATATCCCAGGGCATACGGGTTCTGCGCCATTTCCCATCCTCCGCACAGGCCATAAGGACTGAAAATCACCGCCAACTGGCCGTTCAGCTCCAAGCCCATCAGGTTGGGAGCAATGGTGGTCTTGCCGCCCAATTGGGAAGAAAGGCCCGGGGTGATCCCGACAGCCTTGATCTGATTGGGCAGGGCGAAAAGCGGCGATTCGGCCGGCAGGACGGTCAAGGCGCGGTCTGGAAACACTTTTTTCATTTCCCGCACGAAAGAGGCATTGAAGGCCCGCCGGCCGCAACAGGCCTCGGCCATCAAGAATCCGCCTTTGTTCAGGTATTCGCGCAGGTTTTGCGCCTCGGCGGAACTGAGCTGGAAAGTTTCGTGCCCGGTGATGTAAAGTATGGGCGCGTCGAAAATCCGGGCGTCGGAAAGTTTCAATTCCTGGCGGCCGAATTTGACGGGAATATCGGTGCGGCGATTGAATTGCTGGAGCAGGACCGAAAGGCCGGCGTGCCGCGTTTTCCACTCGCCGTCGTAAATGACCTGGGCCACAAAAACCTTGCCGGCCTTGGTGGAGTCAGGGTCGGTGAAGTTCATGGCATGGACTAAGTTTTTGGACCAGGCGCGCAGGCTGGTGGCGTAGGACAAAATGTTGATCCCCAGTTTCTGCGCATCTTCCACGGAGTAACCTTGGAGGGTGTCTTCATCGAGCGCATCCCAGCCGATGGCCATGCACCAGCGCGAGAGGATGGCCACAGTGCGGCAATCGATGGTAACGCCGTAAAACAGCGGCTCGTTCGCGGTATAGCCGGCGGCGCGCACGCCTTGGCGGTAGCTGACTTGTCCGATGTCGTAATAAGAATGGAAAAGAGGATGGTCGGAGGTCAGGCGCTGGAGCTTGGCTTCCGGAAAAATCTCGGCCAGTTCCGTTTTGGCGGAATCGAAGAAAGGCTTGGAACCCATGCCAGTATTTAAAATGAGTGTGCCGCCGGCCAGCAGGTATTCACGCAAACGCTTGCGCTCGGCCGGCGTAAAACTGAAATGAAAATGGCCGCTGCGGTAGATGATCGGATTTTTGTCGGGGTCCGTGCTGATATCCGATAAAGACTTGGCCTCGTTGGCAAAATTAACGTTGATTCTGCCCTTCATGTCCTTGAGCAGGTTGTTCAAATCGTTGGGGCGCGAAGCCCAGTCGATCATGCCATATTGGGATTTGAGTTTGACGAACATTACCGGCGGGGTGGGCGGGTTTTTCTTTTCGGACCGCGATTGCGGCTGGGCCGGCGGCGGCGGCGGGTAGGGGATGAAGGTTTCGGCCGAAGCGATGTTGGCCGGCGGCGGCGGCGGGGCGTTGGCCTTGATGGGCGCCACAAATCCGGGCTCGTCCGAGCCATCTCCCGCGAAGATTGTTTGCGCCTGCAATGGGGTAGCGGATGCCCACAGGATGCAAACCAGCAGCACTAATGCCAATAAGCCATAATGACGTTTCATGGCATCTCCTCGAAATTTGCGATGGACCGTCGCCAACTTCAAAACAGTGTGGCTTTAGCGCCGGTTAAAGACAAGCAAATTCGTGCGGTGCAACGCGCGTTATGTTCGTCATCCCGAGCGAAGCCGATGGATCTCTCGTCCGTCGGCTTCATCAGCATGATCCCGCCACAAGCAGCGCATTAGATGATGACGGCGAGTAGCGTGATCAAAACGAGGATTGCGCCGATAACGCAGAGATATGGCCATCGTTTTTTTGGCGATGGGCCCTGCTCGCCGAATTCCCTTTCGAGATATGCATTGTAATCGAATTCGTCGCCAGGCAGATCGAGTCCGTCATATGTGGCGCGGTCTTCGTTCCATCCGGCGCTGTCGTCCGCCCCGCATTCGGGACAGGCGCGCGCTTTGGGCGGCACTTCTGCGCCGCACACGGGACAGATGTCCGGGGGTGTTGTGCGGATACTCATTAATAGGCCGTGGGATCGATCTCGTGCAGCAGTTCCTTGGTGAGCTTGGGCGACTTGATGTCCTTGTGTTTGAGCAGGGCCGGGTCAACCACCATCGAATTGGCGGATTCGCCGCCGATGGCCTTGATGCGGCCATAGGCCGATACGCAATCGTTGGTTGTCAGGCTGCCGGCCAGCTCGAGCGAGAGTCTTTTGGTGACCACGAGGGCGACGTTCATGTCGGAACTTGGTTCGATGGTCATGACCGTTGTCGCGCCTGCGGCGGGCTGGTCTTTTTTGACGGCGGTTACCCGCAGGTAGCGGAAGGTATGGAAAATTCCCGTGACCTGCTTTTGCATGATTTGGCGTCCCGCGGCATTATTGGTTGTCCAGGCAAGGGCCAACTCATTGCCGTTGCGCACCGGTTCGGACCGGGCTGGCGGAGCGAGCACAAGACCAAGAATAGCACACAAGCATATGGCCGGCATCGTTTGCATGGCGATTCCTCCCGCATTGAAAGATGTTGACCGACAATACGAACGCCATAAGATATACGCGTTTTTTTAAAGATACTCAATCATCTTCGGAAAACATTGCTGTCCAAATTAGCCTCAACTACAATTAATTATCGGCTAATTTGGACAGCAATGTTATCGAAGGTAAAGATATGAGAGGTCAGCCGGATAGAGAATGTGAAATTTCAGAAAATTGCCGAGAAAGCCTTGCTGAGTGATGGCAAGTTACTGGGGTGATCGTGGTTTGTCTGGCCAAAGCAAGACGGTTCGTTGCCATGTTAAGAAACCTTCCAAAGAACCAGAGAGTAACAATTATTCTCGAACCTTTCAGTTCGGTTCTCGCTTGCATTCATATGTTTTATACCGCTCTCTACATGCAGGCAAACGGTCTTTGCGCAAAACAGATAGGTCTTATCAGCACCATAGGCGCCATGGCCGGGTTGATGCTGCAATTCGCGGCAGCTCCGGTCACCCACACGCTGGGGCGCCGGCGCACCCTTTTCCTGTTTTCCCTGATCTGCTGGTCCATCCCTCTTTTATTATGGGGCATCGCCAGTAGTTTTGCGTTGTTCCTTGTCGCCGCCTTGTTTTTCGCTTTTTCCAAGATTACGGGGGTGGCGTGGTATTGCGTCCTCACGGAAGATGTGGATGATGGCAAGAAAGCGCTGATATTTGGGATATTAGGTGCCATTGCCCCTCTTGGAGGGATCGTCACGGTGTTTGCTGGGCCGGTGATCGATAGATTCGGCCTGGTGCCTTCCGGGCGTTTTTTTTACGCCTTTGCTTTTGTGAGTATGACGATCATGTTTGTGGTCCGCAATTTGCTTCTGACCGAAACGCAAGCCGGGGCCACTCTTAACAATCTTCACGATGAGTTGACGATATTCCAGAGTTTCCGGCGGCACTGGAGAGTGGTGTTTCTTGGTATGAGAAACCTGGAATTACTGCGCATTGTAATCGCTTATGCGTTATATAATTTTGCCTTCAGCATGGGCTTTATCCAGGTTCTGTTCATCAGTAACGTGTTGCAGCTGACCATGACCGAACTTTCCATGGTCCCGGCTGTTGGGGCGGTCGTCAGTTTTATCCTGTTCCGCTATACGGTTCCGTATCTAGGCGGGCGGAGAGAGATGAAAACGCTGTGTATCTCCCTGGCGGTCTTTGCGGCGGGCACATTTCTGATTCTGCTGGCTCCAATCAAGAACCTGTGGGTGACGCTGTTAGCTTCAGCGCTGACGGCCGCTGGCACCTACCTGTTTCAAGTATGCGTCAACGTTGCTATGAACAAAAGGATGGGGCTATTGCATAAGGCAGACATCTGGGCGGCTATCCAGCTATTTATCGCTTTTGCCATTATTCCTGCCGGTTATGTTGCCGGCAAAACGTTTGATCTCAACCCTCGATTGCCGATTGTGATAATAGGATTGATCGCGGTTTCCGCATCCGTCCTGGTTTTGCTGCCCGTGAAAGAAGAAAACCGGATGATCGAGAAGGCGGCAAATGAGTTGGACGGAAAAGGGGCTCTCGCTTTGACCGCGCTAATCCAAACTCCGCAATGCATGTTTTCGCGTATTGATAAGACAAAGGAGATGAGAAAATCATGAATTTAAAGGCGACAGGCGAAATTAAAAAAGTAGTTATTTCCAAGGATGGCGTAGGTTCTGCGGCGCAATTGCAGGCGTTGTTGGATCGCGGCGGGCTGGTGTGTGTTCCGCCGGGAAAATTTACGATTTCCTCTCCGCTGCGCATAGGTGACAATACCCGCCTCGCGCTGTCCCCGGCCACCGTGCTGCGCCTGGCGGACAACGCCAATTGCCCCATTCTCATGAACCGGGACAAGGGTAAAGTCCCCACGCGCAACGTCATCATCGAGGGGGGCGTCTGGGACGGCAACAATCTTCATCAGCGCCGGGGTAGCTGCGCCAAGGCGATGTACTATGACTGGGGGCAGTTTATCTGCCTTTTTTCCATGGAGAATCTGACGCTGCGGGACATGGTCATCAAGGATCCAGAGAGCTTTGCCGTGCAACTCATGGCGGTGGAGAACTTTACCGTGGAGAACATCACGTTCGATTTCAACATGCGGCGGGAAAACATGGACGGCATCCACATCAATGGTCCCGCCCATGGCGGCTGTATTCGCAACATCCGCGGCAGCACCAATGACGACATGATCGCTCTCAACAGCGACGAGGGGTTCCAGTACAGCGACAAATGCGATATCTCCGATGTCTCCATTGACGGACTTTACGGCGGAAGCTTCGGTTATAACGCCGTGCGGCTGCTTTCTAGGCGCAGCCATGTGCGTAATGTCAGCATCCGCAATGTGTTCGGAAAATACCGTTATCATGCGGTGTCCTTTACTCATTTCTCCGGTACCGGCGACAAACTCGGTTGGTTTGATGGTATAACGCTGGACGGTATCTACGCCTCCTTTGTGCGGGGACATACCGATTTCGGCGGGCTTATCTATTTTCAGCAGGGTGTCAATCAGACAGGAGCCATCACGATCCGCAACGTCGTGCGTATCGACGAGGATGGCGTGAATAACCCCTTTTACACTATCCATCTGCGGGAAAATACGCATGTGCGCAGATTGTACCTTTCCAACATCTACCAACGCATTGCCGATAGCAACCGACCCATATTCAAGAAGGAGTCCACTGCGCTAATTGACGAACTTTATATTGATAACGTCCGCCACGATCAAAGCATGGAAAGCAACCTTGGAGGATTAGGTCACTAACGATTCCGATTGCCGATCTCCAAACCGGGCAGGCCAATCCAGCCCCAATGCCGCGCAGACTATCCTGGCCGCGGAGTTGGCCAAACAACATCGCTACAAAGTGATTCCAAGAACTGAATCCTCTGGCATGGTATTCGGTTCCAGCCTCTTTTACCGCCTTCTTAAATTCAAATCTCGAAAACATTTGTATCATTTGGCCAATCACAGTATGTTGATGCATGGAAGCCTTTTCCTTAATGTTTATTATGGTTTCGTTTGTTAATTCAAAACCATCTTAAACCAGGATTAGACTTCTTCAATTTTAAATTAGGACACAAGTGTTCGGAAAAGACAAATAAAAATTTCGAATTAGGCTGGGATGTTTGTGAAAATAATTGATTTCCATACGCATGCCTTCGCGGACGATCTGGCGGCGCGGGCTGTGCCGAACCTTGGGAAAAAGTCGGGCATATCGGCGAAGCTGGATGGCACCGTGGCGTCGCTCCTGGCGTCCATGGATCGAGCCGGCATCGAGCGCTCGGTTGTCTGTTCCATTGCCACCAAGCCGACGCAGTTTCAGAAAATATTGGATTGGTCCAAGGCGGTGCGTTCGCCGCGGATCGTTCCTTTGCCCTCCATTCATCCCGCTGATCCCAAAGTGCGGGAGCATCTTCGCTTGATCCGGGACGAGGGATTCCGCGGCATCAAGTTGCATCCATATTACCAGGATTTTGATCTCGACGATCCAGGCATGGACCCAATTTACGAGTCCATTCGCGAATGCGGCCTGCTGCTGGTGTGCCATACCGGGTTCGACCTGGGCTTCGCGCGCGTGCGGCGCGCGGATCCGGAGCGCATCTGGAAGGTGGCCGCCAAGTTTCCCGGCCTCAAGTTCGTGGCCACGCATCTGGGCGCTTGGGACGACTGGGCTGAAGTTGAGCGCTGGCTGATCGGCAAGCCGGTGTTGGTGGAAATGTCGTTTGCCATTTCCTTTTGCGGCGCCGCATTGGTCCGTCGCCTGCTCATGGCGCACCCGTCCGATTGCATTATGTTCGGCACCGACTCGCCCTGGGCCGACCAGACGGAGGCCGTTGCCCTCGTCAAGGCCCTGAAGCTTCCTCCCGCGCTGGAGCAAAAACTGTTTTCGGCCAACGCCCTCCGCCTGCTGGGGGGCTGATCCTTGCCCGTGATTACTTATGCCTTTTGCAGGCGCTTCTCAAGCGCGGCCAATTCGTCCGTGAGCGCTTGCGGCAGACGTTCGCCGATTTTTTTGAAATGTTCGCGGATGCCGGGCAGTTCCTTGAGCCAGCCGGCCACATCCACGCGCAGGAGTTCCTTCAAATCCTCGGCGCCGACATTCAGACCCTTGGTGTCCAGCGCGGCCATTGGTGGCATGAGGCCGATAGGTGTTTCCACCGCCTGGCCTTTGCCGGCCGCCCGTTCGTAGATCCATTTCAGGATGCGGCTGTTTTCACCGTAGCCAGGCCAGAGCCATTTGCCTTGGGGCGACTTGCGGAACCAGTTTACATAAAAGATGCGCGGCAATTTGGAGGCGCTCGCTTGCTTCCCGGTCTTCAGCCAATGCGCCAGGTAATCACCCATATTATATCCGCAGAAGGGTAGCATGGCCATCGGATCGCGGCGCACCACGCCCACGGCGCCGGCGGCGGCCGCGGTTGTTTCCGAGGACTGAATTGCCCCCAGAAATGTGCCGTGTTGCCAGGAAAAAGCCTCGCAAACGAGCGGGATCGTGGTGGGGCGGCGTCCGCCAAGCAGGATGGCGGAGATCGGCACGCCCTTCGGGTCTTCCCAGGCGGGGTCCACCACCGGGCACTGGGCCAGGGGCGCCGTAAAGCGGGCGTTGGGATGCGATGCCTTGCGGCCGCAGCCCTTGGCCCATTCCTGCCCTTGCCAGTCCGTCAGCTTTGCCGGCGTTTCCGTGGTCATGTCCTCCCACCACACATCGCCGTCGGGAGTCATGGCCACATTGGTGAAAATGCTGTTCGCGTTCAGGGTCAGGAGCGCGTTAGGATTGGATTGCATCGAGGTGCCCGGCGCCACACCGAAACAGCCAGCCTCGGGATTGATCGCATAGAGCCGGCCGTCGGCGCCGAATTTCATCCAGGCGATGTCGTCGCCTACGCAGCGTATTTTCCAGCCGGGCAAAGTCGGGTTCATCATGGCCAGGTTGGTCTTGCCGCAGGCGCTGGGGAAGGCCGCTGCAACGTAAATTGTTGGGCCTTTCGGCGGGGTCAGTCCCAGAATAAGCATGTGTTCGGCCAGCCAGCCTTCGTCCCGCGCCATGGCGGAGGCGATGCGCAGCGCAAAGCATTTCTTGCCCAGGAGCGCGTTGCCGCCGTAGCCGCTGCCGAACGACCAGATGGCGCGCTCTTCGGGGAAATGCACGATATATTTGTTTTCGGTGTTACAGGGCCAGGGGACATCCTGGGCGCCGTTCTTCAAGGGCGCGCCCACCGAATGCAGACAGCGCACGAATTTGCCGTTGCCCAGCACGTCGAGCACGGCTTTGCCCATGCGGGTCATTATGCGCATGTTGCAGACAACGTAAGGCGAATCCGTGATTTCGATGCCGATATGGGCGATCTTGGAGCCCAGCGGGCCCATGCTGAACGGGATCACATACATTGTCCGGCCCTGCATGCATCCGCGGAAAAGGTCGGTGAGCGTGGCTTTCATTTCGTCCGGGTCGCGCCAGTTGTTGGTGGGGCCGGCATCCTCCTTAAGGCGGGAGCAGATGAAGGTGCGGTCTTCGGTGCGCGCCACATCGGAAGGATTGGACCGGCATAGATAGCTGTTCGGCCGCTTCTGCTCGTCGAGTTTGATGAACGTTCCGGATTTGACCATCTCGCCGCACAGACGATCATATTCCGCCTGCGAGCCGTCGCACCATTGGACCCGATCCGGGGCGCAGAGCCCCGCGATTCCATTTACCCATGCCAGCAAGGCATTGTTCTTGGTCATGTCTGTTTCCTCCATCTCGCCGATTCCAGTCGAAGCGTTCGTTGCCCGCGGATTTGAGCCTGCCGTCGTCGTTTTGTCAATGGTAAATTCGCGATTTTATAATAGAGGTAGCGCTGCTGGTTGCTTCTTTATTTTGTCCTCAACCAGATCCAGCCGATTGTAACCAGAAGGGACAGGGCCGTTACCGGGATGCCGATGCGGGCGTGCTCCTTGAAGCCGATCGTGATTCCATATTGCCGCGCCTGTTCGATGGTGATCAGGTTGGCGATGCTGCCGAGGGTGATCAGGTTGCCGGCATACGTGCTGGCCAAGGCCAGTACGTACCATTCCGTTGCCCGGGTCTGATCCAGGAACTGGACGATCAGCATCGTGGCGGGTACGTTGCTGACTATATTGCTCAACAGCGCCGAGAGGCCGGTCAGGATGTATAGGTTGTGCATATCGACCCCGCAGTCTTTCAGGTTGGTTACCAGCGTTGCCGGGATGCCGGTCAGCATGAAACCGCCGATGACGATGAATAGTCCGCAAAAAAGCGTCAGCAGGTGCCAGTCCACCTGTTCCAGCATGTCGCGCGTGCGCATCTGCCGGCTGCAAAGCAGGAGCCCGGCAATGGAAAGCGCGGTCACTTCCCTGGGGATATGGGTGAAAAACAACAGAATCAATGCCCCGGTGGCCAGCAGTCCCTTGATACTCTGGCGGCGATTGAATTGCGGCCAGGCAACGGCTTCCATGTTCGGCGCTGGCTTGCCCTGAAAACGGCCGCGATAAAGCCAGATAATGACGCCGTAGGCCAGGGCCAGTGAAATCAGCGAAGGCACGCTGCACCAGGCCAGGAATGGTCCGAAGGCCAGGTGGCCCATCTGGCCGATCAACATGTTTTGCGGATTGCCGATGATTGTGGCGGCCGAGCCGATATTGCTGGCCACCGCCATGCCGATCAAAAAAGGCACGGGGTTCAATCCGGCCCGGAGCAGGGCGACCGCCAGCACGGGCGTGAAGGCCAAACAGATCACGTCGTTGACCAGGAGGGCCGAAAGAACGGCGGTTACGGCCATGATGATCAGCAGAAATAATTTGTCGCGCGCAATGAAACGGCCGAGACGCAGCGCCGTCCAGGTGTAAAAACCGCCCACGCGGAATTGGGCGGAGACGACCATCAGCGCGTAGAGCAGGAGCAGGGTGGGGGCGTCGATTGCGTGCAAGGACTGGGGCATGCTGAGCACGCCGGTGGCAACCATGGCAATGGCGCCCAACAACGCGATGCCGGTCCGATCCAAAACCAGGCGCGGCACGCTGCCGATGGCAATCCCGGCATAGGTTGCCATGAAAATGCCGGTGGCGATCCAACTGAGCCATTGTTCGGGAATCACATGCATGTGCGCAGTCTATGTCGGTCGATAATGGATGCAAGGATAAATCCGAATGCCTTGCCAGAAAAACACTCTGGGTAAGGGGGACAAGCGGTGCGGATTGGGTAAAACGGATCGCGCGTGATCTTGGACCAACTGCTTTGTGGGCACTTCCATCTTAACCGCTTCTTCCTTTTAAGGCCGTAGCCATGGCGAGAAACAACTTGATCGCCAAGGTGGCGCGGCATAGAATTCAAGCGCAATTTGCAGCGTTTTTTCAAACAAGGAGACTAGACGATGACCATGCAACTGAAGGAAAAAAATTACCAGTTCCGTCAATTGATGAATCAGGTCCATTTGCCCGGCCGGCGCGATCCGGCGGCTGTGCCGGCGGATGGCGAAGTCGTCGTTGACCAGACCTGGCAAATTGCGATTGGGGAGCATGCCGCGGATCTGACTGTTTTGGGCGCCAAGGATTTGCAGGATTACTTTTTTACCAGCATGGACCTGACCATACCGCTGCGACGCTATGCCGGACGGGAGCTGGAGACGTTGACCAAAGCGCTGGTGCTGGCGGAAAAAAGCGAACTGGACAAACTTGGTCAAGCGCTGGCGACGCCACGCAGCTATTTGTTCTCCGCCAGCCGCGAGCGGGTGATTGTTTGCGGCAATGACAGCGCCGGGGTGGCGCAGGGTGGCTATTATCTTGAAGACTTGATGAATTTGCGCGAAGCGCCTTTTTTGAGCATCCAACGTGCTCCGGTCGAAAGGAAGCCGCTTTTTGCGCCGCGGATGGTGCATTCCGGCTGGGGCATCGACCAGTTTCCCGATGCGCATTTGCATGCCATGGCTCATGCCGGTTTCGATTCGGTCCTGCTTTTTGTCAAGGGCGTCGATGAGACCACGGTCGGATATCTCGATTTCAATGACCTGATCGACCGCGCCGAAAAATTCGGCCTGGGTGTTTATTTTTACAGCTATTTGAATGCGAGCAAGCATCCCGACGAAAAGGATGCGGACGAATATTTCGATCGCGTTTATGGCGCGGTGTTCCGTCATGCGCCGCGGGCCCGCGGAATCATCCTGGTGGGCGAATCCTGCCGGTTTCCGAGCAAGGATCCGCACGTGGCCCCTTTCCCGGCGGGCGGATCCGACTCGGGTGTCAGTCGCATTGCCGACGGCCGGGTGTGGGAAGGATTCTGGCCCTGTTACGATTACCCCAAATGGGTCAACGCGGTCAAGAAAGCGGTCCGCCGCTATGCGCCCAAGGCGGACATCGTTTTCTGGACATACAACTGGGGCTGGGCGCCTAAGGAGGAACGTCTCAAGCTGATCGGGACGCTGCCGAAGGATATTTCGCTGGAAGTAACCTTCGAAATGTTCGAACAGATCGAATACCAAAAATTCAGCGCCATTGTGCCGGACTATACAATCTCGTTTGCCGGGCCCGGCAGCTATTTTACTTCCGAAGCGGCTGCGGCTAAAAAGCGGAATCTCCCATTGTATGCCATGACCAATACCGGGGGTATGACCTGGGACGTTGGGGTGGTGCCATACATTCCCACGCCGCAGCAGTGGTTCAAGCGTTACGCGCAAATGCACCATGCAAGGAAACAATGGAATTTGAGCGGATTGATGGATTCCCATCATTATGGCTGGTATCCCTCCCCGGTCAGCGAATGCGCCAAGTGGAGTTTCTGGTCGCCGGAAGTCGATCTGGACGAGAAACTGCGCCAGATAGCAGCGCGCGATTTCAGTCAAAAGGCGGCGCCGCTGGTGGTCAAAGCCTGGGAATTATGGAGCAAAGCGCTGAGCGCCTTTACGCCTTCCAATGAGGATCAATATGGCCCTTTGCGCGTCGGCCCATCCTATCCCCTGGTTTTTCATCCGACCTTTCACCCATATGTCGAGCATAAATTACTCATGCCCGAGGTGCCGTATGCGCACTTCGGCAATCATATTACCTTTGCCTTGTATGAGCCTAATGACCGCCACGGCCAAACCGCCGTCGGCCGGCGGGTCAGCGAGGAGGCCAGGCTCATGGCCGGAGCGATCAAGATTTGGGCGCAGGGTGTGGCCCTGATGGAAAAAGCGCTGACGCTGACTCCGGAGCGCAAGTTGGCAAGAGCGGCCAAGATGGCCGGAGTCGGCAGCTTTTTCCTGAAAGCGCTGATCACCACGCTGCATTGCAAAGAGTGGTGGCTCTTGAACCGGCAACTGCTGGTTCAAGCGGATTTTGCCCGGGCCGGTAAAATTCTGGATCGGCTGGAAGAAGTCGCCGCCGCCGAATTGGCCAATGCGCAGGATACCATTCCGCTGGTCGAAGCCGATTCGCGCCTGGGATGGGAGCCGAGCATGGAGTATATGACCGATCGCAATCATCTTGAGTGGAAAATCGGTCAGGTAAAGAACTTGCTCGAGCGCGTGTTGCCGGACTACCGGCAGACCCTGCGGGTAAAACCGCTGAAAAACGGTGTATGAGTAAACGATCGCAGCGGATTTGCCGGTCCAAGCTTTCCTTTTGCCTGGCATAAAAATCCATCATTATGGCAGGAATGTCTATTGCTTTTCTTCCGAAAACTTGCCTAGAATGCAAACATAAATTTTGGCCTGCGGTTTTGCCTGCGGCAAGTCGAAAGGATATCGGTCGATGGGATCATTCCTGAGGTGTTGTGCCAGCGTCATGTTGGTGGCCGCATCCGGCGCGACCGTGAACAACATTCCCCTGGTAGAGGACGGGAAAGCGGTCAGTTGCATCGTCCTCGCGGAGAACGCCGGGCCGGTGGAAAAGCACGCCGCGTCTGAACTGTCGCTTTATCTGGAAAAAGCGACCGGAGCCAAAGTCGGCATCGGAATTATTCCATCCAAAGCGCTCCATAATATCTACCTTGGGACGGCTGAGGCTAAAAACGTTCCGCGGGGCGCTGCCATCGACGCGGCTGTTTCCCAACTGAAGGATGATGGCTTCGTTCTTGCCGCCGACAGGGACGGCGTTCGTATCATCGGCAAAAATCCGGTCGGCGCGCTCTATGGCGCTTACGAAATCCTGAAAAAATATGCCGACATGCGCTGGTTTGCCCCGGGGGCGGCGTTTGAATATTGCCCGAAGCGAACGGCCGTGGCCGTGCCGGAGCAAATTTCGATAAATAATCCGTCGTTCAAATATCGTTACATGCGGCTTGACTATGCCAATACCAATTCAAGGATACTCGATACTTGGGATTGGATGGTCCGCAACGGCTTGACCATCCATGTCGCAAAAAACTCGTATAATCGGTGTTTTAGCGAAGACATGGACAAGCGCGGGGCCAAGATCCACGAGTACAGTTCTTTTTCGACGTTCCTGAGCGATGATTATTTTGGCGTGCATCCCGAGTACTATTCTGAGATCGACGGCAAACGTCGGCCCCAGCAGATGAAAGGAATGCCCGGGCAGCCGCAGCCCTGCACCTCCAATCCGAAAGTCGCGGAAATCATGGCGGAATCCATCAACCGGATGCTGGATGTTCCGCCCAGGGGCGGGCAATTCGTGCTTGGCAACAACAACGATACGCGCTGGTGCCAGTGCGCCGAATGCGCCAAGATCGATCCGCCGGATGAAAAGCAGAATGAATATGTGAGCACCCGCTATTACACCCTTGTCAATCGGATAGCCCGTCTGGTTTATATGGCGCATCCGGACGATACCCTCTGGGCCCGCGCCTATCACTGGAATTTTCAGTGTCCGCCGACCGGCATCACGCCCGATCCCCGTCTGATCGTCGAGTATGCCAACCTATATCGCTGCAATCGTCATTCCATTGACGATCCTAAATGCCGGGGCAATGCGATCTTGCGGGACATCTTGCAACGTTGGCTGAAGTTTGAAAATCCAATAACCATTCTTGAATATTACGCATATCAAGGTGCGCCGGCGGAGAACATCGTTGCCAGGGATATTAAATATTACAGCCAAATTGGCCTGGCTGGATGCGGTCTTGTCAGCATCCCACCCGACGGGACGTTTCTCCCGGGACGGGAACAGGTTCGCGATAAATGGCTGAAAGTCTGGCAGTCATATTATGTGGCTGCCAGTCTGCTCTGGAATGTCAATGCCGATTACAACGCGCTTTACGAGGACATGGGATCCAAATATTACGGGGAAACATGGCCGGTCATGGGCCAATACCGCAAACTGCTCATCCAGGCTTACGAGGAAATCCCAGGCCATCTCGGCTCCAACGGCCGATGCCTGGAAAAGCCGGGTGTGGAGGCCAAGCTCCTGCAGTTGCTGGCCGAGGCCGAAAAAGCCGCCGGCGACGACCAGGCGGCGCCGGCAAAGATCAAACGGGAAAGGGAATATTTGACATCTATTCAAGCTGAGTACGCGAAATACGTTTCCCGGCAAAAGCGGCAGAAGAAAATCAATATCGATCGGCGCTCGGCAAACATTGTCATCGATGGCAAGTTTGACGAGGAAGACTGGAAGAAAGCCCCTGCCATAACCGGTTTTGTCGCGACGGACGGCAAGACTGCGGCTGATCCGCAGACATTCGTTAAGTTGCTCTATGACGATGACAACATTTATCTGGCAATTGAAGCCTTGGAGCCCGAGCCGGGTAGAATGAAGATGGGCGTCAAGCAGCGCGACGGCGCCCTATGGGAAGACAGCGGGCTGGAGCTGTTCATTGCCGCGCAGGGCGTGGATGCCAATTACACGCAGACAATTTTCAATCCCAACGGAACAATTTACGATGCCATCGTTGTCCCGGTGGCAGCGCAGAGGGCGGATGTAAAATTCGATTCCGGCATTGAGCTCAAGACGAGCATCCTGGCGGACCGATGGGTGGCTGAAATCCGCGTTCCGACCGCGCCTTTCGGTTGTAAAATCAATGCCGGGGATGTGTGGAATATGAATGTTGGCCGCAGCCGTAACCTGGTTGACGGGAAAAGCCAGCTAAGTTCCTGGAGCGACGGCGTTTTCCACGGGGCGGAAGCCTTCCGTCCGGTGATTTTCGGCGGTGAGGGATTGCTCGAAGCCGGCGATTATAAGGATTCGGCGAAGCTTGGTAAATAACCCGAGAGATAATGTCCTCATGAATTCCAAGATAAAAGCATAATCAGA
The DNA here is from genome assembly GCA_964617825.1 of uncultured Verrucomicrobiota bacterium. Taxonomy (GTDB): domain Bacteria; phylum Verrucomicrobiota; class Kiritimatiellia; order JAAZAB01; family JAAZAB01; genus VSJD01. The sequence goes on from CAZTWL010000019.1 coordinate 60,608, forward strand.
AAGGAAATCGAGATGATGAAAATGATCCGGATGTGTTTCGCTGGCGCGATCGTGCTGGTCGCGTCCTGCTCGAATGTGCAGAAATATTCCCTGGTGCAGGATGGCAAAACGGTCAGTTGCATCGTCCTGGCCGAGAACGCCGGGGCGGTGGAAAAGCATGCCGCCGCCGAATTGGCCGGATTTATGGCGCGGATTACGGGGGCCCCGGCTCCGGTCATCGGCCAAACCCCGGTGGCGGGACTATATCCGATTTATTTGACCACGGGGGATGCCCCCGGACTCGATACGGAGGGATTCGTGCTCAAGGCCGGGGCGGACGGCTTGCGGATCGTCGGCAAGCAACCGATCGGCACGCTTTACGGTGTTTATGAAATTCTCAAGGCCTATGGCGGCATTCGCTGGATCACGCCCGGGGCGGACGGCGAATATTTCACCGTCAAGCCGACTCTTGCCGTGCCGCGGCAGGACAGCATGCACAATCCTTCATTCCGCTGGCGGCGGTTTTTTTGCGGCGGCTGCAATGTGAACTGTCTGACGACGAATACCTGGGACTGGATGGTGCGCAATAATATGCGGGTGACCGACGTTAACTCCGCGGCTTTCCGCAAATATCGTGTCTCCGGCGAACCGCATGTCTTAGGCAAAATCATGGAAGAGCGCGGCGCGCTCAGCGATACGATCGGCTGTTTCAGCGAGTTGCTTGCCGGAATAGGTATCAGCCGCAATTACAAGGAAGGCTACGCTTATCTTGCGCAAATGTTCACGGAGCATCCGGAGCGGTTTCCGCTGATCAACGGCAAACGTATGCCGTTAACCGGTGACCAGCGCTACCAGCCCTGCACCTCCAATCCGGATGTCATTAAGATCATGCGCGACAACATTGATGCCTATATTGCCGCCAAGCTTAAGCCGGGCGATGAATATGAGCTTTTAAACGATGACGGCACCGGCTGGTGCCAGTGCGAAAACTGCGTCAAGCTCGATCCGGCGGAGGAGAAGAAGTTTGGTTTTGTCAGCACCCGGTTTTGGACTTTCGCCAATCAACTCCTGGGGCCTTTGGCTAAAAAATATCCGGACATCAAGCTGGGCGCGATCGCCTATCAGAACTTTCAGCGTGCGCCTGTCGGCGTCGTGCCCGATAAAAATCTGTTTGTGCTCAAGGCTTACAACCGCCGCTGTTACCGGCACAACCTGGATGATCCCAAGTGCCCGGTCAACCAGGTGTTCTACGAATATTTCACCGAATGGAGCAAGCTGGGCAACCCGAGTTTCACCTGGGACCAGATCGACGCCTCGGCCTCGGCCTACATGCCCACGGAACACACGTTCATCAACCAATTAAAGACGTTTCACAAAATCGGCGTCAACGGCGCCCGACCCGTGCTGGCCCCGCCCGATGGCACCTATGGCAAGCACTATGATGGCACCATGACCAAGGATTGCTGGTACGGCATGTGGCAGACACTCTACCTCGCCGCCCAGTTCCTCTGGAATATCGACAGCGACTATGCCGCGCTCAACGAAGAAGCCGGAGCGCTCTATTACGGCAAAGCCTGGCCGGAGATGAAGGAATATCGCGCTTTGATGATCACCACCGTCACCAATGATCCGGGCTGCTTCGGGTGGGGGCACGGTTCCCCGGTCGGCCGCCTGCTGACCCAGCCCGGCGTGCACGACAAGCTGAAAAACTTGCTGACCAAAGCCGAGCAATCGGCCAAAGACGATTCCAAGGCGCGGCTGCATGTGCAGCGCGACCGCACCTTCTTCACCCAAGTTTGGGAAAAGGCGCTAAAGACCTACCTGGAGAATTACCGTGAGCTGCGCATTTATCGCCATACCGCGCCTATCAAGATTGACGGCGTTCTTGACGATCCCGACTGGAAAAACGCCGACACCATCACCGGGTTCAAAGCGGACCTGAAAAATATCCCGCAAGAGATGCCGCAGACGTTTGTCAAGGTCGTCTATGAGCCCGACTTTATCTATTTCGGCATTGAGGCCATGGAACCGACCCCGGAAAAAATGATGACGCAAATCAAGAACCGCGACGGGCAGCTTTGGCTTGACAACACGCTGGAGATATTCATCACCCATCCGGATCTCGACGGCAATTACTTTCATCTGATCTTCAACGCCGACGGCGTGCTGTATGACGCTTTCAACCGCAAAGCCCAGAAAGCGTCTGACCTGGCGTTTGACTCCCGGGCCGAAATCAAGACCAAGGTGCTCGCGGACCGCTGGGTCGCCGAAGTCAAAATACCGACCGCGCCCTTGGGGATGCAGGCTTCCGATGGCCAGGTCTGGCGGATCAACGTGGCCCGCGCCCGTGTGCTTACCAATAGTTTCAGTGAGACCTCATCCTGGTCAGGCGGCGTGTTTCACGGCGTCGATTATTATCCCACTGTATCGTTCGCCGGGGATCGTGCCCTTGCTCCGGTATCCTTTGCTGAAAAAGACACCCGGATATGGAAAAACGGCGGTTTTAATGAGGTGTTCAAGCGAGAGCCCCAAAAGCTCCCCGGTTGGAAACTGGGTGAAAACGAATTGCTGCCCAGGGACTGGATCATTCAGAGCGAAGCCGGCGAACTGGATATGGTCAAAAACACCGAGGGCGATTATTCCTTGAATCTGAAAAAGGGCGCCCTTTTTCAATTCAACTGCGGCATGGAGAAGGACTATGCCATTCACTTGCGCGCGAAAGGACACGGCGCCGTCAAGGTCTTGATCTATAACTATCCGCGCCGCGGCACCAGCGATCAAATCGACGAGGAGGTCCGTAAAAAAGACGGATGCCCGCCGTCCAAAACGCTGGGCGAGGTGCGCGTGGATTCCGACGAATGGAAAAACTTCAAATTCACCTATAGCAAGGCCGATGCCATGCATATCAGTGCCCTTGCTTTTGTGCTTGCGGAAGGCAATGTTATGATCGACGACGTATACATGACGCCCGTCAGGATCGCTGCGGGCGCAGCGCCTAAATAGGCGAGTTTCAAATTGCGGAATATCGGTTGAATTAAACTTGTGTTTGCATAAAAGGGAACAGGCGGAAAAACATGAAAAAAAACCAATCCAACAAAAGTCTTGCCTGCAAAGATGACACGGAAATCAAGTTGTCCAACGGCGGCGTGGTGCGAATTGAAGCGCTCAGCCCGTATATATTCCGTTTCCGGCTGGCAGGAGATGGGCATTTTGTAGAGCCGGGAGTCATTCGTTACGGCGTTTTTCCCGGAGCGAAAGCCAGGTCAACAGCCAAAGTGAAGAAAGCCAAAGGCCGGGTTTTGATCCAAACCGATGGCGCCGCCATCGAAATAGCTGAAGCTGATGGCACTTTTGTTTTTTACGATGCCGGCGGCAAGTGTCTGGTGCGTTCGGCTTCCGTGCCGCAAAACATGCCCCGCCGGGGATTTTCCGCCGAGCTGGCGATTGGCCCGCAGGAAAAGTTTTATGGACTTGGCGATGTCTGCCGCGATCGTTTGAACAAGAGGGGGCATCGGGCTGAAATATGGGTCAAGAACATCTCGTCTTATATTCCGATCCCATGGGTGATGAGTACCGGCGGATGGGCCTTGCTGGTCAACAGCACCTGGAAACACGTGATCGATATCGGCCAGGCACAGCCTGACCGGCTGCTTTTCAAGGGCGAATATTTCGACCGGGGCAACGGTAATCTTGATTTCTACCTTGTCGCCGGCGAAAGCCTGCCGCTGCTGCTGGATCGCTATACTTGGCTTGCCGGCCGCCCGGCGCTGCTGCCGAAATGGGCGTATGGATTCATGTTCATCAACCGGGAGTTTGACAATATCAACCAGGTTCTCGAAAATGCTTTGCATTTCCGGGACCGGAAAATTCCCTGCGATTCGCTCGGTCTCGAGCCGGGCTGGATGGATAATTTTTATAACGGCAAGGTGGACAAAAAGTGGCATCCGGAAAGATTTCCCATCCCGAGCTGGGTCAAGAGCAAAACGCATTCATTTGTCGGCGTCATGGATCGCCTGGGTTTCAAGCTCAGTTTGTGGCTGAACTGCGAATATGACGTGACCTATGCGGAAGAAAAAATCTGCGTTGAGAAGGAAGATCGCCAATTTCATCTCGATGCCCAGATTCACGACGAACGCTTGTTGGGCCAGTTTCGCCTCGATACCTGCACCCAACCCAACCAGTCCTGGTTCGAGCATCTGAAGAAATTTGTCGACCAGGGCGCGTCCGCATTCAAAATGGACGCCCATGCCACGGTGTTCGAGTTCCCGGATCGCCGGTGGGCCAACGGCCTGGATGACCTGGAAATGCACAATATTTACGGGTTGATCCTGAACAAGCAGATGCACAACGGTTTTGCGGAATACACCGGCAAACGCCCGATGATCAACGCGGCGACCGGCTATGCCGGCACCCAGCAGTATTCAACCTGCTGGGCGGGCGACACCGGCGGCGGGGAAAAACCTCTGGTATGCATTTTAAACCACAGCCTTTCAGGCAATCCGAACGTCAGCTGCGATATGGATATCGAATACAAGGCCGGGATCCATTTCGGATTCTTCAATCCCTGGTCCATGGTGAACAATTGCTATTTCTGGTTCCAGCCATGGTTCCTCGGCGAGGAGATCGAGGCGATGGCGCGTTATTATGCCCAGCTGCGCAGCCGGCTGATCCCTTATATTTATTCGACCGCGTATACTGCCCATCTCTCCGGATTGCCGATCGTGCGCCCGATGCCGCTGGCTTTCCCGGATGACCCGAAATCCGACGAATTGCTTAAGCAGTTCATGTTCGGCGACGCATTCCTTGTTGCCGCCTTTACCGATCAAGTCCATTTGCCGGAAGGAAAATGGTTTGACTTGTGGAGCGGCCAATGCCATGAGGGGCCCTGCGACCTGACGTGCCAGGTTCCGGAGGACCGCGGCGGACCGGCTTTTGTGCGTGCCGGGTCCATCATCCCGTATGGCCCGGTAATGAGCCATGTCGACCAGAAACCCATGGAATGCGTCGAATTGCACGTTTACCCGTGCGGGAGCAGCCGTTTCACCCTGTTTGAAGACGATGGATTGACTTTCGGATATCAAAAGGGCCAGTGCGCCCTGACCGAAATAAAATGCAAAACCTCTCCCGGCTGCGTGGAATTGACGATTTTGCCGCGCCAGGGCCGTTATGCCGGCATGCCGGAAAAACGCGAATACGATTTGGTCATTCGTTTGGAAAGAATCCCCCGGACCGTCCTGCTGAACCGCGGGGAAGTTCCGGTGGTCGACGGCAAAGGCAATGGTTGGCGATACGAAACGGATTCCCAAACCGTTTGCTTGAAAGTCAGCGAGGATCCCAAGAGGAAGGATGCAATAGAGATCGTATTAAAATAAGAGGGGCTGATAAAAATGAGAAAAAGGAAACAACCCTTTGGAGATAGATGGTTCTACGGCGACATTGATGGTCAGATCTTTCGCTGGCAAATGTCACCCGTTTCGGCGTTTGGCGGGAAACAGCGAATGCCTGCCGGCGCGGAAACCTTTTCCGCGGCAACAATCCCCGAGTGGCATACGGCGCAAATAAACGATGAAGGACAACTTGACCTGACAATGTCCGCTCATTCCATGGTTTGGTTGCGAACCTTTGTCTATGCCCCCAGCGCCAAACAGGTGTTTCTGGAAATCGTGTTCGATTATTGGGATGATACCGCGCTGAAATACGAGCCCTTTGTAAACGGGCATAAAGCATTCATGCCGCCAACAACGCTGTTTATGAGCCTGCCTTTTCCCGGCATCTGGATCCAACTGCGGCAAGGATGGAATGAATTGGCGATCAAAATTACTGAGCGCCGGGGCGAGACGGTCAAACCGTCTCTTGAAGCGCGCATAATCGACAAGTCCGGGGTTGTGTTTGGATCGGAATGTTTTGCCCTGACAGCCGGGGCGGCTCCGGCGAAGGTCGCTTTGCCGCCCGTTTCCAAGCGAACGCATTTGCGCGCGGAACGGGTGCTGAAATCATCGGCCAATTTGAAATATCACGAAAACGAGCAGGATTTGACGGCCGAACGGCTGGCTGAATTCAAGACCGGGATCGGTCCTGCCAACATCAAATCCGCGGGTCGGTTCGGTTTTGCGAAAGGCGACGGGATGCTGGATTGCAGTATGCCTTTGCTGGGCTTGATCGCCAAACCATATCTTTTTGGCCATCCGCAGTATCGGAAGTCCATGCTATGGCATTTCGGCATATTGCCGCCCGGCATTCCCGAAAAGGATCAATATATTGGAGAGACTTCATGGGACATCCATATTCCCGGCGACAAGGAAAAGTTGGATGTCAATTGGATCAGCGTCGTCTGGCGCAAACAACTGCTGACTAAATCCGATTTTTATCATCGCCGGAGCGGGAAGTCCGTCGATTTTGCCTGTTCCTATTCGATTGCGTCGCCCGGCATCCTGGTGGAAACAAACGACGCTGCCTTGCGGTTGGGCGGCATGGAGTCGGCTGGTTCTTACGACTATATTGCCTTGCCTCTTCAAAAGGGCCGGACAATCCGTCCCACCCATGACGGTGTTGTCTACGACCGGCAGCGGGATGGCGCTTTCACCGACAACTGGATTCTGCTCTGGGGCGCCGATTCTTTTCCGGATGTGCCGCTTATGTTGGCGCTACAGAAAAACCCCGACAAAATCGTGTTCAACCGTAACGAAGACCAAATCCTCGTCAGCGTCGACATTGTTGCTGCCGCTGAATTCGGACTGGCCGCCCTCGTGTTTCCTTTTGGCTTCGAGGTGTTCAAGCCGGAAGAGACCGGCAGCGATGCCTGGATCGAAAAAGCCTTTGCGAAATGCGCTTTTTTCAGCAGGGCGGTCCTGGCATATCCTTCCGATTGCCAGGAATATTTCAAAATTGTCCCGGAAGAGAACCGGATCGAGATAATCCAGAAGTTCGACTACCGGATCATAAGCGACGAATGGGGCAGCAAGCCGTTGCGCACCGCGCCCTTGCCGCCGCCGCTGAGTTTGCTGGAAGGGATGGAACAATTCAAGCTCGACGATGCCGCCGAGGATTTCGGGTTCCCGACAAAATACGGGCATTTGCGAGGCGTCATTGGCCGGAACTGGTCAGTCTATTCGTTGCCGCTGCCGCCGACGCGCCGCAAGTTCTGTCTCAAGCCGTCCGGCGACGAAAGTATTGCGCCGCTGATCGGCGCCGATTTTGATGAGTACCTGCGCTTTCACCGATCGTCGGACATCATTGCCAATCCCGGCGCCTACCAGTTCATCATCCAATACGCCCTTCCGCTGGCGCTTTTCAATTTTCTTGATGAGGGAAATCGCAAAACGCTGGAAAAGATAACCGGCGAAGGAGTACAAAAAGGCGCGTCGCCCGCCACGGAATATACGCATACCAGCGGCAAGCGCTGCTGTGCCTGGTATAAACGCACGGAACCTTACACCGGCGTGAATTATCTGATGACTTATCTGCATGTCGGCGGGATCGGCAATTTTAAATCATGCGAACGGGAAGCCATCGAATCGACCACAAAGACTTTTTACGAAGTTGACTGGGGTAATGGCTTCGCCCTTTATTCGCTTTACCTGGGGGCGCTGCTTTCCGGCAATTGGGCGTCGATCAAGGCGAACTGGAAAACGATTCGCCATGCCTTCGATTACTTCCTGGTCTTGCAGGATTGGGCCTGCATGGCGACCGCCTATGCCGAAAAAGGCGTTACCTGGAATGACGGCACCAATTACGGCGGTTATCTCGGTTTCATCCGCATGGCTGAAATTCTGGGCGAGGACGAGGCACGCGACTTGGGGCTCTATGCGTTTGCCAAGTTGGGCGCAATGCGATTGGGTCAGTTTCGCGCACCCCAACAGTATTACCCCCGGTTTTGGGGCGGCGCCCCATGGTTTGGAGCCAAGTTTTTCCAGGAAGAGACGGATCCCGGCCTGGCATTTGTCAATGTCTCTGCTGCGGAAATGACAGGTCAATATCGGGTGCAGGGCATTTATAACATGACGACGGAAGGGCATTACCCGGAAGCATGGGAATGGTACGGCCGCATGATGCCGGCCGAGATAAAGAAGATTCTGGCAAGCGTCAATTCGTCATATGGCGATATTTTTGCAGCTCTGCCCAAAGGCGTTGCTCTGACCTATCATCCCACCGGCTCAGATTTGGGCCAACAGGAGCGGTTCAGCTACCTCATGCTGGCCTTGTTCTCCGGCTTCCAGTCGCGCGAAAAACTTCTCGCCTTGCTGGAGTCGGCGTCCGCCAACCATTTGTTGTCGGAACAATACCTGGGTTCGTCTTTATCGCACCGGCGCGTCCCGGCCAAATGGGCCTACTGTTTTCTAAAATCCCAGATCCAGGCGCATGCCTTTCCGGCCTGGTTGACGGGTTGGTATGGGACGCGGATCGAAGCCGCGGAATACGATTCTAGCCGGAATCTAGCCGCAATCCGACTGGCTGACAGCCGAAAGGACGGCTGGATTGAACTGGGCATTGAGCGGCCCCCGCTTGATATTGTTGCCGATGGCGTGAAAATTTCAGGGCAAAATGTCGAATCCGGGGCGCGGTTGCTGAAAATTAAGGTCCATGGGATTAAGACGCTGCAGATTATTTTCAAGAACGAAAATGATCTCAAATAAAGCAGAAGGGAAAGAGACCATGACGACGTTGCGGGACAAATCGTGGATGTGGGGCTATGTGATTTCAAAGTCGGGATTGGTAATTAACAAAAGCAAGGAAGTGCCGTTCGTCGGGCCTTCCGGATGCAGCCTGGAGACAGCGGTAAATTATCTCGGGGTTCCCAATGCGGTGTTTCTGAACAGCAGTCATGACAAGGAAACCTTGTGTCCGGAATATTTGGATCCATTAAAAACGTGCCCCAAGGTCATTTGCGCCCTTCAGCACGGGCTTTACGAGGAGACCGCTCGGCAGGTGAGCAAGATGTCGCGGCAATACCCGAATATCTGCGGGGGATTGATCGACGACTTCATCGATTTTCACGGACCAAGCAAAAACATGACCCCGGAGGATACGCGCAAGATCCAGGCGGCATTGAAGAGCGCGAATCTGGAACTAAAGTTGTCCGTGGTGCAGTATACCTGGCAGGATAAGCGCGACCTGGAGGCGTACTTGCCCTATATTGACGCGATCAACCTGTGGGTTTGGGTCGCAAATAATTACGACTGGCAGGTCAAGATGAGGTTGGAGTTGGAAAATGTTGCCCGGAAATCGAACAAGCCGGTGTTGCTGGGATTGTTCATGCATGACTACGGCGGAACGCGCCAGGCCATGGCGATGGATGTGCTGGAGACGCAGACCAAAAAAGCGATCGAATTCGCCAAGGCGGGCTTGATCGAAGGATTTGTCATCCTGCAGAGCGGCTGGTTCGATCACGAAGATCACCGGCCCCAGGTGCGATGGCTCAAACAATATCTGGATTGGGCTTTTGAAACCTGGCGCAAATATTGATTCCTGGTTTTCCCAAGGCTGCTTTTGAGGGAATGGCAAGGGACCCAACTATTCATCGGAACGTTTTGCCTTTCAATGGAGTGTTCGATTTGACGCGCAGCGTCCCTGCCGAGGCGCAGCGATAGTGGTGCGATTTTTCTGATTTTGCAGGCGAACCATGAAAAATAATCAAACACAATTGTTTTTTGGCCCATGGTATGATCATCCTGCGGAAAAATGGCTGGAAGCGCTCCCGGTGGGTAATGGCAGGCTTGGAGGCATGATTTATGGCGGCACCGAGAAGGAGCTGATAGCGCTCAATGAAATAAGCCTCTGGAGCGGCAAACCGCAGCAGGCGGATAATCCCGCCGGAGAGCGCCATATTTCGCAGATTCGCAGCCTTCTCCTGACAAAAAATTTTGAGGCGGCGCATAAGCTGGCTGCCAAGCATCTGCGCTGCAGGGGGACGGGTACCAATTGGGGGGACGGCACCTACCATGCGTTCGGTTCCTATCAGCCGTTGGGCGATTTGAGCTTTAATTTTGGCGGCAAATCCTGGCGGCCAGTTAATTATCGACGCGAACTAGATTTGAACACGGCGGTCTGCCGGGTCAGTTATACTTCGCCATCGCCATATAGTTTGGATGAAAAGGTGCATTACGTCCGCGAGACCTTTGCCAGCTTTCCCGACCAGGTGCTGGTTACCCGTATCCAAAGCGACAAGCGTGGATCTGTTGATGTTGGCATAAGATTGTGCCGGGAACGCGAAGCCGACGTGCGCCTGGTCGGTTCGGATCGAATAGTTATGCGGGGGTGTTTGGCTGGGGGACGGGGCATGCGTTTCGATTGCCGGATCTGCGTCTTGCCGAAGGGCGGACGAATCGTGGCGGACGGTAACGGCCTGTGGGTTCAGCGCGCGGACGAGGTCCTGGTGCTCCTGGCGGCCAATACCGATTGGGATGGAGCGGATCCCGGACGCTTAAGCGACCGACAAATCAAAACAGCCAGGAGTCGGTCTTATGTCGAACTAAAGCGCCGGCATATTGAAGATTATCAAAAACTTTTTCGGCGGGTGAAGCTCGATCTGGGACCGGCCGGTTCCAGTCAGGATTCAATTCCCACAGACCGGCGTCTTGAGGCTTTGCGGGCTGGCAAGGACGATCTGCCGCTGGTGTCGCTGTATTTTCAATTTGGCCGCTACCTGCTGATTTCCAGTTCGCGATCCGGCCGCCTGCCGGCAAATTTGCAGGGACTCTGGAACAATCATTATCACCCCCCATGGTCCTGCGATTATCATTTCAACGTCAATACGCAAATGAATTACTGGCCCGCGGAAACGACCAATCTTTCCGAGTGCCATCAGCCGTTGTTGAACTATATTGCCGGCCTGCAGGAACCGGGCAGCAAGACGGCCAGAAAATGCTTTAATGCCGGTGGCTGGTGTGTGAATCATGTCTCGAATGTCTGGGGATTCACTTCGACTTGCGAGTATCTGCAATGGGGCCTGTTTCCCGAAGCCGGCGCTTGGCTCTGCCGCCACCTGTGGGAACATTATGAGTTTACCGGTGACCAAGCATTCCTCAAATGGGCCTATCCCGTCATCAAAGGGGCGGCTGAATTCTGCCTCGATTTCCTGGCGGAAGACCCGCAGCGCGGTTGGCTGGTGTTCGGCCCTACGGTTACGCCCGAGCACGGGTTCAAATGGAAGGGGAAAGTCATCTATGCCTGTCTGGGGACCAGTATTGCCCAGCAGATTGTCTGGGATATATTCGGTTATGGCGCGCGCGCCGCTGAAATACTGAAGATCGATGCGGAGTTCCGGCGCCGGCTAATTCAGTCCCGTGATCGGTTGGCACCGCCGCAGATCGGGAAGGACGGGCGCTTGCAGGAATGGACCGACCCGGTCGAATCGGACGGCGCGTTGCACATGCGTCATGCATATGCCTTTTATCCCGGAGAGCAGATTAACCTGGTGAATAGTTTGCCGCAAGCGATCAAGGCCGTGCGCCGGGTGATTGAGGACCATGAGGCCAAATGCCGGTCTTATTGGGGCGCCGGGAGCTGGTTCGGCGGGTGGTTGATCAATCACTGTGCGCGGTTCCGGGACGGCAAGCGGGCCGGGAACACCCTCCGGCTGCTGCTGTGCAAGAACACCACGGCCAACCTTTTCGATCTCAATGGCCAACATTTTCAGATCGACGGCAACTTGGGGGCCACGGCCGGTATTGCGGAGATGCTCGTGCAAAGCCATGCCGGAGAAATTCACCTGCTTCCGGCCCTGCCGGATGAATGGGGCGAAGGCGAGGTAAAAGGCTTGCGCGCCAGGGGTGGCTTTGAGATTGACATGTCCTGGCGGAGGGGGAGGCTGTCGAAAGCCCGCATTAAATCCCTGTGCGGTAATCCGTGCCGTTTGTCATACCGCCTTCCGCTTGTAGTCAGGCAGTCTGGTAAAAAAATCGAGATGCGCCAGGAAGCATTTGGCACTCGTCCCCATCTGACATACGAAGTCACGGTTTCCGGCCATCCGGAAAATCGGTTCGGACACAATCGGACAAAAAGGGCTCTCGCTTGATTCCATTAGCATCCCCCAGGATGCTCAGAACGTAGACTGTGGACCGTGAACTGTAGGAAAACGGGCAAAAAACGAGCAATAATCAGCCAGATATAAAAACCATGTTCCGGTTTTGTGTCTCTGCATTTTGCTTGTTCGAACCTACGGACTACAGCCTACAGTCTTCAGCCCTCGGCGGCCCTATGGAACGCCAATGCATTGATTCTATAGATGGGATCATCCAATCTGTTCTCACGGCCAGTCCCTGAAACAGAAAAAATCGACAAACGCTTCAGCGGATAATGTGATTGTCCAGTCTTGGTTTGGCTCTTCCTTTTATTTGCATTTATGTTGACCTTTCATAATGGTTATGACAACTTAACCTTTAAAGATGTTGGTCTGGCCTTCGGCATGGTAGGATGAGTGCAAGCGCCGTATGTGATCGGTCAGGGTTTGTGGGCGTTCGCGGATATCGCGTGGGAAATATTTGTTTTGTTTATGAATAAGCATGAAAGTGAGGAACCAGAAATGTTTGAGATCACTTCCGGGGCGCTGCGCGTGGGTTTTACCGCTGCGGGCGGCGGTTTGCCGGATTGCGTGACTGTGCGCGAAGCGGATGGGACGGAAACGCTCCTGCTGGAGCGCGGCAGCACCGTTTTGGAGATCGAACTTACCGATGGTCGCGTGCTGCATCCGGCCCCGACGGCGGCGCTGGCGCGCCGTTACGAACGCGGCGGCGCGTTCCATGTCGAATTCCCCCGTCTTGCCTGGGCGGATCAAGATGGCAAGATCGCGCCCAACTTTCTCGTTACGCTGCACCATGAATTTTACCCGGATGGCACGGCGTTCAGCCATGCGATGTTTTTCGTCGAGAGCAACCAGCCGCCGGAGATTGTCCGCCTCGAAATGGTGCGGTCGTTGAAGTGCGATACTTTTGACGATGCCCGCTGGAGCTTGCGCGGCTTGCCGCGGAAAGTCGACGGGACGCTGATCCAGACCCAGATTGAGCGCTTCCTGCCTCGGGGCGAAGCGCGAAAATACGATTCCGGGATTCTGTCGATGGTCAACTTCAATTTGACGCGCCGGTGTGCGCCGTCGCTCTACGCGGAGTTTTTCGTCGAGGGATCCAATACGCTTTCGAACGATCCGGATGATAACGCGTCGGGCGTAGAATGGCGCAATGGCAGTCCCATCATTCGCTGGACGTTCCAGAAGAAGCCGTATCGTCCCTCCATCATTTACCAGTGGCGGAACCAGTGGGGATGGGTGATCCGGCCCGCTGCGGGACACCGTCACCTGCCGCCATTGCGGATGTACCACTACTTGGACAGTTCCCGTCGTTATCCCACCACCGAACAGGTCGAGGCGATTGCCGACGCCGGCTGCGATGTGGTCGTCATGCACGAGAACTGGCGGCTCGATGCACAGAACGGCGGGGTTCCCTACGATTCAAAACGCTTGAAAGAATTGGTGGAGGAGCTTCACGCGCGCCATATCCGGCTGGCGGTCTACATGCGCGGCAACGAGGAATCTGTCGTCGAACGCGGCGCCGACTGGTTCGATGACTATCTTAAGCGTGACTTTGACGGGCTCTATATGGACTACGGCGGCCCCGTTGGCCTGACCAGCTCGCCGGACGAGACTTACAATGGCGGGCGCATCCACTTCCGGCAGCACTATTTGAATTTACGCAAGCTCCGCCATTTGATCGGGCCGGAAGGCGTGTTTTATTCGCACACCGGCCCGAGCTTTTCAGGGGTCGGCATGCCGTTTATGGACGGCTACGTGTCGGGCGAGGGCGAGCGCGGGCTGTTGGTGCGCGGCCGGGCCGAGCATGAATACTTCAGCATGGCCGCCGTCTGTCCGGGGACAATGTGGACGGCGGCATTTCCCGAATACTCCACGCCGGTGATGACGCCGTTTCTGGCTGCTGCCGGGCAGTATCCGCACAATCCGCTCGGCACTCAGGCCAAGACCTCGTCGCTGGTGCATCCGCCGGAACCGGGCATCAACGATTATGCGTTCCGGGCGTTGTGGAAGTTTTGGAGCGTATTCCGGAACGAGCGCGACATGGCGGTTTTCAACGACTTCAACAGCCGTGGGATCTTCACTCCCGATCGTGAGACCGGGCACTATTTGATGGTTGCGGCGGACCGGCGCAAGGCGCTGCTCATCGTGTCGAATTTCAGCGCCGCTTCGCGCCGGATTGATGCCGCTGTCGATTGGAAAAAGTGCGGCTTCGATCCGGCGGGCGCGGAATGCCGCCTGCTCGGCTCCGCCGGCGAGCAACAGTTTCAGGCACCGGTCACCAACATCGAGTTGGAGCCCTACGGTGTTGCGGCGGTGCTCTTGACCGTGTCCGGCGCGGACATGGCAACGATGCTTGCGGAATTCCGCCGGCCCTCCCATACGATCGGGAAGCTGGGCAAGGGGTATCTGGCCGATGTCGAGCGCCAGCGGAAGCTGCGCAAGGAGCCGCCCGCCTGGGATCGCGTCTACTTGACGGCCTCGGTTCCGGCGAACCTGGCCCCGGAAACGTTTGAGGAATCGCTGTTTCTGGATGTTTATTACAACGACTTGGAATTGGGCGAACTCATGCCGGACGGCAAATTCCGTCATATCGTCTGGATCGGCAAATTCGGCGCCAGTGTCGAGGCAAAGAAGGAAGCACAGTTGTTTCCCGGCGACAGCACGCCGCCCGTGGAGCTCAATTCGCTTTTGAAGCCGGGGCGTCATCGCTTGGCGGTGCGTTCCATGCACGGGGGTGATCTCTTCTACTCGTTCATCTATGTCGATCTCGCGCCGACGGCGATGGCGGGCGATCCGCAGGCCTATCGTCTGGAGTTCTTCAACGATATCGAAGTCGATCGTTCGATGATCCATTGGGAGTGTCGTGTGAAATAAGGGCGTGGGCGATGTGTCGAGACGTTCGGCGTTGCACAGACTCTGGAATGTTTTGTCCGTCGCCGCGCCAGTAGTCTTTGGAGAAAAGGAAATGTTGGTGCTTTTTCAGAAACCGTATTGTCGATTTTCATCGAGGGGTGCTTGTAACGAAAAAAGGAGGTCCCGTTGAAAACATCAAGGGCGATTCTGTCTGCCGTGGTTGGATGTGGTTCGATTTTTTTGCAAGCCGTGGCCGCCGATGTTCCGAAAGATCTGGCCGCAGACGGAAAAAGCAGTAAGCAGGAAATCCTTCAAAACGGGAATTTTGAGGAAATTGTCCCATTGGAAAAGGATATCAAGAGCTCGCCGGTTGGGACAAAATGG
>CAZTWL010000020.1:0-19634 GCA_964617825.1 uncultured Verrucomicrobiota bacterium
ACCGCGGTTTTTCGCTGAGCGGTTGCTCGACCACGGGCGAAGTGGTAATGTTGCGCATCAAGGCGACCCCGTCCATGCCGGAGCATTTTTCTCTGGTTTCCACCTCAATGCGCTGGGGCCAAACCATGTATTTCCTGAACGACGTTTTCCGTCCGCTCTGTTCCTGGGTCTCGGCCGGTTACGAGAACTGGTATCCGTTCGACATGAGTTGCAGCGTGGCAATGTATATTAATAGCGGCGGATACGGCACAAAAGCGTTCAGGCCGGAACCGGTTGTGGCCATCAACCGCGCCGTTCCCTTTTCGGCGAAAAACGGCACGGAGACGAATCTGATCGGCGCGCTTTTGCCGCTTACCGGAGATTTGGCCGATACCGGCCTGTCGTATCAAGCGGCGCTCAATCAGGCCCTGAACGCCATAAACAATACGCCCGGGATGCCGCCGATCAGGCTGTTGATCGCGGATACCAGGACGGATTATGCGACGGCTTATGATGAGCTCGTGGCCATGCGTTCCAATGGCTGCCATATTGTCCTTGGCCCGGAATCCAGCGAGGAATGCCGGATATTGAAGTCCTATGCGAACGAAAACGATGTTGTCCTGATATCGAGCTCATCAACTGCCACGCCGCTCGCAATTGCGGGCGATAATCTCATGCGCATGACTATTGATGATTCCAATCAGGCCCGCGCGCTGGCCGAGATGCTGATCAGCGACGGCATTTCCGATATTGTCATCTTGAGCCGGTCGGATATTTACGGAGAGGGACTGCTCTCCTCCTTGATCCAGGAATACAATGCGCGAGGGGGAACGGTGTTTGCAACGAATTACTGTCCCCGGGTTGCTGAATTAATTCCGGCAACGATCGCGAACTTGGCGTTGCAGGTCGGCGATTGTGTTGCCGCCAGAGGCGCCAGCCGGGTTGCTGTGGTTACCATTCTTTTTGACGAGGGCGTGGATGTGCTCGATCAGGCTATTTACCATCCCGACCTGTATGCCGTGCGCTGGTATGGTACCGACGGTATGGCCCAAAACCGTTCGCTGGCGGCGAATGCGCTGGCCTCGGCCGTGGCGGGCTATGTAGGCTACACCTGCCCCTCGTTCGGACGTTTTACCAATGCGCTCTATGGCGCCGTGGAAGCCCGGATCAAGGAGCAACTTGGCGTCCAGGCTGTGACGCGTTATCCCATGTCAAGCTATGATGCGCTCTGGCTGGCGGCCTTGGCGCTCAAGGAAACCGGCGGCAACCAGTCGATGGACCAGTTGATTGCCGCCATCCGTTCCGTAGCGGCAGATTATGCCGGCTGTACCGGGCCGATCGTCTTTAACGAAGCCGATGACCGGGCGACGGGTACCTATGCAATGTTGTCGTATCGGGGCGATGTCGAGGGGTGGGTGGAAGGCCGGCTTGGTCCGGTTGTAACCGTTAACCAGTCGGAGGAGCCGGGCCCGATAACCAGCGGCGATGAAGTTGCTGTGGATGTCAAGATGACCGTGCCCGGAAATAGATTGGGAACAGAGGCGGATTGGTGGATGGTAGCTTTGACTCCGGATGGCTGTTGCTATTTAGGCCCCGACTTAAACTGGCATGCGGAGAACGATTTTACGAAATGGCGCCCGGCTAACCAGGGCGCGCTTGGCAATTTGGATTCAACGGCAATTTTGCGAATCGCGTCCCTGCCTGCCGGAAATTATACTTTTTATTTTGGAGTGGATGAACTCAACGGCCAAGTGGATGACAATATCTGGTACGATGCAGTTCGGTTAAGCGTGCGCTGAAAAACAAAATCGCCTATTGACATAATCATAAGGAAGAGTTAACCTCTCCCCATGAGCAATTATTTGGTCAACGTGTTGGTTGTTGTCGGTCTTCTGCGGGCGCTCGTATTGCGCCTGGTTGAAGGCCGCGCCTTCACGGTGGCCAGCGGTTGCGGATGAAGTCATCCCGTCCGTTGTCAGGTTGTCCGAAACCCACCGTGAAAAAACGGTGGGTTTTTTTTTGTCATCCGCTATAATGCGGGCTTGCGTGTCGCACGAGTAACTGCATCCGCTGGCGGAAAAGCCATAAGTAACCCCGCCATAGCGGGAAAGAGGAGATAAGAAGATGCGTACAGGAGTGGAATGTTTGATGGATGGCTTAAAGAAAGCCGGCGTGCAGACAATCTTCGGATTGCCCGGCGGCCAAGTGCTGGATATTTTTAATGGTCTGTACGATGCCCCGTTTAAATTCATTCTGACCAGGCATGAACAGGGCGCCGCGCATATGGCTGATGGCTATGCCCGGGCTACCGGGCGGGTAGGGTGCTGCCTGGTGACCTCCGGTCCTGGGGCCACTAATACCGTAACCGGCCTTGGGACGGCCTATATGGATTCGATTCCTCTTGTGTGCATTTCTGGGCAGGTGCCGACGCATATGATCGGCAACGATGCCTTTCAGGAGGCCGACACCACCGGCATTACGCGTCCGGTGACCAAGCACAATTATCTGGTGCGCAATGTGGACGATTTGCCGCGCATTATTGCCGAGGCTTTCTATATCGCGGCCACAGGCAAGCCGGGGCCCGTGTTGATCGATATTCCCAAGGATGTCCAGCGCGCCAGTACCAAGGCCCAAACGCCCGATACCGTAAGCATTCGCGGCTATAATCCGACAACCGAGGGGCATCCCAAGCAAATCTCCCGGCTGGCGGAGGCGATCAATAAATCCAAGAAGCCGTTGCTGTACGTGGGAGGCGGCGCAATTGCCGCCAATGCCTACGAGGAAGTTGCCCAACTTGCGCGCCAGGCCAGGATTCCGGTGACCACAACATTGCTCGGGCTGGGTGCTTTTCCTGAGACCGACCCGTTGTCGCTGCGCATGCTCGGTATGCATGGCAGTGTGACGGCTAATTATGCCACGCATCATTGTGATTTGCTGGTGTCCATCGGCGCTCGCTTCGATGACCGGGTGACCGGTAAAATCGCCGAGTTCGCGCCGCATGCGAAAATTGCCCATATCGATATCGATCCCTCGGCGATTTCCAAAAGCGTCCCCGTGGATATTCCGGTGGTCGGCGAGGTGAAGCAGGTGCTGAAAGTCCTCATTCCTCAGGTGGAAAAGATTGAAAATGAAGAACGTAAGGGCTGGCTGGCGCAAATCCAGGCCTGGAATCAGAAGCATCCTTTTGTGTACGATCAGGATGAGTCGAAAT
Source organism: uncultured Verrucomicrobiota bacterium (assembly GCA_964617825.1). Lineage (GTDB taxonomy): Bacteria > Verrucomicrobiota > Kiritimatiellia > JAAZAB01 > JAAZAB01 > VSJD01. Next base: position 3,191 of record CAZTWL010000020.1, read on the forward strand.
TGATGCCGCAATATGTCATCGAGCAGATTTATGCTCTGACCAAAGGCGACGCCATCATCGTGACCGAAGTCGGTCAGCACCAGATGTGGGCGGCCCAGTATTATAAGTATACCCAGCCCCGCACGTTTCTATCGTCGGGCGGACTGGGGACCATGGGGTTCGGACTGCCGGCGGCGATTGGTGCGCAGATCGGCCGGCCGGACAAGGTCGTGGTGGATATTTCCGGCGACGGCAGCGCCCAGATGAATTTCCAGGAACTTGTCGTTGCGGTGGAGCACCAGTTGCCGATCAAGGTTGTGATTCTAAATAACGGTTATCTGGGCATGGTGCGCCAGTGGCAGGAAATGTTCTATAAGAAGCACTATTCGGCCACCTGTCTGGGACAAAGCGGGCGATGTCATAACGAGAAGATCAAGGACCGCCCGGAGACCCCTTATCTGCCCGATTTTGTCAAATTGGCCGAGGCGCACGGCGCAATGGGCCTGCGGGCGAAGACGCGTGCGGCCGTGATGCCGATGCTGGAGAAGGCCTTTGCCGCCGATGGCCCCGCCGTTGTCGAATGCATGGTTGAGCCGCAGGCCAATGTGTTTCCCATGGTGCCCGCCGGGGCTTCGCTCACGGAAATGATTCACAGCATGGCTTAGCAACGCGGAGGGGAGAATGCAGGATTTGGAATTGAATTCGCAATTTATAGCCGTGCAGCGACATTGTCATGGCTGAACCAAGAACAAGGAAATGGTGTTATGAAACATATTATTTCGGTGCTGGTCGAAAACCAACCGGGTGTGCTGGCCCGGGTTATAGGATTGATCTCGGGACGCGGTTATAACATCGATAGTCTCAATGTGGCCCCGACCCAGGACATTACAACATCCCGGATTACGATGACTGTGCCGGGCGACGATCATGTGCTCGAGCAAGTTACCAAGCAACTTAACAAGCTGGTGGAAGTGATCAAGGTTTTCGACCTGACCAAGGAAAAATATATCGACCGCGAACTAGTCCTGGTGAAAGTCTGCGCTTCGATAAAAAACCGGTCGGCCTTGATCGAGTTGGCCGCGCTGTTCCATGCCGAGAATGTGTCGGTGCAGAGCAAGACCATGACCATTCAGATGGCGGGGGCGACAGATGCCGTCGATAATTTTCTGGAACTGATCAAGCCCCACGGCATTGTGGAAGTCTCGCGCACGGGGGTCATTGCCGTTGGCAAGTCGGATGACTGAAAAACCAGGCGGTGGATTTCAAACAAAAACATGGAAATGACGAATTTAAAAGCGAGTCTTATGAAAAAGGCCAAGCAGGATCGCGTTTTGATTTTTGACACAACTCTGAGGGACGGAGAGCAATGTCCCGGCGCCAGTCTCAACCAGCGTGAGAAAATCGAGATTGCCCAGCAATTGGCGCGCTTGAACGTCGACATAATCGAGGCGGGTTTTCCCATAGCCTCGCCCGACGATTTTCAGGCTGTCAAGGCGATTGCCGAAACCATCAAGGGGCCGCGGATTGCCGGGCTGGCGCGCTGTCTGAACAAGGATATCGAGCGCTGCGCCGAGGCTGTGATGCCGGCTGGCAAGCGCGGGCGGATCCACGTGTTTCTGGCGACATCCAAAATCCATCGCGATTTTAAGCTGCACAAGGATAAGGCCGAGATCATTAAGCAAGCTTCAGCGGCGGTGCGCTATGCCCGTACGCTTTGTGAGGATGTGGAATTCAGCCCGGAGGATGCGACCCGTACCGAACCGGATTATCTGGCCGAAGTTGTCCGCGCCGTGATCGATGCCGGCGCCGCGACGGTCAATATCCCGGACACGGTGGGCTATACCGTGCCGACGGAATTCGGCGCCTTGATTGGCTACCTTTTCGAACACGTCCCGAATATCGACCAGGCCGTGATCAATGTGCATTGTCACAACGATTTGGGCCTCGCAGTGGCCAATACGCTGGCCGCGCTTGCCGCCGGTGCGCGCGGGGTGGAATGTACGGTCAACGGCATCGGCGAGCGCGCCGGCAATTGCGCGATCGAGGAGCTGGTGATGGCCCTGCGGACCCGTCATGACATTCTGGGGCTGACCACGGATATCCGCACTCAGGAACTGTATCGCTCCAGCCGGCTGGTCAGCCGCCTGACCGGCATGGTTGTCCAGCGCAACAAGGCAATTGTTGGCGCCAATGCTTTCGCCCATGAGGCCGGAATTCACCAGGATGGTATTCTCAAGGAGCGCTCGACATATGAAATCATGCGCCCGCAGGATATCGGCATAGACGGATCCGAGTTGATTCTCGGCAAGCATTCGGGGCGCCATGCCTTTGCCGATCGGCTGGTTAAAATGGGTTTTAAGCTGAAACCCGAGGAGTTGGATCATGCCTACAGCCGCTTTATCGATCTGGCGGACAAGAAAAAAGTTGTATATGACGACGACATCCTTGCCATTGCCCGCGATGAAATGGAAGGCGATTTTACGGGCGCCGGTGCGTATCAACTGGACTATCTGCATGTTTCCACGGGCACGTCCACGATACCTACGGCCACTGTGCGCCTACGCAAAGGCAAGGATGTCATCCAGGATGCAGCTTGCGGCGACGGTCCGGTGGATGCCGCGCTTAAGACCATCGACCGCATAACCGGTGTGCAGGGTAAATTACTTGAATATGCCATTCAAGCCGTGACCATCGGCAAGGATGCGCAGGGCGAGGTCAGCCTGCGAGTGACCTTTGGCGACGATATGGTCAATGGCAAAGCCGCCAGCACCGATATCGTCCAGGCGAGCGCCGCTGCTTATTTGAGCTGCGTCAATCGCATCCTGCTGCGACGTGCGCGCAAGACTTGACATTCACCTCACTCATGTTTTCATGCCCCCCCCCATATAATTATGAACATTAGTCCTTCCACAACGCCCTATGCCGTGCTCGGTCACCCGATCAGCCATTCGCTTTCACCCCGCATGCAGAATGCAGCCTTTGAGTCCCTGGGCATGGATGCCGTGTACTTGGCGTTCGATGTGCCGCCGGCGAAGCTTATGCAGACGCTCCCGGCTCTGGGCGACTTGGGATTTGCCGGCATTAATCTGACGGTTCCGCTCAAAGAAGTTGCCTTTCGCGGTTTGACGGACCTCGATGAAGCTGCGCGCAATTTGGGCTCGGTTAACACCATCAAAATCGGCGCCGGGAGCTTGAAAGGCTTCAGCACGGACGGAGAAGGATTTTTGCGGGCCGTGCGCGAAGCGTTTGATCTGTCGATGCGCGGGCTTTCCCTGTTTCTTCTTGGGTGCGGTGGGGCCGGACGGGCTGTAGCCATGGCCTGTGCCGCGGCCGGCGCCGGGCGTATATTGCTGGCCGATGCCGATCGCGGGCGCCTTTCCGGATTGGAAGCGGCCTTGCGCGCGCTTGGACACGAAACCGCAATTTCCGCGGTTGGCACTGATCCGGATGCCTGGCGGCGGGCATGCCGTGATGCCGATTTGGTTGTCCATGCCACCCCGATCGGGATGCACGCCGGTGAGCCTTCGGTTCTTCCCCCGGACGCGTTCCGCAGCGGCCAGCGGGTTTTCGATCTGATCTACATGTTTCCAGAAACCGTTTTGATGCGCACGGCACGCGCGGCGGGCGCCCAAACGTCCAATGGCTTGGGCATGCTCCTGCACCAGGGTGCGCTTTCCTTTTCCATCTGGACCGGATGCGAAGCGCCCGTTGCGGTTATGCGTCGTGTGCTGGAGGATGCGGTCTATGGTAAAAAGGCCGTATGAACGATGCAAAATGGTTCGCGGCGATCGGTTCCTGTCCGCTTGGTTCTTGTTCTGATTTTTATTTATGAATTTCTATCTTCCATTATGGACTGACATCTATTTGACCATGCTCTCCATTCTTTGGGGAGCATGCATCGGCAGTTTTGCCAATGTTTGCATCTACCGCATCCCGCGCGGCATTTCCGTCGTGACTCCGCGTTCCCGATGTCCGCATTGCGAACACGCCATAGCCTGGTATGATAATTTGCCGCTTTTCAGTTATTTTATTCTGGGAATGAAGTGCCGTCATTGCGGCCAACGCATCGCATCCCGCTATTTCCTGGTCGAATTGTTGACGGCTATTGTTTTCCTGCTCATCTGGCTTAAATTCGGCTTTGATGTGCGTACGCCGGTCTACTGGCTGATGTCCACCGGGCTGATTATCGGCACCTTCATCGATTTCGAGTTCATGATTCTGCCGGACCGCCTGACCGTGGGGGGAATGATTGCAGGACCGATCCTGAGCCTGATGGCGCCTTCGTTGCAGGGACAAACGACCGCGTATGCCGGTTTCTGCGCGTCGGTCAGCGGCCTGGCGGTCGGGACAATTTTTCTCTGGCTTGTGGCAACCCTGGGGACACTGGCCTTTCGCAAGGAGGCCATGGGCATGGGTGACGTTAAACTCCTGGGGGCCCTCGGTGCATTCCTGGGATGGAAAGCCGTGTTATTTATTATTATGGGGGCATCGCTGGCGGGGGCGGTGGTCGGAGTCTCGCTTGTCATATCGCGACGTAAAACCATGGCCAGCAAAATTCCCTTTGGCCCCTACATTGCCTTGGCTGCCATCGTCTGGGTATTGTGGGGTACAGGCTGGTGGACCGCCTACGCGGCCTGGCTGAACCAAGGAATGTAAATCGAAAGTTACCGTGAATAGCGCTTGTAACATTATTCTCGTTGGCTTTATGGGGACCGGCAAAACGACAATTGGGCGCGCGCTTGCCGGTCGCCTGCAGCGCGATTTTGTGGACATGGATCTTGTACTGGAATCGCTTGCCGGCAAACCGATCCCGCGTATTTTCGCCGAGGACGGTGAGCCGGTATTTCGCCGCATGGAGCGGGATCTGGTTGTCGAGTTAGCGCGCCGGAGCGACCTGGTAATTGCAGCGGGCGGCGGCGTTGTGATCAATCCGGAGAATATCCGCAGTTTCAGCGCCACGGGCCAGGTGATCTGTCTGAAGGCCGCGCCTGACGAAATTCTTCGCCGTGTATCCGGTTCCAGCCAGCGCCCTTTGCTGGAAGAAGGTGACAAAGCCGAGCGCATTCGCAGTCTGCTTAAGCAGCGCCAGCCGCTTTACGATGCCATTGCCGTTCAGGTGGACACTACCGGGAAAACCACGGATGAAGTTGTTGCCTGTGCTTTGGAGAAAATTCCAGGTTTTAAACTTCAAATTCCAAGCAAACAAAAAACGAGTAAAAAGGGAATATAGCCGGTTTTCGTTTTTATTTGTATCGGCCGCTGCTTGGAATTTAAAGTTCCCTTTTGCTTTTGGAGTTTATGCCGTTATCGTCTTTTATCCGCGAGGAAGCGTGCCGTCTTGGTTTTGCCGCCGTGGGCATCGCTGCGGTTGGTCCCTGTCAAACGTTGGAGCGTTTTAATGCCTGGTTGAACAAGGGGTACGCGGATGGCATGCCTTATCTGGCGAAACATGCCGGACTGCGCGCCGATCCCCGCCTGATCATGCCGGACGCCCGCTCCATGATTGTCGTTGCAGCGCGTTATCCATCCGGCACAACCATCCGGCCCTTTTCGAATTATACGCGTGGACGCGATTACCACGATGTTTTGCGCGGCAAGCTGAAGCAATTAGTGAAGGGACTTGAATCGCAAAGCTCGGCTCCGGTGCGTACGCGCGTCTGCGTGGATTCGGCGCCAATCTTAGAACGGGAATGGGCCGTACGCGCCGGTCTGGGCTGGATTGGCAAGCAAGGCAGCCTGGTGAACCCGCGCTGGGGCTGTACGCTGTTCCTGGGCGAGTTGCTGGTCAACATGGAATTGAAGCCATCCTTGCCGGCATCGGGAACATGCGGCGCATGCCATCGGTGTATCGAAGCCTGTCCAACCGGCGCCATTCAAGCGGACGGGTTCGTGGATGCTCGGCGTTGCCTTGCTTATCTGACGATCGAACATCAAGGTGCGATTCCGGATGACCTGTGTCCTTTTATCGGTCCAGCGCTCTTTGGCTGCGATCGCTGCACGTCTGTGTGTCCTCGCAACAGGGTGGGGGCGGATGCCGTTATGCAGGCATTCGATCCGGACGATAGAACCATGCCCTCGGCCGAACAATGCCTGCGGATGGGGGAGGCTGAGTTCAAGCAATGCTTCTCGGGCACTGCGGTTTATCGGTCCGGTCTCGCGCGGCTTAAGCGCAACGCAGCCATTGCCGTCGCCAATCGCAGGAAGGCGGTTGACAATTTGTCCAAGGCGCGCATGTCATCCCGAGCATAGCCGGTGTGGAATTGCTCGGAATCCAAACGGGCGATTTATCGCTTTGCTCTGGATGACAAGGCGGTTTGTTTCCCAAGAATGCCTGGTGTATTACTTCAGCGCCGGCAAACTGGCGGCGGCGATTGCCTGGCCAACGCGGCGGCTGGCTTCGTCCGGGACTGCCAAACGCACGTTTGCGGCCACTTCCGGAAACTCCTGCTTGAGCACCCGGTTAGCCGTGCTTAAGACCACATCGCCGCCAAGTCCGGAAGTAACGCGGCCAAGCATCAGCAGGTGGGCCATATCGTAAAAGTCGGCATATTGGGCCACAGTATAGCCGAAATATACGCCGATGGTTTCAAAGATCGACCGGGCCCGCGGGTCGCCCTTTTCCATCAGCGCCTGCACATCCTTCAAACGTTCGGCCAGCGTTTTTTGCTCGGAGAGGGAAATGCCCGCCAGAACGGCAAGCCGATTAACCGCCACCTGTGAAAAATACAGCGCGCCTACGCCCGTGTCCTTTGACCATTCATCCATAGGTGCGCTCGGATTGTAATCCACAGGCGCAAAGGCCAGCTCATCGAGCCAGCCCGGCAGGTTGCCGTCCTTATCAACGTAGCCCCCGGCCAAACTTGAACCCATGGCAATACCCAACACGCGGTTGACATCGAGCGACATGGAACCGGCCAGGGCCGTGACTTCGCCATCGTTGATAACCTCAAACGGGATGCCAGGCCAAACCTTGCTCAATTCATGGAACAGGCCGCGGACGCGTTTCTCGAAAAGGTCCGGCGGCACTCCGCGGAAAAGCGAGGCCACCCGCACGCTGTTATTAACATAAATTCCGGCAGAAGACCCGCCGATCGCATCCACGCGCGGCATGAAAGATGCGGCCTTCTTGAGCGCCGCATTGATTTCGTCGAAATGATACTGGGGATCTGCGTGTCCACGCGGGTCCCAGATGACCTCCTCGCTGAAAACCGATTTGCCGTCGATCACCGCCGCCACTTTGCGGTCGCTGGCGCCCAGATCGAAGCCGATGCGGCAGCCATCCAGGTGACGGCCAAGTTGTTTGGCCGTGGACTTATCGGGCGGCACATCCTTGCTCGCTGAAATTTCGACGACAAACGGCTGGCCATAGACCGTCTTCATCAGGTCTACATCGAAGGCTCGCGCGCCGGTCGGCGCATAAATTTTCTGGATGTGTTTGCCGATAGCTTTGGGGCCGCCGACCACCACGCGCCATCCGCCACGTTGCCAGAGCAGAAACTTAACGATGCGTTCGACATAGGGTAGGTTCGATGCGAAGCGTTCATGTTTTTCCGGAAATACGGTGGTGCGATAACTGGAAACGGCGCCGTTATCGGCTTCGACGGCGATGACAAGCGGCACGCCTTTGCCGGAGCGGGCGACTTCCGCCTGGAATGTCCGGTGCGCCGCCACGGCTGGCTTGAAATTCGGGTCCAAAGGGGGGACGATTTTTGGGGTGGTCAGGTACCATGGCGCGCTCTCGGATGGTTGCATGTTCGTTCTCCTCTGTTTGCATTTCTGGCAGTCAGTTGGGCGAAAACAGCCTGCATATATAAATATGGCGTTAGATAAAGTCAAGCAGTTAGCAAAGGGCGTAGGGGCTTGTGTCTGATTCGATGCAAAGCGCTACGCTCCGGTTTCGGCCATTATTCTCAAAATACGCTTGCATTGAATTTTTTTTTCTGCATATTTGATGTCATGTGAATTCAGCCGACCGTTTTGAGTTTGGAAGGAGACGCAATGTCTATAAAAATTTTCAATCATTTGGCAGGCTGCGGCGTTGTGATTCTCTCGGTGGTTTGGAGCGGCACTGCAGCTGAGCCGCAAAAGGCGACGACGTCCGATCGCCAGGTCGCACCGGTGATGTTCGCGCCGCCCGGCGGCACGAATGCTGCGGGTCGTTCGTCCCCGTTCTCCGCCGAGATCGGCGCGGATTTTATCAAGAAGGTAATGGAAACGAGCGCCAAGATCGAAGAAGCCAAGCGCCAGATTGCCGAGAGGCAGATGCAGCTCTATGCGACAAACCCCGAGATCAAAGCCATGCGCGCGCGCATGATTGCGGCACAGAAAGAAATCAATCAGATTTTGGATGCTGACCAAGAACTGGTCGATTTGAAAATTAGTCGTGATATCCTCTGGTCCACCATGCCGGTCCTGCCGAAGGGGCAAAATCCGGGAGCGAAACCGCGAATGCCGGTGACGCGGTAAGCGTGATCGGCAGTCTGGGTTTTTGTTAAAAAAAATATTTATTTTTTTTCTTGCACTGATTTTCTTCAAATGTAATATTATTTCAGACATTAACAAATCGATTTCTCCTTGGCCTTAATGAAAGTTTCCTGATATGGGTTGTATCACAACTTTCCGGAATGTTTTCAAGGTTTCCCTCAGTCGGCACATTCAGCCGATTATGCTTCTAGTTGCAATTGTTTTCGCGATGCAAAGTGGTTTTGCAGGGGATGGCCCCACCACCAACCTGCCTTTCCTTGACGATTTTGAAGGCTATACCAACCAGACTCCTCTGAACACAGGGACTAATGGATGGTATTCTAGCGATTACCCCGTGCCTGTTGTTCAGACGGATACGGTCAGTTCGGGAACGAAGGCTGCCTTGATTGCAATGGACTGCACGCTTTCCAACCGTTTTACAGGACTCTATAGTTCGAACGTCTGGATTCATATGAATATTCTGCCGCCGGGCCAATATCATCCGCCCAGCGAGCCGTACGAGATGACGCCCTATAGCGAAGTCAACCGCCCGGCGGTTGATACGAACCAAGCCGTGTTGTTCTATATAAACAGCAACGGCAATTTTGTCGTTTACGATCGCTCGGTGTCCGATTGGGTGACCGCAACAAATTTTGACGCCGGAACTAACGGCACCGAATGGGTGACTGTTAGTATCTATGCGGATTTCAATATGAGGCGCTGGCATTTGTATGCCAGCAACTCGGTTACTGCCCTTACCCTGGTTACGAACAACATAATGTTCATTAACCCGAGCCTGACGAATTTTTCCGGATTTAGTCTGTATAACGGGGCAATGACGTCATATGTGGACGATGTTTCCGTGATCTATTCAAATAAATCGGCGGCGAACATTGTCGGCTCGTTTGCAGTTAGCGATAAGGTGTATGACGGCAATACGGCTGCCGTTATCACCAATAACAACCTTACGCTAACAGGCGTGGCTGGGGACGTGACGCTGACTCCGGTGGCGACATTTGATACTAAGGATGCAGGCACGGACAAGATCGTCGGGCTGACGGGGTCGGGGCTTACCGGTGCTGATGCCGTAAATTACACGCTTGATATGACGGGCGCGCCTACGGCTACGGGTGATATTGCAAAAGCGACAATGACGGCTGCGCTGGTATCCGTAACGAAGCCCTATGATGGCACAACTCTGGCAACCTTGAGTCCCGGCAACTTCGTGTTGACTGGCCTCATTGGTGCTGAAGCGTCCGCGGTAAACCAGACGGTTGGCACCTATGCGACTGTGGCAATCGGTGAGGCGATCCGTGTGACCGCCACGCTGGCCGACACGAATTTTCCCGAAGGCGTCAACGGTTTCCTGACCAATAACTACATTTTGCCTACCGGCGCCACAACCGAAGTCGGTGTTATTACGTCAAGAGTACTTGCGGTGAAGGGGTTGACGGCTAACAGCAGGCCGTATGACAGGACGTTTGCGGCGACTGTCTCCGGAACAGCGGTGCTCGATGGTGTGGTTGGCGCTGAGGACGTGAGTCTGACGGGCACGCCGGTATTTGTGTTTGCCAGCTCGAATGTTGGATCTTCAGTCGCGATTTCGATTACGGGCTATGGGCTGGATGGTACGGCAAAAGGTAACTATACATTAGCAATGCCGTCGTTGGCAGCCGATATTATAAAGGTGCCCTTGACGGTTTCACTTGTTCCCGACATCAGCAAGACCTATGACGGGATCGTCAAGGCAACTCTGGCGGCAGCTAATTATTTGATCACAGGTTTCGTGGATCCCGAAACATGCACCATTAACCAGACGGTCGGAACGTATGCCTCAACATATCCAGGCACAGGAATAACTGTAACCGCTACGCTGGCGGCAGGTAATTATACCGGCTCGGGATTTTTAGTTGGGAACTATGATGTGCCGCTCGTCGCCATGGGTGATGTCGGCACAATCACAAAGATGACGGCCGATGTGACGCTATCTGGCTTGACACAGCAATATGATGGCACGGCCAGAAACGTGACGTACAGTACCATGCCCCCGGGGTTGACGGTAAGTTTAACTTATGACGGGAATGATTGGGCGCCGACAAACGCGGGGAGCTACGAGGTGATTGGAACCGTGGTTAATGACGATCTTTATCAGGGAACCAATACCGGTACACTGACGGTGAACAAAGGCGATCAGTCAATAGATTTTGCAGTTTCGGCGCAGCCATATACGAACGGATCATTGACTCTGAGCGCAACAGCGTCTTCCGGCTTGCCGGTGACGTTTGCTCTGGTCAGCGGCCCGGCAACAAATCTCGGTGCAACGATATACTTTACCAATGTTGGCGAGGTAGTTGTCTCGGCCTCACAGGGTGGAGATGCAAATTGGAACGCGGCCTCGGACGTCTCGCGTTCATTCTCGGTATATGGGTCAAGTCCTGTCCTGAACACTATTCCTTGGAGCGATGATTTTGAGAATTATTACGATCTCCAACCGCTGATTGATGGTACGAACGGCTGGTATGCAGATTCAAGCAGCATAGTTGTCCAGACCAATGTTGCCAAATCCGGGACGAAAGCCGCAATGATTCCCGCTGGTACGCTTTCCAACAGGTTCATGGGTGCGGAGACGACGAACGTCTGGGTCCAAATGGACGTTTTGCCGGCCATGCGTGAAACTCCGGATTATCCCGTAGTGGATACCAACGCGGCTATGATGTTCTTCGTGGACACGAATGGGTATTATGTCGTGCATAATGGCCCAGCAAATCCTACGTCTACAAACTCAACGTTCTGGATGACCAACTACAATGTCAAGCTGCCCACCGACGGGACAACCTGGGTGCGAATCAACATCCTTCAGGATTTTGCTAATACAAATTGGACTTTGTATTCGGACGGGGTAATGGTGACGAACAATATCGGATTTATCAACACGAGTCTGACTAATTTTAACGGATTTGATATTTATAACGATGGCCCGTCCTCATATGTTGATAACGTTTCTGTGTTGGTGGCGGATACCAACAATTATCCGCCGCTAATGGTGACTCCATTGTCACTGTCGCAGAGCTTGTATGCTAACGCGACTAAATCAGTGATGTTGAACATCCATACGATAAAAGTCGTAAATGCTTGGTCAACGGATATCGGTTTCCAGGTGCGCACCAATCAACCTTGGGTAACAGCGGTGCTTGCCGGGGGGGCGACAAACGGGGTCGTGACTGGCGGCAGTACTCAAGACGTGGTGGTAAGTTATACAAACACGGCGATGTGGACGGTTGGCGAAAGCAATGCCTCCGTAACCGTGGTGGCGACGAACGGGATCGATTTCTGGAGTACGCAAACGGTGCAGGTGGCCCTGAATGCGATTAACATCTCGAATTGTCTGGATGTGGCCCCGATTCAGATCAGCAATACGGTATGGCGGGGTGCGACACCAACGAATAGGCCTCTTGTGGTACGGAATATTGGTGATTTGGATTTCACCTATAGTGTGAAGACGAACATCTTCTGGATTGCGAGTTCGTCGAACGCAGGCACGGTGGGTGCTTACGGGACGAACGTGCTCTCGCTGACGAACACGGCCAGCACGGCGACTTGGAAGTCGGGGACAACAAGCAATGCGACGGTTACGGTTTGGGCGACGAACGGGGCAAGCGGAGTCTCTGCAACGCAAACAGTCAGTGTCTTTGTGAGTGTGGCGGATGTCTCGAATGTGTTTTTGGTGACTCCAAGGTATATTGCGCGTCAAGCGTGGATTGGGGACACGCCTACGAATCAGGCTTTGATCGTGAGCAACATGAGCGATGTAAGCATTTCGTATCAGGTCAAAACAACCGCCTGGTGGATTGCGGTTTCGCCGACTAGTGGAACATGCGCCGCCCAGTCTACGAATTTAATAACGCTGTCGTATAAGCCCACGTGGGGGTGGGGAGTAGGGATTAGCAATGCAACTGCGATAGTCTCCGCAGTAAGCGGCGCCGGATCGACACAGCTGGTCGTGATGACGCTGAATGTTTCAACGCCACCGGCCAATTATTATGTGGCTACAAATGGGACCGATACAAATTGGCCTTTCAGCTACACGAACTGGATGACGGCGGCGAAAAGCATTACCTCGGCTGTATATAAAGCTAATTTCTATACTAACCTGGGCTCGGTCGTCTGGATTTCGAACGGCGTGTATAATCTACCAAGTCAGGTGACGCTATCTAACGTTACTGTGCGCAGTGTGAATGGGGCCACCAATGTGATGTTGAACGGCGGGACTTTCCGGGGCTTTTATCTGGCGCATACCGGTGCGGCCTTAAATGGCCTGACAATTACAAATTGTAAGCCTACGGCTGCATTTATTGGCGGCGCCGTATTTGTTGCGACAGGAAAGGTTTGGAACTGCCGTTTAATGCGCAATGTTGCCACCAACGGTGGCGGAATTGCCGTGGGCGCAGCCGGCGAGGTCCGTAATTGCCTCATTTGGGGCAATGTGGCGACCAACGGCGGCGGTGTCTATTACGATACCGGCGGACGCAGAGGTTTTGTGGAAAATTGTACAATTGCGAGCAATTACGCTTCTTTAATGGGTGGCGGCCTATTTACGGCAGCAAGCACGACGGGCCTCTGTGCGAATAGCGTGACCTATTCCAATAACGTGCGCTCAGACGTGTATACGAACTGGGGCACCAACATCAATGCAAAACTTATGTTCACCAATTGCAATGTTGGCCTGCCGGAGGCTTCTTTTGGGGCCAACAGTATCACAAACATGAATCCTCTTTTTGTCAATCTAGCCGTTGGCGATTGTAGGATATCCAGCGGATCGCCTTGTATCGATGCCGGCAGCAACCAGGTTTGGATGGTGAATGCGTTAGACCTGATCGGGAACATGCGGAAGCGCTTCGGGCGTGTGGATATCGGTGCATACGAATGGTACATGTATCAAGGTATGCAACTCAAGGTCAATGGCGTGCGCTATGAAGATATCAATCTTATTAACGGAGATGAGCCGGGGATCATAAATGGAATTACCAATTCCAGTTCGATAAGGTGAAAACGCTGATGCACGTGCGGAAATACGCGATGAATAGGAAATCACATTTTTTTGCTCTGGCTTTAGGTTGTCTGGCATTTTGTCTGGCTGCCTGGATACCGAGTTTCTGTCGCGGCGCTGATGCTGAAAATGCGGTTGCGCCGGTTGCTTGGAATTGGCATGCGGTCGGTGGCGGCGGATCCTGGTCGTCGGGGACAACGTATACGGTCTTCAGCAGTTTCAGCCTTACGTGTCCGTTTGGATATACCGCGAATTCCAGTCTTTCCAGTTACAGTGGTTTTCTGTTTCCTTTCGATCCGCCTAATCGGGTCAAGAACGATTTTGATGGCGATCTTCGGGCTGATGTTGCCGTTTATCGGCCGGCTGGCGGTATATGGAATGTCTGGCTTTCGGGGAGCGACTATGCAAAGGTCAACATTCAGGGTTGGGGTGCAGTAAACTATACAACGGTGGCGTCCGATTATGATGGAGATCTGAAAACTGATCCGGCGGTCTATAATACGGTTACTGGCGATTGGTGTTTTTGGCTCTCAACCAGCGGTTACCAGCCATCAACGATGTCCGCCTTTGGCGGCGGGAATTGGCTGGCCGCTCCGGCCGACTACGATGGTGACCAGATCACCGACCTTGGTGTTTATGATCCTACTGTGGGTACCTTGAAAGTTTGCCTGTCGCATAGTGGTTTTATTGGCGATTTTGCAACTCAACTAGGCGGACTTCGGTTTGTGCCGGTGCCAGAGGATTATGATGGTGACCGGTTGGCCGATCCGGCTGTATATAAAGCGCGCACGGGCACATGGATTGTTTTCCTTTCTGGTAGTGCGTATGCGGCAGTCAGCGCCGATGGGCTGGGAGGGCCAACCTTGGGTGCGCCCACTTATTCGGCACCAATTGCCGACTATGATGGAGACGGCAAAGCCGACCCCATTGTCTATCAGGCGGCGACAGGTAACTGGTATGCCTGGCTTACAAGTATGTATTACGGGCAGGCAATGGTTTATTCGTGTGGCGGCCCGACTTGGACAGCCGTTGCGGCCAATTATGATGGCGATAGCCGCATGGATGTAGCCGTTTATGAACAGAGTACCGGCAAATGGATGTTCTGGCTGTCATCGTTTAATTACGCGCGCACGGATGTCTATGGATGGGGCGGGCCTGAGTTTTTCCCCGTGCAGCAATATTAAGATGGCGTTAGTATCGTAAATAATAACGCTAGGTTATCAATATTTTTGAAATTTACGGTGCGGGCACGGCCTGCTTGGAATAATTAACAATACAGGGAGACTGACGATATGAAAAATGCATATTATCGCGCTATTATGCTTGGAGCGATGCTACTTGCCATGGCGCCCGGCTTGTTGTCGGCTGCGGCTACAACCGGTAAAATCAATTATCAAGCACGCCTTTTGGATGCCTACGGTCGTAGGATCAATGATGCCGTGACTCTGTCGTTTAAACTATATGATGCTGCCACAGATGGGAATCTACTCTGGTCTGAAACTCACCAAAATGTCGTCGTAACCGACGGAATCTATTCGCTTGAATTAGGTTCGATTACGCCGGTTCCCGCCAGTGTGTTTACCCAGGATGGCGTTTATCTGGAATTGGCGATCAATAATGAAACGATGTCTCCGCGCCAATTGATCACTTCGGCCGGCCAGGCGCTTGTTGCCAGAACCGTCATGGGGCCCGATATTTTTGTGGATCAGTCCAGTGGCAAAGTTGGTATTGGTACAACTGTACCGAGCGAGCAACTGGATGTTGCCGGGACAATTAAAGTTACTGGTTTCAAATTGCCCACCGGCGCGATTGCCAATTATGTTATGATGTCCGACGGCAATGGCGTAGGCACTTGGCGTCCGGTTTCTTCCGGGATGACGGAAACAGATCCGGTATTTAATGCTTGGGCGGTTAGCACTTATGCGCCCGCCACCAACGATCTGTGGACTGCAGTGGGTGCCTTGAATACGTCTACGGCGTCTTTGGATGCTGCTGTAGGACTTCTGAATAACGCGACAAACGCTTTGAATGCTCGGATGGGAACAGCGGAAACGGACATTGGCGATTTGAAGACGGCGACGAATGCCTTGCAAGCCAGCAAGCTTGACTTGGCCGGCGGAGTGATGAGCGGTCCGCTGACCAACAATGCCGGATTCTATGGCGATGGGCATGGTCTTACCAACATGGGCGGCGTCCTGATGACCAATTATGTGGCTCGGACCGGAGATTCCATGACTGGCCCGCTGGTGATCAGCAATAATTTGACTGTGACTGATAATGCCGATTTCAAAGGCCAGATGACGCTTTCACCGGGTGCAATTCAATTGTTGGGTAGCACGAGTCAAATTGTGGCTTCAGGCGTTGCATACATCAAAATCGCCGGCGCGGGTGCCGCTGTTGTCTTAACCAGCAATCCTCCGCTAATCAATTCAACTCCTGTATCCGGGCAGATTGTTACTTTGCAGGGCACTGATAATGCAAATACGGTAACGATGACCAACAGCACCGGATTGCTTTTGGCCGGGACCGTGCCCTTCACTCTGAGTGCCA
The DNA here is from genome assembly GCA_964617825.1 of uncultured Verrucomicrobiota bacterium. GTDB lineage: Bacteria > Verrucomicrobiota > Kiritimatiellia > JAAZAB01 > JAAZAB01 > VSJD01. Next base: position 19,230 of record CAZTWL010000020.1, read on the forward strand.
ATGATGTCATGCAATTGATTTATGACGGCACCGCCTGGGTTGAAGTTTATCGCTGTGACAATTAATAAAGACGGAGAATAATTATGATAACAAAAGTATTCTTAGGTATGAGTGCTCTGGTCTTGGCGGCATTTACCGCACAAGCCGTAGAAGACGGTATGGGTACCAACGTGGTTCGTAATTTGAGGGTGAATGACGGCGGCACATTGACTCTGGGTGGAACGGCGATTACCAACTGGTCCAGCATGCCGGTGGGAACAGGAGCCGTGAGCCTTGCCGACTATTTGGCCACGAATGCAGTCATGTCAAGCGCGACCAATGTGCTGAACTCGCGCGTAAACACCGATTTGGCGAATGCCACCAATGATTTGTCGAATGCGACGAATTCGCTGAACTCGCGCGTAA
>CAZTWL010000020.1:19734-75075 GCA_964617825.1 uncultured Verrucomicrobiota bacterium
ACACCGATTTGGCGAATGCCACCAACGATTTGTCGAATGCGACGAATTCGCTGAACTCGCGCGTAAACACCGATTTGGCGAATGCCACCAACGATTTGTCGAATGCGACGAATTCGCTGAATTCGCGCGTAAACACCGATTTGGCGAATGCCACCAACGAATTATATACGATCGTTAACGATCTGGAAGCGCATACCAATATATGGAATAATGGCGTGGTTGTTTATAAGGGGAGTGATCCGACGCCGGCTCTCGTTCCCGGCCAGGTGTATTATCTGGGAGCGGGATCTGTCTGGACCAAAGCGAATGCCTCAACGAATTCAACCGCTAAGGGCATGATCGGCTTGGCTTTGGGCACAACTGTTGCCGATGGCCTGTTGCTGAACGGACAATATTCTTCGAACCAGGCCTATTCCGTAGGTGCGCCACTGTACTTGGCAACAAATGATTGTGCCATTACGGCTACCATGCCCAGTCTCAATAATCAGGTGGTGCGCATTGTCGGATATGTCATCGATGGCAATACGATCATGTTCAATCCCGACCGGACCTATATCGAAATTCTTGCGCAATAAAGGATTTGTGCCTCAACTTGTAATCGTGATCAAGCGTAGTGAAAGCGTCGCAATGAGTTACTTAAATTCAAAGTCATCGCCTCAAAAGGTTTGCCGGCACCGGTCTGTCCACGGGTTTGGCATCGCGCTTGGTCTGGTCTTGGGTTCAATTGCATTTGGGCAGGATGCACGGTTAGAAACAGGTGCTCTGCCTGCGACAAATCAAGCCCCGAAGGCAGCGATTTCCTCGCCTACGTTTCAACCGTTATTGATTGGCGAGACCAAGGATCGCTGGTGGATTTCAGAAATGGTTGCCCAAAGCCGCAAGGATCAGCCGGTGTTTTTTGGTGTGCGGTTGGCTAATGCTCCACAGGCCGCGGTTTCGGAAACATATGGCCAATTGTATGTTGCCGGGGAAAAATTGGCCGTCCGCGTCTGGGGGTGTAACGACTTGCCCAAGGAGTTTGTCGGAAAAGTGCAAGTAGCGCTTCAGCAAGGCGGCAAAGAATACGCCAGCGAGAGCAAAAACGTTTGCTTGGATGCGGAAACAGTTAATCGTGTCGCCAAGTATAATTTCGAAACTGATGAACTGCCTGCCGGTCAGTATTCATTGGAAACTTCATTGTATGATAATGCCGGCAAATTGATTCAAAAGCAGGCGATTTCCATAATGATCCAAGTAACAAAGGAGCAGGAAGAACGCCGTCAGGCAAAAGCAGCTGCAAAAGCCCGAAAGGAAGCACAGATTAAGGCGGCAGCCGAAGCCGCGGCAGAGGAAAGAGCCAAGCAAGCACAGTTGCTGGCTAAGGCAAACGCCGAGAAGCAAGCTCGCGAGACTGCCGAGGCGGAGGCCAAGGCAAAGAAGGAATCGGAACTCAAAATTAAAGCTGAAGCCGAAAAGCAAGCCAAAGCAGCCGAAGAAGCCAAGAAAGCGGCGCTTACGGCAAAAGCGGAAGCCGATAAAAAAGCAGCGGCTGATTTGAAAGCTAAGGCTAAAGCCGAAGCGCAAGCCAAGAAAGACGCAGAGCTTAAAGCTAAAAAAGAAGCGGACAAAAAGGCCGCCGAGTTAGAAGCTGCCCAACGGGCTGAAGCGCAAGCGAAAAAAGAATTGGAGCGCAAAGCCAAGGCAGAGCTTAAGGCGAAGGCTGAAGCTGAAAAGAAAGCGGCAGCCGCTTTAGAAGCTGAGATGCAGGCAAAAAAGGATGCGGAACTGAAAGCACAGGCTGAAGCCGTGAAAAAAATCAAGGATGCTGAAGCGGCCAAAAAGGCTGAAATTAAAGCTAAGGCCGAAGCCGATAAAAAGGCGGCAGCCGATTTAAAAGCCAAAGCCAAGCGGGATGCTGAACAGAGGGAAGTAGAAGCAAAAACCGCAAAAAAAATGGCCGAAGACCAAGAATTTAATAAATTCAAAGCTAGATATTTGGCGCAGGAAATGGCCGCGATTAATGCAAAATCTGAGTTGCTTGCCAAGCAGGAAGATGAATATCGAAGCAAGCTGACCGTAGCCGAAACTGAACAGAAATCGGCTGAAACACATGCAGCTGAACTGGCGATTGAGTTTCAAAAAATGAAGGAAAAATTTGATGAAGCTGCGAAATTTGAAAAGCAAGCGAAACAATTGTCGAAAGAGGCTGCGGCGCCGGATTTGAAAACCAAGAGTGCCAATGAGGCCAAAGCTGCTTTGAAGTCGCGTGAGCAATGCGATCTGGCTGTCAAGGCAATCGACAAGCAGCTGGATGCCGCGAAACGGCTTGCACAGGAAAAGGCGGAGGCAGCCGAGGATGCAAGGAATATTCTTGCTAAACACCGTAAGATTGCCGACAAACAAATTTCTGATCTGAAAGCAGATGCAGATGAGGTTGCCGTGAAATTGGCCAGGAAGGAAATTAAAACCAACCAAGATTTGGCTCAAGCCAAAGCATCGGCAGAACGTCAAGCCCAGATAGCTGTCGAGAAACGCACAAAAGCGGAGGCTGCGGCACGGGCCAAGGCTGCCGAAAAGGCCGCGCAAGATGCTCAATTGAAAGCCGAGCAGGACGCGGCTGCTGAAAGGGCGGCCAAGAAAGCGAAATTGAAAGCCGAGCAGGCAGCTGAAAAGAAGGCTGCGGCTGAGGCTGAAGTGGCCAAAAAAGCTGCTGAGCAAAAATTGTTTGATGAAACAAGGGCTAAATATTTGGCGAATGAAAAAGATGCCCTTGCTGCCAAGACGCAAGAACTCGCCCGCCAGGAGGCCGAGTATCAATCCAAGTTAAAGCAGGCCGAAGCGGAGCAACAAGCTGCGGAAGCTATGGCAACCAGCCTGGCCCTTGAGGCTCAGAAGGCGCAGGCCATAGCGGATGCGAAAGCGGCGGATGAAAAGCGGATAAAGCAGAGAGCTAAGTAGTACCTATGAAGACTTCTATCATCGCCATTATCGGATTCAGCATGGTGTTGGCATTTGCGCCATTCGTGATGGCTCAGGAGACAAAGATTGATGCCAAAGCTCAGCAAGAGCTGTCGCGCCAGAACGCAATGGCTCAGTCGGATGCTGATGCAAAAGCGGCTCTAGTTGCCAAGGAGCAAGCGATCAAGGAAGCCAAGGCCAAAGTGAAGGAGGCGGATGCTGCCAAAAAACTGGCAAAGGAGAAAGCCAAGGCTGTCGCTGATGCGAGGGAAGCTCTGCTTAAGGAGCAGAAGAAGATATCGCAGCAGAAAGCTCAGTTGGAAGCGCAGTCACTCAAAAATGCTGAGCGCAAGGCCAATGAAGAACTCAAGGCCAGGGCTGCCAGTGAAAAGAAATTAAAATTGCAGGCCGACCAAAAGGCCGCTGATGAAGCGCGGGCCAAACAGGCGGCGGCTGAAAGCTCTGCGCGTGAGGCCAAGGTTAAGTCGCGCATTGAAGCAAGAGCGGGGACAATGGCTCAGCCTGCGAGCGATGCGCAATCCGTTTCCGGAAACCAGGTTGCCGTGACATCTAAGAATCTTGAAAAAGACAAATGGCGTGTAGCCTTGGGCGTGCTATATCGACGGATTGGCGGTAGGAGTTTCAAAACGTCAGGATCTTATTCCCGTAATGCCGGAATCGCGCAGAAATCTACGGATGATCATTGGGTTGGGCCGGCAGGGAGTGGCGGTGCTGCAGGTGACCGGACGTATGATAATGGTTATGTGGGCTCCGACGACTATTCTGGTTATGATGGCGGTACATGGAATTGGGGATATAAGAACGGTAACCAAGTAAAGGGTAACCAGATGGAGTTCACGGGGGTTGACCGTGTGTGGCGCGAGTATACCCGACAGACGACCGTAGCGGATTCGGATAATTTTGATGATGCCAACTATAGCGGCGGATTAATGCTGGAGGTGGAACGCTATATGGCGCAGACGCGGTTTGTAGATTATGGATTGAGTTTGGGCCTGTCGCGGGCACAGACATTCGAAACTTCAATTAATGGAGTAAATACATTTAATGACAATCAGCGTTGGGATACGTATCAAGATCTGGTTGTGGACTCGTATGATATCACCGGATTGGGAATCACACCGAAAAGCACCCCGTATAACGGTTCTCGCGCAGTCGAAGGACCGGTGATTAGCACAACTCAAATGAACCGCAGGGGGTTAGGGAGTGAGTTGGTGTCGACAGAAACGTATCGCGCGTACAACTCGGTTAACGAGTCGCTGGACATGGATTTGTCGACGCTTTCGCTTGGGATGAGTATTAAAGGAACTTACGAGCTTTTGTATTTAATGGGCTCAACTGGCCCGACCTTAAATATCGTCGAAAAGGATGCAACCTACGAAGAAACACTGTATGCCTCAGCCAATGGCGGTGTGCCTCAGACCCTTAATTATTGGAATAACAGTTCAAGTGGAACAGAATGCCTTTTTGGTTACTATGTTCAGGCGGAACTTGGGGTGCATATATATCGTGGCTTGCACTTGGGAATATTTGGGCGTTATGACTGGCTGGAGACTGTCTCGGGGACTGTCGGTCCATCCAGTTATCAAGTTAATCCCTCGGGCGGTTCGATGGGCGGCACATTAGGGCTTAGTTTCTAACCGGCCTGTTATCCATCCGATCTTTCTTCTGTGCCGCATGAGTTTATTACTTGCCGATCACTGGACTGATTACCAGCTGCTTGATGGCGGCGATGGTATGAAGCAGGAACGCTGGGGCAAAGTTGTCTTGGTGCGCCCTGATCCGCAAATTATCTGGCCATGGTCTTCACGAATTCCTTGGAAAGACTGCGATGCCATCTATCATCGCAGTGAACAAGGTGGTGGCCGCTGGGAATTCAAACGGACAATGCCGGATCCGTGGTCCGTGAGTTATCGTCATCTGGCGTTTAAGATCAGAACAACGGGATTCAAGCATCTCGGACTCTTTCCCGAGCAAGCCGTCAACTGGGATTGGATCTCGGCGAAAATCAAGGGGGCCAAGAGCCCTGTTTCTTTACTGAATCTATTCGGATACACGGGAGCAGCGACAGTGGCTGCGGCTGCTGCAGGTGCAAGCGTGTGCCATGTGGATGCAGCAGCCGGTATGGTTGATTGGTGCCGTGAAAATGCAGCCTTGAACGGACTGACCGATCACCCCATTCGTTATATAGTGGATGACTGTCTGACTTTTGTGAAAAGAGAAATCCGTCGTGAAAAACGCTATGATGCACTGATTATGGATCCACCCTCGTTTGGACGCGGACGTCGTGGCGAAATATGGAAGCTTGAGGATCAGTTGTGGGAGCTTCTTTCGGAATCGCGAAAATTGTTGTCCGATCGGCCTCTTCTCTTTCTCGTTAATTGCTACACGGCGCATCTTTCGGCGCTGGTGATGGCCAACATGCTTTCCGATATCCTGGCTGATCTGCATGGGCGGATTACCTGCGGTGAATTAGGCTTGCCGTTCTGGCAAAGCACAAAGATCCTGCCTTGCGGTATATATTGCCGGTGGGAAGCGTAATCGTTATGGCGGTATAAACATTACGCGTCTGTTCTTTGTGCCAAGGCCAAGGCAGAAGTCCGTAGCAATATTTCTTACCTGATATCAATCCAGCGGGGCAATGCCGTAAAAAAAAGTACCGGCCGAATATGCTCCTGTGGGACGTTCAAGGTTTTCGCGGTCATTGCCCGGTAAGCGTTAAGCTGTGGACGATAGCGGGCAATCTCAGATTTCAGCCAGTCCGTATGATCAGCACTTGGCCGCCCGGTTTTAAAATCCACCAAGACGATTCCGTTGATGGTTTCCAGAAAAAGATCGATCCGTCCAACGCGAATGGCGTTCCCATCCAGATGCTCCTCGATGCCCCATTCGGGGATTAATTTGAAAGCGCGCGCGCGCAAGGCGGCAAACTCCTTGAATTCCCAGGCGCGCAGGCATTCGGCGAGTGTTTTATTTGCCATTTCCCGAGCCTGATCTGAAGCCAGCCCTGCCATGACAAGCGCTACGGCCACTGCCGCTTCTCGGGGCACAGGTTCGTTCCGCACCAAAGTCTCGAACAGACGGTGCATGACTATGCCCCGGGCTTTGGCATTCGGATCTGTTTCGTCGGCACCTGATCGTGTAACCGTGGCGGTTTCATCATCTATTTTCGACGGGCTTTGGATCAGATAGGGCAGTTTGTTGGGATCGAATGGCGCAGGTTCCGGCGCTCGTTTGGGATGGGTAATGTTTGAAAGAGCTGTATCGTCCGGAGTCGGGTTGACCAGGTGCTCAACCGGAAGTCCAGCGAAAACATTTTCCTTTGACATGGCGTCGAGCCAGGCGATAGCCGATGCTTGTTCTGCAGAGTCGTCGGTTGGGGTCATTAGGCCGCTAAAGGTGATTGTTTCGCGCGCCCGCGTCGCTGCAACGTAGATCAGGCGTTTGTATTCCGCTGCGTCACGTTGCAGGCCCAAATCACGCAATAAGAGTTGTGTTAGCGATCGTGCCTTTGTTCGCCGATCAGCGCCGATGGCTGCCACGAATTTCCTCTCGTTCGACTGGTCTTGCGGCAACCGCTCCATCATAAATGCAGCATCCCGTTCCTGTTGCCTGGCATGCCCTCCAGGTCCACGATCGAGTCCGACTACAAAAACATGGTCAAATTCCAATCCTTTCGCCTTGTGGATGGTCATGATGGCAATTGGAGAAAATGCTGCGTGCGGATCGGGCGGAGTGTAGGCTCGTTCCAGCAATCGTTCCATGGTAGCTAACGTTTCCTCGCCTCGTCCTTCAGGGCATTGGCTCAGCAAATCGAGACAATGCATGCTGTTGGCCAGTCCGGCCTGCCCGAATCGTTGAGCCACGGCGGCGGGACCGCCAAGTTCTTCCCACAGGCGCTGAAGGCTGATTGCGTAGCTTTCACGTCCAAAATCGGAAGCAATCATGGATAGCGCTGCATTAAACCGTGAAACTTCTGGGTGCGTTTGGCGGCCGGTTCCGGCAATTTTTTCTGACCATCGCTCGGATGCTGACGTTACGGCAAGTTTTTCCAGGTCAATCGCGGGAACATTGCACCAGGGAGCTCGCAGCACTCCGGCCCATGCAATATCGTCGTGAGGGCGTAAGAGCGCCTTGAAAAGGTTTAGCATGTGGCGCACCTCGGGGCAGTCCAACATTGGCACTCCTTCCATCAGTCGGATGGGTATGGCCAGAGATTCCATGGCGCGAACATAAGGTGTCAGATGGGTTCGGGCTGGAATTAGAATGGCGACACTGGCCGTTCGATCTTCCCTTTGTAGGGCGGCCACGCGTCCTGCAACATACTGCGCCTCCAGTTCGCGCGCTTCGGATTTCAACGGCAGGTTTGCCTGCTGGCTATTACCTTGGCGGCAGCTAAACATGGCCAGCGTAATTGGTCTGGGTGTGATTGCCCTGTCGCGCGCAGGTGCTGACGGGTTGAAAGCAACTTCGTCAAATGCCTCCCGTGGCAATTGCATGATGCGCGCAAACGCAGCATTAGCAAATGCCACCAAGCATGGACGCGAGCGGAAGTTGGCGCTGAGATACAAAGCGGATAAAGGCAGAGGCGCTTCAGCGCTACGTGGGAGCCCCATGTTTTGGAGCATTTTGAAAAGGCTGATCTCAGCCCGGCGGAATCGAAAAATGGATTGCTTGGGATCGCCAACGATAAACACTGTTCGTCCGTCATTCTGTTCCCAGCCTTCGGTCAGGGTGCTTAAAAGACGGACCTGGTTGTCGTTCATGTCCTGAGCCTCATCCACAAGAATATGGCGGAGATGCTCATGGAAAAATATCAGGCTGTCGCCCGGACGATCGGCCTGGTCGAATGCCCGCAGTGCGGCCAATTCCAGTTCGATAAAATCAAGTCCGCGTGTATTCATAATCTTGCCGAAATGCTCCAGTACGCCCTGGGCCAGTGTCAGGCAGTCAGTGAGTGCCTCGAAGCCGTTGGGATCGGCGGCTTCCGGCCAGTCTCGCGTGAAATTTAAGATCCAGGCGATTTCCGGGGGAAGCTCCCGGATGAAATCAGCTAAGGGCGATTTGGCAAATTCCGGCCCAAATTCCGTGCATTTGAATTGTTTGCGTGGGGTGCCGCTTTTGGTCAGAAATAAATTGGCGGCCGATTGCCAAGCCGATAGATCGCACAGAGCTAACCCCGGGATTTTAGCGGGAAAGCTCCCGACAACATCAGATTTGTGCTTGGCTATTTTCTGCTGAAGGGCATGCCAGCTTTCCTGGTTTTGAACAAAATAATCGTGGAGCCGGCCAAGATAGTATTCCGCCATTTTTTCTGTATGACGAACCAATTCTTCGCTGGCCAGCGGATGTTGAAAGATGGAAATCAGGCCACCCAGTCGATCGCGGCGTGCAAGGATATCGGTAAGCTGATGGGAAATGACACGGATGCTGTTGTTGGCGGCCATCAGTCTGCGCCGAAAAGCGGCAATTTCCGCTGGGGTTGGGTATGTATTGCCTGGCCTTGCCGATGTTGGGCTAATCACAGAAAAAGAATGAACGTATTCGGCGACGGCCGCATCCAATAGTGCCTCCTGGCCAATTTCGTCAAGCAGCCCAAAGGCAGGCGGCGTTTTGGATTCTAAAGGCCAGTTGCGGGCAACCCGTCCGCAGAAACCATGGAAAGTATCAACCAGAAATGCGTCCGGGCTTTGCAGCAGCACATCCCAGTCCGGGTGAACTTTAAGCGCGTTGTGGGCCAACTCCAACAGATGATTTTCCCATGTGCCGGGTGATGCGGTACAGTTTTTGTCTTGTGCCTGTCGCATTATTCGGGTAATGCGCTCTGCCATTTCTGCAGCCGCCTTGCGCGTGAAGGTAACAGCCAGGATCTGACGTGGATGCCCAACATCGGCAAGGAGGGCAAGGAAGCGGGCAGTCAGCAAGGCAGTTTTGCCGGAACCGGCCGGAGCTTCCAGGATAAAGCTGCGGCGTATGTTCAGCGCCTCATGGCGAACCTGAATATCCGGTGCCTGGTTCATGGATCCGCCTCCTCGGTGTAACTGCTGTCTGCGGCTGCTGCCGCTGTCTCCGGGCGCTGATCGAAGAATCCGCATAAGTTGAAAAATTCGCAATATTGGCAGGCACCTGTTCGTATGTGGAATATGGAAGGAGATCCCGGCCGGGGATCGGCATCAAAGTGACCTTGAATTGAAGATTCGACGCGTCGTGCCAGCACCGTTTCCCACTCGGGCAATACTTCTCGCCAGTGTATCGGTGTATTTCGGTAACTTAGCGGGATCACATGCAGGTCCCTGGCATTCTCCAGGCCGATATATCCGGCCTGCAAAGGCGCGTCGGCAATATTCCTGAGGCCGGGAACAAGTCCCCTCTCTAAGGCAAGCAGGTAAGCGGGCAGTTGAATATCAATCGTCTTTTCAAGCACGGAGGTCAAGTTAGGTGTTGCCCCGGACTTGTAATCCCAAACGGCAAAACCCTCTGTCGGATGGTGATCGATTCGATCGATCCGTCCGCGCAAGATCAGCCCGGCAATCTTAAGTCCGCTGAACGGCGCTTCGGTCAATGAAAAGTGCCAACCGTGGCGCGAGCGCTCCCGTTCCTGGTCGAGCCATACCGGTAAAATGCCAGGCATCTCTGTGTTGCCCAGTAACCTGAGTCGCTCCACTTGCCAGAAAATATTGTCCGGACAATGCCTCATTTCGCGCTTAACGGCTTGCTCAAGCCAAGATCTGGCTTCGCGGTCATCTTCCGGCCAGTTGGGCGCATGGTCGGATAAACCGTCGGTAAATGTTTTTAAAATGCCGTGTAAAATTTTTCCGCGCAGCCGGGGGTCAATGCCCTCATCAACCAAGGCCAGGGGCTCCAATTTGAGCGTGCGGCTGCAGAAGAAGAGGAAGGGGCACCTTGCCAGATCTTCGATGGCTGTGACACTCCAGCTACCGGATAGCGTCGTGCACGCGATTTCGGCAGGATGTGTCGGCACGTTAGTGCCACGATCGAGAAGCGCGCGATAGCCTTCCCGTAGCCAGCGTGCCCGCATCCATTCCGCCGTTGGGTTTTCCCACAGGTTGTCGAATAGCGGAACCGGGTTGCCATCGGAGTCTATCGCGTCTGGCAAAAGCGGGCAGGGCGCATATGGCGTTTCCTCGTTGCCCTCCACAGCGCGGCTGACATGGACTTGCGGTGCAGAAGCCATTAGCATCGCTAACTGCCGTTTGGCTTGCGCCCATTGCTTTTCGATCGTACCCCCCTCCAGCAGCCGTTGTTCGTCTGGATTAAGAAACGGCCATTCCGGCACAGGCGGCCATATGGCTGTACCATGGGCGCCGATTAACCATAGTTGATCAAAAGCCAAGCCGATCGATTCGGCTGGCTTAAGGACTTGGATGCCGGCGGTTTCCGGAGTTTTTTCAGTGACCATTATTTTCTCGGCTGCCGCGGAAAGCCAAGCCAGGGCGGAAGAAGCGCTCATCATGAACGCGTCGGATTCGCAAACCAACTGACGGACGATTTCATACAGATGCTGGTAGGCCAATATGTCGGTAGAGCGGTGCTGGCCAGCATACTGGCAAAAGCCGAGTGCTGTCAGACAAGCCTGCGTGCGAGTGAGCCAATCGGCCAACGAGGCCGTCTGCTGACCGGCCAAGCTTCGGAAAGGTTCCATGGGAAACCCCAGGTCGCTTAATGCCTTCAATGCATTATCAAGCGACAGGGTCATTTCTGGTGCCCAGAGTGCACGGCGCAGGCTATCCGCGTGGTTATCCTGTTTTTGGATATAGGGTGAGACGAATAGCGAAGTTAGCAGCAATGCAGGAAGCGGTTCGTTTGGGAGACGCAGGGGGATGATTGCGGTTTGAAAAAGAGGATGCTCTACTAGAGGTGTACCGATCGTCAGGTTGTAGCGAATGGCCTGCTCGAAATCGGGACGCTCCAATCCCGCGAGATCATCAAAACAGCGTTTGAGCAGTTGGAAATAGTTCGGATCGGCAAAGACAACCGCCAGATTTTTGGCGCCGCCGTTCCAGGCTCGCAAAACATCGGAACAAACCGCGCGACATTCCTGTTCTGGCGTTGCATAGAGATGGACCCTGGTTGTTGGTTTGGTTTTGGCGGCCGCGCACCAAAACATGGTCTTGCTGCGCGCCGCGAGAGCGGCGCAGAGTGTTTGTTCAAGCGGCGAAACTCCAGCGTAGCCTGCTATAATCACGTTTTTCGGAATATCCACGCGTGCGGCAGCGATTGCCGCTCCGACGGCCATTACCATGTCGTGCCATAAAACTATGCCTTTGCGTTCGGCCAGCTTCAGAAAACGGCTGGTAACCACGCGCCGGAATCCGGTCAGGCGATGTTCGCCTCTATCGCCAACAGGATCCAGACCAGTCTCAAGCAGGATATCCAGCGATGCTTGTAATTGGGAATACATTGCCGGTTGCACGATCAAACCGTCGGGCACGGAGCTATCCTGCACTGCTGAATGCCAAAGACTTAACGCCAAGGCCGGCGAGATCGGACGGTGTGACGTCCATTGGCTGGCGTAAGTTTCGCATACCCATCCACGAAGAGAGGTTATCATAGGTGTTTTCCACCCCTGATCGCCACTGAACAGCCGTTCCATACGATAACGGTGCAATAATCGGCGTGCCAGTCGTGTTGTGGCGCATAATATCCATGTCCCATCCGCGGCGGCCTGGATAACAGCATCCTCGAACTCACGGGCGGAAGGGAACTCCCGCCTTTCCCCTTGCCAAGTCTCATCCAATGGTTTGGCCCTGTGTATTGTCATAAATATTTTTAAAACGGGTGTTTATTGTCAAAAACGCCATTGGGGCGCGCGCGTTTGTGGTCAAACCGCCATCCTTGCAGTATGGTCCTGGCATGTTCCATTGTCCAGAACAGATGTTTATTCAGATGCTTGGCGCGCAATCTGCCGTTAACATTTTCTTTCAAGTCGTTCGCAAAACTTTGCCCAGGTCGCATATGATCCGATCGTGCCCCCGAATCCTTTGCCCAACTTCGATTTTATAACTTCGATCTGCATGTGCAGGCTAAAATAATAAAAAAAATATTCGAGAAATATGCTTGCCAGAAGTATGCCTTGTGATAAGAATAACAACTAAGTTGCTTAGCATAAGAACTGCATGGGCCAGTCGTATGAAAAAAAAGATCGACCTCAAGGGGCGCAGTCTGCTGAAAATTTCCGATCTGGCGGATGAGGAGATGTTGTCCCTGCTGGATTTGGCTGACCGCCTGAAAAGCAAGAAGAAGCGGGGCGTACGCGGCAATCTGCTGGCGCGCAAAAATATCGCGCTGATTTTTGAAAAGGCATCCACCCGGACGCGCGCTGCATTTACCGTGGCGGCCGTGGACGAGGGCGGCAGCGTGGAATATTTGGGTCATCACGACATTCATTTGGGCAAAAAGGAATCAATCAAGGATTCCGCGCGCGTATTAGGTCGCATGTTCGATGCCATTCAGTTTCGAGGCTTCAAGCAGGAGACTGTGGAAATTCTGGCGCGCTATGCCGGGGTGCCGGTATGGAATGGGCTGACCGACGATGCGCATCCCACGCAGGCTTTGGCTGATCTGATGACCATCCGCGAATATTTTCACCGCTTGAAAGGCCTGAAAATTGTCTATCTTGGGGACGGGCGCAATAATGTGTGTTTATCCTTAATGATGGGTTGTGCAAAAGCCGGTGCCAATTTTGTCAATTGCACTCCGAGCGAGCTTACGCCTGATCAGGTGCGTTTAGACGATATTATGGCTGCAGCACGCCGCAACGATTGTGCGGTAACCTTGGAGAAGGATCCAGAGAAGGCCGTTATTGGCGCCCAGGTGATTTATACCGATGTCTGGGTTTCCATGGGCGAAGAGGCAAAATTCAACGAGCGCCTAAGGCTTCTGCGTCCATATCAAGTAAATATGGAACTCATGCGCCGGACCGGCAACCTCGATCAAAATGGTGTTATTTTTCTGCACTGTTTGCCGGCTTTTCACAACTGCGAGACAGAGCTGACCAGGACGTTGGGCGCGCTGGAAGTAACGGATGAAGTGTTTGAAGCGCCGTTTTCCAAAGTGTTTGACCAGGCTGAAAATCGGATGCATTCGATTAAGGCGTTAATGGTGGCAACCCTCACTGGAAAGCTATAAAAACAATGAGTTCTACGCCACGTTCATTGGCCGCAATGGCTTGGGATGACCTGCAGCGTCTTGCGCCATTGGAGAAAGCCGAATGCTTTAATCTGGATAATCGGCCGTTCCATGTTTTAATGGCCCAGCAGTTTACGCGTCCGCTGCTGGAGGAACTGGGCTTGATGGCCACGCGCATCCGCCAGATTGCCAAGAGCAAAGCCGGTATGATATTCCTGCGCGGTTTGCTTGCGCATCGCACAGCGATGCTGTATTTTTCGCAACCTAGTACGCGCACATTCCTCTCCTTTCATTCCGCCTGCCAGATTTTGGGAATGAAAACGGTGGAAGTGCGCGACACCTCCACGTCCAGCGAAATGAAAGGCGAAACTCAGGAAGACTCCATCCGCACATTCAGTTCGTTTGCTGATGTCATAATCATGCGCAGTGCCGTCGGCGGCTTGGCGGAAAAAATGGCTTGGGTTCTTTCCAACAGCGAGCGTCCTGTACCGATCATCAGCGCCGGTTCCGGTAAGGACCAGCATCCGACCCAGGCATTGCTGGATATATACACGCTGCAGCGCAGTTTTGAAACGCGTGGTGGAATTGACAACAAGAAAGTGGTTTTCGTGGGCGACCTTGCCCGTGGGCGCACCGTGCGCTCGCTTGCATTCCTGCTGACGCTCTACTGTGGAGTCAAGCAATACTTTGTTGCGCCGTCACAGTTGCAGATTAGTGCTGACATTCTCGATCTTCTGCGTGCGGCACGCGTTGAGTTCGAAGTCTGCAGTGATTTTGAAAAAATCATCCCGGAAGCCGATGCCATTTACATGACACGCATTCAGGATGAATGGGATGAAAAGGCCGGGGACAGCGGCAAGATTGATATCTCGAAATTTAGTTTTACGGCGGAGCATCTCAAACTTCTTCAGCCGCATGCCGTAATTATGCATCCTTTGCCGCGCCGCCAGGAGATCGCCCTTGCCGTTGACCGTGATCCGCGCGCCGTCTACTGGCGCCAGGTGCGCAATGGCATGTGGATTCGAGTGGCCCTGCTTGCGGCGATCTTCGAGTGCTTCGATGCCATTCGCAAATACGACGGTCCCTGACGCCAGTCAGGAACAGGCCTCCGGCACAGAATTAATTGCGTCAAAGGCGAAAGGTTGCCACCGAAAAAAAGGTTTTATTTCCGCCTTGCTGCCTTTGGATTGATTTGTCCGGCCCTCGCCAGGCTGCGGGCTTCGACACTTTGGATTTCGACAAATCCTTGCGAACTTACGGGGTTTAAGCCGCGGCTTGCCTCCATGGATGAATCCGCCGGATTGTAGAGCGATCCGGGACACTCGGTCAGCTTTTGGAAATAGATGTTGCCCTTATACAGTCCCACCTGGACAACTCCTGTGGCGGATACGGTCAATACGTGTATGGCGGCCAAGGCTGCGCGCGTAGCTGGATCGAAATAGCGGCCATCGTAGATCTGATTGGCTACCAAGTTTGCAAGTTCCTTGAACAGCAGTGTTGCGCGCCGATCCAAGGTCGCCTGATAAACAAATTCCAGGCAGCGGCCAAGCAATTCCATGCCGGGTGCTTCATACACTCCGCGGCTCTTAGTGCCGATTACCCGGTTTTCAAGTGCGTTTTTCATGCCGATGCCATTGCGCCCGCCAATGCAGTTGGCCAAGCGCATGGCTTCCAACGGGGCAATTATTTTGTCGTTGATCCGCACAACTCGGGCCTGCTCAAAACGAACGCTGAATCGCTCGATTTTGTCCGGGGCCTTGTCGGGCCATACCCCCATGGTGGGGGTGACGATGGTACAAGGAGTTTGCAGGCTTTCCAGATCTTCGGCTTCGTGGGAAAGTCCGGCCAGGTTGGCATCGGTTGAATATTTTTTTTTGCCGCCGGCGAAGGCATCCATGCCGAAATGCTTAAGATAGTCCGCCATTTGGGTGCGACCGGGAAATTCTTCCAGCATGGCGGGGTCACGCCAGGGTGCATACACGCTCATCTCGGGGGCCAGCACGTTGGTATAGCGTTCGAAGCGCACCTGGTCGTTGCCTCTTCCCGTGGCTCCATGCGCCAACACTGTACAACCATGCTTCTGCATTTCAGGGATCAGCCCCTGTACCGTCACTGCGCGCGCAATGCCCGTACTATTCCAGTAGCCGCCGTCATACATGGCCTGGGCCCGGAGCACCTCAAAGCAGGCTTCGGCCATGGGCTGTTTTAAATCCACGATAACCGTTTTAGCGCCGCACGGTGCCATGCGGCGCCGAATGGCGCGAATATCGGTTTCATCCGGCTGGCCAAGGTCAGCCGTAAAGCAAACGACATCAATTCCAAGGTCAACGAGTTTCTTTGTAATGGTCCGGCTATCCAGCCCGCCGGATACACATAGCGCGACTTTTTCATTTTTCAACTCATTGATGGTCATACGAATTTCCTTTCTCCAAAAACCCGCTGAATGGTGGTGCAGGTAATGTTCTTGATTGTGCTTTCGCTTAGTCCCCAGTAAGGCAAAACATCCTCAATCAGCGATCGATACAGGCAAAGCGAAGGATAGCCGGAGGAGTAGGGCGGGTAGAGTTTTTCGCTGATAGCGTGAGGTGCGTGATCCGTTTCGATCCAGTCTATTTCGCCCAGTTTAAGCGCCTGGCGCAGTGCGATCGTGTCCGCTAGTTCGCGCAACGGCGGGTTGACTTTGTAAAGCATGCCGTCGCGGCCTTTCATGTGATCTGCCGACCAAAGCAGATGATGAGGGGTAACGCCGCAGGTGATATTCAAGTCCTGCCGTGCGGTTTTGACAAGTTCCAGCGATGCCGCCGTGGAAACGTGGCAGATATGTAAAATTCCTTGAAAATCGACGGCGCGGGCAAAGGCGATCTGATCGGCAATCGAGGCTGTTTCTGCCTGGGGCGGACGGGCCAAGCAGTGACTGGCTGGCCGCGCGGAATCGAACTGGCTTGTGAACAGCGACTCCTTTTCGGCATGCACGGCCAGTACCCCGTGGTAACCGGCGGCCGAAAGCATTGCATACACGTTCCGCTGATCGGCTTCACGCACAAGGGCCAGGTTGCCCACGGAATGGCCGGCATAGAGCTTGATCCCCACGACCTGGCTGCATTGGTTGACCAATTTGACGGCTTCACGCAATTGCTGCTCGTCATTTGTGGCTCCCAGGTAAAGCCGGTAGCGCTTCAGATCGTCATGCGGAACCAGTGCCAGGCGTGCGGCTACGTCGCGTTCCGTAAGAATCGGCGGGTCCGTGTTGGGCATGTCGAAAAAAACGTCCACGCCCTGCTCATCGCACAGTTTCAGTACGTGGGAAATGGTTTCCTTATAAGCCTGCTTGCCGTCGCGGCAATGGACATGTGGGTCAATTCTCATGGCGTGTTCACGATTTCTTCCAGTTCGGCTCTGATCCGCGGATAAGTGGCGATAATCCTATCAGCTTTGGCGCGAGTCTTGGGGTTCCGGTGAAATCGTCGGAAATAGTCCGGATGACTTATGAGAGTGCGTTCTGCCCATTGATCGCGATTGTCATGGCGCGCGACCAGTTCCGCGTAAAGGTCGGAGGAAACATACCCGGTTTCTCTCGCGATAGCCCAGGCGCGCGCATCCAGAGGCACAACGCAGGCCAGCCGGATACAAAGGTTGTTAAGCACCATGAACCCGTCTTCCATACGGTCGACAAAGGCAACCACTCCAGCTAACTTGCCGCCGCCGCGCTCGATGATTGGTTTCCAATAATCCCGAACGGATGAGCCCTCGTTGTTCAGATCGACGACATGTAGGAAAGTGCGTCCTGCGATGTCGACCCCCAGCGTTTTGCCGTCTTTGTACATCTTGAGGTGCGGCTTTTGCAAAGCAATGGCAACAGGATTGGAAAAATCCCAGTCGCGAGTCTCGCCACCGGAAATGGCGTCAAATGCGCCAAACTCCGTTTTGATCAGGCTTACCAGCGATTGGATCGCGGTGACATAGGCCAAACCATCTTTTTCAACGGTGATGCTCTGGACATAATAGGGCCCAACCTGCCCTGAGGTATACGGAAACCAGGGGGTGCGTGCATCAACAAACCGGAATGCGCCGGTATTTAGCAGGTTCCGCAGGTTGGTTTCCTGCATTGATATGGAAGTATTCAGGTTCATAATTGGTTTTGCCGTTTGGTGTTGTGTTGGCATAAGATACTAAACACTTCGTTCTGATGCAATCTCCGTAAAATTATGTATACGAATATATCGAATGAAGCTACACAAGGTTAAGCCTCGCAGCACTGGAGGGCAGTGGTGCGGACAGCGATCCTGCGCGTTGGATTCGCGGCGCGTGTTTGATCGATGCTTTGCATTTGCACTTCGACATGGATTCTGGTACAAGCGCACCTTTCACCTGCATGGTGCATGCTACATCCATTCGTAGCGTTGCCTGGCAGGCGCAATCTACAGGAGCAGATATGCTTTCAGCCTTTGGTATTTCCGTGTTTGCTGTGGTTTTGGCCGAAATGGGCGACAAGACGCAACTTCTGGCCATGGCTTTTGCCACACGCTATCGCTGGCAAACCGTGCTTTGGGCTGTGACCGTGGCCACATTGCTGAACCACTTTCTGGCCGTCGTCACTGGAAATGTCATTACGAACATTGTTCCCATCGAATGGGTAAAATTACTGGCGGCCCTGTCGTTTCTCCTGTTCGGCCTGTGGACCCTGCATGACGATTCCACCCCCGGATCCACTCAACATTCCTTGACTAGTCCGTTCATGACGGTGGCGCTGGCCTTTTTCATAGCGGAGATGGGTGACAAAACTCAATTGATGACAATGACCCTGGCGGCTGACCAGGTGGCCAAGGTCGGTGGGACAGGTCTGGTGACTGCAATCCAGCAAATTGTGCCCATTTGGATGGGCACAACGACGGGGATGCTGATCGCAGACGCTATTGGAATTATAGTAGGGATTGTCCTGAATAAACGCATTCCGACACATATCGTCAAATGGGTGGCTGCGATCATCTTCGCGGCGTTCGGCATGCTGGGAATCCACGCCAGTCTGGATCTGCTGCTGCCAGCCAGGATAACACTGCACCATGGCATCATCCTCGGATTAATACCTGTAATGGCCATATGCATGATCATGATTGCCAGGCATAGTGCGCGGCGTGCAGCCGAAGCCGAGGGATGATGTGTGGCGGTGCAATTTGTTGCCATGTGTTGTGCCGAAGCATGCCGATCCGGGCTGTTCCGACAGAGGCTATTCCGGCGCTTGTCACCGGATGGGCGGCCTGATATAGTGCCAAGCAAATGAAAATATTGGTAACAGGTTCGGCCGGATTTGTCGGTTTTCATGTGGCCAGCGCGTTGTTGAAAGCTGGACACGGCGTTGTCGGTCTGGATAATTTTAACGATTACTATGCCGTGCAATTGAAACGCGACCGCCATGCGCTTTTGGAAAAAATTGGCGGGTATGCCGGAATTGCCGGCGATCTCTGCGATTATCAGGCAGTCGACGCGCTATTCCGCAAGCATCGATTCGACCGCGTTTGCCATCTGGCGGCACAACCGGGGGTGCGTTATTCGATCACGCATCCTTTTGTCTATCAGAAATCCAACAACGAGGTTTTTTTGAACGTGCTGGAGATCTGCCGTCACCACAAAATTCCCCGGTTGGTCTATGCATCCAGTTCGAGTGTTTATGGCGGCAACCGACGGCTCCCGTTCCGCGAGACGGATGCGGTCGATACGCCCATCAGCCTATATGCGGCCACCAAGAAAAGCAACGAGCTTATGGCGCATGCTTACAGCCATTTGTACGGACTGCAGACCATCGGATTGAGATTGTTTACTGTTTACGGTCCTTGGGGTCGCCCCGACATGGCCATGTGGTCGTTTGCCGACGCCATGCTGCATTCTCAGGCCATCAAGGTCTTTAATCACGGCGACATGCGCCGCGATTTTACATTCATTGACGATATTGTCGACGGCATTCAGAGCGCCTTGTTTACGGATGGCCTGGCGTCCTACGACATATTTAACCTTGGCAATCATCGCTCTGAAAATGTGATGGATATGATTAAGTTGCTGGCTGCGTCATTAGGCGTCGAACCGATCATGGATTTATTGCCCATGCAGCCTGGCGATGTTATGGAAACTTATGCCGATATCACAAAGGCACAGCAAAAACTGGGTTTCTACCCGCATACCACGCTGGCCGATGGCATACCTCAATTTGTGGCGTGGTTCCGCAAGTATCATGGATTGACATGAGTGCCCCTTCCGCGATTTATCGGCGCCTGGATTCGTTGGCGCAACAACGCCGAATTGTATTTGCGCTGACGTGGCAGGATCTGCGCAACCGTTATGTCGGCGCGAGCTTTGGATTGTTTTGGTCTTTTATCCAGCCGCTGGTCATGGCCTTGATTATGTGGTTTGTGTTCGCCTTGGCGAGTGCCAAGCCCATTCATGGTGTGCCGTTCATTGCCTGGTTTCTGGCGAGCCTTGCCGCCTATAACTTCTTTGCCGAAGCATGGGGTACGTCCACGCAGGTTTTTCGGGAATACGCCTTCCTGGTCAAAAAAGTCAGGTTTCAAATCGAAATTCTGCCGCTGATCAAAATCCTGACGGCCGCCTTTGTGCACATTTTATTCCTGGCGATCGTTATCGTAATCCTGTTGGTTCAGGGTGTGAGCGTGTCGTGGTTCTGGTTGCAGACATTGTATTACATGGCCGCGCTTATCCTGCTGGTGCAAGGTTTGAGCTGGATTACGGCCTCCCTCAATGTTTTCAGCCGCGATGTGGCCTACGGCATACAGGTGCTTCTGCAATTGGGCTTATGGGTTTCGCCCGTGTTCTGGGAATTCGATATGATCCCGGACAGATTCCAGGCGCTGGCGACGCTTCTGAAACTGAACCCAATGGTATATGTAATTCAGGGCTATCGTCATAGCCTGATCGAGCAAATTCCGTTCTGGACAGATTGGCCGCTCATGCTCTACTTCTGGTGCTTCACACTAGCCGCCTGTCTGACGGGATATTGCCTCTTTAAAAAGCTCAAGCACCAGTTTGCCGATGTGCTTTAGGCTGACGCCCAGTCAGCGCCCTAATGCGGGCGATCACGGATCGGGTGGTAGTTTCCGGAGTTGAGGCGCCCGCTGTGATTCCCAGCGAGGACACGTTTCGAAACCAACGCGGATCGATTTCCCGTGCCGATTGAATCCAGTGTGTGCGGGCATTCAGTGATTTCGATATCTCATAGAGCCGCTTAGTGTTGGCGCTCGTCCGCGATCCGATAATCAACATGGCGTCGTTGTGCAGCGGTAAAATTTTTATTTCCTCCTGCTTCATACGCGTCGGCTTGCAGATCGTATTGAAAAAGCGAACGTCGGCGATATGGCCCTTCAGTTGATCCACGATGGGCATAACGCGGTCAAGATTCTGGGTTGATTGGACCACGATGGCCGCTTTGCGCACGCCCTGCAGGCGTTGCCAGGGAATATGCGCAGCATCGTCGATGATCACGGCCCGATGAGCTATCTGTCCAATAATGCCAAGCACCTCGTCATGGCAGCGGTCGCCGATGACGATTACACGTCGCCCCTGACGATCCATCGCGCGGACGATTCTGTGGATTTCACGAACCATCGGGCAGGTGGCGTCAACGAGCGCGTAACCATGGCGGCGCGCCAGAGCCAGTGTCCGCCGCGAGGCGCCGTGCGCGCGGATTAGGAGGATACGGTGGCCGTCGGGTTTCAGGCGCTTGATTTTACGGATACCCGCGGCCTTCAATTCGCGGATGACCATTTCATTGTGCACCAGATCGCCGAGCATGCAGACGTCTTTTTGTGACGCTACCAGGTCCCGGGCAATCTTGATCGCGCGCCGCACGCCGAAACAAAACCCCGCCGATGTGGCCAGATGAATTTGCATAAATATTTCCGTTGTGCTAACGTAAAAGCATTTATATCAGGAACTGGTCGTAGTTGCCATCATCATTTAATCAAATGAAAAAATTATTTGTTGGATTCGGGTTTGGAGCCATTCAGGCAGGCCTTTTTCTTTACGAGGCGCATGCCTCTGGTCAATTTGACCGGTTTGTGGTGGCCGAGGTGATGCCGGATGTTGTCGACGCCATTCGTAAGGCCGGCGGCCGTTATTGCGTGAATATCGCCACCGCGAAGGGAATCGAGAAGAAGGAAATTCGCGGGATCACGATTCTGAATCCGAACGACGCGAAGGATCGTGAAGCGCTCGTCCAAGCCGTTGCCGATGCCGATGAATTGGCCACGGCCTTGCCCAGTGTCAAATTTTATGCGACTGGTGCGAAAGCTTCTGTGATCAGTGTGCTCGCGGATGGGTTTGCCCGGCGCCGCTCAAGCGGCATGAAACGTCGCAGCATAATTTATGCCGCAGAAAATCATAACCACGCGGCCGAAATTCTCGAAGAGCAACTGGCCGCGCATATGGCGTTGACGGCCGCAACACTGCGGGAAACCGTGCAGTGCCTGAATACGGTAATTGGTAAAATGAGCGGCATTGTTGCCGACGAGGCACAGATTGCGGAACAGAACTTGGTCCGTCTGACGGGCAACACGGGACGATGCGTGCTTGTTGAAGCTTTCAATCATATTCTCATTACCCGGATTGCCTGGACCGATTTTCCCCGCGGAATCCCGATTTTTGTGGAAAAAGACGACCTCCTGCCGTTTGAGGAAGCCAAACTTTATGGTCATAATGCAACGCACGCGCTTATCGGCTATCTGGCGCGCCGGAAAGGATACCGTACTATTGCCGATGTGCGCCGGGACCAACCGATCATGGACTTGGCCCGTGCCGCTTTCCTGCAGGAATCCGGCGCAGCCCTGATTCGGAAACACCGTGGACTCGATCCGCTTTTTACCGAGGCCGGCTATTGCGCCTATGTCGAGGATCTTTTATGCCGGATGATGAATCCGTACCTGCGCGATCTGGTGGAACGTGTTGTGCGTGATCCGCGCCGCAAATTAGGTTGGGATGATCGTTTGGTTGGGACTATGCGACTGGCCCTGGGGCAGGGGATCACCCCGCGGAATTATGCCATCGGCGCGCATGCTGCTCTGGCTATGTTGCGTGAGAGCGAGCCGGAGCAGGAAAAAGATTTGCTGGACAAACTATGGGCAGGGGTCGAAGCGCCTGTCGGCGAGAAACAGCAGGTCAAGGAGTTGATTCTGCAAAGCAAAATATAGGACGCTATGCAGTTCATGGCAAACATCAGTGGCGTTCGTTAATTCGTTTTGGAAAACATAGAAAATGTGAGGGTCCCATGGAATATGTCATCAAAAAGGCCATCCAGCGTCCGAGCCTTAAAGGGTTGTGGGATGAGGCCGCTTGGCGTTCGGTTGACAATATTACGATTGCCAATTTTCTTCCCCAGAGCAAGTCCCGGCATCCGCGCACGGAAGCCAAAGTGGTTTATCAAGACGACGGTCTTTTTGTGTCATTCAGAGTTTTTGACAAATATATCCGTTGTGTTCAAACCGAGTACCAATCCAATGTTTGCACGGACAGTTGTGTGGAATTTTTTGTCGAACCCAAGCCGGGAAGAGGCTATTTCAATTTCGAGATTAATTGCGGCGGAACGATGCTTCTTTACCATTGTACGCGGCCGGACCCAAACGTCAAACAAGAGTATAATCCCGTACCGCAGGAATATGGCAGCCAGGTGGTCATTTATCACTCGCTGCCGAAAGTCGTGGATCCAGAGATCGATCAGGACACGGAATGGCGCATCGAATATTTTATCCCTTTTAATATCTTTGTGCCCTATTTCGGTCCGCTTGGCCGAATACCCGGCCAGGTTTGGCGCGCCAATTTTTATAAATGCGGGGATAAGACCTCCCATCCGCACTGGGCATCCTGGGCGCCATTGGGTGAGGAATTTAATTTCCATGTGCCGCAATACTTTGCTCCGCTAAAATTCAGTTCGTAAGCAGGCGTCATTGCGTTAAGTGCTCGAATTAGACTCCATAGTGGCAACAAGGAGAAATCGAATGAAAATTGTTTCCAAAAGCATGCATGGCCGGCAGGGGTGGGAATTGAGCAACGATAAGATCTCGCTGTTTTTAATGGCCGGAGGCGGGAATATTGCCGGGTTGCAGGTGCAAGGGCGGAAAACTGCCAATCCGTATTGGATCCCCATCTGGAAATCCATCGAGCCCGGAGCCTATCGGCCGCAAGACGCCAAACGCTATGGTGCTAAATTGTTGGCCTGCATTGCCGGCCACAGTCTTTGCCTCGGCGCGTTTGGCGATCCGTCGCCGGAGGAAGCCAAGTGTGGGTTGGGATGCCACGGCGAAGCGCCCGTGACGCATTGGAAGGTGTTAAAACGCAAAGTCAGCGCACGGCGCCTGATCTTTCAGTATGGCTGTGTTTTGCCGATTGCGCAAATGCGGTTTACGCGGACTGTGACACTCGATGCAGGCTCATCCATAATCCGCGTTCGCGAGGTGGTCATGAATCTGGCGCGGCGTGATGTCCCGTTTACAATGTGTCAGCATGTATCATTTGGTCCTCCGTTTGTGCAACCGGAAGAGACTATATTTGATATGTCGGCCACAAAGGGGGAGACATTCCCGGGGACATTTGGTCGAATCCAGCGCCTGAAGCCCGGTGCGTCTTTCAACTGGCCCTTTGGACCAGGTGTGAAGAACAAAGTTGATTTGCGATTCATGGGCCGGCAGGTTTACGGCGATTTTACCGCCAATCTGATGGATCCCAAGCAGACGCATGCCTGGTTCAGCGCATTGAATCCGAGTCTCGGCTTGATGATTGCCTATGTCTGGCGTCGTGCCGATTTTCCTTGGGTCGGCATTTGGGAGGAAAACCGCGGACGTAAAGCCCTGCCCTGGAACGGTAAAACGCTGGCCCGTGGCATGGAATTCAGCAATACACCGTTCCCCGAAGGTTTGCGCATGGCTGTGGACCGTGGTCGGTTTCAAGGCCAGCCAACATATCGGTGGCTGACTGCCCGAGGGCAAGTCTCCTATGACTATGCCATTCTGGCCTGTCCTGTTGAAAATTCATGCAAGGGCGTGGCGGCCATCACTCCGTCAGGTAAGACGTTTGGCGTGGACCTGGTCGTATAAAAAGCCGGCCGTTACTTGACAACGGCGCCCGACGGGAGTGTGCCATCCACGGTGATCAGCCGCAATTGATTGTTGCCCGACGCGGCCAAGAGCATGCCCTGCGATTCAACTCCACGGATCTTTGCCGGTTTTAAATTGGCAACGATCACAATCGTCTTGCCGGCCAATTCTTCCGGTTTGTAATAGAGCGCGATTCCGGCCACAATCCGGCGTGTTTCTGCGCCGCATTGAACCTGCAGACACAGGAGCTTGTCGGCCCCTTCTATTTTTTCAGCTGTCAGAACCGTTGCTGTCCGCAACTGGATCCTGGCAAAATCAGCATATTCCATCAAGGTTACACCGGCGGGCGACGCTGCCTGGGAAGCAACCTGGGTAGGGACGGCCACTGTCGCTGCAGGGGTGGCAATGCCTGCTTGGATGCGGGGAAATAACGACAGCATGGCGCCCAACGGCGTGCCCGGCACGGTCTTACCCCAGACCTTCAGTTGGTCCAAGGAAGGTTCCTGCGCGCCGAGTCCCAGGACTTGGCGCAATTCACGCATTTTGGCGGGCATGACCGGGTACAGCAGGCCGCTCACGATACGCAGCGTTTCGCTTGCATGATACATTACTGTATCGAACATGCCGTGGTCCGTCTGTTTGGCCAGTGTCCAAGGTTGGCGTTTTTCCAAATAACGGTTGGCTTCCCGTATGGAGGAAGTTACTGCCGCCAATCCCAGGTCCAGGCGCATCTGGTCCAGGCATTCTTCCATGCGTGTGGCGGCGTTCAAAACGGCCTGACGTAAATGCTGTTCGTCGGCGCCGGTGTTTTTTTCCAGGGCCGCCGGGATTTTGCCGGCGCAATGACTGGTCAGCAGCTTCATAACGCGACTAAGCAGGTTGCCCAGATCGTTGGCCAGATCGGCATTGTAACGGCGGATGAAAGCTTCTTCCGAAAAACTGCAGTCCTGCCCCAAGGTCATTTCGGCCATCAGGAAATAACGGAAGGGGTCCACCCCGTAGCGTTCCAGCATATCCATGGGATTTACCACGTTCCCGGATGACTTGCTCATTTTGCTGTCGCCAACAAGCCACCAGCCGTGGGCAAAAACAGTTTCGGGCATCGGCAGATTCATGGCTTTGAGCATTGTGGGCCAGTAAACTGTGTGGGTGGTCAGAATATCCTTGCCGATCAGGTGATAGGATGCCGGCCACCAGCGTTGAAATTGCGCATCATCGGCCAGATAGCCGATGGCACTAATGTAGTTGACCAAGGCATCGAACCAGACATAGGTCACAAAATTATGGTCGAAAGGCAGTTCAATTCCCCAGCTTAGCCGAGTCTTGGGGCGGGAAATGCATAGATCGTTCAGAGGTTGCAGGAGAAATCCCAGGGTTTCATTACGGCGAGAATCCGGTTGAATAAACCTTGGGTGCTCGTGAATATAATCGATTAGCCACTTCTGGTAGGCGCTCATGCGGAAAAAATAGTTGGATTCCTTGATAGGTTCGAGCGTCCGGCCGCATTCCTTGCATGTGCCCGCCTCAAGTTCGCGCCCCGCATAAAATCTCTCGCAGGGCACACAGTAGCCGCCATCGTATTCTGCGCGGTAAATTTCGCCGTGGTCGAACAGTGTCTGGAGGATTTGTTGAACAACGCGAACGTGTCGGCGCTCCGTGGTGCGGATGAAGTCATCATTGGTAATGTCGAGCTTCTGCCACAGCGTTTGAAAGCGGCCCACGGTCTGATCAGCCTGCTGTTGGGGTGTCATGCCTTCTTTTTCGGCCGCGCGCTGCACTTTCTGACCATGCTCATCGGTGCCGGTAAGAAAAAAAGTAGGCACGCCAAGCAGACGATGATAACGTGCCAGGACATCGGCCAGGATGGTTGTATAGGCGTGGCCGATATGGGGCGCTGCATTGACATAATAGATCGGAGTCGTTACATAGAAGTGTTTGTTTTGCATAGTTCCTCGCTTTTATCGAAAACTATACCGTTTAGCGTTGCCGAAATCAACCACGGCGATTTTCGGCATTGACCTGCTCGCAATTGACCGCTATCTTGCCTCTTTAACCCAAATGCGAGGCGATTATGATGTTCATATCCAAATTCAACAAATTGATTCGCAACAAATATATCTGGAGCGGCTTCGCGTTTATTGTCATTCTTTCCTTTGTAGCTTGGCAAACAAACACAAGTGCAAGTCGTGAGGACCAAACTCAAACCTCCTCCGGTAAGCTTGATGGCAAGCCGGTGCCTGCCGCCGAAATGCATGCGGCTTATTTCAATTCCTATTTGTATATGTCGCTCATGGTGGGACGTCCGCTTAAGGTTACGCCCCGCGTAGAAACAGCGCTGCGGCATATGGCATGGCGACGTCTGATTGCCTTGCGCGGTGCCAAGGATGCGAATCTCACGGCAAGTTCCGAGGAAGTGGTCACCGCCATTCAGCAACAGCCTTTTTTTCAGGAAAAAGGCCAGTTCAGTCCGGCACGCTACAATGCCTTTATTCAGCAATTTCTGACCAATCTGCGCGCCACCGAAAATCAGTTTGAAGATCATATCCGCCAGGAAATTGTCCTGAGCAAGGCCCGCTTGATGCTGGCCCAGACCGCTTGGGTGACGCCATTGGAAATCGAGGAGGTGTACCATCAGCTTTATGACACGTTTATCATCAGTTATGTGAAGCTAACCCATGATGAATTACGCGGCAGCGTCAAAGTTACCGATGCCGAAGCGCGGGCTTATTTTGAAGCGCATACAAATGATTTTACGATTCCGGCCCGGATGTGCGTAAAGTATGTGACTTTCCCCTTCGAACGCTATATTGATGAAGGCGCCTTGGATGACGATGCCGTGCGCAGTTATTATGACGAGCATATTGAAGAGTTTACCACACGTGGAACCGGTGACTTGCTCACGGCGCGATCATTCGAAGAAGTGGAGCCTATGCTTCGCGATAAACTGGCCGGCGAAGCGGCGGAATCGACAGCCGGCGATCATGCGGCCGATTTTGAAGTTGCCCTGGCCCCGGATCGCAAAGGTAATGCGCCATCTTTCGCCTCCGTGGCGAAGAGCGCCGGGTTGGCGGTGGAAACATCCGCGGACTTTACACTGAGTGACCCGGTGCCTGGCTTGCGTGTCGGGCTGGATTTCAACAAAGCTGCGTTTGCCTTGAGGCCAACCCCGGACGATTATTTCTCTCATCCCGTACGCGGTACCAACGCGTATTATGTGCTGGCTTTCGAGAAAAAAACTGAAGCGCGCGTGCCCGCTTATGAAGAGGTGCGTGTGGCCGCGCGCCAGGCGGCCTTGGATGTGGCGACTTCCAATAAACTGGCCCAGATTGCGGCTGATGTTCACCAAGCCGTGGCCGAAGCGCTCCAACGCGGCAAGACCTTTGCCCAGGCCATCCGCCCGTATCATCTGGAAGTGATCACCACCGATCCTTTTGCCGTTCGCACCGGGTTGGATACTGAAGATAAGGACGCTTTTTATGAGTTGACCAAGAAGATTTTGTTTTCGAATGCCGGGGAGTTGTCCGACATCGTCCCGCTTGAAGACGGTGTGGCCATTGCGCATGTGGATGCCAGGATCGTTGCGGACCGAAGTTTGTTGGCCTCCATCAAAAACGAACTGGGGCAGTATATCCGCAAACGCCGCGATGATGTGGCTTTTCGTGAATGGCAGGAATATCTGCTACAGGCCCATAAATTCGAAGATGCCGCTTCGAAAAAATCGGCCGCGATGGACCCCGGCGAGAAAGATGCGGATAACGCCGAATCAACGGATGATGCCGTGGAGGACTAAAGTCCCCGCTTTAGGCGTTGATCGGGATCGGTCACGGCCTTCTGTCTCCGCCTTATCGTTGACGCGAATGGTTACGGTTTCGATAATAGCGTAGCAACATCAGGAAAAATCGGAAAGTGTCGCGGATCGGATTGATTTTACTGATCTCTTCGTTATAAATCACAGAAATGGGCACCGCGTCCATACGAATTCCACGAGCGGCGATATGCAGAAGGATTTCGGACTCGGCCGCAAAACGTGCGGCTTGGGTTTCGATAAACGGCAAAACATCGCAGCGATAGAGACGGAACCCGCATTGGGTATCGGGAATATACTGCTTCATGGCGCGACTCAGCAACCAGCTCATGCCGCGATTGGTCCATTTACGAACCTGAGGCATGTTGCTCGATACTCCCATCCGATTGCCGATCAGCACCGGAATGCCCGTGCGCTTGTAAGCCTCGATAAAACGCGGAATATCGGCAGGGTCGTGTTGGCCGTCGGCATCCAGCGTAATAAGGTAATCGAATTGCTGTTTGTGCGCATAATTGAACCCCGTGTTAAGCGCCACACCTTTGCCCTTGTTGGTTGTGTGGCTGATTACCACGGCGCCGGCGGCAGCGGCTTCGTCGGCCGTTCGATCCGGCGATCCATCATCCACGACAATAACCGTCGGCACATATTGGAGCACACGCCTGACGACGTCGCGGATCATTCGCTGTTCCCGATAGGCTGGGATAACCACGCATGGTTTCTGTTCATGGCGCGATGTTGAACTCATGATTCCTCCTAGGGTTCCAAAAATCGTCGAACATGAACCATTGCCATGGATTGCGGCCGATTTCCTTTTCCAAGACATCTCGGATGCGTTCCTGCAATTCCGCTATCGAGGTTCCGGCTTCCGGAACAATCGGGGGATAGATGCGCAGAAGAAAGGTGTCATCCGGCTGGCGTAACAGGAAAGTCGGCACCAAGGGCGCCTGGGTTTTTATGGCAATCCTGGCCGGGCCACTGGATAAATGCGCCGGCTTCCCGAAGAAACTGATTGGAAAATGATGGGCAGTAAAATCACGGTCAGCCAGCATCGCCACGCATTCCTTGCGTTTCAAGGCTTCCATGACCCCCCGCGCCGCGTGTCCCAGCGGAATGCATTGCATTCCGCGCTGGCTGCGATGTTTTTGAAAAAGCGAGTTGACTTTGTTCGTTCGGTGCGGCAAATAAACCGCATTTAATCGTCGCCCTTGGGATGCCAGAATTGCGCCGCCTAGTTCCCAATTGCCCAGATGCGCCGTTATTAAGATCATGCCGTGTCCCAAGGCTTCGGCCTGCTCCAGATACTCGCTATGCTCAAAACTAACCAAGCGCTTAATCTCGGCGGGGGTGAATCGAGCAAATTTGAAAAAATCAACCAGATACTTCCCAAAGTACTGGAAATTAATGCGTGCCATCTGTTCCAGTGTTTTCTCAGAAGCGGCCACGCCCTGGATGGTTAAAATTTGACGGAAATTGGACATGACAGCTTGACGTCCGGCATGATCGGAAGCATAAAAATAATCGGCAATGCGCAATCCTAACCAATAGGCAAAACGGCGAGGCAGGATCCGGCAGGCAAACTGGGCCAAGCAATATGATATATATTTGTCCGTCATAAAGCGGGTGTCGTCAATATTAAATTATCGGTGACAAAAGTATGACGATTCGTACGCACATTCTGTTTGAAATTGTTGGTTTCCGTATCGTCAAAATTTACATTGATCTTGATCTACTGTTGTTTTCCCCAGTGCGTTGGCCATGAGTTGGTCCGCCTGATAAGAGGAACGCACCAAGGGCCCGGCGGCAACGGCCTGGAATCCCATTGCCAAGGCCCGCTGGCGGTAATATGCAAACTGTTCGGGCGGGACAAAACGAGCCACCGGCCAATGTTGCGCTGAAGGCGCCAGATATTGGCCAAGCGTCAGGCTCCGGCAGCCGACCGAGCGTAGATCAGCCAAGGCGTGCATCAGTTCATCGTCGGTTTCACCTAAGCCAACCATCAAGCCCGATTTAACCATCAATTGCGGTTGCCATGCGGCGGCAATGCGCAGCACATTGAGCGAGCGGGCATAGTCAGCCTGTGGCCGAATGACTGCCTGAAGACGATGGACGGTTTCCAGATTGTGATTGAATACGTGCGGGCCGGCAGCCAGAACGATTTCCAGCAGATGACGCTTGCCCTGAAAATCAGGTGTAAGCACTTCAACGCTGACGTTCTTCAGGCGCTTTAGCTGGACGATCGTTTCGGCAAAGAGACCCGCGCCGCCATCAGCTAAATCATCGCGGGTGACACTGGTCACGACCACGTATTTCAAGCTTAGTGTGCGCGCCATTGTGACAACGCGTTCAGGTTCACGGGGATCATCCGGTTGCAGCGGAATTCCGTGGCGCACAGCGCAAAACTTGCAAGCGCGTGTGCATATGTCGCCAAGGATCATCACAGTGGCCGTGCCGCGGTTATAACACTCCTGTTTGTTTGGACAGCGCGCACCTTCGCAGACCGTATGCAATCCTCCCTTGCGAAGTGTTTCGTGCACTTTGGAAAATTGGCCGTCAGCCTGCAAGCGGACACGGATCCATGGCGGCAAGCGTTGGGGCGCTTTCATGGAACTTGCCTTGGCTGAGTCTGTCATCATACGGTCCTCGGCTCCAGATATTGGGTTAACCGACCAAGCACAATTCGGCATTTCTTGTTAACCATACATGGATGTAAGCATTATGCCAAATAAAAAGGATGGGAATTCTATCAAAGCCAATTGACAGTTTAACGTCGTTATGCGAAATTGAAATTGAATAGATAGCGGATAAACGATGGCGCATAGATATTCTCAATTCCGTTGCGATTGTTTAAGGAGCGGGATGTGATCTTTAATCGCATTGCCATTATCGGTTTAGGACTTATGGGCGGATCGCTTGGGCTGGCCATCAAGCAGAAAGGTCTGGCCAGGGAGGTGACCGGTTTCGCCCGCCGTTCGGAAACTCGCGAGCTTGCCTTGGAACTGGGCATTGCGGACCAGGTTTTCGAGCGCCCGGCGGATGCGGTGAAAAATGCCGAACTGGCGATTTTCTGCACCTCAGTTAGTTCTATCCCGGAGTTGATTGGAGTGTGTCGCTCTAATCTCGCCGATGGCGGGGTGATGACCGACGTCGGTAGTTGTAAAGCGGAGATTGTGAAGCGAGTGGAAAGCTTGTTTCCTCCGGGTCCGGTGGCGTTTATCGGCAGTCATCCGATTGCCGGCTCGGAACGCCAGGGAATCGAGGCGGCTTCCGCCATGCTTTACCAGAATGCCATTGTGGCGCTAACACCCACGCGCCGAACAGCGCCAGCCGCCCGTGTGCAGATCGAGCGTCTATGGCACGCCCTGGGTGCCAGATTGCAGATGATATCACCGGCAGCGCATGATCGCCTCCTGGCAAAAACAAGTCATCTGCCGCATCTGGTCGCTGCTTTACTGGCCTCATGTACTGGACGGATACAGCTTGATCGGGTAGGCCGGTTTTGCGGCACCGGTTTTTTTGATACCACGCGCATTGCTGAGGGTGATCCTCGGTTATGGAGGGACATCATTCGCGCCAACCAGTCGGCAATCCAAAACGAACTTGCCGTGTTTTCCAGGGAAACGGAGCATTTGCTGGCAATTTTAAAAAGCGATGACCTGGAAATGCTGGAAAAGTATTTGCAAACAAGCCGGGACCGGCGCCGCGCATTGACCCGGAGTCAAGGGACTGCTTCATGAATATTGCCGATAATGTGACCATTTATCCTTGCCGCGCACTTGCCGGTACGTTGAGTGTCCCGGGAGACAAAAGTATTTCACACCGGGTAGCAATGCTCTCGGCGTTGACTATTGGGCGTTCGCATTTGGCGGGATTTCTGCGAAGTGAAGATTGCTTGAATACATTGAAAGCCATGGCATGCCTGGGTGCGAAAATCAAGGTCACCCCGGAAGATATTCAGGTTACCGGTCGGCCATGGTCCTGTCCGCGGCAACCGCTGGATCTGGGCAACTCTGGGACCGGCCTGAGGCTCGTCACTGGGCTAATGGCCGGGCAGCCATGGACTACGGAGCTGACCGGTGACAAATCATTGTGTTCACGTCCCATGCAACGTATTAAGGTGCCTTTGGAACAAATGGGCGCCAAGGTCGAGCTGATGGGAGCAAGGAACAGTGCCCCCATCCGCATTACCGGCGGCGCCTTGCGGGGTATTGCCTACCAGATGCCCGTTGCCTCCGCACAGGTCAAGTCATGCATCCTGTTGGCGGCTCTTTTTGCAAATGGTGAAACTTGCATTGAAGAACCCTTGCCCACTAGGGATCATACCGAACGCGCATTTCAAATGGTGGGGATTCCATTGCTGGCGGAGGGGAACCGGATCACGATTCGAGGTTATGGTTCACAAGGACCGGAATTAAAGCCCCGTAACTGGATCGTTCCGGGTGATTTTTCGTCAGCAGCTTTTTGGCTCGTTGCCGCCTCTATTATGGGAACGGAGGTAACTATTCAGAATGTAGGCTTGAATCCGCGTCGCACGGCCTTGTTGGACGTAATGAAACGCATGGGCGCCGATCTGGACGTTATGCCGGAAATTGGTTCTGCGGCTGCGGAACCATGCGGGGCCGTCGTTATTCGACGCGCTGACCTGTGCGGTACCGAGATTGGCGGAGCCGAAATTCCGAACATGATCGACGAATTACCCATCGCGGCTGTGGCCGGCGCCTTGGCGCGCGGAACGACGCTCATTCGTGATGCCCGTGAACTAAGGGTCAAGGAATCGGATCGCATAACATGCATGGTTTCTAATCTGCGGGCGCTGGGCATTCCCGCCGATGAGCGCGATGACGGGATGACTATCAGCGGTGGTGCCTTGGTGCGCGGGAATGTGGAACTTGACTGTTACGGCGACCATCGTGTGGCAATGGCCATGGCCGTTCTGGCGCTGCGCGCTTCGGCGCCGGTACGCATCCGGAAAATTGCCTGCGTCAACACGTCATATCCTGAATTTTGGCAGCATTTGACGATCTTGGGCGCCAAAGTCGAATTGGACTAGTGTCATGAATTCAATTATTGCCATTGATGGACCTTCCGCATCCGGCAAATCAACAGTCAGCCGCAAGGTTGCCGAACAGCTGGGTTACCTCCATGTGGATTCTGGCGCAATCTATCGTGCCATTACCTGGAAAATAATCAACGACGGTCTGGCGGGAACTGCGGCGGAAACAATTGCCCGGCATCTGCCTGCGGTAAATATGCGTTTTAATGTGGAAGCCGGCGCCATCCGAATTACCGTCAACGATGTTGACCCTGGTTTGGCCATTCGAACCGTGGCGGTCCAGGATCAGGTAAGTGTCGTGGCGGCCATCCCGGAAGTTCGGGATTGGGTAAACAAACACTTGCGATCGCTGACAACTTTCGGCAACTTGGTGGTCGAGGGGCGTGACATTGGCACGGTGGTGTTTCCAGATGCGGCTTTTAAATTTTATCTTGATGCTGATCCGGCCGAGCGGGCAAGGCGTCGGTATCTTGAGCAGCAGAAAATTTCCGGAGATGCCATTGATCCGAAAGTGGTCCAACGCGCGCTTCTACAGCGTGATGCATGCGATCAGTCGCGGTCGACAGCGCCTTTAGCCATGGCCCCCGGAGCCTGTCGCATCGAAACGACGAACCTGACGATCGATGAGGTTGTGGCCCAGATTCTGGCTGTTATTCGTGCCGGCCAGCCAAGCAACCGGACTAAAGCAGTTCAACGTGACGGTTTCAAACCGTTTGTTTATCATACATCGCGTCTGTTTTTTTTGTGCTACCTTTGGATTTTCCACCGCTATGCGGCGTATGGTCTTAGGTATATCCCGCGTAAAGGCGGCTGCATCCTGGTATCCAACCATGCCAGCTTTCTCGATCCGATTGCGGTGTGCTGTAACATTTGGAATCGGCATATTTATTTTCTGGCGCGTGACACGCTGTTTAAACAGTCGCGGTTCATGAAGTGGTGGGCAATTGCCGTCGGCACATTACCCATTGACCGTACCAAAGGAGACATTCGTGCGCTGAAAGGCGCCATTAATGTGGTAAAGCAGGGCAATATCCTCTGCCTGTTTCCAGAAGGCACCCGGACCAGCGATGGACGTCTCCAGCCTGTCAAGGCCGGCATCGGATTCTTAATTGAAAAAGCTGGTGCTCCAGTCGTGCCCGCATATGTGAGCGGTTCATTCGAAGCGCTGCCCCGTGAGGCTAGCCGGCCCAAGTTCAGGAAGATTGCCGTGTATTTTGGCAAGCCCGTTACTCCGGCGGATTGTGCCGTTTTCAAAAATGATCCGGAAAGGCACCAGAAAATCGCCGATTTGGTCATGGCACGGATTGCAGCCCTCGATCCCTGTCATCGATCAGAACCGTTCCAAGCCCGTCCTTGAAAACAACCATAATATTTCCTTTTCCACTGCCGCGAACCCATAGCGGCATTACCATGGGAAACGGTAATTTTGGCGTCTTGATTTGGGGCGTAGACCGCCTTCAGATCACGATTAATCGCTCCGATTTCTGGGATCGCCGCCATGAACAGCACCTGGTGGCCGGTATGGCATATGCGGCGATGCGGGCGGCGTTTTCTTCCGGGGGCATGGGGAATCTTGAGGCCGCCGCTGGGCAGGGAATGACCTGCTGGCCAGTTGGGGACAAATGCCCTTCAGCTGCCGACTTTATGCCCCGCGGCTTGCGACCATTAAAAGGGCAGGGGGATTATCAGCCCAGCCGATTACCTATGGGAAGGTTCGAACTGGGCCTGCCGCCGGGACATTATCCCTGGCGAGGAATATTGTATCCGGCAAGCGGATGCCTGGTAATCGAAATCCGGGGCCGGGCACAAGATGCGGCTGGCGCCATAGAATTTGTTCTCGATCCATTTCACCCCCTTCTGCTGGCACGCGATCCGCAAGGCCTGGTCCGATCTGTAATCGGCCATTCAGCCTGGGAATGGATGAGTGTCTGGTTCCGCGCCCGTCGATTTCCGCGTCCATGTCTCTTCCGCGAGCCGAATGCAAGCGGGTGGGTCCAGGAATGCCCGGCCGACCCGGCCATGGCGGCGCTGTGTTGGCAAGATTCTGGCGACTGCTGGATAACAATGGAAAGCGGCGCGACAGGCGCGGCGGCGGTGGCGGCGGCTTATGCGGGGATAGATTCCGGTCGGCAGGCTGGCGCGCCGGCTATCATGGCTGCCAGTCGGCGGTGGTGGCGCGCGTACTGGCGCCGCTCGCCCAGACTGCATTTGCCGGATCATTTTTTTCATAAATATTTCGTTTATGCCTTATACAAATTCGGGTGTGCCACCAGTCCGCAGGGTGGCGTGCCGGCGAGCCTT
This sequence comes from uncultured Verrucomicrobiota bacterium, assembly GCA_964617825.1. Taxonomy (GTDB): domain Bacteria; phylum Verrucomicrobiota; class Kiritimatiellia; order JAAZAB01; family JAAZAB01; genus VSJD01. The sequence continues at coordinate 55,085 of CAZTWL010000020.1, forward strand.
CAGGGGCCCTGGGTTGAGGAATATCAACCGCCACCCTGGTGCGGTGATTATCATTTCAACGTTAACATTCAGCAGATATACACCCTGGCCTTCGGCGCCGGCCAATACCCTCATCTACTGCCGCTCTTCGATATGCTCGACACGTGGCGGACTGTTATGCAGCATAATGCAAAGGTGATGTTTGGGATTGACGACGGTCTCGTCATGGGCATGTTGACCACTGACCGCGGACATTTGATTTATTATGCACCGGGGTGTGTGCTGGACCCGATGGTTTCAGGATGGACCGCCCACTTGTACTGGATGTATTACCGCTATACCGGCGACCGGGCCTTTCTGAAGGAAAGGGCTTATCCTTTCATGGCTGGTGTCATGCGGGCAATGGAAGCGATGCTCGAAAGAAAAAACGGACGCTTATCGCTGCCGCTGGCGATTTCCGCAGAATTTGCAAATGAGCGCGGGCTGCGGGTGGGGCGGGATCCTTCCGCGCAATTGGCCTGTTTCCATATGCTGGCCGATGCCTTGCTCGATGCCTCAAAGGTTTTGGGTATTCCTCCGCGTCCGAGCTGGCGAACCATCAAAAACAAATTGCCGCGATACACGCTCTTTGGAAAAAAAGGGGAGGAGCGGATTGCAGTTTGGGAGGGCCAGGACCTTTCGTTGTGTCACCGTCATCATTCGCATTTGGCCGGCATCTATCCTTTCGACTCACTTGGACAATGGACGCCGCGCACGCGCCGGATTTTGGACAACTCGATTGATCATTGGATTCGCCAGGGCATGGGGCAATGGAGCGAATGGTGCCTGCCCTGGGCTGCCATTCTGCAGGCCAGAATGGGGTTCACTGAGTCGCCGATGGTGCTCATGAATCTGTGGCGGGAGGTATTTGTCAATGAAGGTTTGGCTTCCGTCTATCTGCCCAGGTTCCCGGGCATAATCGATCGCCGGCGTGCCAATCAGCGCGTTCCCCTGGGAAAGCGGGAAGTTATGCAACTAGACGGCACCATGGGCGCCGCCACAGCTTTGCTGGAATTGTTAGTCCATCAGCGCCAAGGCTTGACTTATATATTCCCGGCCATTCCAAAAGCCTGGCGCAATGTGGCTTTCCTCAACATACGGATTCCCGGCGCGTTCATAGTCAGCGCTGAGAAAAAAAATGGTATTATCACACGGGTGGAGATTCAAAGTCTAGTTGGCGGTTCGATAATCCTTATGGTGCCCGGCACTGATCGCCTGGTGCTGACCAGTCAACCTCTCCGTCATGTGAGCTTTCCCCTCCGATTGAATCTTTCCCCTGGGGAGCGCATCGTATTGACGGCACAAGCCGACGGAGATAACGCTTTGGCTGCTGCCGCAACTTTGCCGAGGATTTGCGCCTCCGGCATAGGGCGCAACAAATCAATGTGATTTGGAGCATAATTGCCATCGTTGCCGGACGATGAAAGTAGCGTGCTGGATATGCTGCGGAATCTGAAGTATGCCAGGACTATCTTATGGCGCCGGAGCGTTGGTAATCATTTCGATGGATAGGATTTCGTTCGGGGTGAAAGTTTTGAAGATACCCGACTCGATTTCCAGCTTGATGTTGCCGTTATCGAACCGCTCGCGGACAATACCACGAAACGTGTCTTCGGCGTTCTGACCGGTCCGAATGATGATGTTCGGCACAAAGGGCACGGGCCGGAGTGTCAGCTTCTCGTGGAGGATTACCGTCTGCTTGGGCTGGATATCCACCGTTCGGGTGATGTTATAATAACTTGGACGCGTGAACTGGAGCATCCGTTTACCGCGGGGAACGAAATCTATGGCCAACTGTTCTGAGATCGAACGTTGCCCAATCGTCGTGCCGCGGAATTCGCCGTCCAAGTAAACACCGACGCCCGGCGGCTCGGTTGAAATAAGAATAGTGCCGCTGCTCTTCACCAAAACAAACTCAAGGCTGGATTCCATGCCGATTGCAACGGTGTTTGTGCGCACCTGGGTGTCAAAACCGCGCGCTTCGGCACGAATGGTATACTTACCGGCTGGGACATCTGCGGAGAAGGGGGCTTCTGCCTTGAGTTGGTTATTCAAATATATTCGCGCTCCGGCGGGAGTGGAGTGCACCGTCAATTTGCCTGGCAGCGGAGACATTGTCGTTTTTATGGTTTGCTGGTCTCCTGCCTGCACGCTGAAATCTTTTTTGAATGAGGAATATCCCGGTAAGGAGAGTTCGATCGTATGTTTTCCGCTGGCAATGGCCGACAGGCTCTGCGGCGTTTTGCCGATGTTGGCGCCGTCCAGCGTAATGACCGCGCCAGTTGGCGCAGTTTCGACCATGATCCGGGCAGAATCCGATACCAGGTTGATCTCGATTTTTTGCGGAACTTGATCTGCGACGTTCACCGTAATGATGCGGGATAGATAACCGGGCGCACTGGCCGAAATCCGATGCTGGCCGAACGCTGTATCGTGCAGGAACAACGGTGTTTTACCCACGCTGATGCCATCCATATCGATATACGCCAGGGAGGGTTTGGATAAAATCAGCAACAAGCCCGTTTGCGGCTCAAGTTTCAAATCAACGGTTTGACGTTCGTTTGGCTGCATTATCACTGTTTTGCGAATCTCACGATAGCCGGATTTGCGCAGGATCAGCAAGTGATCGCCGGCGTTCACGTTCATGACGGTGGCCGGCGTTTGGCCCATGTTGACGCCGTCATAGATCAAGGTGACGTCCGTCGGCGTGGAGGTTACATAAAGTTGGCCGTTGTGCATTTTGTCTTGCTCCAGACGGCACGACGGGAGCATCATGGCCATCGCGAATGCGACAGCCAGCAGGAATAAGCTGGATTTTTTTAACGGCATGTTATTTTTTCTTCAAATGACGTTCTACTGCGAGCAGCTTCTTGCGGGCATTCTGATGTCGGCTGTCCGCACGGTCCGGTATTTTCTCACACAAAAGGCGCAATTGGAGCGCAGCCTCATCCCAATTCTTCAGACGAATAGCGCGCTCGGCAAGGAATAGGATGTCGTCGCCGGTGGACTGCAGTTCGCGCTCGGCTTCAGCACGCAAGGCCACGGAACTGGCATAAAAATCGGGCTTGGGTTCGATTGTTTCCAGGTACCACTCGACTTCTTGCAGCGAGCGGATAGCATTGGCCAGATTGTCGTGTTTGACTTCGCGCTGATCATATAGGTTGCGTCCCAGAAGCGATGCGGCGCGCGCCAGATCGATGAGCTTATCCGGTGCCATGGCCAGGGCGGCCAGTCCTAATTCGTTCTGTCCAAATTCCTCGATGGCTTCCCGGACGGCCTTACAGTCTTCCGGCTCCTGGGTGTTCAGCACCTGCACCCGATGGGTCTTGCGGTTGATGGTTATGGTCAGGTCGATCAAATCCCAGGCATCCGTGGCCATGCCTTGGTAGGATTCGTTCAGGGCAAAGAAATCGGCTTGTTCGATGGTGTCGGCCAGGCTTTGTACTATTTCCGGGGCAACTTGGCGGCGCTGTTGTCCGGCAACCTGGCGTTTGTTTTGCAAGTCGGTGATTTGGATGGAAAGCTCGTTGTTTTCCAGTTCAAGCACATAACGGAAAATGTTTTTGGCGTCGGCCTGAACTTTCTCGTAGGAAATGCTCAGGGTCTGTGCGCGGACAGTATCGGCGGCCTGGGCTTCGGCTTTGTCACGGTTGAGTTGCGTTGTCCTGTAAATCCACAGCAGTGCGACCAGCGCGGCCAACAGGATAAATATGGTCATGAGCGCCGCGCGCACGGGCCTGTGGACGGATCCCTTGCTGTCGGCTGCGCGGTGGAATTCGATTTTGCCATCGGACGGTCCTTCCGCAACCGGCGTATCGAACAGCTTGCGGGTAGTGATGTCCAAAATGCTGTCGTTATCCACCTTAAGCGTCGTATCGCCCAGAACGAGGCGGTCGCCGATGTGCAGTCGCGACACATGCATGGGAACCTGGTTCAGGAGCGTTTGATTGGCGCTGCCCAGGTCTTCTGCCCATAGGCCTTCATCCGGCTTGAAGAAGAAACGGCAGTGAAAGCGGGACATGACAGAATCTTTAAGCACTACGTCATTGTTGGAAGAGCGCCCAACCCGGATGCCGTGGGGCGGCACCGTGATGTTTAGCCCTTTATCCGGGCCTTCTTCCACAACCAGATGATGTTGAGGCTTACCCATAGGATCTATGCCTGATTACGCTCTTGCGAATAAAAATGATAATACTTTATCTCAACGTTAATAATCAATCAAAAACGCGGTCTTTGCCGGTAGGTGTTAAGACCGCGCGTTTCGGGAATGAAGAGGGCTGTGATCCAAGCTGCCGTTGCAGCGATCAGGCATCCGAACAGGATTGCGCGATAAGCGCTAACGGGATAAACAATGGCCTGTGCGGTAACCACGGCCTGATGGTGGAATGTGTCCATCACCAGTCCGGCAATGTTGGTGGCGATCGCCACGCATAGGTAACTTAGACAATTAAATAAACCCACGGAGGTTGCGGCAGACTCCTCGGGATTGATTTCTTTCATCGTGCTGGTGAAGAGCGGTGAGACCGAGATGCCGATTCCGATCAGAATAGAGCCGATTGCCATGGGTGCCAGCGCATTCGATGAATGTGTCAATACCCAGAGCATGTACGTGAGCGTTACCACGATCAGGCTGGTTCCGGCGAGAATCAGCGGCTTGCGACGGTTGCCGATAATTCGCGAGATAAATCCGGACAGGGACGTGAAGATCATGGTTGCCAGCATCATGCCGAACATGATGGTGGCAGCCCTGGCCGAATTGGCGCCGCAGGCGTCCGAGAGCATTTTCTTGCCGATAGAAGCCTGAAATAAGAAATAAATGCCAAAGTTAATGGAACCGGGAACGATAACATACCAGCTGCGCTTATTTTGGACGATATCTTTGATGAGCAGGCGCTGTGTGGAATTAAGGCGTGGAGCTGGGCGGATATCTTTTTTCATGAGCCAAAAATTGGCGAGTAGAACACCGGCGGTGAGCATACCTATGCCCAGAAACGAGTTGCGCCAACCGAACCAAGCAACTGACCTTTCCAGCGGAAGTGTGGCAACCAGTCCGCCCGAATAACCGAAAAAGAGTGTCATGCTCAACAACATGGCAAAATGCCGACGATCGAATAGCGTGTCGATTTCCTTGATCAGGCTGATATACATGAAACTGGCGCCGAATGCCACTAGGAAGCGGGTGGTGTATAGCAGGGACAGGGATTGCGCCAGCGGGAAAACCAGAGCCCCCGCCGTCATCAGCAAGCCGCCGATGAGCAGCATGCGTAGGCCGCCATACCGGTCAGCCAGCATGCCGGCGAAAATTTGCCAGAAACCATAGACATACAAGAACAAGGCGCCCAGAGCGGTTATGGCTCCGGCAGAGGCTTTGAAATCGACCTGGAGTTCGTTAAAAACTGTGCCCGGCACGGCCATGCGCTGGAAATAGGAGAAAAAATAGAGCGCGATCATGCCTAAAAGCGTGATCAACACACGGCGTTTATGACGAATTTGCTCGAAAATCCGGACTACAAGCATAATGAAAACGCATTATGGCTTACAGGCGGCGAAGAGCAAGATTATTCCGAACGGAAAGACAGGCGAGGGGGCTGCTGCAGTATTTGTAAGTGCCCGGAAATGGTCGGGAATCTTACGGTCAATAGAATTCCATGGAGGCGGGGGGATTTGAACCCCCGTCCGAGTGAGCGTCATTCCTGCATCTACGCGCGTGTCCGGTCTTTATAGTCTCGCTATGGATGCGGTCGATCGGCAAACTTGCATCCATAACCAGCGTCCTGTTTGTTTCGCCGTCGGATCCGGACGTGCGCTCCGACAACTAACCCGCTGTCGTCGTCTTAGTCTGCTTAGCGGATCGTCAGCAGTAAGACGTCGCGGAACAATTAAGCCGCGAGGGCCAATTCTGTATTGGCTTTTGTGTTTTTTTTCCCGGATGTTTTACGAGGCCAACCGGGGTCCTCGGCGCGCCACAGGAACTTCAACCAACCCGTCGAAACCTGTCGCCCCCATAGCTTTTGAAAATCGAATTAGAAAATTTTGTCACCATTCTTGTCGGCGGTCCGCTTGTTGATCGTCTGCAAGACTTTTTCCATGCAGTCCGGACATATGCCGTGGGTAAAAGTCAGCAGCGAATTGTCGCTGATGTATTCTTCCATTTGTTTCCACTGGTTCTGGTTCACGCGAACCTTGTTGCAGGTGGAACAAACGGAAATCATGGAATTTAAAACCCGTTTTTGTTGAATATACGTGTTGCCAATGGCTACAATGGCTGCGATCAATACTCCAGCCGTCAAAAGGCAGCCTCGGAATATATTGATATCCTGCGGTTCGGTGTTGAAAATCAAAGAGGGCATATCCCTTATTTCATTGACCCAGATTAACAGGATCAGCATGATAAACGTCAAAAACTGCCAGAAGCCGATATACGCAAACGGGTCTTTTGGCAAATGAATCGTTTTCTTTTCAGAACAATTTATGCTCATATAGGGAAATCCCGTTCGTTGTGCATCGCCCGCTTATCAGAAACATCAAGAACATATCTCAAACCATTAATATTAAATGGGCGCAAAGGCTGTTTGTCAAGCTTATTAAACTAAACAATTTTCCCGTGGTTCCAGCGTGTTTGCTCTTTTTTCATTGACTTTGCCTGCGTTGCCCGCTATCAAATTGAGTAAATCGCAGTGAATCAGATTTTGTATGGGAGATGGGTATTATGACGCAGCATTCCAGTTTGAAATCGGCCAATAAAATTACCGCCAAGCGCAATGTGATGAAGCGCTTCGAGCGGGTTGATGTTCTCCGTTCGAGTGGAAAATGGAAAGAGGGCGACCGCGGACTTGGACTCCCAAAAACAAAACCGCAAGTCTGAAAAACTGCTGCGCCTGCATAAATATCTGGCTTCCTGCGGCTTGGGCTCACGGAGAGCCTGTGAAACGCTGGTTGCTGATGGCCGCATTTCTGTTGATGGCGCAATTGTTCGGGAGCAGGGGGTCTGTATCAATCCGGCCTGCCAGGCCGTATGTTTGGATCGACAGCCGGTGACGGTGCAGACAAAGATTTTCCTTGTGCTGAACAAGCCGCCCGGTTTTTTATGCACATCCCACGATCCACAAGGACGCCGAACATTTCTCTCCTTATTGCCTGCTTTGCCTCAGCGTGTATTTACGGTGGGACGACTTGACTGTGACAGCGAAGGGCTTTTGTTGGTGACCAACGATGGCGACCTGGCCCATGCGTTGATGCATCCGCGGCATGGCGTGGAAAAAATCTATAAGGTTTGGACCGCGACTCCTTTGACACCCGAACAGGAACAGCGCATGTGCACCGGTGTTTTTTCCCAGGGAGAGCGTCTGTGCCTGCTTGATATTAAGGCAATTTCGTCCCGGTCGGCAAAGTTCCTGTATCAGGTGCGCCTGGTGGCCGGACGCAACCGCCATATCCGGCGTATGTTCGAAACGCTGGGCGTTACGATTCTCCGTCTACAGCGTGTAGCCATTGGCCCGCTTGCCTTGGATCGTCTGCCGGCAAAGCTAATTGTGAAATTACCGGTCGGCGCCTGGCGGCATTTGAAAGATGATGAAATTCAGGCCTTACGGCACTATGTGACGCCCCGATTACATTCGTGTTGATCAGAATCCATCGGTGACTATACTGGATAGTTAGCTGGAATCTTGGAGGTGTTCGATGAAACAATTATTTGTGATCATGTCGATAGTCGCTGGCTTGTGTCTGACTTGTATGTCCCAGCCTGCTCCCTTGTCCCGTGTTAAGGTGCTGAAGGACAACTGCAATCTGCGCGCCAAAGCCCTTGTTACCTCAGAAGTGGTTGGCCAGGTGTCCGAAAACGATGTTCTAACGGCCAAATCGATGGATAAGGATTGGGTTGAAGTTGTCCCGCCAGACAGTGTGGACCTCTGGGTGCTCGGCGATTACGTTAAGGATGGCGTAATCAATTGTAGTCAGAAGGTCAATGTGCGTGCGGGAGCCGGCATCAACTTCAACATTGTTGGCCAGCTGCCTCAGGGTTCAAAAATCGAGGTGCGAGGGAATCATGCCGAATGGGTTAAAATTGCCCCGCCACCTTCCTGCTCTCTGTGGATTTCCCGTGTGCTGGTAAGCGAGATCCCTCTTGCTTATATTGAACCTGCCAAAGTTGAACCTCCAAAAGCTGACGCAGCAAAAGTGGCGTCGGTAAAGATTGAACCTGTGAAAACCGAACCGGCCAAGATTGAACCGGTCAAACCGGAGCCAGCCAAACCGGAGAAAACAAAGGCGGAAACGGTCAAGGCAATTGTGCCGCCATCGTCGGCGGTTGCGGTTGTTTCATCAGCACAACCGGCAGTTGAAGTCAAACCACCCGCACCTTTGCCCAAGCCGGCTGATGCGATTGCCCCTGTGCAGGTTCAGGCTCGGACCGGAGCTTTCATGCCGCCGGTGGGACTTGACCTGGTTGCCGGTACGGAGCAGGGACGATGGCGTGATGTGGATGGTCTTTTGCGTCCAAAGGATTTTATCTTCCGGGCGCCCAGCGATTTTCGATTGGTAACCCCTGAAGGTGGTGATCGTAATTCCACAACGATTTGCTTCGTTAAAGGGAATCAGGCTCAGCTGGAGGCGTTGATGTACCGGCATTTGATCGTCAGCGGCCGCGAATATTGGGTCAAGCGCCAGAAATACCCGGTTCTCGTTCCCGAGCGCATTGTCTTGAAATAATTGCTTTAACGACTGGGTAACCGAGAATTTGCATAGCTCCAAATATTATTCCGTTGGCCTGCTGATACTGCGCTAAGGAAGATTTGGGATGATGTTTGTGCAAATTTATTGCCATGTTCAGGCGGCGACTCCGGTCATCAATTTAAGGATGCGGCTTTGGTTGGCTTGGGAATGAGACAGTTCTCCGACCAGATGACCGTCGCGCATGACCAACACTCGGTCGGAGAGATTGACGATTTCGGATAGTTCGCTGGATATCAATAGAATGCCGCTCCCTCTTTGAGCCATTTGATCGATTAGGGCATGAATTTCGCTTTTGGCGCCTATATCCACTCCGCGGGTGGGCTCGTCCATTATAAGCAGGCGGCAATCGGCCGCCAGCCAGCGCCCAATAACCAGTTTCTGTTGGTTGCCACCGGAAAGCGACCCGACTACAGTGTCGATGTCGGGGGCGCGTACATTGAGACGGTTGAAATAGGTGTGCGAAAGCGCCTTCTCTGTTTTTCGCCGGATCCATCCGAAATTCGCTATTTTTCTCAATATCGCCAGCGAAATATTTTCGCGGGCGCTCATACTTACAACCAGGCCGCAACGCTTGCGGTCTTCCGGAACCAGTCCTATGCGGTGCTGCATGGCTTCGCTGGGGGATCTAATTTGCGCCTTGTTCCCATTGATCAACACATCGCCGGTGGCAAGCGGGTCCAGGCCGAAAATCGCCTGCGCTATTTCCGTGCGCCCGGCGCCGACCAGCCCTGCCAGCCCGACAATTTCGCCGGCATTGACCGTGAAGGAAACCTGTGCGTATTTTCCCGGGCTGCAAAGATTTTCGACGCGCAAAAGTTCGCTCCGGCATTTGGCGCCTTTTGAAGCATGATGGAAAACGGCATTTACAGAACGGCCGATCATCATTTCCACAAGCTGTTGTTGGGTTATTTCAGCAGTCGATCTGGTGGCTACCATGCAGCCGTCGCGCAGCACGGTAATTGTGTCGCAGAGTTCGAAGATTTCCTCGATCCGGTGCGAAATATAAATCGAAGTTATGCCGCGTGCCGGCAAGCTTTTGATAACCTCGAAAAGCCGTTGTGACTCGACCTGTGACAGACTGCTGGTCGGTTCGTCGAAAATAATGATCCGTGCGCCGCCGGCCAGGGCGCCGGCGATTTGCACCAGTTGCTGCCGGCCTACAGAAAGTTCCGCCATCACGGTTCCAACATCCAGGTTGGCGCCGATTGCGGCCAATGCCCGTTTTGCTCTGGAATGCATTTGCCGCCTGGAAAGAACGCCGGCTCGTGTCGGCAAATTGCCCAGGCATAAGTTTTCGGCGACAGAAAGATTTTCACAGAAGGCCAGCTCCTGGTGAACGATGCTGATTCCGGCCAGGGAAGCGTCGCGCGGACAGCGAAAATCGACCGCGCGTCCGCCGATGAAAATACGGCCATGGTCCGGCCGATGCAAGCCAGCCAGGATTTTGCCGAGCGTGCTTTTGCCGGCGCCGTTTTCGCCCATCAGTGCATGGCATGAACCCTGGCGAACTTCCAGGCTGATGCCCTGCAGCGCCTGTACACCGGGAAATATTTTGACGATGCCCTCAAATCGGATTAATGCGTTTGGATGTTCCATCATGCGTGTCGAACTATTGTTGGAGATCGTATGATGTCCTGGGCAAAGCGAAGGATCATACGGATATTCGATCAAGAATTAGCCAAGAATCGATTTGTCATTCAGAAAGGTCAAGGTATTCTTGCGGCACGTCGCTGAAGTTCCAGGCCTTCAGCTGACGCGCCCAGGCGCCAAGGTTGTTTTTGGTCACCCTGATCAAATCCATTTTGTTGATGACCGGAACATCTTTGCCCAAGCAGATATTTTCGACAATTATTTCAACGGACACGTAACCCCATTTGAAAGTTGGTTGCGCTAACAATACCGGAGCGATGCCCTTGCTAACATAAGGAAGTTCGGCAGGCAAGGCGTCAACCGCCACCACCTTGACCTTGGCCGGATCCAGATCGCTCAGAAGCGTCTTGGTAAACAGAGGCCAGCCGCCGATCATAGCCCAGGCGGTAATTTCGGGATAGGCGTTCATCACCCGCACGACTTCGGCGGCGGCATCCTGGGGTGTCTCGATGTGATAGAAGATGCCGATAATTTTTATGTCTGGGTAATTGGCGGCTTCTTTGATAACGCCTTCGGTGCGCTTGCGTAAATTCGGTGCGTTTTGATTGCCCGCCAGAATGGCCACATTACCTTTCCCGTCGATGGTGTCAGCCAGCGCGCGCATGATCTGTTCGCCGGCTTGGATATCGTCAATGCCATAGAAGGCAAATCTTTTCGAGAGTGGCGCGTCGCTGTCAAAGGTCATGACCGGGACGCCACGGGCTACGGCGTCGTTAATTGCACCGGTAACCTTGGCGGCATCGGAGCAGGAGATCAGGATTGCATCGGCCCCTTCGTTCACTGCCTGGGCAATGCGCTGAGCCTGGACTTGGCCGTCTTCAGTGGGCGGTGTGCGCCAGTCGATGGTCACTTCGATCTTATATTTCGCGTATATGTCCATGGCCGCCTGTTCGGCCCCTTTACGCGCGCTGAGGAATACGGGGTTGGTCGAGCTTTTAGCAATCAATGCGATTTTGACTTTTTTCTTGGTCGCCTGCTGAGCGATCACACTGCCGGCGAAAAGTGCTGCGCATAATCCGATGCTGACCGACAAAACAATTAATGATTTATGATGCATGGAACTTTCCTTTATTTTGGATGCATTTGCTTTGCTAATGCTAGCCGATTATCCGGCGTCATTTGCCGATATCATGTTTTCGGTCTTGTGGTCCGGTGTTGGCGGCCGCTGATGTCAAAAGGCGTTTGGCCGCCATCCGGGCGTTCAGCCGGTCGAGAACGACGGCCACGATGATGGCACAGCCGATAATGATCCATTCGTAGTTCTGGTCCATATGGAGTGTACGAATCGACTGGCGGATTAAAATGATCAGCAGTGTCCCGAGCATGGCACTAAGTGCGCTGCCCTTGCCGCCGGAAAGACTTGCGCCACCGACGACGGCCGAGGCAATAACGTATAATTCATAGCCGGTGGCATCGGCGCAGGAAGCGGAGCCGTAGTAGCTGCTGCCGACAAAGGCGGCAATGCCGGCGGTTAATCCGGAGAGCACATAGACGCCGACGATTATCCGGTTTACTCTCAAGCCCGCATAGCGACTGGCTTCGGCGTTGCCGCCGACTGCATAAATATGTCGCCCCATGACGGTTTTGGCAAGATAGAGCGCGCCCAATGCCATGACCGACAGCATAATCAGCAGCGGGATCGGGTAGATGGCCATTCCGAAAAAGCGCGCCTTGGTTACGGCAGTTAGCGCGTCCGGTACCAGGATGCTTTCGGCCCTGCTGGCGACAAAGGCGATGCCGCGAAAAATCCACATGGTGCCCAGCGTGATGACAAAGGGGTGCACCTTGAGCATCGTGATCATGATGCCGTTGATCAGTCCGCAGACGAGACCGATACCCAGTGCAATCGCAATGCCGGCAGCAATCGTTGCACACGGAGGAAGGGAACCGGCTAAGCGCAGGAACAGGGCCATGGCGATTCCGGAGAGCGCGTAAATCGAGCCAACCGATAGGTCAATGCCGCCCGAAATGATCACCAGGGTCATACCGATGGCCATGATCGCAAAAAAACTCGCGTCGGTTCCGGTCTGCATCAGCGTGTATGAATTAAGGAAATTATTGACCTTGTTGCCGGTCAGATGGTCGACATGGGATCCGGCAAAAAGCGAGAGAACAACCCCAATGCATATAATCACGAGGACCAATCCAGACTGTTGGGAATTAAACAATTGGCCGAAGATATTTTTAAGCGTCTGCATGCCGGACTTTCCTCCGGATGAACCCGAAATTGCCGATCGACGTTTACAAATATTGCCTTTTGACCTAAAAAATCAATTCTTAATTCGAAGCACTTTATAGCGCTTGACGGCTCAGAACGTTTTTGATTACGTTCATATAAATTTTGTTTAATGCAGGCATTGATACACGAAGAAATGCCCATGAAGCGGATTGCATACAAATGGCGGCTGGCGGGCATTTTGCTGGTGGCGTTCGGCGTGACCGGATACGGAACGACGGTTAAAGTGCCGACAGATACCGTCACCACGACGATCAAACTGCGGGCCGACAGAGAGGAAATCCCGATCGAGCTGCGTTGGTCGGACGGGTATATCAAAAAGATTAATGTTCGCCCCTGTGATGCCAAAGGCTGGGTTGCCGGCAAACCGGTCGTAATGACCAAGGCCGGGTTCGAGTTCGAAGGATTGCAGATCAAGGCTTTTGTCCGTCCAAACATTCCGATTTACAAAGAGCGCCTGCGCAAGGAATATCTGGAAGGTTGGGACAGACTCCCTGAGATCTTCGGCAAGGATTTTACCTTGTGCGTGCGCCAGGATGCCGCTGGCGTGGAGTTTCTCCTCAATGGCAACCATGCCGGGAGGTTGGAACATGCCGGGCGTCTGAGCGAGATTGCCAGTCCGCTGGCTGGGGAGCAAATCACATTCGACAATGCAACAATCGATCCGCGGTTCGTGCAGCTTGATATTGGATGCCTGGATAATCCGGGCGCGATGAAGGGGGCGTTGGTCAGGCTTGCCGACAACACGATTCCATTCATTGCGCCAAGCGCTGCCAATCTCGACCTTGGTGTGACCGCGTCGCACAAGGATCTCTATCCGAATACCTACACTGACAGCGGATATACCGGGCGCAACGCCTTCGACAACGCGCGCGACAGTTATCTTTTCACCGTGCCTTCCGACCAGTATGCCCGAGCCTGGGTGCTCTGTGCCGTCAATGATCTTTCATCGAATACCCCGGCGCTTAATGTCCGCTTGACGCGCTTTGTGCCCAACGAGTTTTATGGCGGACGAGCGCGCGAGTCGATTGCCGATACCACCGTAACGCTTCCGTGCGAAAATGCGGTGCGGGTGGGGGAGGTCACTGTTAATGGCAAAACGCTGCCGCTTTGGCGCGTGGAAGCTTTTCTGAAAACAGGCGAAATATTGGACCTGATCACTCATCCTTACACCCAATGGGGGCCTTTTAAGTACGGGCGTGCCGGACTTTTCTTCGGCCCCTACCTGGATTTCGAATTGACCGGCAAATTATGCGCGCGTCCTTGTCCGGGCGACAGCGACCAGATGTTTCCGGATCCAAAACAAAGGAGTTCCCTTCATGTTTTCGGGGTGACACTTGAAAAGGCGGGTGCTGATTTGGTCCTGACACAGAGCAGTCAGCCTGGCAATATTTTTTATAACGACGAGGTGGCGGAAATGAAAGTGACGATCTGTCCCAAATTTCCAGGCGAATACAAGCTTGTTTGGACGATTCGCGACGATACCGGCAAAAAAGTCGGTGGCGGCGAACTGAAAACCAAGGAGAAGAAAGAAGTCGTGATCGATCTCAAGCAGGGGCAGCTTGGCTGGTATGAAATGATTATCGAGCTCTTTTGCGCGCAGCGGCTGCTGTTGACGCATCGCGCGTCATTTGCGCTTCTGGGGCAGGATACGCGCCAGGCTGGTTTCGATTCCCCCTACGGAACATGGTGGTTCGGTTCCTCTCACTATTCCGAAGGTGATATCAAGATTGTCGGGCCTCTGTTCCTGAAGGCGGGGTTTCGTCGTACAACGCTGGAGACCAGAAAAGGCGTGGCCAAAATGAGCGAAAAAGACTATGCCGAATGGAAGCTGACAGCGCACACGGCACACAGCGCCAACAAAGTTACGATGACTGACGAACAATTGAAGGAGAAACTAGCCGATGTCTCGCAACGTTTTCCCCATGCGGATGTGGTTCTGACCTTTTACGAAGGTACTTCCGGCAGTGGTATTAACGCATATCAGATTGCGCCGGAACTGATCGGCGCAAAGCAAACCAATGTGTGGCAAAATGCCGACGACCGGTGGGAATGCGCCAATCAAATCGGCCGCGTGGTGCGTGCTAATTTTCCGCACATGAAGATTCTGCTCGGCAACAGCTTGGCATCCACGGAGTTGATCGCCGAAATGCTGCGCCGCAAACTTCCAAGGGAATATGTCGACTACCTGGGAATGGAAACGGCGCATCGCACCTTCCATCCGGAGCGGTTGCATGAGGCGGATACCCAGGCGGCCAGCCTGATGCGGGAGACCGCCAGCAAACTGGGCTATGACCTGCCGGTCACAACATGTCAGGAAAGCGTACCCCGGCGGGACGAGCTGATCGGTGAACGCCGGCAGGCGGAATGGTGTGTGCGCGACATTCTGTTGATGCACGCCTATGGTTTCCCGCATATGAGCGTGTCGTGCATCAGCGATGCCGGAAATTGCTACCGCGATTGCTATTTTGGATGCGGGTTGACGCGGCGCTCGCCGCTGCTTTATCCCAAAAAAGCCTATGTTGCGGTTGCCACGGCCACGAAAGTCCTCGACCGTGTCAAGCTGGTTCGCCAGGTGCCGACCGGTTCGCGTTCGGTTTACGCGCTCGAATTCGAACGCGCCGATGGCAATATCGTATATGCGTTTTGGACCAGTCGCGGGACGGCAAAACTAAAATTGCAGCTCGGATCGCGACGTTGCGAACGGATTGGATTTTACGGCGCCTCCGACAGGCCATGGGTGTGGCTCAACCGATTGGAAATAAAGGCAGGGACCGCTGCTCAGTATCTGGTTACCGATGCGAAGATTCAGGAAATTACCTGCGGGCTACGCACTTACCCCGACGATAGTGTGCTGCCGGGGTTCAGGGTGGTCGATCCGGTCGATGATCCGTGTAAATGGGAGCTTGTGGCTGGAACGAATCCCTTGCTGGAGCATATCTCGGGGGATTTTGCTCCATATCGTAAACTGGCTAAAGCCAGTTTGACGAGAGTAGACGACCCCGAAAAAGGCCGATGCCTCGAACTTGACATCGATTCCAACACAAATCTGCCTGACCTTTTCAACGAATATGCGGTAATCAGGCTTAAAGAGCCTATCCTCCTGGATGGCAAGCCACATACGGTCGGGCTTTGGGTCAAGGGCAATTCCGGCTGGGGCCAGATTTTTTGGGAGATTGAGACAGCCAACGGTTCCAAGATGGTCTCCTGCGGAAATCGCATCAATGATGGCGATATCTTCGACTACGACGGGCGGGTTTCGATTGACTACGACGGATGGAACTTTCTCAGTTTGCCGATTAGCGCGCGTTCGCCTATTCAGGCGCTCTCCACCGGTTCGGTTGCGGATTTCTGGAATCGTCCGACATCGGAAATACGATATCCGGTGAAACTTACGGGGCTGGTTTTTTGCGCGCCGCCTAGGCCGCTGTTCCTGGCCAACCGATTTGCGCATAAGCAGCTGGTGCGCTTGAAGGATGTGGGCGTTATTTCCGAACCGGCAGATATTCTGCCTGGAAAAGCAATGGCCTCGAAATAATCCATGGGATTTTGCCGAAAAATATTGTATTCGTCTTTTCTTTGTAATCTTTGCGTATTATGCGGTAAATATTGGTTTGCTTGGATCTAGGTTTATTCCGGTTATTGGTCTGAACTGCATTAAGTCAACACAGGAGGCGTGCGAATGAATCGTATTGTACGAACATGTCGGATGGCGGGAGTGATGCTGATGGCTCTAGCGGTTACAGGATCTGGAGCAATCGTCAAGGTGCCGGCTGATGCCGTAACCACTACAATCAAGCTGCGCGCCGACAAGGAGAAGATCCCGATTGAACTACGCTGGGCGGACGGCTTTGTCAAAACCATCGTTCTGCAACCATGCGATGCCAAAGGGATGGCCGCCGGCAAAGTCATCGCAATGACTAATGCCGGGTTCGAATTCAAAGGATTGAATCTACAAGTATTTGTTCGCCCGAACCTGACGCTTTACAACGCAAAACTTCGCAAGGAATATCAGGAAGGTTGGGACAAGCTGCCGGAGATCTATGGGAATGATTTCATGCTTTGCGTGCGCCAGGATGGTTCGGGAGTTGAGTTTCTCGTCAACGGCAATCATGCCGGGAGGCTTGAGCATGTCGGGCGCTTGAACGAGGTCGCCGGTCCGCTGGCTGAATCGCAAATTACGTTCGATCGGACCAAGGCGGACCCACGCTTCGTTCAATTGGATATAGGCTATCTTAACAACCCTGGGTCGATGAAGGATGCCGCAGTCAAGCTCTCGGACGACAAGATTCCATTCGTCTCGCCCGGTTCGGCTAATCTCGATCTTGGTGTGACCGCGTCGCACATGGCTCTCTATCCGAATACCTACACTGACAGCGGATATACCGGGCGCAATGCCTTCGACAATGCGCGCGACAGTTATCTGTTTACCGTGCCGTCAGCCCAATATGCTCGTGCCTGGGTGCTTTGCGCTGCGGAAGACGCTTCGTCCGATACTCCGGCGTTCAATGTGCGCTTGACACGTTTTGTGCCCAACTCCGCTTACGGTGGACGTTCACGCGATGCGATCGCCGACACTGCGGTAAACCTTCCAGGCGAAAATGCGGTGAGGGTGGGGGAGGTCGCAGTCGGCGGCAAAACTCTGCCGCTCTGGCGCGTGGAAGCTTTTTTGAAGACTGGAGAGATTTTGGACCTCATTACGCATCCATGCACCAACGGATACAAATACGGGCGTGCCGGACTGACCTTCGGGCCTTATCTGGATTTCGAATTGACCGGCAAGCTTTTCGAGCAGCGGCCGGCCTTCGACGACAACCGGATGTATCCCAATCCTGCGTTCAAAAGTTCGATCCACGTTTTCGGCGTAACGCTCGAAAAAGCGGGTGCGGACCTGGTTCTGACGCAGAGCAGCCAGCCCGGCAACATCTTTTACAACGACGAGGCGCCGGAAATGAAGGCCGCCGTCAATGTGAATATTCCGGGCGAATACGAACTCGTATGGACGATTCGCGACGATACCGGCAAAAAAGTCGGTGGCGGCGATGCGAAAACCGCTGCCAACAAGGAGATTGCCATCGATCTCCGACAGAAACAACTTGGCTGGTACGAGATCGTTTTCGAGCTTTTCGACGGCAGCCGCAAACTTGTGAGTCATACCGGTTCATTTGCGCTTCTGCCGCCGGATACTCGCAAGGCCACGGTGGCGGATTCGCCCTATGGCACCTGGAATTTCGGGGCATCGCACTACTCCGAGGGGAATATGAATATTATCGGCCCCCTTTTCCTTAAAGCCGGGTTTCGGCATGCTACGGGATTGGATGTCAACAAAAAATCAGAGAAAGACTATGCCAAATGGAAGTTGACCGCGCACACAGCTTTGAGCGCCAACCGAGTAACGATGAGCGACGCGCAATTGAAGGAAAAGCTTGCCGATATGGCGCAACGTTACCCGCATGCCAATTCAGTCCTGACATTTTATGAAGGCGCTGGCGGCAATATTTACCAGATTGCGCCGGAATTGGTTGGCGAGAAATCGACCAATACATGGCCGGATGCCGATGCGCGCTGGGAGTGCGCGAATCAAATCGGCCGCGTGGTTAGTTCCAATTTTCCGCAAATGAAAATTCTGTTGGGCAACACACTGGCTTCCACCGAACTTGCCGCGGAAGTCATGCGTCGCGGCATTCCCCAGAATTATTTCGACTATTTTGGAACGGAAGTTGTCGGCCGTTCGGCCTTGCCGGAACGCCAATGGGAAGGCTCGCTTCAGGCTGCCGAACTGTTGCGCGAAACCGGCCGCAAAATGGGCTATGCCAAGCCAGTGACCAGTTGCCAGGAAAGCAATTATCGCCTGGAAGATTTGATCGGCGAAGACAACCAGGCTCATTGGTATGTGCGCGACATCCTGTTGATGCATGCCTTTCAGTTTCCCAATATCAACCTGGCAATCATCAGTGACGCCGGGAACAGCTATGCCGGTTCGTTCTGGGGCAAGGCCGGAATCACCCGCCGCGCGCCGTTCCTATATCCCAAAAAAGCTTTTGTGGGCATAGCCACGGCCACGCGGGTGCTTGACCAGGTCAAAATGAGCAAAATCGTCCCCACCGGTTCGCGCTCGGTCTATGCGCTTGAAATGGCGCGCTCGGACGGGAAGCTCGTTTATCCCCTCTGGACATCGCGGGGAACGGCCGAGCTCAAGATCAAGCTTGCCGACCCCATTTGCGAAATTGTCGATTTTTACGGACGCGAATCCAAGGTTGAAGTCAAGGAGCACAGCCTGGATTTGACTGTCGACGTTGCGCCCAAATATCTCGTCGTCCAAAAACCGCTGGAAAATATAGCCTGCGGCCAGAGAAATTATCCCGGGGAGCTGCCGCCGGCCGATCTGAAGGTCGTCAACGCCATGGACAAGGCCGCCGAGTGGGAATTGGCCAAGGACAAGGAGCCTCTGCTCGAAAAAACCAGCGGCGTAGTGTTGCCATTCCGGACGCTCGGCGCTTACGCCATGCGTCAGGTCAGCGATTCCGCCAAGGGCGAATGCATCGAGCTGGAACTCGCCAAGCCCGACCTAACGCTCAATGAGCTGTATTACGAATATGCGGTGTTGCGTCTCAAAGAACCGGTGATTCTACCGGGGAAAGCCAATACCGTTGGCATCTGGGTAAACGGCAATTCCGGCTGGGGGCAGGTGTTTTGGGAAATCGAGGATGCCAAGGGACGGCGCGGAATATCCTGCGGAACCCCGATTTACGGCGCGGATGTGTTCGATTATGACGGACGCGTTTCCATTTGTTTTGACGGTTGGAAGTTCGTCAGCTTTCCGATCACTTCGCAGTCCGCCATACCCGATCTGTCGACGGGATCGATTTGCAACCTTTGGAACTTCGGGGCCAACATGACCGAGGACGAACTCAAGCGCGTATCCGCGGAACTGGCCTATCCTCTGAAGTTGAAAGGCGTGGTTTTTGCCGCGCAGTCGCGGCCGCTTTTCCTAACCGAGCGCGCGCCGCACAAGCAGGTCGTACGGTTTAAGGATGTGTCCGTGGCGGGCGGGCAGGATAAGAACTGAGCGAGAATACCCGGCAACAGGCCGTTCCGGTTTGGAATGACTCAGGGCTGCGTCATTCTTGGCTGCCGGTTATGGGAACAAGCGTCGCGGATTGGGCAAAACGGATCACGCGTGATCTTGGCCCGGCGGCTACGTTCTCGCGGTCGGCGCATACACAAGTATAGCGCTCGACCCCGACGCCCCCGCTCTAAGCGGGGTAAACTTGCCGTTTTATCCCGCGTTTGGCGGGACGAGCCAAGCTGACGCGTTCCCGTTTTGGTCTTGCGACAACCCAATCCGCGCCGC
>CAZTWL010000021.1:0-74750 GCA_964617825.1 uncultured Verrucomicrobiota bacterium
CAGAACGCCCAGTTCCACCAGCCAATGGATATGCCCCACGACAGTCAGACCGAATGCATAAATCCCGTTTTCGAGCACCAGGAACCCCAGCACCTGGGTCAGAGCCTTGCGCCGGGCAATAATCAGAACAAGACCGGTGAACATCATAAAGAATGAAGCTGCCAGACTGAGTGTCGAGAGCCCCACGCCAATCCCATGCAGGCGACCGGCCAACCAGAAGGCCAGGATCAGCAGGGCAATGCCCAAGGCCAGCGACAGCGAATAGCCCAGCAGCGGTTCCATTTCGCGGCGCAAATTGGCTTCGCGCATGGAACGGGTCAACAACCAGGGGAAAACAATTCCCTTGAGTCCCATGGTCAAGGCCGCCAAGCCTATCGCCCGCACCGCCCAGGAAGATTCCATGACCAGGAAAGGCAGGAAGCTCAGGGCCGCGCCCTGCAAAGCAACCACCCGGATGCCGGCGTTCAGCAGACTGGACCCCAACAACACCAGACTCGTCAGCAGCAGAAAAACAAACAGCGTGTCAAGGCCCATGGCCCCATCTCCTATTTCATGATCAACATTAACGCCAGTGCGGACAGCGCCAAGGCGCCCATCAGCAGTTGTGGCACACGCGTCAAACGCAGACGCGCCATCGCGGATTCGATCAGGCCGATCCCAACCGCCAAAACCAGCATGCCGCCAAGAAAGACCAGTCCATCCTGCCATGCCACACCATATCGGACGGGCGTCAGCAGGCTCACCAGCAGCGCCCCCATGACCCAAAGTTTCAGCGCCGCACCATAGAGAATCATGGCCAGATCCGGCCCGCCATGATCGAGAACCATGACTTCATGGATCATGGTAAGTTCCAGGTGGGTATTGGGATCGTCCACGGGAATGCGCGCATTTTCGGCCAGCAGCACTACCATCCAAGCCGCGGCGATCAGCGCCAGCGCCGGGCCCATCGACAGCCAGGTCGCCGCCGTGATGTCCGGCATAATCGTGGAAAGCGAAACCGCATCGGCAACACGCACAAGGCCCAGCATACCCAGCAGGAAAGCAGGCTCCGCCAAGGCCGAAAAAAACACCTCGCGGCTGGAGCCCATCCCCTCAAAACTCGAACCCGTATCCAGCGCCGCAAGCACCGTCACAAAGCGCATGAGCCCGAGCAAGTAAGCATACAGGATCAAGTCGCCATCGAATGCCAGCGGCGCGGCGGACTTGCCGAAGGGCGTCAGCAGGAGCACACCCAACACGGCCGCCAAGCCGACCAGGGGCCCGGCCCGGAAAACCCATGTGGTAGTGCGGCTGTAAACGGCGCCTTTGTGCAGAAGCTTCCAGAGATCGAAATACAACTGCAGGAGCGGCGCGCCGACGCGGCCCCCTACCCGCGCCTTCGTGCGGTTAATCACCCCCAGCATCAGGGGCGCCAGCACCAGTGCAGCGACCATATGTATCCAGGGAATAGCGCTCATAGACAACTCGCATACCAGATCAACAAAGCCACCAGCGTGGCCGCTATATATAAAATATACAGCTGCAGACGCCCGTGCTGAATCCAGCGCAGCGAGGCCAAGGCCCAACGAATCTGCGCAAACACGGGACGGAAAACAAGCTCACGGAAACCGTCAGGCGTTTCCGTGGTCATGAAGGCGGCGTTGGGAAAGTAGCCTTGCGGCAACGACCGGCGGCGCTCGGTTCGTAAAATCCAGCGAAACGCGTCCACGAACCAGAGGGCGAATGAAGATGCCGTATATTGCATGCGCGCCGCCGGCGCGGCATAGCCGCAATCCCAGGTCGGGGCCTGGCGCACCGGCCGGTTTTTCAGAAGCATTCTCCTAATAAACCCGAGCAGGAAGACCAGGCCGATCACCACCGCAAAACCAATCAGCAATTCCATCAGCAACGTCATTGAATGCGGAACCGCTCCGAAAATCTGCGCAGCCGGCGTTCCGATCAGACCGGCGACAGCCGGCTTGAGGGCCGCTACCGCCCACGGCGCGCCGATCCCGATCAGAATACAGGCAACTGCCAGGATAATCATCGGCAGACGCATGGCCCAGCCGCACTCATGGGCCAGGCGCGCTGCATCCGTACGCGGTTCACCAAGGAAGACAATGCCAAACGCCTTGGCAAAACAGGCTGCGGCCAAGCCGCCAATCAGGGCCAAGCCGGCCACCAAGCCGATTGCCGGCAGCGGATTTTCCAGACCACCCGGCAAACAGGCAAGCAGCGCCCCATAATACATTAAAAATTCACTGACGAACCCATTTAGCGGAGGCAAACCGGCAATGGCCGCCGCGCCGATCACAAACGTCACCGCCGTCCAAGGCATGACTTTGGCCAGTCCTCCGAGCCGATCCATGTCGCGCGTGCCCGTGCCATGCGCAACGGCGCCGGCGCCGAGAAACAATAATCCTTTGAAGAACGCATGATTAACCACATGCAAGAGCGCCCCGCCAAATCCCAACTGGGCCACCAGAGGATGACCCGTGCTCGTGCCCAGGACGCCGAGTCCTAGGCCGAGGACGATAATACCGATGTTTTCGACACTGTGGTAGGCCAGCAGACGCTTTAGATCGTGTTGGGCCAGGGCATAGACAACGCCCAAAATACCGGAAGAGAGCCCAATCCCGACAAGCATCCAGCCCCACCAGGCGGGAGGATGCCCCAGCAGGACCAGAGTGCGAACCAGACCATAAATGCCGGTCTTGATCATGACCCCGGAAAGAACCGCCGACACATGGCTGGGAGCAGCCGGGTGGGCCTCCGGGAGCCAGACATGCAGCGGCATAAAGCCGGCCTTCGTGCCGAAGCCGATGACCGCAAACATAAAAGCGGCATTGGCGATGCCTGAAGCCGGCGTGCCGATGCGGGCGAAATCCAGCGACTGGGCTTCACGTCCCAGCAGGGCAAAGAAAATCAAAAGAAAAGCCGTGCCCAAATGGGTTGCCACCAGGTACAGCCAGCCGGCTTCGCGCACTTCTTTTTTGTCATTTTCAAACACGACAAGAAAGAACGAAGCCAGCGCCATGCCTTCCCAGGCCATCAGGAACAAAAGTCCATTACGGGCAACCACCACCAAAACAAGACAAATCGTCAGCAGATTAAAGCAGAACCAGGCAAAACCGATGGCCCGCTGGCCCCAGAAAATCCGCAGGTATGTGCCGCCATAGAGCGCCGCCAGGGCCGTGAGCAGGAAAATGGGCACGAGGAACACGGCGGAAATCGCGTCGAGGCCGACATGGAAAGAGCCGCCCGGCATGCACCAGGCCATTACGAATGATTCATTGACGCCCGTCAGCAAAACGCGAAGACTGGCGACCAAGCCCACCAAACCCGCCAAGAGTGCGCCGCTGACGCCGCAAATGGTGGCCAAGCGCGGGACGCGGGCCAACAGCAATGCGGCCAGGGCGCTCGCCATCAGGAGACCGATGGCCAAAAGGACCAAACTCATCTTCAGCCCCTTCCCTCTGCCGGACCTTGCCCGCGCTGAATAAAAGCCGCCAGAATGGTGACCAGTCCCAAAACGCCAAGGGTCGTGATCGCCACCGTCAGATTCCCTATTTTCAAGATGGCATAGACTGCCGCAGCAATCAGAATGTAACGAAGAGCGTAACTGGAAATAACAACCAGCGTCGCCCGGGCACGCCGGTGGCATTTAAAGGCAACCCGCACCCCGGCCCGCAAGATCAAGGCATTAATGATGCCCAGCACGACGCCGATGACAATGCCTATCGCGATGTTCATAAATCGCCCGTCCGAAAAAAAACACCCACCGCCGGAGCATTCATCGGAGCGTGGGCTACACGCCAGGTGAGGCATCCGCGGGTAAATTGCAGGCCGACAGTTGCAGACTAAATCGGCGCATCCTTCATCGCCGAAAAATCCGATGCGATCGATCCGGGGGAAATTAGCGACTTGCCGCCCGCTGGTCAAGCACAGATGCGACAGCGCCAATCGGCGTCGCCGAACCGCCAAAATGCCGGCCGATTGACACACCCGAGGCGTTAAGATATGTTGCCGGCCATGGAACATTCCTTTCATTTCACCGACGTGATCGAAGCCGCGGGGCTTTACGAACAGGGCGCGATCTGGTCCGCTGCCTGGCCGGATTCACAGGCATCTTTTCGCATCAATGACTTGTATTTTTTCCAGCCGCATTGGATCGAAGAATCTTTGGCGAAACTGCATATGCCCGAAACGATCAATGCGGCCTTCCGTAAATCGCAGCCGTTTTTCGCCCAGAATCCGGCGCTCCAGCGCCTGGCTTGGCATTGTCATCATTCGATGACCCAACCCGGTTTCGATCCTGCAACGCTAAGCGCCTGGCCACTCCTGCCGCCTTCGCTGGGGCCGGATGCCGCCATGTTCTATGCGTTTGTCTGCCTGGCCGGATTGCCGCAACTTGAGCGCTTGCATCGCCAGCGCGGCATCGACCCATCCATCACCTATGACACGCTTGCCGATTTCGCCCTCTGGATGGAGCACTATCATCGGCAACACGGCGTGTGGGGACTCAGCAACACGATCCTCGGCTGGGTTAATGGTTACCTTGGGGACAGACTGATCAAACTTGGGCGGCTGCAATATAGCCATCCGAGCACGTTCCCTTACGATTTTCATGTGTATCGCAATCGGCATGACCGGAGGATTCTGACTCTGGCCGGCGACGGCATGCAATTCCGTCCGGACGGCCAGTTCGATGGCGCCAACAAAATTTCAGCCGGCAACCAATCCTGGACAAGCCGCTGGACAGTAACTTCTTCGGAAATCAAGGGCCAGGTCATTACGCGGATGGGCGAGGCGCAGCCGGCAACGGTAATTTTGGCCGCCGGCGAATGGGAGGAAATCTTGAACAGCACGAGCCAGGTGCGGGCCGTGCATATTCCCGCTTGCGGCCCGTTATCGCACTCAGCCTGCCAGGAATCGCTGCGCCAAGCCTGCACATTTCTACCGGCGCATTATCCCGAAACGTCCTTTTGCGCTTTCACTTGCGTCTCCTGGCTCATGGACAATCAGTTTGCGCGCTACCTGCCGGAAACCTCCAACATTTTACAATTCCAGCGCAATTTCCATCTTCATCCGATTCCGAATGCCAGTGACGAGCAGACCTATGAACGGGTCTTCGGCAGGACCGACGCCGACATCGAGACGGCTCCCAAGACCACATCGCTGCAACGGCTGTTGGCGGCGCATGTCAAGGCCAATGGACGCTGGCATAATGGCGGAGGATTTATCCTGCTCGATCGCGATGGAATGCTTTCATGATTCGCCGGCCTGGGCAAATTGGACGGAAAAATCTACGGTTTGCGACCGTTTTTGATCTTCGTGTCAACCGGCGGCGCATCCTTTTCCGAACAGCGCGCGGAACGGGCGTGGGCAACCGAAAGGAAGATATTGGTAAAACCGGCGACAATGCCGCCAAGCAGGAATAATATCGTGAACCAGGGGCTTGTCTTCAGCCAACGATCAAGGTTGTAACCGACGAGCAGCCCAAGGAATGTGCTGCCTACCAAGGTAAAACCCAAGGCGCCCACGGTCGACAAGTCGTGCCAGATCGTTTGCTCCGCCAGTTTTTTTCGCGACCAGGCGTGCGCGAAAGCCCCATTGCCGGCCGGATCAGGCGGCGGGGGGGGAGGGCGGTTTTTTTTCATCCGATGCCTCGCCTTCCTCTCGACCTTTTTTAAACTCGTGCAGGCTTTTGCCCAGCGAACGCGCCAGGTCAGGAATGCGTTTGGCGCCAAACAAGAGAAGGAGAACCACCACAATCAGTACAATTTCCGGCCAACCAATATTCATGATGCCGTTCCTTTGCGAATGCGTTCTTTTTCTTCCTCCGCCAGGGCCTTTATTTTTTCGATTTCCGCGCGTTGCTCGGCCTTGATCAGCTCGATTTTTTCGAGATCGTCACCGGCTTTGGCCAGCCGATCATGGCCCAGTATTTCCAGCTCCGCCTGCTTGGCCCTCGTTTTGCGATCAACCTCGGCCAAAGCTATCTTCTGCGCATCATTCAACTTGGCCGGTGCGCCATCTCGCTGGGCAAGGCGTTCCATGGCCAAGTCGAGAGCGCTCTTCAAAGATTGATGATCGGATTTCATCTTGCCTTCATCCTGTAAAATAAAAGATTGCCTTTTCCCTTGTTACCCGCATAAATTAAGCCCATGCCTGACTTCCGTCAAGACGAGTTTTTCATGCGCCAAGCTTTACAGCAGGCGGTCCTGGCGGCCGAGGCAGGCGAGGTGCCGATCGGTGCGGTCATCGTCCGCGCGCAAACCGTCATCGGGCGCGCATATAACCAGGTTGAACTGCTGAAAGACGCAACCGCCCACGCCGAGATGATCGCCATCACCCAGGCAGCGAACGCCATTGGCGACTGGCGCCTGACGGACACCGTCCTCTACGTGACGAAAGAGCCCTGTCCCATGTGCGCCGGCGCCATTGTCCTGGCCCGGATTCCCCGAGTGGTCTTTGGCGCAAGCGATCCGCAAAGCACGGGATCATTGAAGGCCGATGAAATCGTTCGCGGGGTGCTGGAGGAGGAATGCCGGTCGATCTTGCAGGAATTCTTCCGGAATGCACGCCGCCAGATGGAACCGACAACGAACGCCTGACACTCCGGCTGCTTCAGCGCTCCACGAGCGTTTCGTCGATTTTCATGCCGAAATGACGTCCGCCCGCTTCCAGATGGACCAGGACCTGGTCGCCCGGTTTCAAACGCGCGACGGACAAGGGCGCGCCCTCCGGCGACACCAGGTTGATGGTTTCGGCATTCTGCAGGTAGATGGAAAGCTCGCTTCCATTCACTTCGGCAAAGATCAGGACCATGGGGCGCGTTTCCACCTTGCACCGCCCGATATGAGCTACATAAGTATGGCCCTGGCTATCCACGACCATGACATCGTCACCCGTACGCAGATCGGACAGATAGGAGGTTTTGTCGCCCGGCCGCATGAGGTAAGCATGCACCGCACTGGCGTTCACACGAAACGGACGAGCCGCCACGTATTGATTTTCGATGCTTTCCGAATGCACCAGGAAAAAAGCGCTGCTCGTGTTACCGACCAGCATCCCCTGCCCGATCTTCATGGCTGAACAAGTATCGATGCAAACGCGATCGCCCATGCCGCTGGGTTCAATACGCGTAATAACCGCCTTAACAAGCTCGATCTGCGGCGAGAGTCCGTGAACCAGACCGATCACCCTGCGAATTTCGGCCGGATCGCGTCCGGTCATCACCACGCCGTCCACGCCTTTTTCCAGCACCCCCAGCATGGTGCGAGCCTGATTGGCAGTCTGCACTTCGGCCATCAGCCCGCTGCGCTGGGCCAGCAGATTTTCCAGGGGAATAATCGTCCAATCTTTGAGCCGCAGCCACAATAGTGTTTCTCGCGGAACTCCGGCGGCCTTCTGCTCGTCATCTTTGGAGGCAATATCCAGACGGCGCACATCGCGCCCCAGGACCAGGTCGCCATCTTCGGCCACCGTCGGCATGCGGCCAAGTTCCCGGACCTTCGATCCCACACCGGGATCAACCACAATCGCATCCGCACCGCTTTCAATGGCGGCGATCGCCAGCTGCTTATCCCAAGGTTGAATCTGCACCCAGACCTGTTTCATCGCTTGCCCTTCAAGGTGCGGGCGGCCACGCTTGCGGAAGCCCCATCGTTGACGATCATGGAAATTGCGGCAATCATCCGGGTAGGATCGGAATGTTGGAAGACGTTGCGGCCGATGGAGACACCCGCTCCGCCGGCTTTGATGGAACCTTCCACCATGTTGAGAATGTCATCGTCCGACTCAAGCTTCTCGCCGCCGGCGATCACGACCGGCACCGGGCAGCCACGCGTGACCTCCTCGAAGGTTTGCGGACTGCCGGTGTAATTGACCTTAACGATATCGGCGCCCAGTTCCGCGCCAACGCGCGCGGCATGCTTGACATATTGGACGTCGTATTCGCTCTTGATCTTTGCGCCGCGCGTATACATCATGGCCACCAAAGGCATACCCCACTGCATGCATTTGCAACTGACCTGGCCAAAATGTTCAAGCATGACATCATCCGTAGGAGCGCCCAGATTAACCTGGATGGAAACGCCATCGGCCCCGATTTGCAGGGCCTCTTCCACCGTGCAGACCAGCATCTTGCCGGCGGGATTCGGCGACAATGAAGTACTGCCCGAAAGGTGAATAATCAGACCGATATCCTTGCCCGATTGCCGGTGGCCAACTCGAACGATGCCTTTGTGCACAATGATGGCATTCGCTCCGCCGTTAACAACATTGTCCACGGCTTTCTTCATGTCAATCAGTCCGGGAATGGGCCCCACCGTGACACCATGATCCATGGGCACAATTACGGTTTTACCGGTTTTCCGGTTAATAATGCGTTCCAAACGAATATTCTTGCCAATCATCATCGTAAGACCTCCCATTAAGTTGTTTGTTCCGAACCATAACAAAGATGCCTGCGCGATGCCATAAAAACATTTTGGTTGCAAGACAGATCGCCTCTTCTAAAAAAAAGCGACCAATATAAAAGCGAACATCGGCAAACCGAGCATCGAACAAGCCTCGGGCCACGAGAAATGCGACTTAACACAAGGATAGTCTTCCGGGCCTATCTGCGGACAAGCCCGTGCGCGGTTATCGCCGCATCCGTCAAGCGGGAAGATTTGCTTACCGCCGCGGGCAACGGTGAAAACAGCGCCAGGCGCGATATGCGAGCCCCTCACGCAGGACAGTCATCAGGATCGCAAACCCATCGCGCATCGCCCGCGATTTCATTTTGCCGCCGGCGCGCTTGTTTTCGTGGGTTGTGACTTCGACCAGCGCATAGCCCTTGCGGATGGCGCGCGCCGCTATTTCGATTTCACAATCGAATCCCTTGGCATGGTGTTTGGCCCCCGTGGCAACATCGCGCACAAAGGCCTTATAGCCATTTAACACGTCCATAACCGTTACACCAAAGAGCGAGGAGAAAAGAAACGCAAAAACCGCATTGCCAAAAAGCCGGACAACGTTGTGATCATCGCTTCCACCCAAAACACGCGACCCCACCACCAGTCCTGCGCCCTGTTCCAGAGCCTCCAGAAAGCGCCCGATATCGCCGGGATTATGGGAACCGTCGGAATCGAACATTACGATCGCATCGCCCGCGGCTTGCTCAAATCCCGCGGCCAGGGCGGCGCCCTTGCCGCGCGCCAGCGGATTAATCACAACCCGAGCCCGCTTGGCCTGGGCCACACCGATCGTGGGATCCTGTGGATTATCCACGACAACCAGGGTTTCGAACTGGAAACGAGGCAGCGTTAAGATGGCAGCGTTGAGCTCATCCAGCACCTTGCCGATCGTTGCCTCTTCGTTGCGCGCCGGAATAACGACGCTGACATTATTGAGTTTCATAAAATCTTTTTAACGCAAAAAATGCTTCTTCAGGATGGCCATTGACAAATAATTACCGGCATTATCAATCTTACGTCTGTCCCTCTTTTCGAAAACAATCCGAATGGATTGCAGAAGCACGGTTCGCGTTGTTAAAAAAAGTAGTTATTACGCAACAACACGCTTTTTGGTAGCTTATTAACATAGGAAACAAACAGATGCAAACAGAAACGGGGATTGGGCCAGTCAAACTAGTGCTTGTGTGAAAAACGGAATCTCGCATCCGTTATCCTTCAAGTAGTTCTTGACTGACATGATTCTTTATTGCTAAACGCTTTATTGTCTTGACGGACATGTGCCGAATCTCCGTAGCAAGTGACAGAGCATGCCGCAGGATGATGCAAAAAGGATCATGGTCAAATCTATTGCACAACAAATGTTTCTTGGGCTCGATTTCAGCACCCAGGGGCTCAAAGCCACGCTCATCGACGTTACCGGACTGATTGTCGCGGAAACGAACGTCAAATTCGACACGGACTTGCCCGAATTCGAAACTGAGGGCGGCGTCCATCGTCATGCCGATGGCCTCACCGTTACGGCGCCGCCTCTCATGTGGGTGGCAGCGCTGGACCTTTTGCTGGCGCGCATGCAAAAGAGCAAGTTGCCGCTGAAAAAGGTTGCCGCCATCTCCGGGTCGGGCCAGCAACACGGCAGCGTCTATCTGCGGCCGGGCACGCGGGTGCGTCTGGGAGCATTGGATTCCCGGCTGACCTTGCGCGACCAACTTGGCGACGTCTTCGCCCTCGAAGCCTCGCCGGTCTGGATGGATTCCAGCACCACCCGACAATGCCGGGAACGGGACGCCGCCCTGGGCGGAGCGCAGCTTGTGGCGGAACTGACCGGGTCGCGGTCCTACGAACGGTTCACGGG
This sequence comes from uncultured Verrucomicrobiota bacterium, assembly GCA_964617825.1. Classification (GTDB taxonomy): domain Bacteria; phylum Verrucomicrobiota; class Kiritimatiellia; order JAAZAB01; family JAAZAB01; genus VSJD01. The sequence goes on from CAZTWL010000021.1 coordinate 10,297, forward strand.
CAACCAAATTGCCAAAATATGGCAACAGCACCCGGAAGCGTACGCGGCAACCGAACGAATCGCGCTGGTCAGTTCATTTGCCGCCTCGCTGCTTATCGGGAATTATGCGCCCATCGATCCGGGCGATGGAGCCGGCATGAACCTGATGAACATCCGCACCCGCCGCTGGGCCCCGGCGGCGCTCCGCTGCACGGCGCCGGGCCTGGCCAATAAACTCGGGCCGCTTGTGCCCTCCCACAAAGTCATCGGCTGCCTGACCACCTATTTTATCGACCGTTACGGATTTGCGCCGGGAACCAGCGTTATCGCATTTTCGGGCGACAACCCCAACAGCCTGGCCGCACTGGGTCTGGCGCATTCCGGCGATATTGCCATCAGCTTGGGCACGAGCGACACGATTTTTGGCGCACTCTCCACCCCCCGCCCATCCGCCGCCGAAGGCCACATCTTCGGGAACCCGATCGACCCGCACGGATACATGGCTCTTATCTGTTACAAGAACGGATCGCTTACCCGCGAATATGTGCGCAACGAATTCGCCTGCGGATCATGGCAGGCATTCGAGGCCGCCTTGGCCCGGACGCCCGCCGGCAACGGCGGCCGTATCGGCTTCTATTTCAAAGATCCCGAGATAACTCCTCCGGTGCTCAAGCCGGGAATTTACCGGTTCGGCCCGGATGCGCTCCCCGCCCGATTTACGCCCGACCAGAACGTGCGCGCCGTGGCAGAGGGCCAAATCCTTTCCATGCGTCTGCACGGCAACAAGCTCGGACTCATCCCCAGGAACATCCTGGCCACAGGCGGCGCCTCGGTCAACAAGAGCTTGCTGCAGCTAATGGCCGACGTTTTCGGGACTCCGGTCCATCTATCGGGGCAACCGAACTCGGCATCGCTGGGCGCCGCGTATCGCGCGCTGCATGGTTGGCATTGCGCACACACGGCAAGATTTGTGCCGTTTGCCAAAGCCATCCGGGCGCCGTCCAAATGGACGCCAGCTGCCGAACCTGACCGGGCGAAACATCTCCTTTACACAGCGAGCTTGAAACGCTATGCACAATTGGAAACGCAATTTTTTGCATAGCACAAGGCAAGGCGCTACTCCCGGCCAAAATCATTCCCGATTTTCATGTTTGTTCCGCCGAGCAAATTACTTGCGCCCGCATTGTATTTTGGTGTAAAAAAGCACGTCGAGTTCAAATGCAATTCAAATTATGTCGGCAGCATCATGAGTAACTTCCCCAAAAAATTGTCAAGCCTGGCATTACTGGTCATTGCCGTCGCGTTTCTGATCGTGCTGTTTTACCGCGGCTTTAACGATCCCGATGAAGGCCGCTATTCCGAAGTACCCCGGGAAATGATCGCCAGCGGCAACTGGCTGGAAATGCGCATGCTGGGCTACCGCTATTATGAAAAACCGCCCTTGACTTACTGGATAGTTGCCCCCGCAATCAAGCTGTTCGGCGCCAAGGACTGGGCCGTGCGCGTGCCGCTCCTGATCAACGGCCTCATGCTGGCCGGCTGCTTCTGGTTCCTGGCCCGCCGGAAATGGGAGCGCTCCGCGGCCAACATCGCCACAATGACGATGCTATCCATGATCGGATTCATCGCCGGCACGGGGCTGCTGCTGACCGACTCGTTCCTGGTTATGTGGTTCGCCCTGACCTGTATCGCACTTTTCTTCGGTTGTCAGCCGGGAATATCTGCCACGAAACGGTTCCTGCTTTTTTCCGTGGCATCCGTCGCCGCGGCCATGGGATTTTTGACCAAGGGCGCAGTTGCCATCATCCTGCCACCCGCCATTATTTTTATCTGGCTCCTTTTCGATCGCCGCCCGCGCGCCCTGCTGACCTGGTCCGTGCCCTGGGCCATTCTCTTGTGCGTCGGCCTGCTGGCTCCGATCATGCTGCTGCTGGAAAAGCATAACCCGGGCTTTTTTCACTTTTTTGTGATTGACGAGCACTTTTCGCGTTTCACCGGCACGCGCGAAGTCCAGCTGCATCCGGAACCTTTCTGGTTTTTCTTGATGATTATCCCCCTTTTGCTGACACCGTGGACTTTTTTTATTGTCCGCGCCGCCTGGCGGATAATCGTCTGCCGGGGCTGGCGCACCGATAGCCTATCGCGCTTCCTGCTGATCTGGGTTGCAATCGTTGTCGGTTTTTTCTCGGCCAGCACCGGCAAGCTTATGTCCTATATCCTGCCGGCCATTCCGGCATTGGGGCTTCTATTGGGACGCTGGGGCCTGACTGACAGGGAAGATACGCGGCAGGACCGGATTCTCTGGAACATTGGCGCCGCCGGCCTATTCATCGTAGCCGCGGCGATCCCGATTGTGTGGTTGACCAGCTATTTAGAAATCATTCCCAAAGAAGTATATCCGATCAGCGGGCGGAGCGCGGTGGCCCTGATACCGGTCGCTGGCATCCTGATCGCACTGGTCGCCACCCGCTCTTACCGCTCGTTTGGTGGACTACTGGGCTTAAACGCCGGGATCATTCTGGCGGCAAGCCTGCTCCTTTCGCCCCTGGCCGGCAAGGATTTTAACGTGCTTGTGCACATCAACTCATCGCACGTGTATAAACAATTGGCCGCCCAGCTCAAGCCGGAAGACCAGGTCATAGTATTCTGGTCGTATCGCCCCGCCCTTCCCTTCTATCTCCAAAAGCTTTATGTGCCTTTCCAGGACACCAACGAGTTGCTTTTCGGCATGCAGGCGGAACCGGAACGCAAATGGGAACTGCAGGACGCAGACCAGTTGGAAGCTTTTTTACAAAAGGCCCGCGGCCGTGTTTTTGCGGTCATCGAGCCCAAGGACATCGAGACGCGCCTCAATCCCTTGAGATTGCGCACCGTCCCCACCGCCATCCCGAGTGATCCCGACACGGTCATCCTGGAAATTCTGCCTCCGGGCAAGCCATAACGGATTCAGCACCCCGCAATCCTCGCCGCTGCCAGCACGCCCATAAAGCGGGACTGACGCGCATTGCCGATCATTACGACCCAGGCGCCGGATTGCCTTGCGGCGGCAGTCACGCAGCTGAGCCTGCCGCCACATGATGGCGAAGCCATGCCATCGAATCCACGCCTAACAACCTTATTCGGCGGGCAACATCGTCCCCGCTCATTCCCCGCTTCAAACACCAGAGCGCCCCGCGCGTTATGTTTTACAATATAAAACTCTTTTTTATATTGACATGCTTTCGGCCTTCGCGTATCTTACGCCCCATTGAAAGGCAATACCTGTGATCAAAGTCCTGCACAAGGTTTTTGACATTATCGAGTTTTTGGCGGAATCGCCGGAACGTCCTCGATCCCTGATGGAAATTGCCCGACATCTGGAGCAGCATCCGGCCACCTGCGCCAATATTCTCAAAACTTTGATGCGCCGCAATTATATCGAACAGGTTGCGCCCAAAAAAGGCTATCTCCTGGGGCCGGCGTTATTTCAAGTCTCCCGCAAGGCGCCCTATCGCAAGGACCTGATCGCCGCCGCCGAACCGTTGATGGCCAAATTGGCCCAGTCGGTCAACGAGACGGTTATCCTGGTAACCGTACGCATGGGCCGGCGCTTTGTCCTATCACAAATCAACGGGCAACAACACATCCAAGTGGCCCCCCAGGCCCTGATCGAGGATAATCTTTACGACACGGCAACCGGGCGCTTGCTGCTGGCCTACATGCCCGAGCGCGAATTGGACAAACTGACCGCGGAATACAGTTTACAGGCAAGCAAATGGCCGGTGGCCAATAATCCCGCGGTATTCAAAGAAACGTTGGCAAAGATCAGGAAATCCGGAAAAGTGGTCCACAAGCCCAACCCCGATATGATCGGCATAGCCTTCCCCATCCAAGATCAGCGCAGCGAAGTGATTGCCTCCCTTGGTTTGTTTCTGCCCAGTTTTCGTTTCAAGGGCGATCATCGCAAGAAAGTCTTATCGGGTCTGCAACAAACGGCAGCGGCCATCAACCTGATCTTGGCGGGTTATCCGCCCAAGACCTTCGTAAAACAAACGGCAGCAGGGACGATCGAATCTCGCCGGCACCACGCGGCAACATGGCAAGCGGGCGCACTTAAAAACAATTAACACAAATCCGGCGTCAATCTCGTAATGACCTTATCAATGTTAACCGCGACATCAAACAGCAACAGGAGGGAATGATGAATTCGAACGAGATCAAGAAATATGCGCGCGAACACGGAGCAGACCTTGTGGGCATCGCTTCAATCGACCGTTTTAAAAGTCTGGCGCCGGAGTACAATCCGTTGTCCATTTTCCCGGAATGCAAATCGGTTATCGTGCTCGGCCGCCGGATCTTGCGCGGCTCAATGCGCGGCGTGGAAGAAGGCACTAATTTCAACAGCACCTACAATACTTTCGGTTATATTTGGCTGGAGGACAACTTCCTTTCGCGCACCACCTACGAAGTCACTTGTTATGTCGAATCACAGGGCGCCGAGGGTGTGCCCCTCTTCGGCTATTTCGAAGACGACATGCCCAAGGGTCGTCCCGTCGCGCCCGGCAAACCGGCGCCGAATATTATATTGGATTATGAATACGCCGCCCAGGCTGCCGGCTTGGGCGAAATCGGCTTGGGCGACTTTTTCATCACCCCCGAGTTTGGCATCCGCCAGCGTTTTGCCATGATTTTGACCGATGCCGAGCTGGCCGCCGACCCGGTCAGCGTCAAGAAAATCTGCGGCGATTGCGGACTATGCGCGCAAGCCTGCCCGTTTGGCGCAATCGATCTGAAAAACAAGAAGACCAGGGGCGTGCCCGGCAACACCATGGAAGTCGCCACGGTCGATTATCTCGTCTGCCGCTCTTGTCCGAACGGCGCTGTCCTCGGCGGCGGGCGTGGCAACCGTCCGGACCGCTGTGCCGCGGCTTGCGGGCGAGCCTGCCTGGCCAAATTGGAGACCGCCGGCAAACTTGGCAACAAGTTTGACTTCCCATTCCGGAAGCGCACGCCTTGGGCGCTTGGCCATTTTTCAAGGCCGGTGGACGCCAAAGAAGAATCTAGCGGTCCCGGCATGGGCGGTTGCGCCAAACAGTACGGCACCAAATGAATAAAGGAGATTTGCGTGAAACTTACATCCAAAATGGTTAAGGAAGCCGCCTTCCGCGCGGGATGCGGCGACGTCGGAATTGCGAATATCGAACGTTTTGCCAATGCGCCCCGCATGATGCATCCGAAAAACATTTTTCCGGATTGCAAATCGGTCATCACCATAGCGCAACCGATCACGCGCGGAAGTTACCGCGGCATCACCGAAGGCACTCATTGGGCCAACTACACGATCTATTCCTACAATCGGCTGAACACCCTCTACCGTCCGATTGTCACCTATGAAACCGCCTGTTTCATAGAGGATCATGGCTTTGAAGCCGTGCCTGTTTATCCCGGCGTAGCGGAATGTCCCGGGCTGCGCAAGCCAGTCAAGCCCGATCGCCCGCCCCCTGAAGTCAACTTGAACGTCCGGATTGCCGGCTTAGCCTGCGGGTTAGGCGAAATCGGCTGGTCCAAGGTGTTCCTCACCAAAAAGTTTGGCCCGCGGGTGCGTCTGGGAACGATCCTGACCGATGCCGAACTCGAGCCGGACCCGCTCGTCGAGCCCGGCACATTTTGCAATCGCTGCATGCGCTGCGTCAAAGATTGCCCTGGCGGAGCGATCCCCAAACCGGGAGAAAGGCCGACAATCAAAATCAAAATTGAGGACAAGGAATACGAATGGGCCGATGTGCGCATGGGGCGCTGCACTCTGACGCATCACGGACTCAACTGGGAAGCTTCGCCTTTCCTGAAAAAAGACGTCCCCGGTTTCAAACTGGACGTGCGCAATTCCAACATGTCCGAAGAAGCCGCCTATAAAATGGTGTATCCGCTCGCCCAAACCCGCTTTGACGCCCGCACACCTGAATTTCCGGTTAGCCGCGGCGTAATCAATTATTACAAGCAGATTTTGGACCATACGGGATATTTTGCAGTTTGCGGCGCCAAAGGCTGCATCCGGGCTTGTATGGACAATCTGGAAAAGAAAAAGAAAATCGACCAGAGCAATTTCACCACTCCCGTCTGGCCGCGCCCACCCTGGCAAATGCCCCCGCCTGAAGAGGATTCGTGTGGCGGCATCGCCGAGGGCAAGTTCCCGGAAATGTTCAACCATCCGGATACGCAGGCCGGTTGCTGGAAGTAAGATAACGGTTAAATTCTTCCGCCAGAATCCGCGGAATGTTTTCTGGAGCCGCGACGCTGATGCGAGGCGCTCGGCAGCGTCATCGGCGCGGCTACCGCCGGAAACTGTTGGAATGGATGTTCATTCGGAGAGGACGTTTGCCGCGTTCCGCGGCAAACGTCCTGTTTGGGGAAATCCCGTTTGTCGGCAAATCGCCGGCAGGCTGAAAGGATTGCTGTAATTCCGGCAACGGGGTTAAGGCTTGATCAGCGGCCAATGGCCGCGGCACTTTCATGCATTCGCCGCCCGGCTTGCCAACGGCATCCAGGCCAACACGCGCTGGATCTGCGCATCCCAACAGGCCCAGCTGTGGTTGCCGGGGCTTTCCGAATAAATAAGCGGCAATCCCAAACTAAGCGCATGATCGCGGAAGGTCAGGTTTAACGTATACAGAAAATCTTCGGTACCGCACCATTGAAACAAGCGCGGGCGCAACGCCGCCGGCATGGATGCCACCTTTCCGGCCAAAGCGAGCAAGTCATTCTCCGATCCGGACACGGAGGCCGGGTCGCCAAAGACCAGACGCATGTCGGCCACCCAGTCCGGGGCGACGGCTGCCCGACCCAAATCGAGCACTCCCGATAAACTTGCCGCGGCGCAGTAACGTTCGGGATAGCGCAGCGCAAGCTTGAAGGCGCCATACCCGCCCATGGAAAGACCCGCCGCGAAATTATCCTCCCGCCGGGGCGAGAGCGGGAAAAGCGACCTGGAGACGGCCGGCAATTCTTCACTGATGAATGTCCAATACCGCCCGCCGTGGTGCATATCGGTATAAAAACTCCGCGCTACACTTGGCATGATGACCGCGAGGCCAGTCCCGTCAACATATCGTTCGATGGACGTGCGCCGCTGCCAAATAGTGTGATCGTCCGAAAGCCCATGCAGCAACCAAAGACAGGGATGCAAAGCCGGAACGGCAGGCGAATCCTTCAACGTGCGGGAAGCGGGTTCAGGTAAAACAACGTCCATAGCCGCCTGGCATCCAAGAACTTGTGAGTAGAAATGCGTGTGTAACAAGGCCATTGGCAAGCCCTCCGATAATATTCTACCAGGACCGATTCCGCTCCATCGGAACGATTTAATCCCGGATTATGACTGACTAATTCGCCCGTTTAACCAGCACGTAGCCGATGATTTCCGACGCCACAAACGGTATCCAGACAATCAGGTGCGGCTGAAATCCAGGATGATTCACCATGGCATCCGCAATGATAATGAAGAAGTAAAAGATAAACACCAGCAGAAGCGAGACCGCGATACCGATGGAAGATTCCTTGCGTTGGATCTTCATCCCCAACGCCGCACCCAGCAGAACGAAAGCGTAACAGGAAAGCGACAAGGCCAGGCGCGTGCTGGCCTCAACCATCAGCGACATGCGATGCACGACGGCGTCTTCCGCCTTAAGATTGGAGAGAAAATTGCGGGAGAGAAACGTCGGATAGGCATCCTCCAGCAGCATGCGATTGAGTCGCACAACGGCGTCGCCTTCCGGTTTGCCGTCTATCAAGGCCCGTGTATTATTGTTCAGATAAACGCCGTCGAAACGCTGTTCATTATAAAGACTTGGACCGCCCAAGATCCGGTTCAAATCCGCACAAAGCGCCAGCTTCAAACCGGCGCGATTCGCCGGCGAACCATCATACTGGTCAAGCCAGGCCATGGTGTTGTCGGACAAATGGGCCTGGATGAAATCGGACAACTGGTTGGTCGGATCGGACAGCGCCTGCGCCAAGCCATTCAGATCGGTCAATTCATCGGGAGCAAACAGGACGGAACCGCGAATGGTCCTGAGAATTTCCAGCATGGTCAAATCGGCCCGCTTTTTCCAGATGGTGCCCCGATGCATCAGCTCGGCCACATCGATTTTTACCGGATATTCATCGGCGCTCAGGCGCTTCATCCGGCTCAGGTCGTTTGGAAACTTATCGTCAGCCTTGTCAATGCGCACCTGAAACAGGCGGATCATGATCTTTCCCGGATCGTTTTTGTCGGCCTCGATTGTGCCTGACTTTGCCCGCACCGTCTGTTTGACTCCCTTGCTGTCGAACTCATAGATGACGATATTGGACACCCGTGAGCCGTCTTTGCGCGCAATGTAGATCGTAAATCCCGGAAAATCGCGAATGAACCGGCCCTCGTCGAGGAGCGACAGCGGCGTTTCCACGCCGAGTTTGCCCAACACCGTCCGGCGCGCATAATGGCTATTGGGCGCCAGATTGCAGTTGATGTAGATGCAAAACAGGCTAAGAAGGGAGGCAATCAGAACCGTCGGCTGAATGACCTGCCAGAGACTGACCCCGCAGGCCTTCATGGCGATAAGTTCGCGATCACTGGACATGCGGCTGAAGATCAAGAACGCCGACGCCATCACGCTCATCGGAATGGCAAAAATCAGCGAAAAGGGAATTCCATAGGAAAACACCTGCAGAATAAGAAGCCCAGGCACGCCACGCGAAAACAGATCAATGACCTTGAAGATATTCCCTACCGCCATGACAAAGAGGAATACCGCCAGGGTAATTGCAAAAGTCAGGAGAAACTGCCGGCTGATATAATTTGTTAGGATGCGCATGGCGACAATCGCCCTGTCGTCGGAACTCGAAGCTGAAGCCGGAAAACAGGACAGCGATTCCCGTCTTCTTCCGCAAGTAATTGCCCTTCAGGCGACAGCCTGATCGCCTAGTACCGGTAATGCTCCGATTTGTACGGCCCCTGGCTGTTAATGCCAAGATATTTGGCCTGACTGCGGGAAAGCTTTTCCAATTGAACACCCAACTTGCCCAGGTGCAAGCGGGCAACTTTTTCATCCAGGATCTTGGGCAGGACAAACACCCCGACAGGATATTTCTCCCGATGGGTAAAAAGTTCGATTTGCGCCAGTACCTGGTTTGTAAAGCTGTTCGACATCACGAAACTGGGATGCCCCGTAGCGCAGCCCAGGTTGACCAGGCGTCCCTCCGCAAGCAACACGATGCTCCGGCCGCTCGGGAACGTCACCTGGTCGACCTGCGGCTTGATGTTTTTCCATGTATAATGCCGGATTTTTTCAACTTCGATTTCCGAATCGAAATGGCCGATATTGCAGACAATGGCCATATTTTTCATCCGGCGCATATGCCGTTCGCAGATAACGTTGCAGCAACCGGTGGCCGTGACAAATATATCGCCAATGGGGCAGGCCTGGTCCATGGTCACGATTTCATAACCTTCCATGGCGGCCTGCAACGCGCAAATAGGATCGATTTCCGACACCATGACGCGTGCCCCCTGACCACGCAGGGACTGGCAACACCCCTTGCCGACATCGCCGTAGCCGGCAACCACCGCCACTTTGCCGGCAATCATGACATCCGTGGCCCGCATAATCCCATCGATGAGCGAATGGCGGCAGCCGTAAAGATTGTCGAACTTGGATTTTGTGACCGAATCGTTCACGTTGAAGGCCGGGAACAGCAGGCTCTTTTTCATCATCATCTGGTATAAACGATGAACGCCGGTGGTGGTTTCTTCGGAAACGCCGATGATCGCGGGAACGATCCGCTGAAACCGTTTCGGATCGCGGCGCAGCGATTTCTTCAACTGGGCCATCAGGGCGCGCTCATCGGGACTGCCCGGCTTGGCGTCCAGGATTTTCGGATCCTTTTCGGCCTGGCTGCCCAGATGAACAAAGAGCGTTGCATCGCCGCCATCATCCAGAATGGTGGTGGGCCCTTGGCCATTGCCCCAATCCAGGGATCGATCCAGGTATTCCCAATAATCCGTCAGGGATTCGCCCTTGTAGGCGAACACCGGCGTGCCGCGCGCGGCAACGGCTGCGGCCGCATGGTCCTGGGTCGAAAAAATATTGCAACTCGACCACCGCACCCGGGCACCCAAAGCCTGCAGGGTCTCGATCAGCACGGCAGTTTGAATGGTCATATGCAAAGAACCGGTGATTCGCGCGCCCCGCAACGGCCGCTGGCGGCCATATTCCCGGCGCAAGGCCATCAGGCCCGGCATTTCCACCTCGGCATAGTCGATTTCCTTGCGGCCCCAATCGGCCAGTTTCATATCCGCCACGATAGATTGCTTCGATTGTTTGATCATGGAATCCTTTTACTCGTGTCCCCTAAGGACACAAAACTGCAGGTTTGAGGCTATGGGAAAAATGCAACAACACTTAAGAACGCAGGACGACGGGCAATTAACCGTAAAAAGCCTGCCGTCTGCGGCCCCGCAAATTATAGCGCTTTGCGAAGAGCCGCAACCTTATCGGTCTTTTCCCACGTAAAAGCGTTCAGATCCTTCGTCCGCCCAAAGTGCCCATAGGCGCATGTGCCGCGATAGATAGGACGCAACAGGTTCAAGTGCGCAATGATCTGGGCCGGCTTAAGCCCAAACACATCGACAACCGCCTTCTCGATTTTCTCATCGGCAACGTTGCCAGTTCCAAAAGTGTGAACCAGCACCGAGACCGGCTCGGCAAACCCGATGGCGTATGCCAACTGCACTTCGCAACGACGGGCCAGCTTGGCCGCCACAATATTTTTCGCAATATAACGCGCCATGTAAGCTGCACTGCGGTCCACCTTGGAAGGATCCTTGCCGGAGAAGGCCCCGCCACCGTGCCGCCCCATGCCGCCGTAAGTATCGGCAATGATCTTGCGGCCGGTCAAACCGGTGTCACCTTGCGGACCGCCGACCACAAAGCGGCCGGTCGGATTGATCAAATACCTGGTCTTGGCATTCAGATATCGCGCCGGAATTTCCTTGCGGATGATTTCATCGATAATCGTCTTGCGTAGTTTAGCGTAGGCCACATCCGGAGTATGCTGGGTGGAGATGACCACGGTATCCACGCGCACCGGTTTGTCATCTTCGTAAACCACCGTGACCTGGGACTTGCCGTCCGGCCGCAGGAAAGGAATCTTTCCGCTGCGCCTGGCGGCCGAAAGGGCGCGCGTCAAACGATGGGCATACATGATCGGCATGGGCATCATTTCCGGCGTCTCATCGCAGGCATACCCGAACATCATGCCCTGATCGCCGGCGCCCTGTTCCTTGAACAACCCCTCTCCCGCAGTCACCCCCTGGGAGATGTCCGGGGATTGGCGGTCCAGCGCCACCATCACGGCGCAGGAATTGGCGTCAAAGCCCATGGCGGCATCCACATATCCGATTTCGCGGATCGTCTCCCGCACCACATCGGCATAATTGATGGTAGCCTTGCTGGTGATTTGTCCGGCAATGATCGCCATGCCCGTGGCAACCAAGGTTTCGCACGCCACGCGCGCATGCTTGTCCTGGGCCAGGTTGGCATCCAAAACAGCATCCGAAATCGCGTCGGCAATCTTGTCTGGATGGCCTTCCGTCACCGATTCCGAAGTAAACATATATTTTCTGGTAGCCATCGTATGATTTCCCTTATCTGGCTGGATTAATACAGGATCATGGTTTCAAAAAAACAGGCGATATTATGCCGGAATTATTCCACTAGTTCAAGGATTTCCGGAGCTATTTTTTTGGTTAATTCCCGGAACATGTCGTGCACATCCACGGAGGATTGAGTCGTCAAGGCCAATTCGGCAATGTCGCGGGCTTCCGACAGGCTGACCCGGCGGATGGCATCCTTGACCAGCGGCAGCGAGGAGCAGCTAACGCTCAATTCATCGACTCCCAACCCAAGCAGAAGCGGCGTCATCACTGGGTCGCTGGCCATACCGCCGCAAATGCCGGTCCAGATTCCGTGACGATGGCCGATGTCAATGGTATTCTTGACCAGCCGCATAATGGCCAGATGGGTTGGCTCGTAAAGATAGGCCACCCGTTCGTTACCGCGGTCAATGGCCAAAGTGTACTGGATGAGGTCATTGGTGCCGAGGCTGAAGAAACTGACGTACGGCGCCAGCATATCCGCCACGAGCGCGGCCGCCGGCACTTCAATCATAACGCCAACCTCAACGTGCGGATTGAACGGGTATCCTTTTTCCATGAGCTCTTTTTTGGCCTGCTCCAGAATAACGTTGGCACGAACAATTTCATCGAGGTTGCTGATCATCGGGTACATGATCTTGATGTTGCCCACAATGCTGGCGCGCAGGATGGCGCGCAACTGCGTTCGGAACAAGTCCGGCTGGGCCAGGCAAAAGCGAATGGCCCGCCAGCCCATGAAGGGATTGGACTCCTTCCAATCCACATCCAGATGGGAAATGAACTTGTCGCCGCCAAGATCCAAGGTGCGAATAATCACCGGCGCGGGCGCCAGGCGCTGGGCCACGGCCAAGTAAGCATTGTACTGCTCCTCTTCGGTGGGCAATTCCTTGGTCGCCATGTATAAATATTCCGTCCGGAACAAACCGACGCCTTCCGCGCCCCCGGCCAAAACCGCATCCACGTCACTCGGCAATTCGATATTTGCGGAGAGCGTAATCCGGTAGCCATCGACCGTTTCCGCAGGCAAATCCTTAAGGCGGCCAAGCGCGATTTCAATGCCGCGTTTGGACTCCGCCTGCCGCAGGGCCTGCATCCGGCGCTCCGGAGTCGGGCGCAGGATCACCAACCCCTTTCCGCCATCCACGAGCAACTCGTCGCCCGAGCGGACTTCCTGGCTGATATTATGCAGTCCGACCACCGCCGGAATTCCGAGCTTGGCAGCAACGATAGCCGTATGAGCCGTCGGACTGCCTAAGTCGAGGACAATTCCCCCTACCCGCTCCTTGTTGATCGACACCGTCTCCGAAGGCGAAAGATCGCTGGCGACGACAATCGTGCCCGGCTCGGTAATGTCCGCAAGGGTAGCCTGCTTGCCGGCCAGGTTGTGCAAAATGCGGCGGGCAACATCCTGCACATCGTTTGACCGTTCGCGCACATACTCATCCTTGACCCGGGCCAGCGACTGCATGAAGCCCGCGGCCACATCCCGGAGAACGACCTCGACATTCTTACGGCGCCCCTCGATGCCGGCGAACACATTTTTGATGAAGGGGCCATCATCGAGGAAGAGCAGATGGGCATCAAATATTCCGGCCACATCCGGATCGCAGTCCTTCTGGATGGCGCGAATCTGTTGGCGGGTGGCAATGAGCGCGTCTTCGTAACGCGCAATTTCACGGGGCACATCCGCGCGGGAAATATCCCGCTCAACTACCTGGTCATCCGGCGGCGGGCGCAGGAACGCGCGTCCAATGACAATGCCCGCAGACACGCCAATGCCGCGAAAAATCCGTTCGTCGGATTTCGTTGTGCCTGGAGAACTCGCATCCATGACGTCAAATGCTCCCAAATAATGGTTGCCGGCGAATGGCCGATGCGACCCGCAAAACGGGCAACCGCGGTCTAGCGGCCAAAAACCGCATGGTTAGTTTAAAGAGCCATCGAACATTTTCGATTAACCACTGAACAAACACAGGCATCATTCCTCGTAAAATTTATTGTCGAACAGCCGTTCGATTTCATCAAGGGCCTGTTCGGCATCCACCCCCTCGGCCACCACCCTGATTTTTGCTCCGCAGCTGGCCTCCATGGTCATCAAACCCATGATGCTTTTCCCGGAGACGCGCACGGGGCCTTTTTCAACCGTGACATCCGACTGGAATTTGGAAGCCGTTTTGACCAGCATGGCCGCCGGACGGGCATGGATGCCATATCGGTTCTGGATCACATATTCACGCACAAGCTTTGAATTGCTATTGCCGGCAGGATGACTCATGAGATACCACTCCTTTTCGACAGGACGGCCTTTAATTTATCATTCAGTTCCTTGGCCGCGTCATGTCCCAAGCGCTTTAATTTCTCGTTCATGCTGGCCACCTCGATAATATGGGCCAGTTCCCGTCCCGGCGCGACAGGGATGGTAACATGCGGCAGATCCACGGCCAGTACGTTACGGGTCTCAGGCACCATGCCCAACCCTTGGTCCTCAACTTCGTTAACCTTGCGCAAAGTGACAATCAAATCCAGGTTTTTTTCATCACGCACCGCGGCCACCCCAAACAGACTGGGCACATGAACGATGCCAAGCCCGCGCAATTCCATATGATAACGCGTCAGCGGCGACGATGTGCCGATGATTGTCCGGTCGTCATGCCGCCGCAAAATGATAAAGTCATCGGCCACGAGGCTATAACCCCGCACAATGAGGGCCAGCGCCGTCTCGCTTTTGCCGATTCCCGGACGGCCTTCGATCAACACGCCGATTCCCATGATGTCAACCATGGTGCCATGGACAGTGAGCGTCGGCGAAAACAGGTTTTCCATAATGACGGTGGCCGTGTTGATAAAAGCGCCGGTAATCATCGGCGTACGGAACACCGGCACCCGGAAAATCCTGGAAATTTGCATGATTTCCGGGCAGGGTATCCGGTTACGGGTAATAACCAGGCACGGGATCCGCCGAGAGAACAGGCCGCGCAGGGCGGAGTAGCGCCGCGAATGCGACAACGACGCCAGGTAATCATGCTCGGCCATGCCGATCACCTGGACGCGGCGATGCGCAAAATGCTTGAAAAATCCGGCCAACACCAAGCCCGGCCGATGAATGGCCGGTTCATGAATGAGCCGCGCCAGGCCGCGACTGCCGTCGATCAATTCCAGCGATGTTTTATCGCCAACGGCCTTGAAAAAATCTCTTACGGCAATGGCCATGGTTCCGGCTTTCGTTACTTCAAACGTGCCATTAAACCTCGCGTTTCAGTTCCTGCTCGAAATCCGCGAGTTTGGTGCGATGCTTGGTGCTCTTATGATCGACCGCCTTGTCACGCAAGCAACGCAACTGGCGATCGACCTTGTCTGTCACTTTATCCACGGATGCATACATATTTTCCGATTCATCCTTCGCCTCGATGCGCAAATGATGTTTACCCTGTACGACGACCTCGATAATATGCCGGAATTTCTGCGTATCCATGATCACATGGGCATATTCCACCTCGGGATAGGCTTCCAACACGGCGGCCAACTTGGCGTGCACATGAGCCTTCTGGGTTTCCGAAATATCCGCGTGGCGGCTGGTAATGTCAATCGTCATAACGCATGATCTCCCTTGGATTTGTTGTGCCTAACCGATACGTTTTTAAATCTTTTACCCGCGTATAAAAATCAACGGCTGAATCAATACGGTTACATGCTGAACCGGGAGCCCAGATACAGTTCCCGGCTTAACGGATCTTCAATCAGGAACTGACTGGTCCCCTCGCGCAACACCTTGCCGTCGCAAATCAGGTAGGCGCGATCCACGATGGTCAAGGTCTCCCTCACATTATGGTCCGTGATCAATATCCCCAATCCGCGCTTTTTCAAGTCGCGGATGATTTCCTGAACATCATACACGGCCAGCGGGTCCACGCCACTGAAGGGCTCATCCAGCAAAATGGCCGAGGGATTCGTCACCAAGGCGCGTGTAATCTCCAGGCGCCGCCGCTCCCCGCCGCTGAGCGTATATGCCATTTGTTTGGCCAGACGCTTGATGTTCAATTGCTCCAGCAAGGTCTCCATCCGCTCAGAGCGCTCCTTCGCCGAAAGCGGCAGCATTTCCAGGATCGCCATCACATTTTGTTCAACCGTTAGTTTTCTGAAAATCGATGGCTCCTGGGATAGATAGCCCATTCCTTGCCGCGCGCGCTTATGCATCGGCATATCGGTCACATCGTGCCGATCGAAGATCACTTGTCCGCCGTTCGGCTTAACGAGACCGACTATCATGTAAAAACTGGTGGTTTTCCCGGCCCCATTCGGCCCGAGAAGTCCTACCACTTCGCCACGCCCAACCTGGATGCTTACTCCATCCACGACATTTCGTCCGTGGTAGGTTTTTATCAAATTATGCGTTGTAATCAAGGATTCCATGAATCGACTTCGGCTATTTGAAAGATCTGTTCACGTCCTGGTCCGATGAAATCACCAGGCGGGCATTCGGCTCGCATAATATCCGCTTGGAATTCCGCCAAAGCGTCACGGTTTCCCCGGTCAGCATATCCTGGTCCCGCTGAATGCGCGGATTTCCCGTCAGCTGCATTTTGCCCTCTTTTATATCGTAAGTCGCTTTTTCCCCGGTGGCCTTCAAATCGTTGCGTATAATCGTCACACGGCCGTCGGCCTCGATCCTGTCCGGTTTATTTTCTTCCGTAAAAAACACTTTCAGGCGATCAGCCATGATCTTTACTTCACGATCGGTAACCACCACATTGCCGTCAAATACCGCCATACGCTGCTGCTGATCGAAACTGAGCTGCGTCGACGTAATCACCGTGCTGTTGGTCTCATCCCCGGCTTTCGCCGGCGCGGCAACCTCGCCGGCAACGCCAGGCGCAACATTGCTGGCCGGTTCGCTCGCGGCGGCACTCCAAATTAACCCCATGATTGCCAGAACAACCAACCGCCCCATGATTACGGCGCCCCTTCCACGACCGCTTTCGCGTTTAGGTTGCGCAGGACTACCCGCGCGTTCGACAATATTTTCATGCGCCCGTCCTGCGCATTCCAAGCAAAACCGCGACCGGTAAGTTCGATCTCCTTGCGCGCAACGCAGACATCCGCAGAAGACTCGGCAGAGCGCTTTACGCGGTCGAACAGACAATGCGGCGTGGATACCTGCATCATAATTTTGCCCTGCTCGTAAAATGTCATTTTCAAATTCTTGATTTGCACCAGCCCGTCGGGCTGGACCTGCGCCTCGTCACCCGTAATCTCGAATTTCAACTGTCCTTTTTCATCGTAGTCCGGATAGCGAAACCCCTTGAGCACCTGGGCCCCAGCCCCGGCAGCCAGCAGGCAAGCCGCGGACACACAAAAACCGACCCGCATGCGGTACCCCAATCCACGTCCAAAAATCGACTGCCTATGCCAGTTCATCGGTGTCCATCCGTGATCGCCATTCGTTATGCCTTCACCAACCGGTCAATTCGGCTGAGCAGCCTCCACAATCTCCTAAGCTGCGCAAACGGCAACTGGGTATCCTTGTCGGATAATGCCTTGGCCGGGTTGAGATGCGTTTCCAGGAAAACAGCGTCGCAACCGGCCGCAACCGCGGCTCGCGCCAGAATCCCCGCCAGCCGGGCATCGCCTCCACTTCGATCACCGGCGCCGCCCGGCAACTGAACGCTGTGAGTAGCGTCGAACACCACGGGATAGCCGAATTCCCGCATAAGCGGCAGGCTGCGCATGTCCGCCACGAGATTATTGTAACCGAAGCTTACCCCCCGTTCGGTCAACACGATTTGGCGATTGCCCGTGCTTTCCACCTTGGCTAGAATGTTGCGGACATCGCCGGGCGCGAGAAACTGTCCTTTCTTGATGTTGACCGGCTTGCCGCTATGACCCAAGGCCAGGATCAAATCGGTCTGCCGGCACAGGAAAGCCGGGCACTGCAGCATGTCAACCACCCTGGCGGCCAGCGGCACCTCGGTGTCGCTGTGCACATCGGTCAATACGGGCACGCCATAGCGGTCCTTAACCTCTGCCAGGATGTCAAGGCCGCGCACCAGACCCGGCCCACGAAACGAGGCATGCGAGGAACGGTTGGCCTTGTCGAAGGAAGCCTTGAAGATAAAGGGGATGTGCTCGGTTGCCGCCAGGCGCGTCAGGCGTCCGGCCAATTCCAAACACTGCTTGCGACTTTCAATCACGCACGGTCCGGCAATCAGCGCCAAAGGATGCGATCCACCTATGGTAACATTGCCAACCTTGACAGAACGTAGCTTCATTTCTTGCATCCTAATCGGAACCCACTCCGTTCATCCGCGTCCACCATCAGTTCACTTGTCTGGGCGCATGTCTGGCAAGCATCGGTCCAGCCCCAACTCGCGCATCACCTTTTCCACCACGGGCACATCGGCAGGCGTATCCACCCCGACACCCAGATGCCGAGTCTTCTCCACCTTGATGCGGCCTCCCAGGTATAATGCCCGCAACTGCTCCAGACATTCTGCGCGTTCCAACAGGCAGGGCGGCTCGGCAACCAGTTTGCTTAAAAAGGCGGCACGATACAAATAGATGCCGATATGCCTCCAATAGACGGTCTCTGCCGTCTTAAAATCGCGATCACGAATGAAGGGAATTGGCGCCCGCGAAAAATAGAGCGCACCCCCTTGCGCATCCAGCACAACTTTACAAACCGTGGCCTGTTCCGCCTCATCCGCCGCCAGAGGTGCGGCCGCCGTGGCCATATCCCACTCCGGAACTTGCAGCATACCCTCAATCAGCCTGTCAATCAAGTCTGGATCAATGAGCGGCTCGTCGCCTTGAATGTTGACTACCAGGTCCGCCGGAAGCTGACGAACGACCTCGGCCACACGGTCGGTCCCGGAGGGATGATCGCTGCGCGTCATAACCACCCGGCCGCCGAACGACTCCACGGCTTTGCGGATGCGATTGTCATCCGTAGCCACCACCAAGTCATCCAAGCGGCGGGCCTGCCGGCAGCGTTCCACAACCCACTGGATCAGGGGTTTCCCGCAAATCATGGCCAGGCTCTTCCCTGGGAACCGGGTAGACCCCCAGCGCGATGGAATGACGCCGACAATGCGCATACTCCCAAACACCTTTCCCTTGAGCAATTATATCGCCTCTATTACGCGGACATTTTGCCGAAACGGCACGACGCCGGGCTTACCTGCCTACATGCAAAGAAATTACGTTTGATCGGCTGACAGCCCCGCATCGTCACTCCTTTTCCAAACACTCCCAATGAAGCATAAAGATGACCGCAACACTTGTCGAGTGATATTTAGGAGCTGCGCGGCATTAATTTTACGACAAGGCGAGTCGATAATTGAAAAGAACGGATCGTTCATGGCGCCGGAGCGTTGGCTTGGCATTCGCGGGCCACATTTTCCGCCGGCGGGCAACAGGAATGGCGCCCCTTAAAGAATGATTAGGGAAATGCTTTGAGTAAATTCGCCGGATCGGAGGAAAATACCGGTGTCAATGGAGAGCCGATGCGCAGCCAAAGTTTTTGCGCCTCGAATTTGACGCTCCAGATTTCATCTCTGGACATATCCTGGCGCATGTGGCTCAGAATCTTGCTGCCTTCCAGATTGACGCCCGCAGCCACATCCTTGCCTTCCTGATCCAGAAGATGAACCGTGGAGATTTCGCGCGGGGAACCGCTGGCATCGATCCTTATATCCTTGATGCCGGCCGGAACCAGAAAATAAAGGCGGCCGCGGCAGCCGAAAACATAAAGGTATCCGGCTGCAGAAAAGCCCTGTCCCGGCTCTGCGGTTTCCACGGCAACCGTCTGCGGTCCGGCATCGATCGCCAGCCGGTAGACCCCGGACTCCCCGGCGCGCAAAGTGTAATTTACGGTTTCTTCAAACGGAACATCGAACTTGTCTATGGACACGCCGGCAGGGTTGAAGACGACAACCTTGACCGGAGCGCGATGATCTTTATATGAGGGCGAGGCAACATGATAGCCGAATTTAATGCCAACATTCCGCCCTGCGTGCGCATATTGCAGATAGTCGAGTGTTCCCCGGTAACGGATGTTCCCGCCGGCAACTTTACCGGTCGCCGCAACCGGCTGCAACTGCCGCGTCTCCAACGGCAGCGTTTTGAAAGCCTTTCCCTCCGGGGCCGGCGCGCTCGCCGCCAGGAATTTCTCGCCATCGAAGGCGATCTCGGATCCGTCGCTCCTGATGGTCTTGACATCCTTGACGACAGCACCTTCCAGTCCGTTCCAGAAACGGCTTTCGAACTTAATCGGCGGGCGGGCACTGTCATCGATCACCTTCAGGCCCTCGATCCGCAGGCCGCGGATAAAATCCGGCCGGTCGCTCGAAATATGCAGTCCCTCGTATTTCGAGTTGCGGTTATCCACAACAACGTTACGGAAGACCATGTCCATATTGCCGGCAATGCAACGCCCCACGGAAAGCGACCTTTCACGCGAGCCGCTAACCTCGCAACCGTCAAATTCGATCCTGCCGGGCGATGCAAACGCACCGGCAAAAGTACGCATCATTAAAATCCCGTACTTATTAGCTTGGATACGGCAGTTCCGGAAGCTGGCGGTAATCGGCTTGGAGGTGCTGTCGAGCATTGCAATATTGACCGAAATCCCCGCCGTGACGTTGCTGCTGAACTCGCAGTTTTCCGCCACAAAATTGACGATCGAGCACTGGGGATAATTAGGCTCCAAATCGATGCCCGATTGCGGCTCGGTGCCGCTGGTCGAGTTGAACTGGCTGTCTTTCAGCAACAGGTTGTCCGCAGCGGTTACGCTTATTCCCTGACGATGATGGTCCTCGCAGGTCACCCGGTCGATGGTTATGTTTCTGGCCGGCGGCATCACAGGATTAGAGCCCACGTAAATTCCATCGCCGCCGCTGGAGCGCAACGTCAGATTTTGGATCAAAACATCCTGACTGCCGAAAATATTGACGGTATGGCGATGGTCCGCCGGCTGATAAAGCGCAGGATCCTGGTAGTCGGTTTTATTCATTACGAAAAGAACATTTCCCTCCCCGCGCAAGGTCACATTTGTTTGCCCGTAAATGTCAAAAAGGCAGTCGCTGCGGCCCTTGAATTCGCCGCGCTTCGCCCGGATGACAACACCATCCCGGAAAATTATTTCAATGTTGCTCGCAACTTTGAGCGGACCGACGATCCAATCGGAACCGGTGTTTTCCACGACCAGTTTCCTGACTCCGGAATTGATGGCGGCCTGCAGGCATTTCGTGCTGTCGTTCCGGTCAAATCCCCACCAGCTGGCCTTGGCCGACTGCCGGTGGCCGGCTTTAACTTCGGCGATTTGTTTCTCGTTGCCGACCAGGCAGCCGGAGGCAAGGAACGCGATCATTAGCGCGAGAATCGACAACCAATTCTTGAACACGGCTGTTTCTCCTGAAGGCGAATCCGCCGGACACACAGCGCGAAACATGCGCCCGTTTATATAATGTCGACGGCTTTTTTGTCGGTCAGAATTAGCGGATAATCCGTAAGTGGAAGGCCGCGGATCATGAAACTGTTTCCCGTAAAGTCGATCGCATCCATTTCGTCCCCGTGATCCGCAAACGCATAATTCGTGAACTGCGCATTCGTCGTCTCGTACGCGTTACCGGTCTGCACGTCGATCACGACCGGTTCGCCGAGTTTTTCGGGAGTCTCCTGCATCCCGGACACCTTGATCCCGCCAATGCCCTTCCATTCATGCTGGATAATTTCCGGGTAATACCAGGTGTATAGCGGATAGCCCTTGCGGATGAATTTGCCGGTAATCGTCGCCAGCAACCTGGCGGCGCCCGAAATGAACGGAACATAGTTTTTAATGTCGAGGTTCATCCAGAGATCGGCGCTTATGCAGTCGGCATCGAAAATTGCCGCCAGGTTTTGCAAAACATAAAACGACGGTTTCTTCGCATACGACCCGCCGCGGAGCAATCCCAGCATAATTGGCTTGCGCGGCTTGCCATCGGCTTGAACATTGGCGCCTTCCATTAGGTCGACGATATGAAAATAGCTGATGCGCTCGAAGCCGGCGCTGGCATCCAGGACAATGCGCCGCGCGACATAATGCGCCTGGCAATTCTCGTTGTTGTGGAATAACCCCATCCAGGCCGAACTGTTGTTGTGCGCCGTGGAGGGATAGCCGCATTCGCCCTGGAAAAGCTTGACGTGCGGGGCATAACGCTTAAACATGTTTTTCAGGCTGACAACATCGTTGAAATAATCCTGTTCCGGCACGCGAAAATACGGGTGAACGGAAAAAAAATCGATGTGGTTACCGAGTCCCGCACCAAGCGCCTCGAGAATGAAAGGACAGCATATCGCATTGGTGCAGCCGCCGGTCTCTGCCGCGGGATTGGCCGCCTTGATCAGCGGCGCTGTCAGGGCGACAAGCTCCGCATATCTTTTCCCGCTGCATTGCTCGGGATACCAGAAGCATGGAATGTTCGGCTCGTTCCAGATTTCGAAGCTGTTGACGCGCCCCGCAAAGCGCTTTGTCAGCGCCGTCACGAAATTTTTCCACGCATTCAGGCATTCCTGGCCGTAGCCGTGAGGAATGCAGCCGACCGCCGCCGGATGCGGCGCATTCGGCATATAGAGCGTATTGCCGTAGCCCAGGTTGAACCACGGACGCATTCCCTGTGCCAGCAAGGCATCGACCACCGCATCCAACCAGGCGAAATCATACCGGCCCTTGACCGTTTCGCAACGGTTCCAGCCGGTTTGGACGCGCGCCCATTTGACGCCGAGTTCTCCCGCAGCCGCATAACATTTTTCGGGCGAGAACATCTTGCGGTCAAGGGTTTCGAACCCTACGCTCAACGGCGATGCCGTAACCGCTTTGCCACTCCGGGTCTTCAACCGGCCGCAAAGCCTAAGTTCAATTCCGGGATATTCGAATATGCTCATAGGCTTCTCCAAGCTTCCGTCATTTCGACTCATGCGAAGCCGGAACGCGTATATATTCGCCGGGCTTTGTCGCACGCTCGCCACGCCCCAAACGATCGGAAAGACGCCTATTTCTTCAGCGCCTTCTTGAATTCGCGAGTAAGAAGCGGGACAATCTTGAACAGGTCGCCGACCAGACCATAGGTGGCCATGCGAAAGATGGGCGCCTCAGGATCCTTGTTGATCGCCACGATAATGTCGGAGGACGACATGCCGGCCAGGTGCTGAATTTGCCCGCTGATGCCGCAGGCAATATATATTTTGGGGCAAACGGTCTTGCCGGTCTGCCCGACTTGGTGCGAATAGGGAATCCAGCCCGCGTCCACGGCGGCACGCGAAGAACCGACCCCCGCACCGAGCACTTCGGCCAATTCGCGAACAATGGCAAAATTCTCTGGCGCCTGCAGGCCGCGGCCGCCGGATACGATAATGTTGGCTTCCGCGATATTGGTCGTGACTTCCGTTTCCGCCACAAAACGCAAACGCTGGGCGCGGGACCTCAAAACTTCGGCGGCAACTTTCTCGACCAACGTCTCGCCTTTGCGGGAGGCATCCACCACGGCCTCTTTCATGACCTTGTGACGCACAGTAGCCATCTGGGGACGGTGCCGGGGCGTAATGATCGTGGCCATGATGTTACCGCCAAATGCCGGACGGGTTTGCAGGAGGTTCTTGGTTTCCGGATCGATGGCCAGGCCGGTACAGTCCGCCGTCAAACCAGCCTTGACGTTCACGGCCACGCGGGACACCAGGCTGCGCCCGATTGTCGTCGCACCGCAGAGCAGGATGGATGGCTTGTGCCGCCGAATGAGATCGATAATCACGGCGGCATAGGGCTCATCCTGAAAATACTCCAATTCCGGCGCATCCACCAGATACACCCGGTCGGCGCCGCGCTGAACGAGCTCAGCCGTGCGATCCGCGATCCGGTGGCCCAGCAGGACGGCGCAGAGCTTCATGCCAAGCTGATCGGCCAGCTTGCGCCCTTCCCCCAGCAGCTCATAGGTGATGGTTTGAATATGGCCGTCTTTTTGCTCGGCAAAAACCCAGACGTCGCGATATGCGCTCAAATCCACCGCCGCGCCCGCCTGTTTGCGGACCTCGATGGCCTTAAACTTGCAGGCCTCGGCACAGGCCCCGCAGACCGTGCACTTGGCCAAGTCGATGGCCGCCAGTTTATCGGCAACCGCGATGGCGCCGAACGGGCAAACTTTGACGCAGAGGCCGCAACCGACGCACTTATCCTTGATAACCGCAATAGGTTCGTTTTCCATTAATTCTCTCCAGGATATAAATCATTCTTTGACCGCCAGGTATCCGCCATGAAAACAGGCCTTAAGCATTGGCAAGCACAGTCCCGCCCCAAATGCCTATGAGGCCGCGGCAATCACGGCATCCTTCAGTTTTTCGACCACCTGCGGCACAATCTCCTCAGGTTCGCCCTTGAAAATCTGCCCGCCCTCCCGAGCCGGCGGCGTGAATATTCGGACAACCTTGGTCGGCGAACCATCCAGGCCCATGTTCTTTTTGTCGCCCTGGATATCGTCTGCGTTCCAACGAACGATTTGCGCCTTCTTAGCGGCCAACTTGCCCTTGAGCGATGGCAGACGCGGCTCGTTGATTTCCTTGACCACCGTCAGGACGCAAGGCACCGGCGCGCGAATGACTTCGGTGCCCTCTTCCATGAGCCGTTCCCCGACCACGTAATCGGCGCTGATTTCCTCGATCTTGCGCACATATGTAATTTGCGGCAGGTCCAGATGAGCGGCAATACCGGGTCCCACCTGAGCCGTGTCGCCATCCGTGGCCTGCTTGCCGCACAGAATCAAGCCATAATCGCCGATTTTTTTCATGGCGAGGGCCAGCGTGTAGCTGGTGGCCCAGGTATCGCTGCCGGCAACCGCCCGATCGCATACCAGAATTCCGGCATCCGCCCCCATGGCAATGGCCTCGCGCAAGGCATTCTCGGCCTGCGGCGGTCCCATGCAAACGACAGTGACCTTGCCGCCCAATTTTTCCTTCAGGCGCAAACTCTCTTCGATGGCGTACATGTCGAAGGGATTGATGATCGAAACGACGCCTTCCCGAATCAGCGTATTCGTCTTGGGATCAATCTTGACATCCGCCGTATCGGGCACCTGTTTGATACAAACCACGATATGCATAGGCGCTCACTCAATGAATGGTTGATGGTCAATGCTTCCAGTTTGATGCAACCCTGTTGCGTTAATGTGGCTGACCATACCGGCTTAGCGCATGCTTGTCAAGCGACTGGCAAGGGACAGCGGGGCGACGAACGGGGTTGGCCGGCAATTGACATCGATCAAAACATCCTCCAATATGTTGCTCCATGCAAAACAATCGTCACCATGCGCCATTAATTGTCATTGCCGGACTTGTGATTTTGGTGATTGCCGGCGTGGCCATTGTCAATCTCTGGCTGCTCGTCAAACTGTACGACACCACAGCACGCTCATCTTCAAAGCTTTCAGCCATCCAATACGGACTTCTGATCGCCAGGGACCTGGAGCAACAGCCTTTTTTAAGCAAAAGTGGCGGCGGCAAGCAAGATGCCGAGCAGTTCGGGCGCGTCGTGGATGCGCTGCAGATGGTGGACCCGGGCTTGGAATATGTATCCGTCAGCGAACGCGGCGCCATCGTCTATCACAAACAGGCGCGCCTGGCAACCGACCGGATCAAAGCCGCCGGCGCCGCCACCAACCGCCCGGAATCGGCAAGCATGGGGCGCAAAAAACTGTGGGTCGGCACCAACATGATTCCCGTGATCACTTTCACGCGCAGCTTTCGCACGGACGATGGCCTCACGCGCGACTTGCAGGTGGCTTTCCGCAGGGACGTCTTCGAACGTGAACATGCCGGCACCACCACGGCCGTGACCACGATGTTCCGGATGTCGCTTCTGACCCTGGTGGTTTCTTTCGGCCTTTGCCTGCTTGCGGTCGTCGGCCTTGTCCGACGCGAGTTGATCTGGCAGAAACGCCAGCGGCAAAACGAGCACCTCTCGTTTGCGGGCGCCATGGCCGGCAGCATTATCCATGATTTCCGAAATCCCATGTCGGCCATGCGCCTGGATGCCCAACTCCTCCAGCATGAGACCGATAAAGGCCCCGCCTGTCGTCCCGAACGTCTGCAGACGCTGGCCGGACGCATTACGCAAACAATTGACCGCATGGACACGTTGCTGGGCGAATTTCTGGTGATTTACAAGCCGGATGCCGCAATCCGGGAACGATTCGATCTCAATATTTGCGTCCAGGATTGCGTCGAGCTGGTGAAGCATCGATTCGCCAATGCCGGGATCAATGTCGTCTTAACGCTTGTGCCGGCGCCGCTTTACGTCCAGGGTTATCCTGTTCAATTCAAACGGGCGCTATCCAATGTATTGCACAATGCCGAGCAATTTTCTCCGGCAGGCAGCACGGTAACCGTACAAACCATGCTGGCGAATGACCAGACCATCACGACCGTCACCGACGAAGGTCCAGGCATACCTCGCGCCGAACGCAGCCGCATCTTCGATATCTTCTTTTCCCTGCGTCCTGGCGGCACAGGCATCGGCCTGACCCTGGCCAAAACCGCAGTCGAAAACTGCGGCGGCACAATTGAAGTGGAAACGCCCGCCTCCGGCAAAGGCAGCCGATTTGTCATCAGGATTCCCATGCGGACCTGACCGAAGATCAAGCCCTTGCCGCCGCAGCCGCCGGGAACCTTTTCACCGTCGCAAGCACGCGGCGGATGCCGTTATTCGATCTTATAAACCCGGCAAGCGTTCCTGCCCATGACACCTTCCAGTTCTGACGGGTTAAAAACCCGATCATCGAACAAGTAGTCCCTGAGTTGCGCATAGGCATAATTGTTCAACACGCCGGGCAAATCGGTCCCCCAGATCATATGCTCGGCACCGATGATCCCCTTGGCCTGGCAGATAAATTGCTGTTGGGAAACATAGGGATAGGGCTCGTCAACCATCGGCGGCAAATTGGCAATATCAAAATACAATCGATCGCATTTCATGGCCTTAAGCATTTCCAAACGCGCGGAATTTTTGCCATCGTTGCAGGGAAAAAGCAGATGGGTCATGACCATGGTAAGTTTGGGATGGCGCTTCAAGACCTTGATCAAAGCCGGAATATCGAAACTCTTCGTTCCCATACACCCCATGTCGATGGCCACGGCAATATCATCCTGTGCCGCGCGCTCAAACACGGGAGCGAGCATTTTGCCATCCAGCCGCAAATCGGGATGATAACCGGTAAGCCCCCAGGCGGAACTGATCTCGAACTTAAGGCTTTTAAAACCCAACCTCGCGATCAGATGCTCCAGAATTTCGGGCGCCTTGGCACAATAGGGATCAAGGGTCCCCACCCCTGCAAATCGATCCGGATATTTTTTGACAACTTCCGCGGTATAATCGTTTTGGAAGCCATAGTTCGAGGCTTGCAACAGAACGGCTTTGTCCACGCCGTTCGCATTCATCACATCCAGGAGAGCCTCGGCGCTGAAGCCCAGATCCCCGTATTTTGGAGGAAAAAATTGCGTTTCCACCCCGGTAGGCCAGCGGCCCCGCCCGCCGCCAATTGCCCGGCACTCGCCCAAAGGGCCAAAACCACGGAGAATCTCGTATATATGCGCATGGCCGTCAACGATCAGCATGTTCACCTTCTTTCCGATAATTGTCAGAAATGTTTTTCGTTATATAACACTTGCACTTCCCGCCATCAAATATTTTCCGGCCTGGGGCTGACTTCCCCGTCTGCGCACGGCGCAGAATTTTGTTGAGCAAAACTATAATGCGTTTATAGTTCAGGCGGGGACAAATATTATGCCGGAATTACCTGAAGTCGAAACCGTGGTGCGAGAGTTGCGCGCGAACGGTCTCGTCGGTCGATCCATTGTCCAAGCTCACGTTTTCTGGAAACCGCTGGTTGCACCGCTGGCGCCCATTGCATTTGCGGCGCGCCTGAAGGGCGGGCGTGTTCAATCCATCCGGCGGCGCGCCAAGTACATTGTTCTAGGCATTTCCGGCGGCAACACGCTCTTGATTCACCTGCGCATGACCGGCCAGCTTAATATAGTGGCGCCGGATGTGGCGCGCGACGCGCATCAGCATATTATCCTGCAACTGGATGACGGCCGCGAGCTGCGTTACAGGGATACACGCAAGTTCGGCCGCTGGATATTGACAACCACCCCGGATGTGATTTTGCAGCGCCTGGGACCGGAACCGCTATCGGAAGATTTCGACAAAAAATTGTTTAGCGGACAATTGCGCGCACGCCGGCGGCAATTAAAACCGTTGCTTTTGGATCAAACATTCCTGGCGGGCATCGGCAACATTTATGCCGACGAGGCGCTCTGGACCGCGCGCTTGCATCCCGGAAGAATCGCCGCCACGCTTACCTCTGCGGAAGCCGACCGCCTGCATGCCGCAATCCGCCTGGTTTTGCGCCGCGGAATTCAAAATCGGGGCACAACATTGGGGCACGGCAAGTCGAATTTCAAACGGCCAAGCGGAAAACATGGGCAAAACCAGGAAGGACTGAATGTCTTTCGCCGGACAGGCTTGCCCTGCATGCGCTGCGGGCAAATAATCCGCCGGACGATCATCAGTCAGCGCGCCACCCATTTTTGCCCTGTTTGCCAAACATTGTAACAAGGAGCCAGGCGTTCAGGGATCGATACTCGGAGGAAAAGGACGGCGCGGACTTGCCAGGACAGGTATTCCGTCAATTGCCGCGTTTAACCTTCCGTCCGGACGGACTTTTCCGCCGATTCGGATTTTGGCGCCGGCTCTTTTTTCTCTTCAGAACCAGGCTTAGCCGGTTTTTTCTTGGAATTGACAAACTCAAAGCCTACCTGGCCATCGCGCATGACAAGGCAGGCGCGAAACGGGCGCCCTTTGCGGGAGATAAAACGCGACATCAGGTCGGTTTTGCCGGTGGTCAACAGTTTAACCAACTGGGTCTTGTCAATAATCTGTTTCAAAACAACCGTCCCGCAGCGGAACTTGCAGGTGCGCACCTCCCCAACCGCCTTCTCGCAGACATAGCTGGAACCGTTTTCGTAGACATTGGAGCCACACACAGGACATTTACCCAAAGGTTGTTTGCCGCTGAAATCGACCGCATCGGCTGCGCCCGCCGCGCCAAAGTCGAACTCCACCTTGCTTTCGGCATTCAACTTGACCATGGCCGCGAATACTTTGCCCTTATGGCTATGGAAATTATCCAGGGGCCCAACCGACTTTTTAGTCAGCAGATCTTCCATTTCGCCAACCTCAAACTGCCGTCCGGCCAGTGTCTTCCAGATAAAGAAATCGCATTTCTGGCATTGGAAACGCCGGTAATTTTCGTGGATTTCTCCGCCGCATTTTGGGCAGGGCGATTTCAAGACGCTGAAATCGCCGGGAATAGTGTCGTGTTCGAATTTCTTGGTCTGGTCAACAATGCGCCGGGTCATGGCCGTGATTTCCTGCATGAACTCGGGGCGCGGCAACCGGTTGAGTTCCATTTGCTTCAACTTGAACTCCCAGTTGCCGGTCAGTTCGGGCGAACCAAGTTCCGGAATTTCAAGACCGCGCAGGAGCGCCGCCAGAGAAAACGCCTTGGCGGTGGCTTGCAGTTCCCTGCCCCGCCTGACCATGTATTTTTCGTAAAGCAGCCCCTCGATAATCGAGGCGCGCGTCGCCGGCGTGCCCAGCCCCTTTGCGCTCATCGCTTCGCGCAATTCATCGTCTTCGACCAGCTTGCCCGCGCCTTCCATGGCGGAAAGCAAGGTTGCTTCGGTATAACGCGGCGGCGGCTTGGTCTGCGTGCCGACCGATTCGACCGCAATAGTCTGGACATTTTCACCGGGCTTGACGGCCACCAGGGTTGGCGTCTCGTCGTTATGGGCTTCCTTGCCGTAAACCGTCATCCAGCCCGGGGCCACCAGGATTTTGCCCTCGCTCTTGAACGGTTCCGATTCGACGCGCGTAATGCGCGTTGTTACCAGGAATTCAGCGGCCGGATAGAAAACAGCCAGGAAACGCCGGGCCACCATTTCATAGATCTTGCTTTCTTCCTCGCTTAACACCTTGGGCATTTGCGCCGTCGGGATGATGGCAAAGTGGTCGGAAATCTTGGCATTGTTGAAAATTCGCTTGTTCGGGTGGACCCAGTTTTGCTTGAGGATATTTCCGGCCAGGTCGCCGTAGCCGGCGGAGGCCATGATCGATAGAATTTTTTTGACCGCGGCCAGATAATCCTCCGGCAGGGCGCGCGCATCCGTGCGCGGATAGGTCAGGACTTTATGGCGTTCGTACAACGACTGCGCAAGCTGCAGGGTGCGCTTGGCGGAATAGCCAAAGCGCCCGTTGGCCTCGCGCTGGAGACTGGTAAGATCGAAAAGCAAGGGCGAAAGCTGGGTGGCCGGCTTGCTTTCCTCGGTAACCACACCGGTCTTGCCCAGGCACTTGGCGCGAATAGCTTCGGCGCGGGCCGCATCCCAAAGGCGCTCCGGCTTGGCATCGCTGTCCTTGGCGGCCTCCGGCGCCGCCAGAGGCGGATGGAGATCGGACTTGCCTTTGACAAAAGATTCATCGAACCAGCGTCCCGGGTACTCGCCGGCTGCGGCTTGGAAAGTGGCATGCAGTTCCCAGTAATCGCGCGGCACAAATTTTTTGATTTTCTCCTCGCGCTCGACGACAATCATCAACGTCGGCGTCTGCACCCGGCCCACCGTCGTGAGCTGAAAGCCGCCCAGTTTGGAATTGAACGCCGTCATGGCGCGGGTGCCGTTGATACCCACCAGCCAATCGGCCTCAGAACGACACACGGCCGCATCCGCCAGGGGCTTCATTTCGGCATCGGAGCGTAAAGCGGCAAACGCATCGCGGATTGCGCTCTGCGTCATGGATTGCAGCCATAGCCGCCGAAAAGGCTTGGACGTGCGGGCATACTGCACGATATAGCGGAAAATTAATTCGCCTTCACGACCGGCATCGCAGGCGTTCACCAGGCCATCCACATCCTTGCGCTTGATCAGTCGGAGTAGGACCTTAAGACGCGCCTCGCTTTTTTCGATCGGCCGCAGGTCGAAATGCGTGGGAATTATCGGCAAATTGTCCAAACTCCACTTGCCGCGCTTAACTTCCTGCCCGTCCGGAACCATAATCTCCAGTAAATGGCCGACAGCCGAAGACAGGACATAGGTCTCGCTCTCGAAAAAATCGCCCTTTTTGCTGAAACCGCCCAAGGCCTTGGCAATATCGGCGGCCACGGACGGTTTTTCGGCGATAATCAACTGCTTGCTCATGATGATTCCAACGGTGTCAGGATGTCAGCGACGCCAAAAGAAAGGTGATGAAACCATGTTTGACTTTTTTAATCCAGCAAAATAAAAAATATTTTTGGGCATATTTTGGGCCGGACCCGTTGGTTAACTGGCTCCGCTTGCGCTTAGTCGCTGTTTATTGGCCTTGCGGGCAAGCAACCGGTGAAAAAACGCACCCTCCGGCAAATGTCTTTCCTCACCAAAGAACCCGTGCTTACTTCAGCCGCTGACGGGACTGTGTCCGCCCGGCGGATCGCGAATGACGGTATCTTGTGGCGGCAAGTCGGGGTCCTTCGCCAAATAGTCGAGGGTGTAATGCAGCCCGCGGCTTTCATGCCGATGAATGGCCGAACGGATAATCAATTCGCCCACGGCGGCAATATTGCGCAATTCCAGCAAATCGGGGGTGACGAGGTAATCGAAATAATACTGCTGAATCTCGCGGCGCAGATTGCCGATACGGCGCAAGGCGCGTTCCAGGCGTTTGTTGGTGCGCACAATGCCCACATAATCCCACATGCAAGTGCGCACCTCGTTCCAGTTGTGCTCGATGACGATCGCCTCATCGCTGGGCACCGCGGCGCCCGAATGCCAAGCCGGGATCGCCATTTCCGTCCGGGTGCGTGGCATCCGCCCGACGGTTTCCGCCATGGCATGCGCACAGACCAGAGCTTCCAGCATCGAGTTGCTGGCCAGCCGGTTGGCGCCATGCAAGCCGGTGCAGGCCACTTCCCCGCAGGCATAAAGACCCGGCATGGAGGTGCTGCCATCCACAGCGGCTTCCACGCCACCGCAGAAATAATGCGCCGAAGGCACCACGGGGATCAGGTCGCGCGCCATGTCGATCCCGAACTTGGCGCACGTCATATAAATATTCGGGAAGCGCTGCTTGAGAAACTCAACCGGCTGGCGGCGGATATCGAGATAGACACAGCGCGTGCCGCGCAGCTTCATTTCGTGATCGATGGCGCGCGCCACAATATCGCGCGGCGCCAGCGAACCGCGCGGGTCATAACGTTCCATGAAGGATTCGCCCTGCGCATTGACCAGCACGGCGCCTTCCCCGCGCACCGCCTCGCTGATCAGGAAAGTCTTGGCCTCCGGATGATATAAACAGGTGGGATGGAACTGGATGAATTCCAGGTTTTTGATCGGCGCGCCGGCGCGCCAAGCCAGGGCCACGCCGTCTCCTGTGGCAATATCGGGATTGGTGGTATACAAATATACCTTGCCGCCGCCGCCCGTGGCCAGCACGGTGAATGGCGCGCGAAAGGCCGCTATTGCCCCGGTTTGGGTATTGAGGAAATACCCGCCCACGCACCGGTTGGTCCCGTCCGCTCCCAGCCAGCCGGTCGTGATCAGATCGATGACCATGCAGTGCTCCAGGATGGTGGCTGTCGGTTCGGCGCGGATACGATTGAGCAGGATTTGCTCGACCTCCCGCCCGGTGATATCGCCGCAGTGCAGCACCCGACGGCGCGAATGGCCGCCCTCGCGGCCCAGATCATAGCCTGCGCCGGGGGCGCCGGGCTGTTCGGTGAATTTCAAGCCGAACGATTCCAACTCCGCAATCCGCGCCGGACCGGCGCTGACGATGGCCCGCACCACAGCTTCATCGCACAGCCCATCGCCGGCAACAAGCGTATCGCGCACATGTTCCTCAAAACTGTCATCCGAAGTTACGACACAGGCGATGCCGCCCTGCGCATAATTCGAGTTGCTCTCGGCGCGTTCCTTCTTGGTCAGAATGGCCACCCGGCCATAACGGGCCAGGTGAATGGCCGACATCAGGCCGGCAATGCCGCTGCCGACAACGACGAAATCGAAATCCAAAATATCCATGATTTACTCCCACTCAAGCGGACAGCGCCCGGCGCGCCGCTGCGCCGGCGTTGCGCACGCAGCGCGGCAATCCGGTATCAACTTCATTCCTGGACCAGACTCTTCTGCCGCTCGTTCAGCCGCTGCCGGGCCTGGCGGCGGGCATACGCAATGGTATCCGCCAGGGCCGCCAGATATATCAGAATCGTCAATCCGAACAAGGTCAGCACCCTCGCCAGGGGAACCGCCCGGAAGGGCTCGCTGCTGCCAGTCTCCGCAAAATCCATGATTATGCGCAAATTCACCGCCAGCGGCACAATCACCACCACGAGCATCGCGACCAGACAGGCGATAAACGCCACAAGATATAGCGCGCCCATGATCCAACGGCGCTGGGCCAATTGTCCCGCACCCGGGCAGACTGCCGCGGAAAGCAGTACGGCCATCCGCGCGGATATTCCGGGCATCTTGTTTTCTTCCGGCATATTGACGGGTACTGCTCCTGTTTATTTGGGCAAAGCCGGCGGCGCGAGTTGCGCGCGCTTTTCCACCAGGACTTCATGAATCTTGGACCGCCTGATCTTGCGCACGATAAACACTAAATCCGCAAATGGAATCACACGCTCAATGGGCGGCAGCTGCTTATATAATTCGCATAGCCAATCGTTCAACTTAACGGGCAGATCCGGCAGATTGAATTTGGTGACGGAACGCAACGTTGCCAGACTCACCCCGCCGCCAGCCAGAAAACGCATTTCCGAAACCGGGAAAACGTGACAGGGCAGGACATCGTATTCATCCTCCAAATCACCGACTATGGCTTCGACTACGTCCTCCAGCGTCACCAAGCCAACGGTCTTTGCCTTGTCGTCCTTGACAACGGCCATGTGCTGATAGCCATGAGTCAGTTGCTTCAGCAGTACCGGCACCGGGAGTGTGGCGCTCACCGTCAGCAGCGGGCGTGAAATTCCTATAAGCGAGGGATCCGCAGGATTGATCTGCAGGGCGCTGACAATATCTTTCACATTCACATATCCGACGACTTCATCCAAATTGCCGTCGCGCACGAGGATATAGCGTGTATGATGATGAATGTGCGACTCGACCAGGGCCTCGGCCATGGACATGCCCGAGGAAAGGAACTTGATTTCATCGCGGCCGACCATGATGTCCTGAACCTTGGCCAGCGAAAGCTTGATGCTGCGCGAGACGATATCCACCTGTTCGCGCGAAATCAGCTTTTTTACGGAAGCGGAACGCGTCAGCAGCATGATTTCGCTTAGCGTATCCCCCGCCATTTTTTGTTTGCTTCCGCCCTGAAAGGGCCGATTGACCCACTCGAGCACAAACACCAGCGGATTTAGGATGCGCGTGCCATAGGTCAGCGGCCAGGCAATGATCGCGGATAGCTTGCGCTTATGAATCACTCCGAGCGTTTTGGGGAGATATTCCGACCACTGAATGATCGCCAGCGAAAAAAGAAACGAAAATACGCCAATCCATTTGTGTCCGAACAGCTCGCTGAAAAACAGGCCCGAGACCGCGGCGCCGACGATGTTGGCCAGATTGTTGACAATCAGGATGGCGGCAATCGGCTTTTGAACGTTTTCCTTCAGCTTGCGGATCATGTCCGCCAGCCGCGGCCTTTTCTCGGCCAGGTCGGCGACATCCGCCATGGAAAGGCTCAGCAAACACGCTTCGGTCAGCGAGCACAAAAACGACACACTCATCGAAATTACAATGGATAATACCAGCAGAATCATGGGCAACTCCTTGGCTAACTTGAAAAATGCATTGTTTGCATACCACAGAGCGTGTTGCTCTGCAAGGGAATAGCGTTCGCTCGGGTGTAATCGGCAAAGAAGCTGTTGGCAAGATGTCCGGATACGGAACTTATCGAAAATACGAACAAAAGCCGTGAAGGCAATCGAGCATCAACCATTTCTATCGGCCATCCGGACTTTACGGTTGTCCGTGGTCCGATCCAACCCCATCGGCCGCAAACGGCCTTCCCACAGGCATCGCTGCATAGGTTTAACCAAGAACCTTCCTTACCGCCGCAAGCCAACCTTTGTACATTGCCTGGGATACGCGCCGTGACATCTTGGGACTGAATTTGCGATCGATCTTCCAATGACATTTGATCTCTTCGGCGCTTTTCCAATAGCCAACGGCAAGTCCGGCAAGATACGCTGCGCCTAAAGATGTTATTTCGATAATCTTCGGCCTGACGACCTCACGGTTCAATATGTCCGCTTGCAGCTGGCAAAGCAGGTTATTGGAGACTGCGCCGCCGTCCACTTTCAAGCGCCTGATCTTCAGCCCCGAATCTTTTTCCATGGCGATCATGACGTCCTTGGCCTGGTAACAGATGGCTTCGAGGGCCGCCCTGGCAATATGACCGCGTTTGGTTCCCCTGGTAATACCGGCAATCAGGCCGCGCGCATTCTGGTCCCAGTATGGCGCCCCCAGCCCGACTAGGGCCGGCACGAAATACACGCCGCCGTTGTCCTTTACAGACCGCGCAAGTTTTTCCGAATCGGACGCTTGATTAATCAGCTTCAGCCCGTCGCGAAGCCACTGGATCACAGCGCCCGCGACAAACACAGAACCCTCCAACGCATAAACGGGATCACCAACCGGGCCGCAGGCAAGCGTCGTGATCAGGCCATGCCTTGAAAAAGGCCTTTTCTTGCCGGTATTCAACAGGATGAACGAGCCTGTGCCATACGTGTTCTTGATCTCCCCCGCATTGAAAGAAGCCTGCCCAAAAAGCGCGGCCTGTTGATCGCCGGCTATCCCAGCAATGGGAATCCCCCCAGCCAGCCGGCCAATCCCGATAGTGTGCCCGAACACGCCGGACGAAGGTTGCACGGCAGGCAAAATAATCTTGGGAATCTTGAAAATCCGGAGAAGATCATCGTCCCATTTCAATTTATCGATGTTAAAAAGCATCGTGCGTGAGGCATTCGTATAATCCGTGGCATGGACCAGACCCCCGGTCAACTTCCAAAGGATCCACGTGTCGGCAGTGCCAAAGAATATCTTCCCGGCCTTCGCCCTGGCCATGACGCCGGGCACATTTTTGAGGATCCATTCGATCTTTGTTGCGGAGAAATAGGCGTCGATCGTCAATCCCGTTCGCCGCCGGAAGAATTCGATCTGGCCGGATTTTCGCTTCAACTCGTTGCAGCGCTCGGCCGAGCGCCGGCATTGCCATACCACGGCATTATAAACCGGCCGGCCGGTATCCTTATCCCATAGGACCGTCGTTTCCCGCTGGTTGGTAATGCCAATGGCCGCAATGGCGACCCCGGGCGCCTTCTTTAAAACTCTTTGGATGGAGTGATTTACGCTGTTCCAGAGGTCATGGGGATCATGCTCCACCCAACCTGGTTTTGGAAAATGTTGCGGAAATTCTTCGTAGGCACTTTCCAGTTTGCGCCCAAACTTGTCATAAAGCACCGCCCGGCTGCCGGTCGTACCCTGATCAATGGCAAGAATGTATTTCATAAAGACCTCTCGGATGAATAAAGCCGTTGATAGCAGGATACGATTATTTGCGGATTATGATCAAGTCAATCGCAACATCAACCGGCAAACATGGAGACCGGCGCACCCGCCCGGAGAAATGGTCAGTAGGCCGTGAGCGCCGCCGCCGACATATCGATATTCCGATGGCGCGTGACAATTGTCGCGGGCTGGATTAGGTCGCCAAAAAGCCTGACATGCAGATCCCACCTTGCCGACAGAAGGTTGGCGCCCATCCGGATCAAACGCTCCCTCGCGCCCGCCGACCCGAAAATCCGGCGGCATTTGCCATAGAGCGCCAGTGCACGCTGCCGTTCGGCGGCATTGACCGCATGCCTGGCAATGACGGGCAGGAGCAACGAATACATTTGCGCCCGTTTGCGTAATTGACGACAACGGGCTTCGAGACAGGCATCTCTCGCTTGGATCGCCGCCAGGCGTTGGTATCCGCGGAAAGCGGTTTCGATCATGCGGTAAATGGAACTCGAATTGGCTTCGAAATCACGACGAAAGGCATGATCGAGCCACTGCTTGGCCTGGTCGCCAGGGAAAGCCGGGTGATGCCAGTTCAACCTATTCTGTCCGTGCCATTCTTCGAACGGGACGTTGGCGTCGAGCAAGCCGCGCGCCTTGTGATCTTTATAAAGCTGCGTCACAGGCATGCCGGTATACAACATGAATTGTACAAAATCGGTCTGGAGGCCGACGGCAAAATCAATATCGGCGGCAATATTGGCAGGCGTGTGGTGTTCCATGCAAAGGATCGTCGAACCGAGCACGGAAATACCGCGATCGCGCAGATCGCGCACCAACTGCACCGCATTGATCCCGGAATTCTTGGCGAAAAGCGATTCGGTGTTCTGGGATTCAAAACCGATCCAGACAAAACACACTCCGAGCCGGACCATGTTGTCGATGCCAAAGGCCATAATAGCCTCGGCGGAGGACGAGATGTAAAAATTGAACCAGCGCTGGCGCCGCTCCATCTCCGCTAACAGCTCTCTCGCGCGGGTTGTGTCCTTCAAGAAGTTTTCGTCCATGACGTAGAACTCATGCGTGCGACGGATCAGGGCACTTCTCTCAGCCTGCTCGAAGAGCTCCTTGCCTGTCCGGAAAAAAGGGACGTATGCCTTCTCGAAAAAGTGGGACGTGCAGCAGAAATGGCAGCCGTTCACACAGCCCAGCCCGGGCACCAGGGCCGTCGGCGTCGCGCCGGGAACGGGGATGCCGAAAACCCGGCCGTGCTCGCTGCACGGCAGAACGGGGTGAACAATCGGGGCGTCGGTATCTTGGCCGAGATATTTACGCATCCAGCGAATGCCTTCGCCGCGGGCGACATAGTCGCAATCGATCAACTCATCGACGCCCTCGATGGCAGCGCCGTGCCCGCCAAGGATAATGGTGGATTTGGGCGCGTGCAGGCGGATGAGCCGGGCCATTTCGCGCGCCTTGGCAAAGTTTGGCGTAATGAATGAGATCCCTATCGCATCGTAGCCCTTTTTAATTTCGCGGATAAACCGCCGTCGGGAGGGAAAGTCCAAAATCGTCGTGTCGGCGGCAATATTGGCGGCAATGAAGTAGAGTCCAAATGAGCGGTGATGGAAGCGCAGCGAAGCCGGCCCCTGGATGCGGGTCACTTGGTTGTGGTACAATTCCATACGGTTTTCTTTACGCCCGTATTCGTCATCCACGCCATAGGGACCAAAGACACTGGAAAGCAGGATGCGCCGGTGTTTGTCCGCAGCGGCACTTTCTTTCTGCCCCGTTTTTTCGGCATGCATTATTTGTTTCATAACATTCAATCAGACAGTTCAAGGCCGCGACTTTAAGACGACCAATGATCCAGACTCTCCGGAGTTCGGGGGCCTGCAGTTTTGTAGGCCGGGTACCCGCCAAAGGCAGGCCAGCCCTACCCTAGATTGTTCGTCGGTGACACCCGCCACAGCTTAAGCGACGGCGGGAGGCTGATACTCTCTGGCGGATAATTCCCGCAACAAGCCTTGGAGGGTCTTCCTTACCGTTAAAATCTTTATACTCCTAGATAGGTCATTACGCCAAGGACTATCTTTAATTGGACGCTCCTGCATGGTGTGAGGGCGGGCAGATACACGGCTGGTTTTGCTCGAATTGACGCGCCGTTCGCGGAGTGCAAGCGTAATGACGCGGCTGTTAAAGTCTGGATTAATTACATTAGCATCCCACAGGATGGTCTGGCTGAGGGCTGTGGGCCGTAGACCGCAGGAAAACACCAAGAAAAGAGATGATTATGAAAAGCCCTTCAAAATCCTCAGTTCCGGTTTTTCCAACTTGGATTTATTCGATTCCGACCTGCAGCCTGCGGCCTACAGTCTACAGCCCGAGGCGTCCCTGTGGGACGCCAGTGGATTAATTACATAAACAATCAAACTGAGTCAAGCGGATCGCCGCGGACTGCCTTATCCCGATACATTTTGTTGGTGGACGCATTGGCGGCAACCTGTTCGAGGAGATCGATCCGGCGCATGGCCGCGGGATTATCCGCGGTCTTCCGCGCGCCGGCCAGGATCTGCTGAAGTTTACGGAGAAGATCGAGCTTGATCCAGGGCCGCATGCGGTGGAGTCCCTTCACGGCTTCGTCCGCATGGTCCGCACGGAGCGTGTCGAAGAATTCCATGACTTCACCAGCCGCGCTTCCGAAGACGCCCCTGGCCCAAACCTGCTCCATGGGAGCGATATCGGCATCGGGATTCCAGAGCGTATTGGCATAGGCGTACAGTTCTTTCGCCCAGCGGTAGTCGGCGCCCATAATGTTGTAGGTAAACCCTGTCCAGCAGTAGGCCCCGCCGGCGCCGATTTCGCGGTAGGCCTTGATTGTCTGCTGCATATAGCGCGCCATCGGAATCAGGGCCGGCTGCCAGCCGTAATAGTCGAAAACATTGACGCGTTTCGCGGGCATCATCTTGACCCAGCCGGCAAGCTGTTTCAGAAATTTGGCGTTGTAGGCATAGGTCGTCATCGGGTAATGATAATTAGTTTCGATCGGGCAAAACCAGATCTGCATATTCTCGGCGCCGCGGATTTTTTTCGGCGGATCGAGCAGGTCGATGTAGGCAATGCCGCTCAGGCGCTTTTCAGGAAATTTCTGGCCGAGTTCCGCCGCAATGCGGTTCCAGAAATCGAGATAGGCGTCAGCCACGGTCATGGTCTCGTCAGGCGGTGGCATGCCCGAATCTCCGGGCCAGAGGCCGATCATGCTCAACTCGGGATTGCGTTCGACATAGTCCAGGTAGCGTTCCATCAGGATTTTGCGAACTTCCGGGATTTCGATGCGAACCTGGCGTGAGTGATACCATTCCGGGTGAGTCGCATAATAGGTCGAGGCCCCGTAATTGCCGTAGTCACCGGCTTCGTTCGACGGGAAGAAATACCCGATCGAGTGATGACAGACTTCGAGTTTGAAACCGCGGTCAAGCAGGGCGCCGAGGACAGGGGCTTTATACTTTTCCCAGAGATCGTAGCGGCAGTAATCCACGTAAAAGTCGTAGTGGTTGAGTTTGCGCTTGGCCATCCAGTCGATTTGCGGCACGTGGAGATTGGCTTCCAGACCGCGGTAAGGCGCATTTTTATCCGGCATGATCTGGATTCTGAATATGTTGCGCAATTCGAACGGGGAGGCCGAATATTTGTCGATGTTTCCGAGCTCAAGGCGCTTTTTCTTTTCGACGCAGTCGATGCCCGGCTCGACAAAGGCGCAGCCGAGGGTTTCGAGCAGGTCATACACGCCAAAGAGCGCCGCGCGCGGATTGGCGCCGTGAATGGACACCATCCCGTTCCGGGCGCGGATCGTAAAGGCATCGTTGGCAAGCGGGTTTTCGGCCTCCGCAGTGATCCTGATCACAGGCGCAGGGGACTGTTCGGCGGATTCGACAATCGCAAAATCCGCCGCGCTGATCTTTTTCAGATAGGCTTCCAGTTCCTTTGCGGCAAAACGCAGAACACGGCCGGCATCCGCGGGAATCATGATCTTGAACTCGGTTCGGCCGTTGTCGGCCAGCAATATGCTCATGGGGTCGGTCTCCTATTGGGCTTATCTGACAAATTCATCTTCGAGGGCGGGCGCGCCGTGAACGATCTTGAAAGTGCAGGCATGCGCCACAGAGGCTTCGAGCGCATCGATCTTTTTGACAATCAGATCATCGGAGGCCGCCGCACGGGCTTCGCCGAGTTTTGCCTGCGCTGCGTGAAGCAGTTCCAGATCGATCCAGTTGCCCGTGGCGGCGAGGTCGAATTCGGCCTCGGCCTGGTGCGCGTTCTCAAGGCAGTCGACAAACCCGACAATGCTGCCGGCAGCAGTTTCATACACGCCCTCGGCCCATTTCGTTTTCAACGCCGAAATGTCGGCATTCGGTTTCCAGGCCAGATTGGAAAACACAAAAAACTCAAGCGACCAAACGCTTCCCTGGCCGACAAGGTTCAGAGTGCGCCACGGAGTGATGTAAGCGCCCCTGGCGCCGGTCGCCAGATAGCGCTTGAGATTCGCCCTGATGACGCCGCTCAGCGGGGTAAGCGGCGGCTGGCAGCCGACATTATCCACGCAAATCACGCTGCCTTTGGGCATGCGCGCATAATATTTCTTCAGTTTTTTAAGAACGGGCGCATTGGCTTTGTCGGCCAGCGCATAGTGATAGTTGACCCCCGACGCCTCAAAGCAATAAACGATATTGCCCGCCGCCGGAGGTTTCGCCGGAGCATCAAGGAGTTCAGCCTGCAGGAGGACTTTCAGCTTTTTACCCGGGAATGCTTTTCTGACTGCCGCCGCCGCTTCATCGAAAAACTGCATGTAGGCATCGGCGATCGAAACGCCCTTCGCAGGCTGGTATTTCAAACTCTCCTTGCTGGGCGCAAGCGCCACGGCATTAAGCTCAGGATGAGCCTTCAAAAAAGCGAGGTAACGCCGGATAATGACCGCCTTGACTTCCGAATGGTCAATTTTCAGAATTCCGTTTGCATACCAGTTCGGACGAGTAATTTCGTATGTCGCTGGCCCGTATCCGCCGAAGTCACGCAGATCGGATGGCGGACAGAAATATTCGATCGAGCGGTTGGCCAGTTCAATCTTAAGTCCGCGGTCGCGCAGCGCTTCAAGCACCAGGTGCTTGGATGTGTCCCAAAGGTCGTAGCGGCCGAAATCGACGGACATTACAAACGTGGAGAGCTTGCGCTTGGCCATATAGTCGATCTGCGGCAAAATGCGTGCCGGCTCAAAGCCGTCGAAGTGGTAGATTTTTTCGTAAAGGGTTGGAGTGTAATAGATAACCCGCTCGTAAAACGCCGGAATTATTTCTTCGGCGCCTTCCGGCACATCGATCGTCAGCTGCTCAGGCACAAATTCTTTATACGGATCCGCGAATCGGCAGCCGATGCGTTCGAGCAGTTCATAGACGCCGAACAATGCCGCGCGCGGATTGGCGCCGCGGATCTCGACCGCGCCGCGGCCGGATTTCAACTCAAAGGCATCCGAGTTGTCGTCGTTGCCTGCGGAAATGAAGACCATGCCCGGCGCGCATTTCTTTTTTTCGAGAATTTTAAAGGCGGACCGGTTGACCGCATACAGATATTTAGCCAGTTCCCTGGCAGCGAACCGCACCACGCGCCCGGACCCGGGCGGGAAGCAGATGTCAGCTTTCGCGAATCCATTTTCGGTCAAGCGAACGTTCATAAAATAAAGTCTCCTGCAAAAGATTAATAATGCTCGCAGACCCTCCGGGCCGATGCCCTACCCGTTTTCGCTTTCAAACTGTGTGGGACTGTAGCAATGCGAATTCATAATTGCCAGTTGAAAGAATATCCGTGGCGCAGTGACAAATGTTCCAAGGCAGCAGAGGTATAGAGGATCGCCGGCGCTGGGATCAAGTCCGTTTGCAGACATTGCAACGGGGCTACAGGCGGCCATATCGCCCGAACTGCCGATGAGTTATGACCCCTGAAATTATTGCACCGGGGAACAACCGGGCGCACCAAACTGCAAAGTTATAACTTGGCCCGTAGTTGACAGCTTGATCAACCAGAGGCCGGAGGCTGGCAGGTAAATGCAAATGTCCACCTTGCCGTCACCGTCGTAGTCACCAATCACGGGTTGCCCGGAAATGGCAACGGACAATTCGAGTTCGCCGCCGGATGAATTGCGAATCTTCCACCCATACGAAGGATGATAGACAGCCAAGTCCGTAGTCCCATCCCCATCATAGTCGCCGGGAACCGGCGTGCTGTCCGGCCAACCCAACTGGGCATATTGAAAATCGGGCATTTGGGCGCCGGCGGGCAGCCAGAACCAATAGCTGCCCGATGCGTGATAAAGCGCCGGATCGGTCCTGCCATCGCCGTCGAAATCGCCCGCCACGTGGTCATAACCTTCCGCCCCAAAAAAACGCACATCGACCTGCCCGCTTGCAGAAAGGACCGTGATCCAGTTGCCTGTGGATTCCTCATACACACCAAAATCCGATAGGCCATCACCATCGAAGTCTCCACGCAGAGGCACGTAGCCCAAGCCTCCACCCTGCAATGCACCGATGGTTTGGTTTTCGGAGTAATATACCATCCAGTTGCCGCCATAAAGTCCGGTGTAAATCAGATAATCGGATTTACCGTCACCATCGAAATCGCCGGCACAGGGCAGGAACCGGTCATCGCCAAACTGGGCACTCACAAACCCCATGGATGAGCCCTGAACGTACCAAAACCCAGTGGCCAGCTCATATAAGACCATGTCCGACATTCCATCACCGTCATAGTCGTTAATGGGATGATAGACTATTTTTGAAGTATCAATTTTGATAGTGTCCGCGCGCATGACAATATTATTGACTAAATTTGGGTCAACCAGCGTGGATGGTGCCGCATGTCGCACCTTGGCAAACACGTAATAGCGGCCGGAAACATTTGACGGAATCGTCAGCTGCTCACGGTTCGCTCCCGAAGCTGAAATTGTGGTCCGTGATCCCGCGCCGAGATTAACGTCCATCTGGTAATCGCCAAGCCATAGATCATCATCATTGCCCAAAGTCGTGTCCAGAGAGAGATAAACATCTATGACAATGCGTGCATTCAACAAGGCCAGGCTTCCCGGACCGTTATTGACAAGCACCACAGCCAAAATCCCGGGATGATCGCCCGCGCGCAGCCGGTTCGGCAGCAAAACCAGGCTGGAGAGCGCCAAGTCCGCATTGCTGGAAGGTGTTTGATTGACGG
The DNA here is from genome assembly GCA_964617825.1 of uncultured Verrucomicrobiota bacterium. GTDB lineage: Bacteria > Verrucomicrobiota > Kiritimatiellia > JAAZAB01 > JAAZAB01 > VSJD01. The sequence continues at coordinate 53,819 of CAZTWL010000021.1, forward strand.
CCGCATAACCGCTATTCGGATTGCTGAATCGTCCCGCGCCAATGGCGTTCACGGCTTTCACCCAGTAATAATAGCTTGTGCCCGCCGTTACGCCCGTATCGTCATAACTGGTCATAGTCGGATCGGGACCGGGAACCTTCGACGCCAAAGCGGAATTGTTGAGCGTATGCCGCCATACTTCATAACGGATCGCTCCGCTCGACGCACTCCAGGTCACACGCACCTTATCCGTGTATGTGCCGTCACTGGCATGCACATTGGCAGGCGCCGCCGGAACCTCAACGGCGGCAGACCGCTGGCCGACATCGTAAGAACTGAATTCACTGACTCCGGCCGAATTTGTTGATTTGACCCAGTAATAATAAAATGTCCCGGCAACTGCGCCAACGTCGTCATATTTGGTTGAAGCAGCATCCCCTATCTGCTCCGCGTCTGCGGAATTATTGGATGTATGCCGGAATATCCGATATCCGGTTACATCCTCCGCCGGATGCCAAGTCAAGGCGACCTTATTTGTATACGCCCCATCGCTGGCGCTCAGTCCCGTGGGCGCCGCCGGCGGGTCATTCACCGTCAAACAGGCAACCGAACTGGTCGCTACACCGGCAATATTGGTAACAATGCAACGATAATCACCCTCATCGGCTTGGGCCACCACGGCTATCGTATAGTTTGAGGAATTTGCCCCATTGATGTTTTCCATATTTTTTTGCCATTGATAGCACAATGGCGCCGTCCCCACCGTGGTTAGCTGAAACATCACAGAAGAGTCAGGATTATTCGTCTGAGACTGCGGGTTGACCGTAATCACCGGCGGGTCATTCACCGCCAAACTGGCAACCGAACTGGTCGCTACACCGGCAATATTGGTAACAATGCAACGATAATCACCCTCATCGGCTTGGGCCACCACGGCTATCGTATAGTTTGAGGAATTTGCCCCATTGATGTTTTCCATATTTTTTTGCCATTGATAGCACAATGGCGCCGTCCCCACCGTGGTTAGCTGAAACATCACAGAAGAGTCAGGATTGTTCGTCTGGGACTGCGGGTTGACCGTAATCACCGGCGGGGCATTCACCGTCAAACTGGCGACCGAACTGGTCGTTGCACCGGCAATATTGGTGACAATGCAACGATAATCACCCTCATCGGTTTGGGCCACCACGGCTATCGAATAGTTTGAGGAATTTGCCCCGTTGATGTTTTCCATATTTTTTTGCCATTGATAGCAAAATGGCGCCGTCCCCACCGTGGTTAGCTGAAACATCACAGAAGAGTCAGGATTATTCGTCTGGGACTGCGGGTTGACCGTAATCGCCGGCGGGTCATTCACCGTCAAACTGGCAACCGAACTGGTTACCGACCTATCCATGTTTATAACAACACAGCGGTAATTACCTTCATCGGACTTTAAGATCGATGTTATTGTATAATTTGATGAAGTCCTATTTTCAATAATAACATTATCTTTCAACCATTGATATCGCAAGGGAGCCGCATCGCTCACCTGGATGCTGAAAGTTGCCGATTGGCCAGGATTGTTAGTCAATGATTGCGGCTGGGAGATTACGTCTAAAGGTCCCAACCATCCCCAGACAATGGTTCCGGATTCGGCAGCATTAGTACTCGTGCCACCGCCCCAACCTAATCCGCCATTTACATAGTTCGAGATTACACTCGTAGAATTATCCAACCAGCGCCATACGGCAATCCGACCACCACCCCCTCCGCCTCCTCCATAAGCAGAGCCTCCCGACCAATCTCCGCCATTAGCTTGTAATACACCGTTTGAGTCTCCAACAAACGTGCGGCAAACAATATAAATTCCGCCACCTGAGGCGCCGGCGCCATAAAAAGAACTTCCCATACCGCCATCAGCCTTTATCGCGCCATTAACAGCCACTGTATCAGTGGCGCGGATTTGCACACTGCCGCCACCGTGACCATCCCTGTCGATACGGCTGCAAGCGCCCGCCCGTACGCCACTTCCCGGATCGACTGGAGCATTCGATGAACCATAAACCGCACCACCTGCACCATAATAACCATTTGCACCGCTTCCCCCATAGCCGGAACCGCCATTCCACACCGTGGCGCCCGGGCCAAATGCTGCGTTCATTGCATCAGAGCCGTCACCAGGATAAATTCCTCCAGCATAACCCAGATTATTTGCATCAAACCCGCCACCAAAATCAAGCGTCAGGTTGCGCATGTTGAACAACACTACCGCACCATTGGTGGCATGCGCAGCCGGCAAAATCCAACAGTTGCTGGCAACCAGAATGTCACCATCAACGTTAACCCGCGCGCCACAACCGGCTTCCGCGCCATTGTTAGTGAGCCCGGCCGAGATGTAAAACCGGCTGGCATTCGTCAGAACCAGATTGTCGGAACAATGCAAGGTCGGCCCGGATGTGTTATATCCGCCCCAAGCATTCATGGGAAAAATCGGCAAGTAGTTATTTCCAAGATTCAATGCCGCCCCGCTCAAGAGGATCTGACCGCAATTGATCACGGGATTATTCGTTATCTCAAGTCTGCAGAGATCATAATTTGTACCCGCAATCACAAGTGTATTGGTAACCGTCAGATTGATGGCCGGCAGACGCAACCAAACGTTGCTGACCACCCAATCGGACAAAGCCAGATTGGTAAGGCCGGGCGCCATCCACTGACCGGTATACAGATTTGTGGGCGAAAACAAGCAACTGTCGGGAAAATATAAAGTGCCGATATCGCCGGGAATATAGGTATACATCCCGCCGGACCTAGTAGAAGCCGCGGAAAATCGAATGGATGGCATGGATATTCCACGCTGAGCGACTGTATCGTAGATAACTGCAATCCTACCGCCACCCGCCCCTCCACCACAATTAACGAAGTCTCCTTGAGGATTCCCGGCATTAGCTGTAATGGCGCCGTTTGTACCGGTAATTGTTACACAGGAAATATTAATGCCGCCACCGGAACCGCCGCCATTATGGGCTACACCAACAGTTGGGCCAGCATCGGCCGAGATACGGCCGTTTACAACAACGTGAACAGAAGTAATGCACACGGCGCCACCACCAGCACCGCCTCTACTATTGACCTGAGAACCACCGCTCCCACCGCTGCCGGGATCCAATGGCAACGTGACGGACCCATAGGTGTTACTTTGGAACACAACCGTCATTCCATTAACACCTGCGCCGCCATAACCAGCGCCAGACATAATACTCCCGCCACCCGGGCCATTGCCTGTGGCGTATGAACCCGTCCCTCCGGCAAACCCCTTGCCATCGACATTGATGGAACCATTGGCTTCAATGAAAATGTCCGAGCAATTCAGGCTCACGCGATTGGACATGACGTTATTTGTAAACGGCCCCACACAGGTCAGCACTCCACAATTTTGAATCGTCAGGTTGGTAGCGTAAATCGTTGTCTCCCAGTTTGAACACGCCACAGTCGCATTGCTGATGAGCATTGAACTCAAACGCGCCGATGACTGGGTCAAACAAACAAAAGCGTTGCTATTCGTGATAACAACGCCATCGCCATCTGCCGGAACACGCGTAGCGGCAGGAACAACGGTATTCGTCCAATTGACAACCGAGAACCAATCTCCCGTGCCCACAGACATCCATGTTTGGATATCCGCCCGCACCGTCATCAGGGCAAAAGCAAATGCCATCAAACTGATCAACGTCAATTTGCCGAATCTGGCATTCATATTCATAAATCGACTTCCTCCTTGCATCAGAAGCGCGTTCATCCCAAAGCAATAAAAAGGACCCAATAAAAACGAATTATACAGTGCGAATGGACTCGTAGGAGTGCCTCACACGCAATCGCTATCATTTGCATGATATCAGAATGCTTTAAAGACAGTCAATAAAAGGAAATCGTCCGAAATTGCGGATTCCGTTTTGCAACTACTCGGTTAAGGCCGTCGAAACAGGTTGGAATCATTGAACTTTCTTTATCGCGGTTTTCACTGCGTTGATAAGCGCGTATTCAACTTGATGCCACAGCACATTTCAATGGATGCATTAATGAACCTGTAAATGAGGATATCTCTGCGTAAAGCCTCTGAAATGGACCTGATCGGACAGCGTCAATGGAATCGTCCACGCCCTGTGATTCATGCACGGAAGGGAAAGAAACGACGAAGGCAAATTATTGGCTTATACTATGACTGCAAAGCGCCTTGCGCGGCGGCCTTTGCCTACCATTGTTCAAGCAGGCTATGCAAGAAGGTATAGACACGCGCGACCGAAGCGATCTCCAGCCGCTCGCTGGGGCTATGGATATCCTCCGTGTGCGGCATGAAAGCAATCATTTCCAACTTCGGATTAAGGCCGCAGAAAATACCGGTTTCCAAGCCGCCATGCGTCACTTTGATCCGCGGTTTGCTGCCGGTAAGCTTTTCATTAAGTTCCAGCGCTTTCTTGAGCAGGAGCGAACTTGTCCGCGGCGGCCATCCCGGATAGGCGCTGCCGGTTTCCGCCAGGCCGCCAACCAAGGCGAAATGGGCGGCAATCTTGCCGGTCAAGGCGGCCCTTTCGGCATCGTCCATGCTGCGCTGACTGGTCCGGATAACGAGATGGCCCGCCTTCGAATGCATGGCCGCAAGGTTGCTGCTGGTGCGAACGCAGTTAAACTCCTCGGAAAACGCGACCACCCCGTTGGGAACCGTCGCGACGGCCTCCAACAATTTTCTTTGCAATTCCCGGCGCCATAACGACTCCGGACGCAACACGCCGGAAACGACGATTTTAAAATTTTCCGGAGCATCGAATTCCCGCGCCAATTCGAGGGCAAACCGGTCGGCGCGCCGTTGCAATGTCCCCACAGACTCAGGACTGACTCCGCGCGCCAGCGCATCACGCGGGATCGCATTTTCCACTGAGCCCCCTTCAATGGCGCCAATCCTGATCTGCGGCTCGGAAGCAAGGAAGCGACACAGATAAAGCAAGGCATTGCCGCGCCGGTCGTTGATATTGGATCCCGAGTGGCCGCCAATCAGGCCCGAAAGCTTAATCTCCACGCCGTTGCCCATGTCCGCCGGCTCCGGCTCCGTCTTGAAATCGATTACCAACCGGCAGCCTCCCGCGCATCCGATACAGATCTGATTTTCAGAACCGCCATCGAGGTTCAGCAGATAATCGCCCTTTAGAAATTCGGGATCGATCGACTGGGCGCCGTAAAGCCCGGTTTCCTCCGAAACAGTGAAAACCCCCGCCAGCGGCCCCATTCTTAAACTGCGGTCGAATAGCACGGCCAGGGCCATGGCCACCCCTATGCCGTCGTCGGCGCCCAGCGTCGTGCCATCGGCAACGATCCAACCGTCACGCACGCTCGGCTTGATCGGCATGGTCGTGAAGTCAAAACTCGAACCAGGGACGGATTGCGGGACCATATCAAGGTGGCCCTGCATGATGATCGTCGGCCGTTTCGCCAAACCCGGCGCAGCGGGCCGGTCGATCCGCACGTTGCCGGCAGCATCCATCCGGCTTTGCAGCCCGTGTTCCGCGGCAAGCGCAACGATCCGATTTGCCAACAACGCTTCATGCCCCGAAGGATGCGGAATGGAGCAGATTTCCCCAAAATAACGCCAGACAGATCGCGGTTCAAGTTCTTCGATATTACTCATATCAACTTCTCAGGCGCTATGGCCACGTCCTTGCCGGCTGAGCTCGATTGCCGCCCAGGCTCTACGCAAAATCAAATTTTCAATATTCCGGCGATCTTGTTTCACCGACCGAGCTTGCGAATATTATCGATGCAGGTCTTAGCGCTCTCCAGCGGGCCACAGGCGTACTTCTCCTGCTCGACGACATACCATTTCACGGAGGTTTCCTTCTCAAGGACATCGAAAATCTCCGCCCATTTCACGACACCTTCACCCACAGCTGCGTTGGGATTATCGGGGCTGAATTCCTTTATGTGGACCGACTCGATGCGCCGGCTGTATTTGCGCAGGATGGCGGAAACGTTCTGCCCGGCGCAGGTGGCCCAGCCGATATCCAATTGCACGAGGAAGTCGGCCGGCGTTGCGGCGAAAATGCGATCGAACTTCGTAACACCGTTTTCGAGCTCGAACTCCTGCACATGATTGTGGAAGCCCACCCGCATCCCGCACTCCTTGGCCCGCCGATGCGCGGCATTCAGACGCGCAATGGTAGTCGCCAGATCTTTGCTGTCGGCCCAAGGCACGATCAGCCGATCAGTGCCGAGGACTTTATTCATGGCCGCAATCTTAGCGAAGCTGTCGCCTTCCAACAATTCCAGCCCAACATGCGATCCCGCGCAACGCAGGCCGCAATCGTCGAGCATCTTCCGCAAAACGACGCCATCGAGATCGTAGTATCCGGCAAACTCCACGCCGACATATCCCATGGCGGCAACCTTGCGCAGCGTTCCGGCAACATCCTTGGCAGCGACGTCACGGAGCGAGTACAGTTGAATGGCAACCGGAATCTTTTTCGTGGACATCCTATCAACTCCTTTCTGACTGCTTTTTTGATAAAACCATCAAAACCTTCTTTTCAACATAAACTGCCGTCACGCGATCGGCGGCAACACCCCGCATATTTCCAAGCGGCACAAAATAAAATCCGGCGCCGGCCTGAGCAATGACTCCCCTGCTTTGGCGCTTGCCGGAATGCTCGACGCCAAGGTGAAGATCAGGGCGCGCCGCCGCCAAACACAAACACCTTGAATTTAGCGAGCGAATGGAACCCGCCGCCGGACGAAAGGCTGGTGTTCTGCATCTTGCCGTTATTTTGCAAGGCGGCACGCGCAATGTTGACCTTCCACATGGCGCCGCTCTTCACACCGCCGAGTTTCCCCGCAGGGATCTTCACCTCGGCAAACCAGCGGTCGGGCGCATCCGAAACCTTATACTCGAAGTCGAGCTTATTGCCAAGGTCGGCGCCCTTGACGCTGTCGTTGAAGGCGCTGTAAACATAGCCGTTGCGCGTGAAGGCAATCTGGTAGTACTGCCCTTTTGACGCCATGTCTTGCGGCATAATGAATATCTCAATATGGCTCGCGTCCCACGGGAACTTGCCGTCGGGCGGGACGGAGTCCTTAACCTTGCCTGCGGACTTGAGGGCTTCGATGCCGAAATAAACGTTGTCATCATCGAAAAGCGCCTTGACCTTCGTTCGCGGGTCGGCCTGGTCATTCTTGAACGAACCGACCGTCAGCTCCTTACGCGGGCCGAAGAATTCCTCTATCGTATAGGCCTTGACCCAGTCGACCTCGTCAAGCTTGCCGTCGAGCGTAATCTTTCCGGCGGTCTTCGCGACCGTCACCCTGGCTTTACCGAAGTTGGAGAAGCCGCTCTCCTTATAGTTTTTCGTGAAATATTCTTTCTCCTTCACAACGCGTTTGAGGACCACGGGGTTCATCTCGACAGCCTTGACCGCCTTGTCCAGGAGCTCTTCGGCCTTCGGCGCAAAGCCAGGCATATCATAAGCCTTGCCAAGCGGGGCCACGTTACCGCTATAGCTGGCGTGGGAACCGGCATCGGCCAGCGCCTTCTCGAGAAGGAGACGGTAGGGCCGGATATATTCCCAGGCCGCCCCATAATATTTCGCGCTGACGTCGTCCCAGACCTTTTCATAGTCGGCATCGGGTTCCCAGGCAAAGTAGCCCGTCAGCCAGCAAAGCTGCCAGAGGCTCGGCCAGATATTCTGCATTTTGTATTGCTTATAATGCGGGTTGTCGATGTAGGGAACTTCGCCGCAGTCGATATCCATAAGGATAGGCATCGTATTTCCGCGGTTGTGCGCCACGAAATATTTGAGGTCGGCAATCCACTTGCGCTCGACCGGGATATAGCAGCTGGGGCCGGGCATGACGCAAAAGTATTCGAAGGAACTGACCGGGACGCCGAGCTTCCACCAGTCCTCGTACATCTTGAGGTATTTGGCGTTGTATGAGCAGGACGCATCCGTAAGCGTATGCAGGTAGCAGCGGCCGTGCGGGCACACCTTGACGGCAATCCGCGGATCGGAGATGGGCTTAACGATTTTCGGCGGATCGCGAAATGTCTGGTAGGCAAAGACCGTAATCGTGATGTCGTCGCCATACTTGTCGATGAGCTGCTTGGCAACGGTGTTGACGTAAGTCCACCAGCGGTCGCTGTCCTTGCCTTCTGGGCCGGCATTCGGATCATCGAGCTTGCAGCAGTTGTCGCACTCGCACCAGCAGGCATGATCGTCATCGATGAAGGTAAAATGCACCTTCCTCCCGGAATTACCCCTGGCCTCGTCGATATTGGCCATGATGTTCTGCGTAATGCGCTTGACCACCTCGGGATTGCTTGTGCACGGCTGCGAGATTTCGACCGAGGGATCCTTCCTTTCGCCTTCACTCAGCACGCGCTTGCCCTTGCGCAGGCCGAAATATTCTGGATGTTCTTGAAAAAGTTTCACGCGCGCCGGCAGGCTCCATCCGGGAACAAGCAAAGGCGTCAAATAACCGCCTTGAGAGAGCGGGTCATCGTAGCTTCCCATTTTGAATGCAAAATCGTACTGCTCCTTCATGGTCTTCTTGGTCGTGCCGACCGGAGGGACGCTTCCGCCCCGGCAACCGAGCTTGGCCATGAAGAGCGTCCGGCGCGGCGTGGTCCAGACGCCGTTGGCCTGGAATGTCGGCATAATGGCCGGGTTCTTGAGGGTAAGCTGGTCAGTGATCGTGAAATCGGCATTTTGCGGGACGTATTCCTCGTCGTCCGGCGCAAACCAGTATACGCCGCCGTATTTCCTGATCACATAGAAGTTGCCGAAGTGGATGGCGTGCTTGTTTTTCGCGACTATCTGGACGCCTTTGGCGCCCGCGTCGATCACGAATCCGTCCTCCTGCAGCTTGTCGGTCTCCTTCTTGAGCTCGGGGGTCTGCACGATGCTGTCAGCGCCGGCGATCCCAAAACGAACAGGGACAAGCCCCGCAACGGGGTTTGTGCCGACCTGGAGCTCGGCCCCGGTAATTTTCTTGACGTAACCTGCGAATTCGGAGGCCGCCAGTTTCTCGACGCCGGTAGCATCCGTCGGAATGACGATGCTCGCCTTCGCGGCTCCGCCCTTGACGATATCGACCGCCGCCGCCGTGATCGCCAGTGAGAAGCACAGCGCTATCGAAATAATGACTTCTTTCTTGTCAACAGGCATGACACTGATTCCTTCCGTAGGTATGCTTTGGATGTTCTGTTTTGCCTCGTACGATGGCCAAACGCGCGCTCTCGCGCCGGATTCAACTGCCGCAGGCTCACGCCCACACAGGCGGCTTCCCTTTTTCCTGCCGGCTCAAGAACTCCAGCGCCGGGCGGGACACGATATCGTGGCCGCCGTCAAAGACCGTGACCCGCACCTTGCCGGAACAGCGCCGGAAATACAAGCGTTCCGTATATTCGGCGGGAGTAAATTCATTCACGATCTTGTCGGGCCGCTTCGGCAAGTTTGCCGGATCAAGCGCGCCAGTTTTCCCATCGTGCGGATCGCCGCCCTGCGGATACAAGTGCTTCGGAATTTGACGCTGCCGGTCGATGAAATCGATATCCGCCATGGCAAGTCGGTCCTCCTTCCGCGCCAGCACATTGAAAGCGCGCAAAGAATGGTCGAGCGGAATGGCCTTATCCTGCATCCCGCAGGCAATATCGACAATCATATCGGCGGCCTGCGGCAACCAGGCGCTGGCCGAACGCCGGCGATATTCCTCATCCGCCGCCGGCGACGAACCCGGCGCCCCCCCGCAGACGTTTTCCATCTGCTGATAATACCCGGCCCCTTTGGTTTTACAATATTGATGCCAGTCCTTCAAATCGTAGATCGGGACCCAGGCGGATGCCGCCGCCCAGAGTGTTGGCGCACGCCCGGCCATCAACAAGGTGGCATACCCGCCACCGGACGCGCCCAGAAGGTAGATGCGGTTCGCGTCAATGGCCGCATGCTCGCGGGCATACTGCACGGCGCTGAGAACATCCTGCACCATCAATTCCGAACCGCAGGCTGCCGGCCCCGTATTCGGCCCGCGGAAGTCGGGAACACAAATGGCCCATTGATGCTGCATGCACCAGCGGGCATAAAAGATATTGTCGGCAAACTGGTAAGTTGTGCTCCAGGGGTGCAGATAGACCAGCAACGGCGCAGGCCGGGCCACAGGCGGCGCGTAATATCGCATCGGCTGTTGCGTTCCATCAGCCTTGCTGGGAAAGGTGATGTCCAAAACTTCGTCCGGCCAGGCCTTCAGGTCCGGACTCTGTACGGCCTTTTTCGATCCAGGCTGCGCGACGCTCGGCTTGTTCATCTTGTCGGATCCAGGTTTCTTGTCATTCGTCATTGTTTAACCTCATAGCCATCATTAGTAAAATGGCATCGTTCTTTTTGTTATCTCGGTGTCGATTCCCTGACTGAGCCGGACAAGCAGCATGCAGCCAACTCATTCACCAAATATTATCTTGCTGAAATATTTCAGCTTTTCGCGACCGTGTAGCAATCCGCCCCCCTCATGCTCGCTGAAAGGATAAGCGATCATCCTCTTGGGGGATTTGATTTTATTATATACGGCATAGATTGTATCAGGCGGACATATCGGGTCCTTGAGACCGCAGGAGACCAGCACGGGGCATTTTATCCTTTCCGCCGAATTGAGGTTGTCAAGATAGCTGAGTGTTTTCATGACCGGCTTTAGCTGCTGCGGCAAATGTCTGACAAGCGCCGCAATCGCCTTGGCTCCGCCGGAGCGGTCAAAGATCCTTTTCTCGAGCCAGCAGTTCGACGGAACCTCCGCTATGCATAGCTTTACGGAACGGTCGAAAGCCGCCACGGCCAGGGCCATCCCGCCGCCCTGGCTACTGCCGGTGATGGCGATCCTGTTTTCGTCAATCTCTTTTGTCTCGCGGGCAAGTTTGACCGCTCCGAGCGAATCGGTGATCATTCGGAAAATGTATGAATCCTCCCGGTCGAGGATGCCCATTGACATCCACTCGTTGCCGGACCAGCCAAAACCCGTTTTTGTGCCGGTCTTTCCGCTCTGAAGCCGGTAGTCGATCGCAATTACAACAACACCCATTAAAATCCAATTTGCATAATTTTCAGGTTCGCATTTGTTCCCGCCGGCGCCATGATAACGAATGATCACCGGGACTTTTGATTTTTTTGCCTCGGGAGGCAGAATCAGCCAGGTGGATATTTCCGTTCCGTCCAGCCCTTCATAGGTAATTTCCCTGACTTCCATTTTTTTAAGAGGATAGCCGATTTTCCCTCCCTTGATATTGAGCGGGCGGTCCTCTATTTTCTGCAAAGTGCTCTTCCAGAAGCTTGCGTAGTCCTTCTCCCGGTAGCAAGGCACATTCAGTTTCTCAAGCGCTTTTATCTGTGATTCCAGAAGGTTCATCGGTCATCCTTTTCATCTTCAGCATGGCAGGGTCGGTCTGCATTCCAACAATCTCCGCCCCACTGCTTGCGAAGGGGCGGAATGCACGGACAAAGGTTGATTATTTGCATCCCGACTCCCTTCTTGTTGCTACCTGCTTACGGTCAAGACGCTTTCCCATCTGACAAACGCACGGTCCGGCTCGATTTCGTTCATAAACTCAATCGTATATGCCTGCGTAAAATCGCGATCGGACGACAAATGCACGACGATGAACGAGTAGAACGAATTGTCGCCATGCATACTTCGAATACCAAGCTTGTAATGTCCCGGGGACAGGATTTCATGCAAAGCTACCTGGGACGAAACAAATCCCGGCATGATGTAATCCTCTTTGGCCGGCTTTGTTTTGACAAAACCATGTTTGCCGATCCACCCCAACGGCGAGAATACGCCCGCATCGTCAAAAACACCCAGCTCGAATGTATTGTCGTACAAGTCCCAATACATGCTATCTTCGTGCGCAAGCGCATGCTTTTCAGGAACTTCGACCTTCAGGAACCATTCCAAGGAAGGCTGTGGTTGCTCGCGCAGCTTCCTCTGCCGTTTCACCTTGGCAAGATGCGCCAGGTCAGCCGCATCCATTTCAGGATAGGGCTTGGCATAGGCCTTCAATATCTTTTCGATGCCATCGGTTTTTTGGGTCAAAAGCCAGCCAACAACCCCCCACCCTTCAATTTCCGCGGAAAAATGATCGTTGCCGGATTTAACAGGGCATCCCGGAGTTTTCACGGTCGGCATAAACTTCCAACACGCCGATGCCGCGTGATCGAACCCGACTTGTTTCCAATCCACGACGATGTCTGCCGTTTGCGCCTTTTCCGAGAAATTAGTCATAATCAGCAAGGCCGACTGCTTATCTTCCGCGACCATCAGATAGCCGCCAATATGCGGATTGGCATGCATCAAGGTCCCATAACAATTATAATCGTTGAAAACGGCCAAGTTGCGTTCCTTACGGAAAATGCCCCAGAGCTTCCAGAGCGGGCGAATATAAACATCGTTGACACCCGGTTCACGGTGATGCGACAGCGATGAAGATACATATTGCCTGCCCAGGGGAACATGCGGCGCCTGTCCGGCCGCCGCCATGAAGGGCACCATGCGGGCTGAGCCGTATTCCGGGAACGCCGCCGTCCACATGGTGCCGGGGACGACATAAGCTTCGCTGAAATACTCGTGCTCCATCCGCCCTTTCACCAATATTCCACGTTCACCTTCGCCGGAAACATAACCGTCAATATTGCCGCCCGTCATGCCCACACCCGTGAAAGACGAACCGGTATGCGAGAAAAACACTCCGTCAGGTCCGATGCGTTCGCGGTAACGTCGCAATTTCAGAAAATGCCGCCGGAAAGGGATCCGTCCGCCCTGAAAGCGTTCATTGGGCGCCTGGTTTTCGCCAATCGGTCCGCCGGAATCCATGTAAAGACCGTCAACCCCCTTGGTCATCAGCGCATCGAACCAGTCCAGCGATTCTTCGAACCCGGACAATTCCGTGCCCCGGATATACACCGCCACCGGAATCTTGCTTGCGTGCGCCTTATTGACGAGATATTCAAACTGTTCCGGCTCATAGGGGAACCCGCCGTTTTGCGGGTCAAGCCTCCAGGGATCATGCATAATCAGCAAATCCGGATCCGCCGCCATCAATTTATCAATTTCTTTTGCGTCAGGATAAATCTGGTGCTTGTCGATATAGTGATACATTTTCAAGGGAGGGAAATGCCGCTTGACCGGAGCCTTGGTTATCAGCCACCCCCACTGATTTTGCCATTGCCAAGGCCGGCCTACGGAACGGGCCGGATTTTTCTGAAAGTTCCAGGTTATCGCCGCCGCCTTATTGCCATTCCACTTGACCGTGGAGTAATTATCGGAAGCTTTTCCGGATAGCGAATTCTGGCCTTCCATGAAAAACTCGAGATACACTCCGGGAGCGTTCTTCCGGAAGCAATTGAAATTGAACATGGGCACAATCTGCCCGTCATAAACCTGATCAACGCCGGCCGAAATAAAACGCGAGACGGCCCCCGTTTGCATAATGGCTTCGACGATGCCGCGCAACGGACGCGGGAACATTCCCCAGCGGACATTGTCAAACGCATCCAATTCCAGCGGCAGATTCAGCTCGAACCCATTGATGCCGGGAGCATGATTATCCTCCACCGTAAAAAACGCGGATGAAAACGCCGTGCCGTCCGGCCAGAACTCATGCCGAAGCGACATCTTAAAATTTTCCAGCGATTGAAGATCCCGATCGCGCCAGGCCAGATTATTGAACTCGATGCGCTCGGCTCCGCCTTCAATCCTATATCGCCGGATCGCGCATTTTCCATGGATAAAAGGACTGAGCAGGCGGCCGTCGTCAAGCTTGATTGTCAAAGGCGGCCGACAATTCTCAAGCAGCAGCGTTTTATTGCCTTTATGCTCGTTCAGATAGATTCGGGAAGGAAAGCCGCCCCCATCCGGATCGAATTCGACCTGGATAGCGTTAATGTCAAATTTCACGGGCAATTCAGTCATTTCGCGGCCTTTCTGTTAACTAAGCCGCACAGTTCTGCATAAAGCAAATCGCCGCTTTGTTTGCTTCCATTCACAGCGGCAGCCTTACTGATAACCATGCAACATTATTAAGTAAGTGGACGCAATTTTTTCCTGTACTCTTGTCAAAAACAATTATTCAGGAATTGATAAAAACGCTGAGAATCGAATACGATCTGCAAATTACCGATTTAGGATTCCTCATCCTCTCTTTGGAGAAAGGAAGATTGTTTCGGACACCACTGAATTTTCCGGACTCTGCCCGTGACGAATCGCCTCCGCACCCGGAGCTAGCGGGCTTATCGATTGACGCGCGCACGCTTGCCGACCAGGAACTTGACCACGTCCGGATGTCCGTTGAGCCTGGCAAATTGCACCGGGGTCAATCCGGCATTATCCCGCGCATCGATATCGGCGCCCTTGCCGACCAGGAACTTAACGACATCCAGATGGCCTTCTTCAGCGGCCAGATGCAGGGGGGTCTTGCCAAAATGATCTTCGCGCGCCCGGATATCGGCGCCCATGGCAATCAAGAACTCGACCATCTCCTTTTTGCCCTCGTACGCCGCCCAGCTCAGCGGCGTGTTGCCGTCAAAATTGCTTTTGGCATGCACATCGATGTCCTTCTTCACCAGGAACCTGATAATCGCCTTATACTTCGATTCGGCGAAGAGCATCGGCAAAATCCCGCTGACCGCACCCCGCAAAATCAGGTCTCTGGCCACGGTCGTCTTCCCCGCTTGCAGCGCATCCTGCAACTGAAGATTGATGTTGCCCGCCGCCATGATGCGCTTGGAACGCAAGGGCGCCGCCTTTCCGTCCGCACCTTTGGTCTGGACGATTTTGCGCGCCGAAGTCAGTCCCGGGGATGAGGCCGTCACAACAACCTTGCCGGGGATGCTTTCACCCTGCAAAAGCAATGTTGCGATTCCGGCCTCGGCCTTGACCGGATTTTTACCGACAAGCCTGGCAGGACCCTGAACTTTGAACCTGACCTTGTTTTTCGCGCCGGGAACCAGCGTTCCATTTTCATCCGTTATGCGGGCATAAGCGAAAACCGCATCCGCCCCGTCAGCCGCCAAAGGCTTGCCTCTGAAATCGAACTCGATTTCAATGGCTTTCGGCCGTCCGGGTGTTTTGACAACATGCTGCGCTTTCCTGCATCCCCCGATATAGCCAACCGCTTTCAAAACGCCTGGGGCAAAGGCAATGTTCCGGAAAGTGAAAGGCGGATGGGGCAGATTTGCGCAAGTCCGGTCCTTATCCGGTTTTTGCCGTCCCAGCGATTTCCCGTTCAAGAGCAGTTCAACCTCATCGCAGTTACTGAAGACCTTGATCGCACCGTTCATTTTGCCGGCCCAGTAACCGGCGACAAACGCCATCGGGCCGGCGCTGAAATTAGCGGCTTGATAACCGGCATCGCGCTGGCTGCGATAAAAATGCCAGACGAATTTGGGCAGGCGGAAAATATCGACCACTCCGCTCTCGCAATGATCGGTTGTATACCCGCGATTGTAATCGGCAAAGACCCAGTTGGCGTCGCCGATCATTGCCTTGCAGAGGCGATTCTGGTTATGCGACTCCTGAAAATTAAAGGCCTGCCGCAGCATCCTCTGCTCGCCATCCCCGCGCCGCTGCCGGCTGCAGCAGCTTTCGTCGGCATAATCCCGCTGGGAAATCTCCTGCTTGAAGTTTGAAAGCCGATAATGAATCCAGCGATATTCGCAGTCGCCGTATTCGGCCGTAAAAATGGCCTTCTTCCCGTTCTTCCAATTATTCCAGAAAGACGGCCCGTTGGTATGCTGGCGCGCGGGAATGAATACGTCATAGTACTTGTTTTTCCAGCCGCAAGACCAAGCCTGGTCGCCGGGAATTTCCTCATGCACGATCGCGTGCAGTTTTGCGATGATCTTGTCCGACATGCCATAAGTCTCGTTCAAACTGGTTTCCCAAAGCACGACGGAAGGATGATTGCGGTCGCGACGGATCATTTCCCGCGTATTGCGCAGGCACAATTCGGCAAACTCGCCTTCTTTATAGGCCTGCCACCCCGGGATGGCGTCCATGACCAGCAAGCCCAGTTCATCACAGGCATCCATAAATGCCGGCGCCTGCGGGTAATGCGAAAGCCGGACGATGTCGAACCCGGCCTCTTTAATATTCCGGGCATCGCGGTATTGAGCATTATCGGACAAGGCATAGCCGATGAAGGGATACTCCTGATGGCGATTGGTGCCGCGTAAGTATTGCTTGCGGCCGTTGATGAAAAAACCGTCCGCGCTGATCCGCAGACGCCGGATACCGATCCGGGTCGCTTCCCGGTCAACTTCCTCCCGTCCGGCAAGGATCGTTGTCTGCAGGTTGTAAAGATGCGGAAATTCCGGGCTCCAGAGGAGCGGTTTTTTCATCCGAACGGTATTCAGGACGCAGAGATCCTGTCCGGCCTTAAGCATCAGGCGGGCGGATTCCTGGCGGGCCACGATTTTGCCGTCCAGCGTGGCCACCGTATTTAAAATGGAAAACGGCATATCCACTTCATAATCGTTCTGGACGTGGGTCTGGACTCGAACCAGGGCTTCGTCTTCCGTCGCTTTCGGATAGGAAACCAAAACCCCGCCCTTGGCGACCTGATTTGCGAAAATCGCATCGGTAATATGCAGCTTGTCTTTAACGACCAGCCTGACATTCCGGTAAATTCCGCCATACCAGCAAAAATCGAGCAACTCCAACGGCTTGCCCGGAGGAATATCCGGATCATCGCGGTTGTCAATTCCCAGGGCCACAAGGTTGTCTTCGCCGTAATTGACGACGTCCGAGATATCCACCGTAAACGGCAGGTAACCGCCCTTATGTGTCGCGCACCTGGCGCCGTTGACCCAGACTTCGGCAACAATCATCACGCCTTCGAATTCCAGGAATACGCGCTTGCCTTTCACGGCATTCAAATGAAAGGTCTTCCGATACCAGCACAAACCCCGCCACATGTCGTTGACCAGCAAAGGCTCGATTTTGGGCGTATGCGGAACGGCAACCTCTTCCCAGCGCGAGTCGTCAAAGTCGATCCCCGCGTACGCTGAACCGCACTTGTCATTGTTCCCAAGACGTTTAAAGCGCCAGTTGTTGTTGAAGTTTATGCTTTCCCTCATTGCAAATACCCCGTTTTGTTTGCGGCCATAATTCCTACACCAATCACAATGACAGTATTGTTTTTTCGTGTGCAGGGCAATGGACGTCACGCTTTTTCTTATGGACATTTTTCCCGCAGCGAATTACCCGCCAAGCCCGGAGGAATCCTATTTATAAACCGCGAGCTTGCCCAGCCTGATTTCCTGTTCCCGGACGGGGGCCAACTCGTTGATGTGCGTCATCTTCTGAGAGGAGGAAACGACAATCCCGGTCAGCTTGAGCGGAGGCTTCAACGCGCCTTTCGCCTTGTTGTACCACTGTAACGCAAACCACTTTTGCGGCATGGCATCCTTCCTGGTCAAAGGCATTCTCAGGAAACGCCATCCGGACGAAGCAAATCCATTCTCGTAAGCGACATTGAGGAGCGTGGCCCCATCTCCCGGAAATCCATTGGAAATAAAGACATTGCCCTTGGAATCGACGACCTCCCACAGGAGCAGCCCCAGGCTCGAATTGCCTTTTGTCCAAATACCGATGCCATTGGCATCTTCCGGAATGTCGATCGGCTTGGCAAGCTTGAGTGTTACGTAACCGCTGTGGCTCCAACTGTCCTGCGGCAGACCGGCAAGGTCGAATCTGACCGAAAGGCAATCGCCTTTATCGGCATCCGTAACGTCCGCAACGACTGCCGGAACAACTTGTTCCGGCACGTAAAGCATAAAATCTTTGCGATAATCCTCCAACAGCGGATGGGGTTTGTCCTCCGCAATCAAGTCAGTCTTCCTCAATCCGACGGAAACAAGGGCCGGGGGCTCGGAACCTTCCGGCTCGTATTTGCGCGCAATGGTCCTTACCGACTTCAGGTTGTTCTTCGAGACGAAATAGCGGATAGATGGCGTCACCTCGGCCACGATTTTTCCGCCCGCCACAGGATAAGTCGTGCGCCGGCCAAAAATGTCCTCGGACTCGACCGATCCGGCGTCGCCCTCAAACTCGAACTCGCATTGCGCCAATCCTGAAGGAACCCAAGCGGTATAGGCCTTGTCGCCGGCCAACCGGGAGAAGGCAAAGGCAAACAAGGTGGCGTCGTCCGTCGCAACTTGCTTCTCGAAAACGGCCTGGTCGAGAATACGCGTCAGGACGGCCGCAGCCACATATGCCGGTTTGGGCTGGAATTCCCGCGTACACAAGCCTACCTGTCCGTAAGCGCCGCCATTGTTGTAAGGCGTGGCATAGTCGCATGCGCCGCCTATCGGGATCTGTTTGTAGCCGTAGGCGTATGCAACCATTGCATCGCGCATATACCACTGGGCCTGCTTAAGCATCCCGAGCTCTCGCGAGGTGCGGTAGGTCCATTCATAACAGGCGGTAATCGGAACGTTCCAGGATGTCAGCCGCGATATTTCGCGCATAAGATACGAACTGCCGCTGCAGTTCCAGTCATAGAACGATTCCGGCGGATACACGAAGCCCCCGGGCGCTTCCGTGCCGAGGAAATCGATCAGCGCACGGTTAAACCCGTAGGCGGCGAAGGATTCGACGATTCCCGGCGACCAGCAGGAGTTGCCAAAGATAACCTTGACCTCGGGATAATATTTCCGGTAGATCCCGCACATCGCCTCAACCGCCTTGATACGGGCTTTTTCCACCCGCTCGCGCTGCGCGTCGTACGTCTTGAATTTCCTGCCCAGGATCGAGCCGGGTATGCATTCGTAGTCCTCGCGGTAACTTTCGTGCAAGATCAAGCCGAACCGGCAGTGCGGGTACCGTTTCATGAGCTTGTCCAGTTCGAACTTGAACGACGCCTCCATCTTCCGCCAGAGTTCCGGATCTTCGCTGAGAATGTTCTCGTCCGTATAGATGCGATTCCCGAAATTCGGGATCTGGCTGAGCGTCAGTTTCCATTTTTCAAGCGACTTCTCGGAATGGTTCTTGTTGTTGGTCGCGCGAATCCCGGCCTTGGAAAGGTATGAACCAACGATTTCCGGGTCCGCCATCGTTTGGTGACTGCCATCGCCGAACCACCAGGTCGTGTAAGGCGAATCGTACGCGGCCTTGCGCGTATCGGGCTGGAGGACCGCGACCGACGCTTTGTAATTCGCAAATGCATTCTTCGAGGAATCCGCCAGGGTAAGATCGACGCCAAACCAGCCCACCCCGCCGGTCTCGACCAAAATTTCCGCTTTCTTCGTCTGGCCTTCGGCAAGTTCGACCGTAAGTTGATCCTTGCCGACAGCGCGCCCCTCAACGTCGGAAACTACCCAGGCAAGCGTATACTTGCCGGCCTTTCGGGCCACAAACTCAACCGGCATGCTCGGCTTGGCCTTGTTGTCGAACACGTTGCCGGGCTCGGACTGAAGCACGCGCATCGCGACAGGGACACGTTCCAAAGTGACGGCATAAACAGCGACGGAGGACCGTTCGGACGGGAAAGACTTGCTCCGCGGGCCGGGCCCCTGCAAATCAATGTCGAGATAGTCCGTAAACGGCAACATGCCATGTGGATCGGTGTAAATCAGGTCCTGAATCAGCCCGCAATCGAGCTTAAGTTCGACAAGATAAAGATCCGACGGCGTTTTCTTGCCGTCGAGTTCAATTTCAGCGCTGCCGACCTTGCGGATATTTTCAGCCTTGCTTGAAAGGTCGACTTCGTTGACGGCCATGCTCAGTTCGTCGCGTCCATATTTTGCGTAGCGCGTCATCACGAGCTTGAAAACCGGCTTGTGATCTTTTTCGGGAATCACGGAACAAAGCACCCAGGCGCGCGAATACTGCTCGGCTGGCGTCGAGAAAAGATATGACATCGGGAGCGCGTCAAACGCCGTCCGGCTCAAGTCGCGGTTTTGAACGGAACTTGTCTGGATGCCAGCCGGGGCCGCCTTGCGGAGGTCCAGACCGCGCACTACGTTCGTCCTCATTGGGACGGGCAGTTCCGCGTCCAGTTTCAGGTTGGCATTCAACTCGCCGCGGCTGCGCAGGTCGAGGTTAAGCTCCCGGTAGTCGTCGTTGGCCTTTTCGTCCCGGGACATATCGAGAAATTCCTCGTTTCCTCGCGCAAAGCACAGCAGCTGGACCGGACGCGCCGGCCTCCTGAGCGTGCCGGCGTAGGAACCGTTGACATAAAACGCCACTCCCTCCGTAACCGCTTCGGCGCGCAGGTGCAGGATCGACTCGTTCGCGGACGGAAAGGCATTTGGGTCGAGCTTGGCAAGCACATCGTCGTCCAGCGCCTCGCTGTTCGGTTTGACAAAAGCTTGCTTGAGCGGCAAGCCTTCGAATTCGAGATACGCCTGGCTTGCCGAAATTGTCCGCTCGGGCAACTTGAGCTTGGCGTTCGCGGGGCGCTTGATTTTTTGATGCCGGCTGTTGATTTTAAATTGCGTTGTAAAGCCATCGCTCCAGAGCAGACGGAGATCGACCTGTTCTTTCGGGATAAAATAGCCGGAAAACGGTTTACCCGGCACAGGGCAGGTCAGATAGAAGGCGCGGAAGGGCTGGACCTCGCTTTTGCCGTCGAACTTGAGAAACTGTCCGTCTTTCGCAAGCAATGCAGCCTGGTCGGCTTCCGGTATAACGCCGAAAGCCGCCGAAACGGACATCAAGGCTATGCCAAGCAATACTTTTTTCACGATTCCTCCTCAGCCCGCGACCGCAAATGCGATCGCGGACATTTTATCCGGCATTCTGTTATCGCCTGGCCTATCGCCAGTTTTTCAATCGCCAAACATTTCAGGGAACATTTACCGATAATCCGATCAATACCCGCAACAGTAAATCTTGTTCATTAGCATCCCACAGGATGGTCTGGCTGAGGGCTGTGGGCCGTAGACCGTAG
>CAZTWL010000022.1:0-73288 GCA_964617825.1 uncultured Verrucomicrobiota bacterium
GCACTCATCGCGAAATCGACCATGGAAGCTTTCTACAAAACCATTTTGCCACGGACTGCCAGGATCAATGTAAATCGTTTTAATATGATTGTCCGCCAGCCAGTGCTGCACTTCCTTGGCAATGAACTCCGGCCCGTTGTCTGACCGCAAATATTCTGGAGCTCCGTGCTTTTCGATCGCTTTACCCAACCAGCCCAGGACATCGGCCGCCCGCAAGGCCCGTTCGGCCCTTAAAACATGACATTCCCTTGTGTATTCATCCAAAATCGTCAGCATTCGCAGAGCTCCGTCGCGTACTGTGGCGTCGGCGATAAAGTCCCACGTCCAGACATGGCATTTATGTGTCGCTTTTGTTGGCAATCCGGTCGAAACCCCTTGCCTGTGCCGTTTGCGGCGGGTCGGGGGCACACGTAACCCCGCCGCACGACGCATCCGCTGCACCTGACGCTTTCCCACCTGCCAGCCTTCCTGGTGAAGGAGAACGGCAATCCGACGATAACCATAACGCGGATACTGTTCCGAAATTATTTGCAGTCTTTTCTCCAGTTGCTGTTGTTTGGACGATGCCGGCCGCGCCCGGTACCAGTAAGTTGCTCGCGCTACGTGTAGAATCCGACACGCCGCTCGCCCGGAGCACAACCCTGTCGCCACGCTATACAGGGCCATCTCCCGCCGGTGCCCCGGGCTTATAATTTTTTTTCACACACGGCCTCCAAGACCCGGTTCTTCAACAAAGATTCGGCCAGCATCTTCTTGAGTTCCCCGTTTTCCCGTTCCAACTCCTTCAGCCGCCGGGCTTCATTAAGTTCCATGTGACCAAATTGCCGCTTCCAACGCTGAAACGTCACCTCCGAGAGGTTCTTTTCTGGCAGATATCCACTATGGGTTTGCCGCTGTCGGCTTCCCGCAGTGTCCGAATCTTATCTTCCGTTGTGTATCTCTTGCCTTTCATGCCTGGGTCCTCCTTCTTGATGACCCAGACTAACATATCCCCTGGCTCAGAAAAACGATGTCACGTCACGCCGGAGGCTACGGCGTGGCAAGCAAGGCGCGGCCGGCGCCGGCTCGCGGCTGCCATTTAATTTGTTTATATAAAATTAATATTTTATATTGACACATAATCCGGTTGCCCCTAGAGTTAACGGCAGTTTCAGAAAAAGGAACCGGAACGCACCATGATCCGCGTTTTGCACAAGGCCTTCGACATGCTCGAGCTGCTCGCCGCCGAGCCGGCGCACCGCAAGAAGCTCAACGAAATCGCCCCGCACCTGCACATCAACGCCTCCACCTGCGCCAACATTCTCAAAACCATGGTAAGCCGCAATTATGTGGACCAGGTCACACCCCGCACGGGATACGCCCTCGGACCCATGGTCTATCAGCTGGCCCGCCAGGGCGCCTATCGGGGCGATCTGACCGGCGCCGCCGAGCCGCTGATGGCCGCCTTGGCCCGCAAAGTCAACGAAACCGTCCTGCTGGTAACGCTGCGCGCCGGACGGCGCTTCATTGTCGCCCAGATCGACGGCAGGCAGACGATCCAGGTTGACCGCAATCTCTTTTTCCAGGATACGACCTATCAGACCGCCACCGGGCGCATGATCCTGGCGCATCTCAACGAAAGGGAACTAAATTCCTTTATCGCCAAGGAAGGACTGCCGGGCGCGCGCTGGCCGGAAGCATCGTCGGCCGCCAGCCTGAAAAGGGAGCTCAAGACAATCCGCCAGAAGGGATTCACCTGCTATCGGAACACCGAAGACGTCATGGGCGTCGCCTATCCGATTTTCGAAAAGGACAAAGTCATCGCCGCGCTGGGGCTGTTCCTGCCGGCATTCCGCTATAAGTCCGCCCATAAGGCCGCAATCTTGAAAGAAATGGCGGCAACATCCGCCGCGATCAGCGCATGCCTGTCGGATGATGAAAAGAAGGCAAACCAAAGCGACTAGCCGGCGGATAAAACACCAACACACCTGACGCGAAAACGGATCAAGGAGATGCATGCAAACCAAAACCATTAACGTGCTTCTGCCGCAACAAGGCGAACGCGGCTATGCCATTGCGGGCGAAACTTTTGCGAAATTATGGCAGGCCGTCACCGGCCGGCGCGCCAGGTTAATCCGATGGAACGGCAAGATGCCGCGGGGCAACACCGTGGTGGTCGGTTCCGACGCCGCCAACCAGGCCGCGTTCCTGCCCATCCGGGCCGGGCGCCTGGACCGTTATCGCATCCGCTATGGCTCGGACGATTACCATGTTCTTTCCATCCAGGACCGCGGCGGGACAGTTCTGGTCCTGGCGGGCGGCTGCGTCCGTTCCACGCTTTATGCGGTCTACGATTTCTTCCGGCGCCGGGCGGGCGCC
The DNA here is from genome assembly GCA_964617825.1 of uncultured Verrucomicrobiota bacterium. Taxonomy (GTDB): domain Bacteria; phylum Verrucomicrobiota; class Kiritimatiellia; order JAAZAB01; family JAAZAB01; genus VSJD01. Next base: position 2,359 of record CAZTWL010000022.1, read on the forward strand.
GAATATTTCTGGGATGGCGACCGGCTCCCCGCCTGCCCCAAGCTGACGCTGGCCGGGTGCGACTTTGCGGAAAGTCCACGTTTCAACTATCGCGGGCTGCGCTATTTTGCCCACCGCGGACTGCATCGCTTCCAGGCCGAGCACTGGAATTTCGAGGATTGGCAACGCGAAATCGACTGGATTTTGAAAAAGCGGATGAACCTGTTCATGCTGCGGACCGGGATCGACGACCTGTTCCAGCGGGCTTTCCCGGAAAGCTGTCCCTACCCCACGACCAAGGGACCAGATCCGGACGCGACCCCGCGTTCCTACGACGACCGCACCAGCTTCTGGTCCTTGAAATACCGGGGCGAACTGCGCAAAAAAGTCCTGCAATACGCTTTCGACCGCGGCTTGATGCATCCCGAAGACGCCGGGACGATCACGCACTGGTATTCCCACACGCCGTCTTCATTCTACGACAAAAACCCGGATTTCCCGGTGCTTAAACAGAGCACGCCGGGTTACAACTCGGTCACCGGCCGGGTTTGGGATATTTTCGATGAGCGCGCCTGGCAGGCCTATTGGAACCTGACCGCCACACACATCCGGGAGTTCGGCAAGCCGCAGTTGTTTCACACCATCGGCCTGGCGGAACGTAAGTTCGGCAAAACCAGGGCTGAAAATTTAAACATCAAGCGCTATACCTACCATAAGATCCAGGCCATGATTCGCGCCCATTATCCGGACGCCCCCCTCCTGGTCGGCAGCTGGGATTTTGTCATGTATTGGAAAAACGCCGAGGTCAAAAAACTGCTCCAGGAACTTGATCCGAACAAAACCATGATCCTCGAGTACACGGCCGACAACGAGGGCCGCAAAACCTACCGGGACTGGGGCATCTACAAGAAATTCCCCTGGATTTACGGTTTTTTCCACGCTTTCGAGCCGAATTCGGAAATTGGCGGCAATTACGCTTTGCTGGCGGAACAGATGCGCGAGGTCGACAAGGATCCCATGTGCAAAGGCCTGGTCCTCTGGCCGGAACTGTCGCACAGCGACACCTTCATGCTGGAATACCTGGCCCGCAACGGCTGGGATCCGCGCCAAGCCTCTCAGACCGCATCGGTTCAAGCTTATTGTCAAGGCCGCTACGCCTCCAAAATCCGGCGGACCATGACCGCGCTCTGGAACGATTTCTTCGCGCTTTCCCGCCCTTTGCGCTGGACCGTGAATTTCCTCAACTGGCGCAGCTTTGCGTTCCTGCCCCAGTTCCGGATCTTGTCGCGTCCCCATTTTTGCGACCTGACTGCGCAACGCCTGGCCTATTACAAGGTCGAGTACGCCAAAACCGAAAGGAATCTTGCCAAGGGGGTTGGCATTTTCAAAACGTTGGAAAAACTCACCGGCGCCAATTACGCCGATCCGCTCTGGCGGCGGGACGCGATCGATATTGCCCGAACGGTTATCGACCAGTTCATGCGCTGGACGCTGGTTAAGCTCACCCTGAACCTCGAAGCCTGGCGCAAGGATCAAACTTTGGCGGATACGATCCGGCTTCAGCGCCGCCAGGTGGAAACATTAATGACCCAGCTCGGCGATTTGCTGGACCAGGACCCGGATTATTCCATCTACGCCTCGTTCCTGCGCCTGGCGAAAACGGCGCCGCTCAATCCGCATACGGAGCTGACCCTCAAGGGCAATATCGAAAACTTCTATTGCCGCACATTCGCCTCCGAACTGGTGCGGCACGTATACGCACGCGAACATGAAGTTTATTTCAACTGGATCGAGTGCAGACTGGCGGCGGGAAGCCATGAACCCTGGCGGCGCCCGGCGGAGGAATTCGATGCCGCCGCCAAGCGCATCCAGAACGATTTTTACGCCCAGCCGCTCAAGGCCATGGCCCCGCGCAGCCGGCGTTCGGCTGAAAAACTGGAGGCAATATTCCGCAATTGCGGCCAGACAATCGCCAAAACGCTGGCAGCCAACGCACGGTAAGGTGCAAAGCTTCGATGCATAGGAACAACTCAATGGAAGGAGGATGGTTATCATGGCAATCAAGCAGACAGCGGTAAGCTATTACGGATTGAATTATGTCGAACACGCCGAGAAGGACTTCAAGGAAATGGTCGACCACGGCTGCACAACGGTCATCCTGGCCATCACGGAATTCGACATGGATTTCTGGTTCCCGTCGATCAATCCGATCATCAAGAAGGCCCACGACCTGGGCTTGCGCGTGATTCTCGATCCGTGGGGCATCGGCAAGTATTTCGGCGGCGAGCAGGTCAGTCTGTTCTTGCAGAACAACATCAACAACCGCCAGGTATCCGCCATTACGGGCGAGGTTCTGCCCTACGCCTGCTTTAACACCAATGCCTTCCGGGATTATTTTCAGAATATCTGCCTGAAACTGGCCAGGGAGACCGAAGCCGACGGCTTCTTCTGGGACGAACCGCACTATGCGTTTCCGAAATCGTATGCCTCGATCACCGGCGGCGCCGGCGAGGACTGGACCTGCCGCTGCCCGGTCTGCCAGAAGAAATTCAACGATTATTACGGCTATGACATGCCGAAAGTCATGAACAGCGACGTCAAACAGTTCCGCTGGCGGGAGGCGCTGTTTATCCTCGAGGACACTTCGCGTAAAATCAAGCAGATCAATAAAAAGCTTGAAATCACCGCCTGCGTGCACGCGACGATCAATAGTTATTACGTCACGGAATACCGAGGATACGACAACTGGGACTTGGTGGGGGCTTCGCCCTATTTCGACGTCTTTTCGACGACGATCATCAGCTGGCAACTGCCGCTCAGTTTTTTCAAGGACATCACCGAGCGCACCGTAGCCATCGCCAGGAAATACAACAAGCAATCGGAACGCTGGCTCATGAACTATTTCAAGCAGCCCGACGATTTCAAACAGATGGACGACATCGTGGATTTATATACCAAACTGGGCGTGGACCGGCTGGCCGCCTGGACCTATCGCGGCGGCTACGGCACCGTGCTGGCAGCCCCCGACGCCCTGAAATTGTGGGACCGGCTGGGAGCCAATTACAAAAGAGTGTTGAAAAAATAGGCAGCCACAAACTTGGGCTGCCGGATGCGGCCCGGCTTAATTAACAAAACGGTTCAGTTTAATTGAACGCAAAAACAGGAGAAACAAAAATGCAAAAAACAAAGAGCCCGAAGGGCGGCGACGGGGACTGCGGTTACCTGGAAAAGGCGATTGCGCTCTTGAAAAAGATCGAGAAAGAACAGGCCGCCAATATCAAAAAGGCCGGCGAACTCATGGCCGACGCCATCGCCCAGGACAAGTTGATCAACGTTTATGGCGGCGGCGGACATACGACCCTGGTCATGGGGGAAATGTTTTTCCGGGCGGGCGGATTCAGCAACATCAACCCGATCATGGAAACGGGACTTTCCGTCTTCAATCAGGCCTTGAAATACCTGGAGCTCGAGCGCTGCGTCAATTACGGCCGTTCGATCATGAAATATTACCGGTTGAAGAAAGACGACCTGCTGATCATCTTCCACAATATCGGCATCAATGCCGCGACCATCGACGCCGCCCTGGAAGCCAAGGAACAAGGCGTAAAAATCATCGCCGTCTCCAGCTCGTACTGGCAGGACGAAATGCCCCAGGACCACTTCATCCGCCATCCTTCCAAGAAAAACCTGTTCGAGCTGGCGGACGTCTGCATCGACGACTATAACCCGGTCGGCGACGCCATCATCAACGTTCCCGGCTTCGATACGCCGATCGCGCCCATTTCGAACATCACCGATTTCTATATCGCCCACCGGCTGGAAATCGAGACCGTTAAAATTTGCGTGGCCCGGGGCATTGTGCCGCCCGTGTGGCGCAGCGCCAACGAACCCGGCGGCGACGAGGCCAATGCCGCCTACTTGAAACAATACAGCCCGCTGGTCAAAAGTCTGTAAGGAGGATTTTAACACCATGACTGCGAAAACTATCGCTGAAATGAATGCCGCCCTGGACCGGCTGGTCAACAAATATGGAGTCCGCCAACACGCGGCTTTTGTGCCGGCTGCCGCCGGCACGGCCGTCGCCGCGGCGCTGAAAACAGGCGCCAATCAAATCACCCCGCTCCTGCCCTGGCGCGTCGAAAGGCGTTTCACGGAGCTGAAAAGCATTGCCACGAACGGCACGCTGGAAGGCATTTCGACCCTGCGTTTCTGCGCAATCGTATCCAAGAAGACGGCCTCGCTGAAACAGCTGCTTTACCGCAAACTCGACCTGTGCGAATATCTCGGCGGCGCGGAGATCAAATCGGTCTTCGCCGTGTTCAACGGCAAAAACGCGACCAACGTGATCGCCAAACTGGCCAACGGACTGAGCTGCAGCATCGAATGCAGCGTAACGCTGCCGGCCGGCACGGATGAGATCGACAGGCACGAAATCATCGCCCGGCGCGGCGTGGCCTCCGACCGCGCGGTCGACACGCAGGTGCCGCAGTCCTCCATCTACGCCTTTACCGGCAAGGGCGAAAGGCGCTTTACCGATACCGACAGCGAGCTTTTCGGGTTCGCGCCGGACGCCATTAATCTCGTCCGGGCCGCTTTTGCCGTGCTCACCGATCCCGAAACCGGCAAAGCCTGGACCAGGCAGGACGCCCGGCTGCAGCGACTGACCGCCGCGGCCGCCGAATCCGAGAAAAACCAAAAACCGATTGCATGCTGATGGAGGAAAAACGATGAAGCCGTTGAAAATCGCGATGCTTTCTCTCACCCACGGGCACACCCGCAAATATTACCAGACGTTGAAGACCAATCCGAAGCTGGACTGGGTGGCCGTCTGCGCCGAAAACGAGGACGTCCGCAAGGTATTCGAGGCCGGCAATCATGGCGTGCCGTGTTACATGAACGAGCAGGAGATGTTTGCCAAGCATCCGGAAATCGAGGCCGTGGTCCTGGCTTCCGCCAACAACCGGCACCTGGCGCAGGTCCGGGATTGCACCAAACGCGGGCTGCATATCCTTTCGATGAAAATCCCCACGTTCGACATGGCGGAATACGACGAAATGATCGAGCTGGTCGGAAAGAGCGGGACCGTTTTCCAGGTTGAACTGGAGATGCATTACAACCCGGTGGTATACCGCCTGAAGAAATTGATTGCCGATGGCGAAATCGGGAAAATCCTTTCCGCGCAGGCGACCAACATCACCCTTTCCCCCGTCTGGGCATTTCCCTGGCAGGGAGTGCCGGAAGCCAGTTACGGCCAAAGGATCGCCCTGCGCAAGGGCGACGCCCGCTGCCGCGGCGGCGCGCTGTGCGACCACCCGCATATCTTCGACCTGATCCGCTGGCTGACCGGGTCCGACTTCGACTTCGTTTTCGCGGAAGTCGCCCCGAATCTCAGGCCCGAGCTGGAAGTGGAGGACATGCTGCTGGTCAACGGGAAAATGAAGGACGGCACCGCCTTCCTGCTCGACCCCTCGTGGTCCCGCATGGAAGAGCGCCTCAAGGTTCCGGGCCCCGGCTGGGAAGTATTCCCGAAACGCATGGAAGTAAACCTTGTGATCAACGGCACAAAAGGCGTCCTGGCCTGCGACTGTTTCGGGCCCAACGTTTATCACAATGGCGCTCCCAACGATCGTTATACCGTTCAATACACTTACTTCGACGAATGGATCGGACTGGTGGACGAGTTCGTGGACTGCGCCCGAAACGGCAAACAGCCCCGGATCAACCTGCAATGGCACCGCCAGACAATCGAGGCCATGAATGCCTGCTATCGCAGCATTTCCTCGCATATGCCTGAAAAAGTCGCGGTTTAAATTAGTCCGGCGCCGGGCGCGGGTCAAACCCGCAACCTAATCAAGTTGCCCGTCAACCAAACCCAAAATAAAGGAAACCAGCATCTTTCGCATGGCGCGGTTCGCGGGCAACGATCTGGTTTCTTTTCTGGTCTTATAATGAGGAAAAAAATGAACAATCGAACAACGACATCCGCGGGCGCATTATGCCCCGCTCCGAAGCGCATCGAATGGCATGGAAATTATCTGAAAATCGCCGGCCAAGCCTCATTGATAACTTCGGCTGCGATCAGCGCCGATACTGTGGCTTTGCTTAGATCCATCTGGGACGATTTTACCCACGCAACGGTAAAACTGAACATTACCGGCAGCCGCGATCTGCCGCGCAATTCCCTGCTGCTCTCAACTGGAGACAAACAACCCTCTCCGGTCAAGCTGGAGCCCGCCAGCAGTTCGGCGCTGACGATTGACGCCTCCGGCGTTGCGGCCTGCGGCCTGACGGAAACCGACCTGAAACACGCCTGGTTTTCCATGCTTCAGCTGCTGGCATGCGAACGCGCCCCGCGGGCCAAGTCGTGGCAGTTGCCCCTGATGACCATGCAGGATTATCCAAGGTTGAAATTCCGCGGCATTCATCTCTGCGTTTTCCCGGAAACTCCGTTCGCGTTCGTCGAAAAGGTCGTCAAGCTGGCGGCCTTTCTCAAATTCTCCCACATAGTCATCGAATTCTGGGGCATGCTCCGCTACGAGACGCTGCCGGAACTTTCCTGGCCGCAAGCTTTTGGGAAAAAACAAGTCGGGCAATTGCTGCAGACCGCGCGCCAGATGGGAATCCAGCCCGTGCCGATGTTCAACCACTGGGGGCACGCCACCGGCTCGCGCAACTCCTGCGGGCGGCATGTGGTCCTCGACCAGAATCCGGCGCTGGAGCCGCTTTTCGAGCCCGATGGCTGGACCTGGTGCCTGACCAACCCCGCGACCCTGTCGCTGCTGAAAGATGTGCGGGCCGAATTGATGGACCTTTTCGGCCAGACCGATTACTTCCATCTGGGCTGCGACGAAGCTTATTCGCACGCTACTTGTCCCGAGTGCCGTCAAAAAAATTCGCCTCAGCTCCTGGCGGATTACCTGAATGCGATCAACGCCGACTTGAAAACCCACAAAATTCGCCCGTTCATCTGGGGCGACGCTTTGCTCGAGGCCGGCAAGTGGGAAGGATATATTGCCACCAGCCGCCAGGATCAAAGGACCCACGAAGCGCTCGATCTGCTTTCCAGGGATTTTATCATCAACGACTGGCAATACGACCTCGTCGACAAGACCAAAACCGCGACCATGGATTGGTTCATGCAAAAAGGATTCGATGTGATTACCGCGCCATGGGATAATGGCGGAAATATTATTGCGCTGGCGGATATGGCCGCCGATAAAAAAGCCCTGGGCACGCTGTTGACCACCTGGCACTCCCTGCCATTCACTATCGGCAGACTGGCCACGGCCACCGTTGCCGCCTGGGGCCAGCCTCCCGGCAATATTGAGCATTACAGCACGCTCGGACTGCTGGCGACTTATATCCGCAAGCTGCGCGGCGGATCGGCAAATTTCGATAACGCCGGCTGGCGCAAATGCGAAGTTGACGGCACTAGCCGCACATAGCCTGTTGCGCGGCAAAAAAGGCGCGACTTTCCAATGAGAGGCTCGCGCCCCAGCAGAGCAGGTCACATATTCATTGCGAATCTAATGGCATTTTTGTGCGTTTTTGCCTTAGAATAACCGCCAATGAATAACCGGGCAAAGCACCGCGCAAAATATTTTTGGGCTATCCTCGCCATCGGCGCCGGCCAAATACTGAGAGCGGGCGCCAATGACGTTTCCGGATTCGACCATACATTCCAGACCCAGTGCGCCGCACGAGCGCAAGCCGCCGAGGCCCAGGGGACGATGACGGTCCCCGGCAACGCCGGCTGGCTATTCCTCGCCCCCGAGTTGCGCCATCTGGGTGCCGGCCCTTTCTGGGGACCTGCCGCCGCCAAAGCCAGCCGGGCATTAAAGCCGGACCAGGCTGATCCCTTGCCCGCGATCGTGGATTTTCACGATCAGCTGGCAGCCTTGGGCATCGAATTGCTGGTTGTGCCGGTGCCGCCAAAGGCCGTTATTTACCCGGATAAGCTGCTCGCTAATGTTCCCCACGATTCCGCGGGCAAGCTGGCGCGACTGGATCCCGCCTTACAATCCTTTTACGATCAGCTCCGCCATAAGGGCGTCGATGTCCTGGATTTGACTCCCGTTTTCCTGAAAAATCGGGCGAATTCGGAAGGCGCGCTCTATTGCCGCCAGGATTCCCACTGGTCGGGAATCGGTTGTGCCCTGGCTGCCGCGGAAATCGGCCAAAGACTTGCCGCCACGTTTCGCGATTTACCGAAACAAGCCTTTACCGGGCAATGGGACACCGTTGCCATTACCGGGGATTTATGGCAAACGTCGGGTGCCACCAAACCCCAAACGGAAGATATCCGTATCCGACGTGTCAGCCGTATCGGAAAAAGCGGAGCGGTCGAGACGCCCACCGACAGCCCGGTAATTTTGCTGGGAGACAGTCACGGCCTAGTCTTTCATAGCGGCGACGATATGCTGGCTCGCGATGCGGGCTTGGCCGACCAGCTGGCGCTGGAGCTGGGTTTTGCCGTGGACCTGGTGGCCGTGCGCGGATCGGGCGCCACGCCGGCGCGCATTAACTTGTTGCGGCGTGCCCAGAAAAACGTAAACTACTGGGCCGGTAAAAAATGGGTTATCTGGTGTTTTGCCGCCCGCGAATTCACGGAAAGCGACGGCTGGCGCAAAGTGCCCATCAAACCCTGATGCCGGCAAATTTCAATCATATGTCTTGCGCAAACCAATAGGAGCAACATGCAAGCAGACAACAAAAAATTCCTGTTCATCGGCGCGCATCCGGACGATGCGGACTTGAGTTTCGGCGGCTGCGCGATAAAGCTGGCGCGACTGGGGCATACCGTAAAATTCGTCTCCTGCGCCAGCGGCGACGCCGGCCATTATGCCATGACCCCGCCGGCATTGGCTGCCCGGCGCAAGCTGGAGGCGCAGGCCTCGGCCAAAATCGCCGGGGTGGCCGAGTATCAAATCCTCAAGGATCACGATTGCGAACTCATGCCCACGCTGGAAAATCGGCGCGAAATTATCCGCTTGATCCGGGAATTCGTTCCGCACGTCATCATCACGCACCGCCTGTGCGATTACCATGCCGACCACCGGGCAACGGCGCAATTGGTGCAGGACGCCGCCTATCTGCTCAACGTGCCGATGATTTTGCCGGAAACGCCAATCATGCCGCACTATCCCATAATCCTGCTGGCCTGGGACAAGTTCCAAAAACCAAATCCGTTTGCCCCCGACCTGGCTGTGGCCGTCGATGACGTGATGGAAACCAAACTCGCCATGTTGAACTGCCATGTTTCGCAGTTTTACGAGTGGCTGCCATACAACGAAGGCCGGCTGGATAAAGTGCCGACCGACCCGGCCGGACGCCGTCAATGGCTGCTGGACGGCTGGGTATGCGACGACCGCAAACAGGCGGAACTGGCCCGGCCGCTGCTGGCCAAATCGCGCGGGGTCTCCGCGCCGCCGGCGCTCTACGCGGAAACTTTCGAGATCTCCGAATACGGCCGCGCCCCGGCTCCCGGGGAGCTGGCCAGGCTGTTCCCATTTTGACCGTGCCAGGAATGGCCTTCCACCCCGAAGACGGCCGAACCGTATTTCATGCTTTGCGCCTGCGCGCCTTTGCGTTAAATTAACCTTATGGCTGACAGCATTCCGCGTTTATCAGGCTGGAAACTCATCGGCGCGTCCTTCGCAATCTCACTGGGCGTCTGGCTGCTTGTTTCCTGGCCCCTGCCGCGCCATGTCGGCACGGGTATCCCCACCGCGGCCCATCGGGAAGCGGCCGATATCCAGCGCATGATTCCCGGCGATCACCTTCAGTTCATGTATTACTGCTGGCTGGCGGGTGACATGGCCGCCGGCCAAACGCCCTTGTTTTACAATCTCTATGAATTTAATGCCGGCAACGACCGCGAACGCTTCGATCCCTATGCTTATTATGTTCCCTTCTCGCTCATCTATGCCGCCGGCGCCTGGGTGGGAGGGCGGGCTTTTGGCTGGAATCTGGCGGGGTTCATTTCCCTGTGGCTTACCTACCTGTTGACCTGGCTGCTTGTCCGGCGCTGGACGCGCTCCGAGTGGATTGCCGCGCTGACGGCGCTGCTGGGGATTATCCTGCCATTCCGCTGGATTAACCTTTTCGGCGGCAGCCCGGCCGGTTTTGCCATGGCTTGGATTCCGGCCATCCTGCTCGGGGTCGACTTGGCTGTCCGGGAGGATCGGATCCGGGGCGGCGTCCTGGCCGGGGCGGCCTTGCTCCTGGCCTCCTGGGGCGACAGCCACGTTTTCTTTTTTGGAGCCTTGGCCTTGCCGGTCTGGGGGCTCGTGGCCTTCGCGGGACGCCCTGATTTTCAATGGCGCCAGGGCGCGAGTTACCGGCGCCTCGCCCTGGCGCTCCTGCCCATTGCCTTGTTCGCCGCGTTGGCCCTGCTGTTCCCGGTCATGATGAAAGGCCTGTATCACGCCGTAATGGGCACGGCGCCGGTGGCGCATGCCATCGGTCCCCGGACATTCCCCGAAATCATGCTTTTCTCCCCGGACTGGCGCGGATTTTTCGGCCAAAGCCCGTTCGATATTTCGAAACACATTTATCTCGGCCCAGCCATCTTGGTATTTATCGCCGCCGGGTGGCTGGCGCTGGTTTACCGGTCGTTCGGCGGTTGGCGCCTCCACGGCCGGACCATGATTTGCCTGGCGCTTGTCATCCTTGCCCTCCTGGGGATCATGATTCTGGCGGTGGGTCCGCGGGGACCGGAACACGGTCTGTTTTTCAGAATATGCCGTACGGTCATTCCGCCCTATGCCCTGATCCGCCAGCCGGCCAAGATTTTCTGCCTGATGCCTTCGTTACTGGCCGTGGCCGCAGCCATTACCCTGACGGCTTTGGTTCAGCTCCGTTCCGGACGGGCATGGTCGATCTTGGTGCCGGTCATTTTTGCCGGTTCAGTCCTCTTGGACTACCCCCGGCGGTGCAATCCCACGATTTCACTGCTGGAGAAAAAGCAGGATGCCTATGCCATGGCGGCCGCCGATGCCGCCGGCAACCGGACCATTCCGCGCGCACTGGTGCTCCCGCTCTGGCCGGGCGATTCGCACTACGCCTCGATCTATCAGTATTTTGCCTCCATCTACCGGGTCCGGATGATCAACGGCTATAATCCGTTTATCAAACAGGGCTATTTCAAGGACGTCTTCCTCAGGTTTGAAAGCGTAAACCAGGGATGGCTTTCCGAAGATCAAGCTGCCGACCTGATCCGAATGAATATCCGCTACATACTCCTGCACGAAGACCTGTTTCCGGAAAAGGTCAGCCCGTTCCCCGTGACCGCCACGCTCCAGCAGCTGTTGCGCAATCCGCGGCTTGAGCTGCTCCGCCAGGACGGCAGCGTGTGGGCGTTCAAAATCCTGGATATGCCGCGAACCAATTCTATTTGCACGCCGCCCGGGGACACGCTGTTTCCCGCGCGCCGCTTTGAAATGGAAAAAACCGCCGCGGAGCGCCAGGCAACCGTCACAAGTTCGGCCACGGCCGGGGGCCAGGCCTTCGCGGCCCTCACCGCAACCAATGCCAGCCGGCAAACGCCCCCGATTCGCGTGGCGGCGGTCTCCAATCTGCACTGGCTGGTACGGGCACGCGGACAGGGAACGCTGGCCGGGGAAATTATGACCGAGCGGCAGGCGACGCCCATTCCGCCGCTGGCGGTGCAATCCAGGGACTGGACCTGGCTCACTCTCCCCATCCCGGCCTATCGGGGATTCGCCGCCCTGAGCCTGAAGCTGGCGCTGCAAACCGGCGCCGTGGACCTCGATTTGAGCCTGTTGACCGCCGGCCCATGGACCCAGCTGAATCCGGGCGAATCCGTGACCTTGCCGGCGGCATTGTTTTTTCACGCCGGGCATCTGGATTTGAAAACCGGCAATGTAATTTTCAGACGAGACTACGACCGGCATGGAATTGTATTTTATGGGCCAAAGTTGCCCTTACCCAGGGGGACCTATGAAGTGGATATCGCCTTCAGCTCCCCGGCGCCGGCCGGCACGAAACTGGCGATCGTCAACATCGAGCAAAACGAGACCACCGGAAAAGGCACAGCCGTGGCAATGATTGCCGGCCAGCCGGCACAGGGCCGTTGGCGGCAGCATGAAAATCTGCCGTTCAACCTGGCGCTGGTATATGAAGATGCCGCCGACTTGGAAATCCGGCAGATCACGTTCACACGGTTGAAATAATGCCCGGCGAATCCTGGTTGTTGACGGGATTAACAAGATTCCCGTCTTCAGATCCATGCTTTACCGCCGCGGGGCAATCGGGTAAAGTGACGGCCTCGATGATCAAAATATTTAAAGACGTATTTCAGCACTCGGACCTGATCTGGAACCTGGTGGCGCGGGACCTTAAAATCCGCTACCGGGGTTCCATCCTGGGTTTCTTGTGGACCATCCTGAATCCGCTGTTCATGGCGGTCATTTATATCGTTTTCCTGCGCCTGCTGGCGGGACGGGCCGGCGTAATTCCCAACGAGGATATCATCATCGGCGTATTCGCCTGGCAGTTCACGATGCAATGCGTCAACGCCGGCATGCACTGCGTGACAGGCAATTCGTCGCTGGTCAAAAAGGTCTATTTCCCGCGCATCATCCTGCCGCTTTCCGTGAGCTTGTCGGGGCTCGTCAATTTCCTGCTGACCTTGCTTGTGCAATGGGGGTTGGTGGCCATGCTCCTGATGATGAACGGCTCGTTTCTGGATGCCGCCACGCTCTGGGTGCCGCTCTTCAGCCTGTATCATCTGCTCTTCAATTTTTCACTGGCCCTGCTGGTGGCCGCCGCCAATGTTTATTTCCGCGACACCCAGCATATCGTCAACCTGCTGATGAGCGCCTGGTTCTTCATGAGCCCGGTCATGTATCCCCTGACATTGGTCGAAACCGTGGCGCGCAACCATCCCTGGATCGGGCACGTTTATCTGCTGAATCCGATGACGGTGATCATCACCGGCTATCGCTCCATGCAGGTGCCGGCCGAGTCGTTCCCCTGGACGGCGGCCAGCATCACGGGCTTGCTCATTCCCCTTGCGCTCCTCGGGATCGCCTACGCCGTGTTCCAGCGAACCCAACGCTATTTTTCGGACGTCATATGAACGCAATCGAAGCCAAAGGCCTGGGCAAGTGGTATCGCAAACAGGGCGTCGGCTCGCCGACATTCATGGGCGCCTTGCCGCGCTGGCTGAAAGGCGGCAAACCTGAAGGATTCTGGGCCCTGCGCAACATCGATTTCACGATCCGCCAGGGACAGACGGTCGGCGTGATCGGGCCCAACGGATCGGGCAAAAGCTCGCTCCTGGGCCTGATTGCGCAAACCATGGTGCCGACGGAAGGCACAGTGCAGACTACGGGGCGCATATCGGCGCTGCTCGAGCTAGGCGCGGGATTTCATCCCGACCTGTCGGGGCGCGAGAATATTTTTCTCAACGCGGCGATCCTGGGGATTCCGCGGGAGGATATCCGGCGGCGCTTCGACCACATCGTGGATTTCGCCGAATTGCGCGAGTTCATCGACATGCCCGTCAAGCATTACTCCAGCGGCATGTATGTGCGCCTGGCGTTTTCCGTGGCCGTGGAAATGAATCCCGACATCCTGCTCATCGACGAAGTCCTGGCCGTCGGCGACATGTCCTTCCAAATGAAGTGCCTCGACCGCATCCGCCTGTTCCAGAAAAAAGGAAAAACCATCCTGTTCGTCTCGCATGCCCTGGAAACGGTCGAGGAATTTTGCAGCGACGTGTTGTTGATACATGAAGGCCGCAAGATCATGCAGGGCAACCCCTCCGAAGTGATCTTTGCCTACCTCAAGCAATACATGGTCCGGATCGGCATGCTCAACGTGGAAGAGCACGGCACCCGCGAGGTCGAAATGCAATCCGTCCGCCTGCTAGACGAAAACGGGGCGGAAACCACCACGTTTTTCACCGGCCGCGCCATGACGATTGAAATCGGGTACCGCGCCAATCGGCGCATCGAAAAGCCGGTCTTCGGCTTTAACATCAAGACCGGCAACGGATTTTATGTCTTCGGCTCGAACACGCAGATTGCGCAAACGCCCATCGCCGCCATCGAAGGCAGCGGCCTGGTGCGCCTGCGGATCGATCCGCTGACCCTGAAGCAAGGCAAGTTTTTCCTGTCCCTCTCCGTGCATTCGTGGGACCATGCCACCCAATACCACCGCCAGGAAGACCTGCATCCGTTCCTGGTCAAGGACTTGAGCAACGACAAGGGCGTCTTCCAATTGAACTGCGTCTGGGAGCATCGAGCGCCATTATGAAAATAAGCGTTGCCGGTCGCGATCGCACCCAGGATCTGGGCCCGGACCTGCGTCGGCAGGCCGAAAATATGGCCCGGGGAGATACCAGCCGGCAGCCGGCCAAGCTCCCCGACTCGATCAGCGCGCTGGCCCTGCGCAAGGCTACATCCGATGCCGATTATCTGAACGAGCTGATCAGGCTCCTGCGCTGGCGCGACGGCGTCGATACCCTGCCGTTTCATATTCCATGCCGTCCCGGGCTGTGCGGCCGCCTGGCAGTCCGGATAAAAGAAGTCTTCTGGAAACTGCTGCGTTACCAGCACGACCGGATCGCCTTCCGGCAGAACCTGATCAACACCCAGTTAACCAGCGCACTGGAATTCGAAATCGTCCAAAGGCAAAAGGAAGCGGACGAATTGAAACAGCGCGTGGCCGAACTTGAAAAAAAAGCAGGCGGGAACTTGCGATGAATATTCATCAAATCCTGGCGGGCTTTGCCGAGGGGGACGCCATTTCGCACGAGGCCATTCACCTCCGCGACATCTTCCGGCGCTGGGGCCACAACTCCGATCTTTTTGTGGACGTGGAGCGGTTGGCTCCCGGCCTGCGGGCCAATTGCCGGCCCTTGAGCGAGTATGCCGGGCAAGCGGGCGATATCTGCCTGCATCATTACGGGATTTCCTCGCCGGCGGCGGAAGTGTTCTTCGCTTCCAACGCGCGCAAGATTCTCGTTTACCATAACATCACCCCCGCCGACTACTTTGCCGGGGTTGACGATGCCGTGGCCGCCCGGCTGCGCACCGCCCGCGCAGCATTGCCGGAGATTGCCCGCCGGGTGGAAGCGGTCTGGACCGTCTCGCAATTCAATGCGCGCGAATTGCAGGCTGAAGGCATCCGCGACGTCAAAGTGTTCCCGCTCATTTATGCGCCTATGCCCGAGACCCTCCAGCCGGACTGGCGCGTCCTGGCAAAATTCGACGGCACGCTCAAGACAATTCTGTTTGTGGGACGGATTGCGCCCAACAAGCGGATCGAAGATCTGATCCAGGCCTTCGCCTGGTATCACCGGGCGATCAATCCCTACAGCCGGCTGCTGATTGTCGGCTCACCGCGCAGCGCGCCGCGCTATTTCACCATGTTACGCCTGCTAGCCGGCGACCTGGATTTACCGAACGTCTGTTTTGAAGGCTTCGCGTCGCCGACCGGGCTTCCGGCATATTACCGCTCGGCCGATCTTTACGTATCTACCAGCGAGCATGAAGGCTATTGCCTGCCGCTGGTGGAGGCCATGGATCACGGAATCCCGGTCATCGCCCGCGCCGCCGGCGGCATACCCGAGGCCATGGATGGCGCCGGCGTGCTTTATGAAGATCTCACGCCGGCCGAGCTGGGCGCACTGTTTGACCGTGTTCTGACGGATGCGCCCCTGCGCGAAGAAATTCTCGGCTCCCAGCGCCGGCGTGTCCAACGCGCCAAGGGCCGCAACCTGGAAGCCGAAGTGAAAGCCCTGATGGCCGGGATGCTCTGAAATCAACCATAGTCCGCCATGAAACATTGCTTTGTCATAATGCTGCTCTTCGCGGCATTGATTTGCACCAACAGTTGCCGCCCGGCGCCGAAGCCCAAACAACCGGAATTTAAACCCATAGCGCCAGGAATGCTCGACGCCGAAAGGGCCCTGGCGAACGCGCGCGCGCTGGTGGCACTGGGCCCCCGCGTTTCCGGCACGCCCGGCGCGCGCCAGGCAGCCGGTCATCTCCTCCTGTGCCTGCAGCTCGCCGGCGTTCAAGCCGCGCTGGATGCCTTCACCGACACCCCTCCCTCCGGCCAAATGACCTTCTGGAATGTCATGGGGATTATTCCCGCCGCCGGGCCCGAGGCGGACAAAGCGCCCTGGATCTTTCTTGGCTCGCACTTCGACACGAAATCGGGTATCGCCGGCTTCCAAGGCGCCAACGATTCGGCTTCCAGCTCGGGCCTGCTCTTGGAACTGGCCCGGGTCCTCCAGGCGGCGGGACCATTGCCGGTCAATATCGGGATCGCCTTTTTCGACGGCGAGGAATGCCAGCGCAGCTATGCCGCGCGTGACGGGCTGCATGGCAGCGTCCATGCGGTCCAGGCCCTGTGCCTGAACCGGCGCACGGAGCAGGTTCGCGCCACAATCATCCTCGACATGATCGGCGACCGCGATTTGACGGTCACGATCCCGCGCAACAGCACCTCGGATTTGATCGCCCGTGTTTTCCGCGCCGCCGAGGAGGAAAAGGTCCGCCACCAGTTCGCGCTCATGAACGGCTCGGTCCTGGACGATCATCAGCCGTTTCTGGAGGCGAACATGCCGGCAATCGATTTGATCGATTTCGAATATGGCTCGAAGCCCGGTCGCAACGATTATTGGCACACCGCGCAGGACTCTCTCGACAAGTTGAGCGCCGAAAGCCTGGGGATCGTCGGCCGCGTCGTCATCCGGGTGCTAAACGGCCTGATGGCGGAACAAAACGGGCCCCGAACTAATCGTTCACGTCGCATGCAAAAAGCCTGACCTTGGCGTTGCCCCAGGTGGCATCCACGACGCAACGGCAAGCTTGCGTGGTGATGTCCAGCGGAATCTGCCGCAGACGCTCGCGATTGCACGTTTCCGTGAAAACCGTCTCCCACGCGCTCCCCTGCCGGGCCACGTCAACATGGAATCCTTTCACCAACGTGGATGGCAGGCCGTTATCCGGTTGATTGAGCGGATAGGAACAGGGCATGGTCGGCTTTGGACGATTCAGATCGCTGTCGAACACTAGCCGCATCCTCTGCAGTTTTACCGGCCGGTCGAACTTGTAGGCCACCCAGTCGCCCGGCGCGGCCATCCAGAATTGCTCCGTTCCATCCACGGGACGATTCAACCCGCTGCGCAGCGGTTCCGGGTCGCCAGCTGATGCCTCCAGCCTGGCGTTGCGCGCCAGCAGCGGAATATCGCGGCGTAGCCAGGGCAGATAGCAATCATCGTCCATCAGGCTCTGCTGGAGTTCGCGAATCCGTTTTTCATAGACTCCCCGCGGCGTCAATCCATCGCGCACGGCAATCGCCGCGGCGTTGCCAACCGCCTGTCCCATGGTCGCACAGGTGGCCATCACGCGCGTGGAACTCATGGCGATATGCGAGGCGCTGATATTCCGCCCGGCGCACCACAGGTTGGCGATGTTGCGCGAATAGAGCACGCGATAGGGAATTCCAAACGGCGAGGGCGCCGGCGGATACGCATTGGGTTCCCCGGGATGGTATAATCCCGCCGGGTGATGATCGTCCAACGGCCAGCCGCCATATGCCACCAGATCGTCGAACCGGCCCGCGGCGCGGATATCGTTCTGGGTCAAAATGTGGTCGCCCACATACCGGCGACTCTCCCGCTTGCCGGGCAGAAAGCCCACCCAGTCCAGCGTCCAGTTTTGCGCGCCGTGGTCACCCTGGTTCTTGATGTGATCCCAGATGCCGAACGCGATTTTCAGCAACTCGTCGCGAATTTGTTCCGTATCGTGAATGGTGTCCTGCTCGCCGCCGATCTCGAGCCACCAGAAGTTCGTAAAAACCGCATAAAGATCGTGGGGGCGGTGGGGAATAGAGGCATCGGTCGGATAACGATAGGCCCAGGCGGGCGGCACAAAGGGCTGGGGACGATCGGTTTCCCGCGCTTGAATGAGACAACTCATGCCCATGGTCTTGCGATCCGCCGCTGCGGGCGCCATGTCTTCTTTGAACTCGGCGCCGGCTTCCCGGCCCCAGCGGAATTCCGCGCCCGTCAAAGGCGCCAAAATGCTGTCGCCGGAACAATCGGCGAACAATCCGGCCTTCACGACCTGCCAGGTCTGGGTGGTAAGTTGCCAGCCTTTAACGGCGGCGATCCGCGCGCCTTCCATTTCCACGGCATTGCAGGAACAATTCAGCAACAGCGTGATATTGGGTTCGAATCTTACTTTTTCATAAAGGATACTGTCCCAGACCGACCAATTCCCGGGAGCATTGCGATAGCGGTTGGCCAGCTGAATCTCCTCGACGATCCCCGTTTCCAGGTTGTTTTTTCCCTGGGCGCCGCAAATCCACATGCGGATTTCCGACGAGGCGTTGCCGCCCAGCATCGGCCGGTCGTGCATCAGGGCCACTTTGACGCCGTGCCGCGCCGCAGCGATTGCCGCGCACATTCCGGCCACGCCCCCGCCAACGACGCAAAAATCCACGTTATGCGTTTGCGTTTTCAATCCTTCTGGAGTCATTCTCGTCATTGTCATTTGATCCTTTCATGAATTGTCGTGTTCGTTTCCGCCTGTGCGCGGCATTCGGCTTGCCGGCGCAAAATATCCAAATCGGGCAAACCCGTGCGCAGGCGATGATCCTCGCTGCCGCGTGCCTGCATGTAGCCATCCCAAAAGGCGCGCGCCCGGCGCTCGGCCTCCGCGGCGCCCGCCGCATCGCCGCCAGTTCTCTTGCGACAGGCCTGGAATAATAATCCTTCCACGACGGCCACGGCATCCGCCGGCGCCAGGTCATCGAGGGCCTTCTGCATCGCCTCGACATTGGCGGCAACAAAATCGTTGTAATTTATATTCCGGTCGAAGTCGGGATAGCGCCGGAGCGTCTGCCGATAAATTTCGCCGGCCTGCGCATCGCGGCCGTAAAAGTGCAGGATAATAATCGCCTCGCCCAGAAAATTTGCATATACGGATTGCAGGTTGCGATCGCCATTCCGCCCGTTCCGGGCAAGGGCCTGCTCATAGGCTTTCATTGCCTGAGGGAGCAGGTCCAGGCGGGGCGTGGTCACGTACAATCCCCTTGCCGGGTCGAAATCCAGGCGTCCTTGGCGGAAGGCCGACGCCAGACACTGGAGAATCATTTGTTCGCAGGCGGACTTGCCGGGCAAGGATGCCGGAGCGGGCGCATCCGGATGGCAGGCGCACGCGGCGGTTCCGCGCTCCTCGAGGCCGGGCGCGGCCCCATCCGGCGCCGCCTGGAGGCCACACCAGGCCCAGTAAATCGCATGCGTTTCCGGCAGACGCCAGTCGAAGGGACCGTATTCGGCATCCAACTGCCGCATCCGCGCCGGATCCAGCTTGAACTCATCGCGCAGGCGCAGAACATCGGCCTCCGCGGGATTGGCCGCCAAACACATGCCATGGAGCACGGCCTGCATGGTTTCGGCCAGCTTGCGTTTGTAAAACGGATGCGCCGAATCCATGATATAGCCGATCTTGTGCTGGTAAAGCCAGCCGAGTTCCTTGTACAGGTTGGGATTGCGCGGATTATACCGGAGCCCTTCATCCCGCAGAAGCCGGATCCCGTTGTTGACCCACCGCCACCGGTTTTCGGCATCGGGAAACAACACGCTGATGTTGTAAGCCATATTCCAGGCCTGAAAGGCCCAGACCGTGGTGAAGTGCGGTTCCAGCTTGGTGATCCAGTCCGCCAGTTGGGCAATTTCGAATACCCGGCCTTCGTCTTGGATGCGAATGGTTCGGAGCCAGAGCAGGTCGGCAATCAGCCCGCGGAACCCGCCCAAGGCCACGGTGGTAAAGGCCATGAGCGGCGGCGCATTTTCCAGAGGAGCGGCCGCGAGCAACTGATGCCGCGCCCGGTAATCCCAAAGGCGCTCATGCAGGCGCGCAGCGCCCCACAGGCCAAGCAAGGCCGCCAGCAGCAAAATAATAACCGCAGCGTTTTTCATGAAAGGCACGGCTCAAGTGTTCAGTGTTCGGTGTTCTGTAATCCGTGGTTGATTTCTTCAGGTTGTGGGCTGTACCCGCATTTGAATATAATGCGCAAATTATCGATTTATGCGACCTCATCCTCGCCCTGGGGAGAGGATCAAGGTGAGGGGCAACATTATCCAGCATTCCCCTCACCCCAGCCCGCTCCCAAGGGAGAGGGCGATTGTTTTGGACACCACTGCGTTCCTTTCTTAATTTAGCGTTCCTTTCGCGTGGTTCGCGGGCAAATTCTTTGGGTTGCTGGCATAGATCGCATTAGTTAAAACCCGCAATTATGTGATCGTCAAACCCAGTTCACGACGGCTGAACAGCCAGATTCCCGCGATGGCAAACGCGCCGCCATAGCCCAGCGCCAATACGCCCCAAGCCGCACCCACCAGGGTCCATGAAATAAACGCGCCCGCCGGCAAAAAGGCAAGCGGCTCGAAGCGCGCCAGCGGCGGCGTGATCAGATTGGCCAGGTGCATGATCGCGTTGGTCGCGGAGTTCACGAGGCCCGCCAGCCAGGACGGCGTCAGATCGATTTCCGCCGTCAGCGCCTCGGCGCCGATCCAGGCATTCAGGCCGGTAATAAACAGGAAGGCAAACGCCGTGAATACGGCAACGGGAAAGGAAAACAGGGCTCCGGCCGTCAGCCCCAGCGCGGTGAAAAAAGCCAGCCGCGCCAGAACCAGCAGGAGTGCGCGGCCGAAATTGCTTTCGAATCCGCTTTCCCTGATCGATAATTGCGCCCCGGTATCCGCGGCAAAGAGAACCGTGGCCGGCTCCGCCGTTTCCACGTTTTGATAGGTCACCGCCAGTTGCCGGCCTGCCGCAAAGGCCGGCAGTTTCAGATCATGCCCGACATGAGGCGTATAGGCGCCCCGAATGCGCGTCGGCTCGGGCGAATCCGGAGCGCCAATCATCCACAAGCCGGTCACCGGCATTTGGCGCTCGATCCGCG
Source organism: uncultured Verrucomicrobiota bacterium (assembly GCA_964617825.1). GTDB lineage: Bacteria > Verrucomicrobiota > Kiritimatiellia > JAAZAB01 > JAAZAB01 > VSJD01. The sequence continues at coordinate 23,290 of CAZTWL010000022.1, forward strand.
ACGTGGCAAACTGAAATTTCAGGAAGAGCGCATCGCCCGGACGGGCGCGTTCCGGAACCCTGAAGATCCAGGATTGCGTTCCGCCCGGCGGAACGGCGTACATGGCGCGTCCAACGCCGGGTGGCGCCGGTTTGGCAACCGGCAATTCGGGGGCAATCAAGCTGTGCGCCGCCAGGATTTCTTCATGCAGCCGGCTGCGGTCTCCGGGCGGCAACACGGCGTCGCGCGTTGTCCAGCACAGGAACCCATAAATCAGGCCGCCGGCCAGACCCAGCACGACCAGGTTGACGGCCATCAGCCCCAACCATTTGCCCAGCCAGATCTCGGCGGCATGCACCGGCTTGGTCACCAGCACATGCATCTGCCGGTGGGAGACTTCCAACGAAACTGCGCCGGCAGCCGACCACGCCGCGGCAACCGAAAGCAGCGTCATGGTCAGGCCAAACGCATAGTGCAGGAACAATTGCGCCAGGCCGGACGCCGTGCCATCGCTTTTAATCGCGAACGGCAAGCCGGCAATGCAAATCACGACCATGGCAATCAGCAGGCCGAAAACCCGCGAGCGAATGGTCGTGCGCAGGGTTAGACCGGAGATGGCAATTATTTTGGATGTCATGACAAATGGGCAGACGACCGACGCTGAATCGAGCGCTCAGGCAATTCACGTTGCCGCCAGAGCCTGCCGGCCACAGCTTTCCGTCTTTAGCCTTTCTTCAAGAACTCGGCCACGCCTTCGACCGGCGCAACTCCGGTTGGCGTTGCCTGTTCCGGCCGGGTCTTGGCAACGGTTTCGATAAAAAATTGTTCCAAAGTCCGCGCGGGATGATCCACGTCCGGGGCGGCGCCGGTCTCGCGCCGGAGCACCTGCAAAACGGCTTCGAGCCGGTCGGGCGCCAGGGCGGGAAAAGTTAACCGGCAGCGGTCGTGCCGTTCGAGCAAGTCGCGAACCCGTCCCTGGACGAGGACAACGCCGTTACCCATGATGGCCACGCGGTCACAGACATTTTCGACATCGGCCAGGAGATGGGAGGAGAGAATCACGGTCTTGCCGCGGCGGGCCAGGGTCAGGATCAGGTCCTTGAACTGGCGGCAACCGACCGGATCGAGCCCGACGGTCGGCTCATCCAAGACAATCAGGTCGGGATCGTTGATCAGAGCCTGGGCCAGGCCAACGCGGCGGGCCATGCCCTTGGAAAATTCGCCGACCGGGCGATGCTGGGCATGCTGGAGCCCGGTCATCTCGAGGAGCTGGTCGATGCATGTTTGGCGCGCCGCGCGGCGGAGATTGAACAGCCGCCCGTAAAAATTCAGGATTTCGCGCGCCGTAAGATACGGATAGAGACAGGATTCTTCCGGCAGGTACCCGATGCGCTTCTTGGAGCCAACATCCCGCGGCGAGCGCCCGAACACCGTCAGCGTCCCGCGGGTCGGCGCCAGCAGGCCGAGGATCATGCGCAGCGTGGTGGTTTTGCCGGAGCCGTTGGGCCCCAGGAGGCCGAAGACTTCGCCCACCCGAACGTCGAAGGCAATGGATTTGACCGCTTGCACCTTGGGCCGGCGCCAGAAATCCAGGAATGTCTTGGTCAATCCTTCCGCGTGGATCACGACCGGCGGTGAATCATTTGATGCGACCATGAGAACGTTCCTTCATGTTTTCAAAATGCAAAAGTTCATTGCCAAACAACGCTTCGGCTTCCGATAAAACCGACCTTTGCCTTTTCGTCGTTTTTGGGCGCGATCATATCACAATCGATGTTATTTGCGAACCACAAACAACTTGAGGAACACGGAAGGGAGACCTTGCAAATTTCTGCAATCGAAACAAGCAAAGCCCCACATCTCGCTTGCCCGCCAAGGGAAGGTCGCGCCCTGCGGATACCGTTACGGCGTTCGGAAGTCAGATTGCTTTCACCAATATGGACGTTTTTGCTTGAATCGCCTTCACCCATTGTTCGGCGGCTTCTTTTTCCGCAAACGGCTTGCCGGACAAGGCGTATTTTTTGCCAAGCCGCGCGCCTTTCGACTCGCCCAGCGGATGGTAGGGTAAAACCTGGATTTCGCCAATGTGATTAAGCTTGTTGGCCGTTGCGGCAATCCCGGCAAAATGCGCGGCGCGGTCGTTCAAGCCCGGGACGATCGGACAGCGGAGCACAATCCGCTTGCCGCGCCGGTCGATTTGCAGCAGATTTTCCAGAATCAGGGCATTATCGACGCCGGTGAATTTTTTATGCAGCTTGGGATCGGTTTCCTTGTAGTCGTAAAGGAACAGGTCGACGTCATCAAGCAGGGCGGCATATGAATCGAATGGCGCATAGCCGCATGTTTCCAGTGCGGTATCGATGTTTTCTTTTTTTGCCACGCGCAGCAGGGCGCTTGAGAACTCGACCTGCGCCAGCGGCTCGCCGCCGGAAAGAGTCAGACCTCCGCCGGAGGTTGCATAAAACGGACGGTCCTTGAGCACCTCCTCGATTACTTCGTCGACGCTCATCGATTTTCCGATCGTTTCCAATGCCTGAGCGTAACATTCCTTCGCGCACAGCCCGCAGCGGGCGCAAAGTTCGCGGTTTAATTTGTGTTTGCCGTTGATCATGACGTGGCACTTGTGCGGGCAAACGCGGAAGCAATATCCGCACCCGATGCATTTTTCGGCAATGAACGACAGCTCCGCTTTTTTTTCCTGCGATTCGGGGTTGTGACACCAGAGACATTTCAAGGGGCACCCTTTCAGGAATACCGTCGTGCGGATCCCGGGTCCGTCATGGATGGAAAACTTCTGGATGTTAAACACAATGCCGGTCAATTGTTTTTCCATGGCAGTGCCGCACCTCAGACAATATGCGCGGTTCCTTGCAAAGTTGTTAGCCTCCCCCGCCAGCCCCGGCAGGTTTTCCAGCTCACCTGAATGGCGCGCTCCGCGCCGCAGTCCGATTAGCGACTCCCGGAACCTTATTGCGCCTGGCGCAAAACATCGGCAATAACTTCCGTCGTGATTGCGGGATCGCCCCAGCTGGCGCTGCGGGCTTTCAAGCGCCCGGCAACGCGCCGCGCCGCGTCATCGGCTTCGATGCCATAGTCCGCCAATTTCGTGCGCATCCCGAGCGACTGGAAAAAGCGCTCGGTTGCATCGATCGCCCGATCAGCGACCGCCGCATCGGGAAGGTCGCGGGCGGCGCCAAAGATCCGGCGGGCCATTTGGGCCAGTTTCGCCTGCCGCTCCGTTTTGGTGCGACGCCAGAGCGGCGGCAGCACGACGGCCAGCGACTGGGCGTGATCAATGCCGTACAAGGCGGTCAGCTCGTGACCGACCATGTGAGTTGTCCAATCCTGGGGCACACCGCAGCCGATCAGCCCGTTCAAGGCATTGGTCGCCGCCCACATCAGATTCGCGCGCCCATCGTAGTCGGCGGGATGCGCCAGAACTTTCGGCGCCTCCTCCATCAACGTCAGGAGAATGGCCTCCGCCTGGCGGTCCTGCAGCGGGGCATTGCAGGGGGAAGAGACATATTGTTCCGTAACATGGACGAATGCGTCGACAATGCCATTAACCGTCTGCCGCGTGGGAAGCGAGAAGGTTGTCTCCGGGTCCAGGATGGAAAATAGCGGCGTAACCTTTGGCGATGCAAAATGGCGTTTTTCGCAGGTGGCTTTTTTGGAAATGACCGCCGTGCAATTCATTTCCGACCCGGTCGCCGGCAAGGTGAGCACGCAGCCGAGAGGCAGGGCCGAGCGCACCTCGGCCTCTTTCGCCAAAATATCCCAGGGATCGCCGCCATATTCGCATCCGGCAGCGATATACTTGGTTGCATCCAACACGGAACCGCCGCCGACGGCCAGCAGAAACCCGGCCTTTTCCTTGCGGGCAAAGGCCATGGCCTGCAGGCAAGTCTCATGCAACGGATTGGGTTCGATGCCGCCGAACTCCTTCCAGGTCCTGCCGCGCAAGGCTTTGGCAACCTGGTCATAAACGCCATTCCGCTTGATGGAGCCGCCGCCATAGATCAACAGGACGGTGGCATTGGCGGGCAACAAGTCCGGCAATCCGGCGATGGCGCCTTTGCCGAACACAATCTTAACCGGATTGCAATACGTGAAATTATTCATGAAATCATGCTCCTTCGTGTCGTTATCCGCCAAGGCGGGCTATCCCCGCAACCCGGCTGCGCCGCCTTTTGCACCTATGGTCCTCAAATGCTTTGGGCTGTTCAAAACGCATTGTACCCGGTGCGCTGCATCACCTCGTCCTGCATTTCCGGCGAAAGCCGGGTAAAGTAATCGGTATAACCGCCGATGCGCACGACCAGGTCACGATATTGCTCGGGATTCTCCCTGGCCTTCAGCAGCGTTGCGTTGTCGATCACATTGATCTGGGTCTCGAATCCGCCCCGGTGCAGGAAGGTCAGCACCAAGTCGCGGAGGCGTTCCTTGCCGCAATCGTCCCGGAACAGGCTTGTATTGAATTTCATGTTGTAGGCCAGACCGCCGATCATGGAAGCATGATCCCACGAAGTGGTGGACTTGATCGCCGAGGTCGGCCCGTTTCTTTCGCGACCCTGCGCCGGGCCGCAGCCGTCGGCGAACGGCGTTCCCGCCCTGCGCCCGTCCGGCGTGGCGCCACATTCGCGGCCGAGCCGCTCATGCATTATCCAGCAAAAAGCGCCGGGAATGAATTTGGATTCGTCGGGAACCATGCGATATTTCCGGCATTCCGCATTCACAAAAGCGACCAACCTTCCGAAAAGCGCATCCACGACGGCCGAATCGTTGCCGTATTTTTCGGAACCGTGCAGGAACCGCAGGCGCACGTTTTCATCTTCGGCGAAATTCGCATCCAGGACCATTTTAAGTTTTTGAAAATCCATCGTTTTTTTCAGAAAGACTTCGCTGGCGATCACCTGGAGCGAATCGGCCAGGTTGGCGAGGCCGACAAAACTGCATTCAATCCAATTGTAGCGGGCGCCGCCGTCGTCAATATCGCGGCCGCGTTCGATGCAATCTTTCGTAAACACGCTTTGCAGCGGCTTGCCGCCGAATTGCCGGCGGATTTCCCGCGTCTTGTTCTGGTTGGCCGCGCCTTGTTCGATGGCCGCGCCCAGTCGCGCCAGGTAACCGTCGAAAAAATCTTCGAACGAGGGACAACCGGCGCCTTTCCCGGCTCGCTCGGCAATTTCCTCAAGGAGAATTTTACAGACTGGGAAATACGGCGACGCCACCCCGACATTACTCGATCCCACCGGCGTAATCTCGACGCAGGTCGAATTGATATAATGGCAGGCCTCCGCGCGCGGAACACCGTAAAGCCTTAATCCGCGCTGAATGGTTTCATCGCCAAAAAATGCCGGCTGGGAATAACCCTTCGCGATCAAATCGACGGCAAGTTCCACAAGCGCGCCGGGCATATTTTTGTGCCAGCAGATGCCAACCGTCGGATAGACCAGTCGCGTCCGGCGGAGCGCTTCAAGGCAGAGATAGGAAAGCTCGTTGGTCAGATCGTTGCCGCGCTCATCGTAGCCGCCGACCATGACCGGGATGGCCAGGCCATCGGGCGTAAATTCGTTGACCAGAAGATAAAACGATTCGATCAGCACCAGCGCCTCGTCCTTCGTTATCCGGCCATTACGCAAGTCGCTTTCATAAAAGCGCCAAAGCGTCCGGTCGATATGGCCCGGCGCAACAAGCCAGGCGTTATCCGCATAGGTCACGCCAAAATCCATGAACCAGAGTAGTTGAATGGCTTCGAAAAATGAGGCCGGCGGGTGATGGGCGATGCGCATACAGCCCGCCGCCAGACGGGCAAGTTCACCTTTCCGCGCAGGCGCAGCCCGGGTTATGGCGCTTTGGACCGACTGGCCGGCATGTTCGATGAGCAGGGAAAATCCTTCCAAGGAATATAAAAACGATCGATAGACGTTTTTTGTTTTTTCATCTGCCGCGGCCTGCTTCTGCGCGGATATTTCCGCGATCAGGCCGTCAATCCCAAGCTGAAATATGCGGCTTCGATCCAATTCGCAATGCCCGGTTGGTCCCGGGGTTGAGGCATAAGGCAAATGCGCAAGATAGGTTGCGGCCGACTCGAAAGCGCCTTGTTCCTTAACGGCCGGCGCAACCCGCCCGATCAGGAGTTCAAGATCGTCGATGACCAGTTTAACGCCGGCAAGCCTGTCGCGCGCGCGCAGGCCGATGCGTAGCGCCAGGGAATCGATGTTTTCCGAACGCTTGAAGGATTCGCAATCGACGATGGTCCGGTCAGGCCAGGATTGGCTTTTCCTTTCCAGACAGCGTTCGCGCAAGCACGCAATGCGTTCCTTGTTAGAATGCATGATTATATCGAATGCAACGCGAAGATGCGGACGGCATGTTCAGGGCAAGGGGAACTTGTCCGTCATGGCAATAACCTGCTTCTTGATGGCCAGGAGCGCATCGTTATTGGCGCGCTCGCGCAAGGCCTGCATGATCCAGCCGGCGATTTGCTTCATTTCCGGCACTTTCATGCCGCGGGTGGTGACCGCCGGCGTGCCGATGCGCAGGCCGGAGGTAACGAAGGGGCTCTTGGTGTCGAACGGAATCATGTTCTTGTTGACGGTGATGCCGGCGACGTCCAGGGCGGTGGCAGCCTCCTTGCCGGTCACATTCATGGGATTGAGGTCCACCAGCATCAGGTGATTATCGGTGCCGCCGGATACAATCCGCAAACCTTCCGCTTTCAGGGCTTCGGCCAGCGCCTGGGCATTGCGCACAACTTGATTCTGGTAATCCTTGAACGCCGGCTGCAGGGCCTCGTGGAAACAGACGGCCTTGGCCGCGATAACGTGCATGAGCGGACCGCCCTGCAGGCCCGGAAAAATCTGATGGTCGATGTCATGGGCAAAGCGCTCCTGGCAGAGAATTACCCCGCCGCGCGGCCCGCGCAGGGTCTTATGCGTCGTGGTCGTCACAAAGTCGGCATGCGGCACGGGACTGGGATGATGACCGGTGGCCACCAATCCGGCGATATGCGCCATATCCACCATGAGGTAGGCGGAGACGCTGTCGGCGATCTTGCGGAACTGCTTGAAATCGATGATCCGCGGATAGGCGCTGGCGCCGGCAACGATCAGTTTCGGCTGGTGCTGCTTGGCCATGGCGGCGATTTCGTCGTAATCCAATTGCTCCGTTTCGCGGCTGACGCCGTAATGCATCACGTTAAATAACCGCCCGGAGAGGTTGGTTTTCATGCCGTGGCTCAGATGCCCGCCCGCGCCGGGATCCATGGCCAGGATCCGATCGCCCGGCTGGAGCACCGTCAGATACACGGCCAAATTCGCGGAACTGCCGCAGTGGGGCTGCACGTTGACATGGTCGGCGCCGAAAAGCTGCTTGGCGCGTTCAATGGCCAGGCGCTCGGCTTCATCCACGCATTTACAGCCGTTATACCAGCGCTTGCCGGGATACCCTTCCGCGTATTTATTGGTCAACAGCGAGCCGGTGGCCTCCTGGATGGACTGACTGACGTAGTTTTCGGAGGCAATCAGTTCCAAGTTGTCGCTTTGCCGCTTGGCCTCGTTGCGCAGGACGGCGTAAATTTCAGGATCGGTCTCATAGACATCGACCGGATCCACGGTATTGCAGGAATAGGCGTTAACTTTGTTAACGCGCCGGTGATGCCGCTCGCCGGAGTCGAAATCTTCGCTCAACCAGGCAGTCACGATTGCCTGGGCCTCGGTAAGCGAAACCAACTCGCCGCCGAGGGCCAGGACGTTGGCGTTGTTATGGGCGCGGGCCATCTTGGCCATGCGGGGATTCAGGCACAGCGCGGCGCGCACGCGCGGAAATTTGTTGGCCACGATGCTTACGCCGATGCCGGTGGTGCAAATAACGATGCCCTGGTCCACGAGCCCCTGGGACACATTGGCTGCGACCAGCGCCGCCATGTCCGGATAATCGACCGGATCCTTGCTGAAACAACCGACATCCTCGACTTGGACCGATTGCCCCGCCAGGAATTCCTTGAGGGCTTCCTTCATTTCAAAACCACCGTGATCGGAACCTATGGCAATTTTCATGGTCGCATCCTATTTTGGCAACTACTTGGGAGCCCGCAGACCACAACGCTAAAAATCGATATGGTCATTTCCGCCATCGACCAACCGGGCAATGGCATCACAATCTTTATCCTGACTGCTGGCTCCCGCTTACTAGTGAACATCCTGCCCGCCGTCATATGACTTCAGATATGAGACCAAGTTCGGCAGGGTCGCCTCGATCTCGTCGCGGATTGTCCGGTATTGGGCAACGGTTCCGCCAAGTGGGTCCGAAATGTCGCCGCCGTCATGCCCGGGATCAAAGGATTTAAGCAGGTAAATCCGATCCTGCGCTTCCGGAAACCGGCGCTTAAGGTCCGCCACATGCGCTGCACTCATTACCACAATCAGGGTCGCGCCGTCAATGATATCTTTGGTTACCTCCCGGCTGCGATGCGGCAGCAAATCGATGGACCTTTCCCGCAGAACCTCGATAGCCGGCTGGCTGGCGGTCATGCCATTGCCGGCAAAAGTGCCCGCCGAACCGACTTTCCAGTCCGAGTGTTGGCCCAAGCGCCGCCGCAGGAGATATTCCGCCATGGGACTCCGGCACACGTTGCCGGTGCAGACAAACAGGACATTATGACGATTTGGGCGCATGGCACTCGATCGGTCTCGTTTTTGCGTAATTTATGGAACGTTGAAATTGAATATCCCGTGTCTGGCTTCCACCTGTTAAATGAACATCGAGTTTCCAGAATCAATTCGGTAACATTTTTTCGCGCAGCGACTTTACGATCCTGTCGATCTCCGCGCCAGGAATGGCGCCCTCGCGCAGGACATCGCAACGACCGGGCCCTATTTTGATCACCGTGCTCGGGATGCCGCCAGGCGCCGGACCGGCATCCACGGCCAAATCGATCGCCGAACCCAGCGCGGCGACCGCCGCGGCGGCCGTCAAGGCCGGCGCCGCGCCGCTCAGGTTGGCGCTGGTCACGCGCAATACGCCGCCCACCGCCCTTAGAATCGCCAGCGCAACCGGATGATCTGGAACGCGAAAGCCTTCCCAAGCATCCCCGGCCTTGAGCACCATAGTCAATGCGCCAGGCCAGTAACGGTCGGCCAGCGCACGGCCAATTGGGCCCAATTCAGCCCGGGAGGCCTCAACCTGGCGGCCATCGGCGGCCAGCAAGGCAATCGGCTTGTCATCCGGCCTGAGTTTGGCCCGGAAGAGACGCTCCTCGGCGCCGGGCGCACCCGGATAGGCCGCCACGCCATAAACGGTATCCGTCGGCAGAACAACCAATGCGCCCCGCCGCAAAGCGGTAACCACCTCGTCCACCAGGCGCATATCCGGAGAACCGGACGCCGGCCATGCGATTATGCGGGGAACTTTCAATTTGATACCCAAAGCAGGCCCCGAGGAACAAGGCCGCTCTTTCATACCGGCGCGGCCGCAAATCCTTGAACCTGGCATCCGATTAAGGCGCCTTTACCGCACTTTGAAGTCCAGCGCCTTGAGGCCGAGCAGGATGTCAACGGCCCGCCGCAGGATTACGTCGCCATCAATGCGCTTAATGAGAGCCCGGTCCTGGCGTTCCTGCTCGCTAATGCCCGAGAAAATATCCGGTTCTTCGTCGGCAAACTCATTCTCGATTACAGGCGCCGCATTTGTCGATGCCACGCGCACATGGGGCATGACGCCTTTCCGGTAGTAGGACGGGCCCTTGTTCAGCTCGATTCTTTGCGTAGCAATGTAAAGGACACGCTCATCGGACAGCGGAATAATCTTGCGGATCCGGTCGTCGCCGCGGGTCGGCGCGCCGATCAGCATGGCGCCCTTGCAGGCGCTCAGTATGCCCGCCAGGGCTTCGGCAGCGCCAGAGGTATCCTGGTCAACCAGCACCATGATCGGCTTGTCCATCGGCTGGGCGGCCTTGGCTTGGAAAGCGGTCATGGCAACGTTGTGGCCGTCACGCAGGATAAACAGCGTATCGCCGGCCTGCGCAAACAGGCTGCCGATCTCGACAACCGATTCCAAGTCCGCCCCGTCGGCGCCGCGAATATCAAGGATGGCGCCAAAGCAATTGGTGCCCCGCCAGGCATCGAGTTGCTCCACAATAACCGCGCCCGAATTCGTGTAGAGGCCATTGATCTTCAGGTAGCCGATTCCCTGCGGCCAGGTTTCCATTGTGCCCGTCACCGGCATCTGGATGGCCAGGCGCGTCAGTTTGACCGTACGCGTTTCCGTGGCCTTGTCATCGGCGCGGATCGCCAGTTCCAGCGTCTCGCCTTTGCCACCGCGCAAAAGAGGGGCAACCGACTCCAGCGACATGCCTTCCGTACTATGGTTGTCGATCTTGACAATCAGATTAGTGGCACATAATCCCGCCGCCGCCGCAGGACTGTTGGTGTTGACCTCCATGATCTGGGGCCATTTTTCCTTGATCCGCAGCTTGCAGCCTATGCCATAGAACAGCCCTTTTTCCTCATCCTGCCGCCGCATGGCCTGATCCTTGGTCAAGATGGCGCCGCCGATCGGATCGATGGCTGCGATGACCGCATTCAAAACGTTGCTTTTCAGGGTCGCCGCCTCGTAAACCACATGCTGTTCTTCCAGGATCGAACCGACTTCGGCAATACCGTCCAGCATCTCGCGCACGGAATCCGCTCGCGCTGCGGAACCGGCTTTGTCGGCCTGTGTTGATTTATCCGCTTGGGCGGTTTTCGGTTGCGCCTGAATTCCCAATACAAACATCATCAGGAGCGTGGCAGTGAGAATGGATTTAGTCATGAATTTTTCCTGCATATAATTGAACCCGGGCATCGCCTTTTTTCACTTTGGCCTTCAAATCGCGCTTGTGCTTTTTCAGCTTGGCCGCCAGCTGCGGACATTGCAGGGCCATGATCTGGACGGCCAGGATGGCGGCATTGACCGCGCCGGCAGGACCCAAGGCAACCGTGGCCACGGGAATGCCGGACGGCATCTGCACGGTCGCCAGCAAGGCATCCAATCCGTCAAGCGCGCCGCCCTTGACCGGAACGCCGATTACCGGCAGAACCGTATGGGCCGCCAGGACTCCCGCAAGGTGCGCCGCGCCGCCGGCCGCGGCGATGATCACCTGAAGGCCGCGCCGGGATGCGCCCGCCGCATAAGCCGCCGCCAGTTCCGGAGTCCGATGGGCGGAAATTACCCGCGTTTCGGCGCGCACACCGAATCCGGCCAAAGTTTTCAGCGTGGCTTCCATCAGGGACCAGTCCGAATCGCTGCCCATGACCACGCCGACTTGCACTTTGGTTAGATTGGTTTTCATCATTGAGCCGTAATATTTTTATCCGCTCCTGTTATTCCCAAGCAAAAACCGCCTAAAGATCGCAGAATGCATACCGCATGCTTGTCCTTATTAATCGTTCCGGCCAAGCCGTCGGCCGGCCCCGACTCGCTTGACACGTGAAATGTGGCAGGGCAAGCGGGCGGATGCAAGTAAAAAGAAGGCTATTTTTGCGCGCTGGGCAGCCCAGGATTCGTCAGGTTGTCAGGCCCGGGCCCGTGATCGGCGATCCCGAGCGCGGGCTTGGTCCAATGGATGCCGCCGCACGCGCGGCTGCGCGGATTGTCCGCCGGCAACGGACAAGGTGCGATTCATTTATAGCCGCGCTTTATTCCCTTGGCAGCGATATCGTGCCGATAATGAACGCCCGGGAACGTAATCAGGTTCACGGCCTGATAAGCCCTGGCAGCCGTTTCGGACAGCGTCCGGCCCAGCGCCGTGACGCCCAGCACCCGTCCGCCGGCAGTCACAATCTGGCCGCCGGCCATTTTGGTTCCCGCATGAAACACCATGGTCGCGCTCAGCGCCGCAGCTTCCTTGAGACCGGCGATGGCATCGCCCTTGCGATAGGCGCCGGGATATCCGCCGGCCGTCATAACCACGCATACGCAGGCTTCTGGCCGGCAGGCCTCATGCTCCGGCAATAATTTTCCGTCAATACAGGCTTCCATGGCCGCGATCAAGTCGCCTTTGAGCCGCGGCAGGATGACCTGCGTTTCCGGGTCGCCAAACCGGCAGTTGAATTCCAAAACCTTGGGACCGGCGGCGGTCAGCATCAAACCCGCATACAGTACGCCGCGGTAGGTAATGCCCCGTCGGCGCACTTCCTTCAGCGTCGGCTTAAAAATCGTGTTCAGAACCATTTCACGAAAGGCGGCCGATTCCATCGGCGCCGGCGAATAGGCGCCCATGCCGCCCGTGTTCAAGCCCAGGTCGTTATCCAGGGCCCGTTTATGGTCCTGTGCGGACGGAAGCAGGACGGCCTGACGGCCATCCACGAGGGCGAGGATCGAGACCTCCTCGCCTTCCAGGAATTCCTCCACAAGGATCCGGCAGCCGGCGGCGCCGAACACCTGTCGAATCATGACGGCATTCACGGCCTCTTCGGCTTCGCGGGCATTGGCGCAAATGAGCACGCCCTTGCCGGCCGCCACGCCATCGGCCTTGACCACCAGCGGGCCATTAGCCGCGCGAACATAGGCCAGCGCTTCTTTCGCGTCCGTAAAAACCGCGGACTGCGCCGTCGGCACGCCGGCGGACTGCAGGACAGATTTGGCAAATGCCTTGCTGCCTTCCAATTGGGCGGCATCGCGGCCGGGGCCGAAGACGCGCAGGCCTTCGGCCTGCAAGCGATCGGCAAGTCCCGCGCACAGCGGCGCCTCGGGTCCGATGACCGTCAGGTCCGGCTTCTCCCGGCAAGCCCAGGCCAGCAGGCCGTCGATATCTTCGGCCGCCAAAGGCAGATTGACGCCGAGTTCCGCCGTGCCGGCATTGCCGGGCGCGCAAAACAAAGACGGATGCCGCGGGGATTGGGCCAATTTCCAAGCAATGGCATGCTCGCGTCCGCCGCCGCCAACAATCAAGATTTTCATGCTTTTTTCTCCATCCGCGGCGCGGCGTTCATGGTCCGGCACGCGTGATTTGTCCGCGTCGCGGCAACGTTTTTCAAGGCAGCCGTTTGCGGAGTTAGCGCGAAATTTACCGGAATGCGCATACGCCGTCCAGCGCGAATGCGCCGGACGAAAGCACGGCCGGCGCCCCGGCGCGATTGTTGCGCGCCTTGAAATTAATAGTAAATACGGTTGACTTCTATGAAACCCACGTTAAATTGGCCGGCGTGTTTCATCAACCGGGAGGGCGGCGAATCCGATGCAGGTGCTTCTATTGGCTTTGGGCAGCATGGTATGCGCGGCGGCCAACGATTTCGTTTTCAAGCTTTACGCCCGCCGGCATGACTCCACCGGATCCTACCTGGCCATCATCGGCCTTGCGATGGTCGGCGTTTTCGCATTCTGCCTGCCGTCGCCGGACTGCTTGCTGGATCCAACCACGCTTTTCTGGGGAATTATCGCCAGCTTTTTTTCGATTTCCGCCAACGTTTTGCTGGTAAAGGCGCTGGCCAAGGAAGACGTTGGCATCTGTTCCACCATATACCGGTTGAATCTCGTGCCGGCCGCGTTTTTGGCGTTTATCCTTTTTAAAGAACCGGCGACTGTGCCGCGCCTGGCAGCCATTGCCGTCGGCATTGCGGCCATCTGGCTCTTCTCCTGGCCCTCGGGCAAAGCGCAATCCAAAATCGTTTTTTCGCTTCCGATTTGCATGATGGCGCTGGCCAGCTTGCTGCGCGCCGGGATGGGACTCAGCTACAAAGCCGGGCTGCTGAACGGCGCCCATGAATACGGGCTGCTGGTCATCAATGGATTGGTCTGGGTCATCGGGGGCATCGTCTGCCACTTTGCGGTGGATCAAAAGAAATGGCGCATTCCAAAAGCCACTTTGGGCTTTGGGGCAATTTCAGGTGTGCTGGTTTGCGGAATTGTGCTATTGATGATGCTGGCCTTGAAATACGGGGATGCCAGCGTAGTTTTGCCGGTGACGCAAATGAGTTTTGCTTTGACCGCCGTGGCGGGCATCGTGATCATCAAGGAGCCCTTGACCCGGCGGAAATGCCTGGGCATTGCGCTGGCCGTGATCTGCATTTTGCTTATGGGAATAAATCGCTGATGCGTAAAAACCTTGTGGCCGACAACTCGCTCTTCAAGATCGGACTGAACATCCGCCAGGTCCGGAAGAAGCGCAACCTGTCCCTCTCCGATGTTGCGCGGCGCACGAACATTTCCAAGGGGCTGTTGTCCAAAATCGAAAACTTCCGGACGCTGCCTTCCCTGCCGGTTCTGGCCGCCATCGCGCAAAGTCTGAACCTGAAGCTCGAAAATCTCGTGGAAGGCATTGGTTTGGAATCCAAGACTGCCGGCCAATTTGTTGGCGTTGCGGACCGGGTGCCGCTAAAAAGGGAAAAAGCGCGCGGCTTCCATTACGCAACACTGATTGCCGCGGCGCTGGGCAATATCGGCTTCGAATCGGTCTTCCTGACCCTGGCGCCCGGCGCCAAACGCAAACCGGTATCGACCGACGGCCACGAATTCCTTTTCATTCTGAAAGGTAAAATCGAGTTCCTGATCGGCAACGAAACGATCGAACTTTCCGAAGGCGATGCCTATTATTTCGACGGGCGTCTGCCGCACACCTCCAGGAATACGACCAAATCCACGGCTGAATTACTGGCCATCTATCTTTTGAATCAATCTATGGCCGCAAAATAAGGGACAAGGAAATCGCCATGAAAATTGCAATCACTTCCGACTATATGATGCGCGCATACGGCGAAGCGGAGGGCATCCGCCGTCTCGCCGATATCGGTTTTGACGGACTCGACTTTGGCTTGTTCAAATACCCCATGGACGGCGAACTGTTTGCCGGCAGCGAAGCGGCGCTTGAAGACTACTTTTCCGAATTGAAGGCCGTCGCCGACATGGCCGGCATTGTCATCAACCAGGTGCATTCGCAGATGCCTTCCTATTGGAACGGCAATCCTGAAAAAACCGCTTACACCTGGGCCGTGCAAAAAAAGGCCGTGCTGGTCGCGGCCTGTCTCGGCAGCCCCTATATTGTCGTTCATCCCGCCATACCCAGCCAGTATCGCTATACGACCTACCGCGCCGAGACGCGCGCAATCAATATGGAGTTTTACGGCGGGCTCACGCCTCTGCTGGAAAAATACCGGATCAAAATCGGCATCGAGAATATGTTCAACTACGATCCGGAAAAAAAACGCATTTGTCCGACTGCCTGCTCCGATGCCGAGGAAATGATCGACTACATCGACGCCCTCGGTCCGCAGTATGCCGCCTGTCTGGACACGGGGCACAGCGTACTCTCCGGCTCCGGTCCCGCGGACATGGCGCGGAAACTCGGCCCGCGTCTGGAGCTATTGCATGTCCACGAAAACAATGGCCTCGACGACTGCCACATGGCGCCGATGATAGGGTTCAACCGCAAAACGCACTCCAGCGCCATTGACTGGGCGGAATTTGCCGCCGCGCTCAAGGAAATCGGCTATAAAGGCATGTTCAGCCTGGAGCCCGACAGCTTTTTCAGCGGCTACGGGCCCCATCTTGCGCATGACGCGGCAATCCTGATGTATAAAATCTGCCGCGAATACATCTGGCAATATAAGCTGTAACCGGAAATCGCCGAGGCTTCCTCTTTCCGCGATCCGCTTAACGAACGTGGGAATCAAGGTTCGCGGAACGGCAACACATCGTCCAGGGAAGCGGCGCCGGCCAGGAGCATGATCAAACGGTCGACACCGAGCGCTATGCCGGCCGCGGGCGGCATGCCGGATTTCAGGGCCGTCAGAAAATCTTCGTCCAGCGGATATACGGGGTGGCCCAGGGCGCGGCGTTCAACGGCGCAGGCTTCGAAGCGCTTGCGCTGTTCCACGGGGTCGGTAAGTTCGCTGAACGCGTTGGCGATCTCAAGCCCGCCGATATAAAGCTCCCAGCGTTCCGCCACGCGCGGGTCTCCCGGCTTGCGGCGCGCCAGCGCCGCCACGTCCGCGGGATAATCCAGCAGCACCACCGGGCAGGCGGTCGGCAGATTCGGCTCAACCTTGCCGACCATGTCCAGGTCGAAACGCTCGGCGTCGAAACGCTCGACCGGGTCCCAGCCGGCATATGTCCTGAACGCCTCGGACACGGTCAGCACCTCCCAGACCGGCATCAACTCGATGCGGGTTTGGCGATAGTCCAGCCAGGTACGGCCCAGCGTTGCGGCAGCCACTGCCGCGATGAGGGCCTTGGTCTCCGCAAGGATATCCCGGTAATCGGCGTGAGTGCGATACCATTCCAGCATGGCGAATTCCGGGTTGTGTTTGTCACCGCGCTCGCCCTGCCGGAAGCAGGGGCCCATCTGGTACAAGCGCTCGCAGCCCGCGACCAGCAGGCGCTTCATATGCAGTTCCGGCGAAGTGCGCAGCCAGGACTTGCCCGAAGGCACGGCATCGATATGCAACTCCAGCGCAGGCGCGCCAATCCGAACGGGCGTTTCGACCTCAAGGAAGTTGCGCTCATCGAAAAACTGACGAATGGCCCGCAGAACGCGGGAGCGCAGGGCCAAGACCGGCGTGAAACGGGATAATGGAGAAGAGCCAGACACGATACATTGCTCTCAATTACTCGCCAGGCGTTCGGCAATCAGTGTGCGGCATCGCAAGCTAGCATCGCGCCGACCCCGGCGCCCAACCCCTGCGATCGATGCCCCCAGCCTACGCCGTGCGAACGCGGTCGCTGTAGCCCCCGGTGCGCGTATCGATGCGGATGACGTCGCCTTGATTGATGAAGAGCGGCACCTCGATTTCGTAACCGCCTTCGATCTTGGCCGGCTTAAGAACGTTTGTAGCCGTATTGCCGCGCGCGCCGGGCTCGGTTTCGATAATGGTTTTTTCGACGAACGTCGGCAGTTCCACGCCGATGGGCACATCGTTGTGAACCAGGATGGTAACCTCGATATCTTCCACAAGGAAAAAGCGATTATCGCCCAACACCTCCGTACGGACCGTCAACTGCTCGAAATTCTTGTCGATGAACACGTAGTCGTCACCGTCATTATAGGAATAGCGCATGGTGCGCTCCTCCAACTTCGGCTCGCCCAGAGTGTCGTTGGATCGATAACTGCGCGTCAGCGTGGCGCCCGTGATCATGTTTTTCAGGCGGCAATTATAAATGGAGGCGCCTTTGCCCGGCTTAACGAAATTAAAGTCCGTAATGACGAACGGCACGCCGTCAATCTCAACGCGCAAACCCTTGCGTAAATCCGATGCAGAATACATGTTGCCACCTCTGATTTAATTGTCGGTTTATGACCCGGAGGACGCCTTTAATAATACGAAACCGGCGGCTTGGCAAGTTTTTTTAAAAGAAAACCGGTATTGACAGGCGCGCCAAAATAAGGCGAAATGATCGATATGCGGCAAGCAAGGCCGATTCGCGACAATACGAGGGAGCGAACTTATGTCCGATTCCAATTTATGGCTGATCTTGGTGCCTGTGATTCTGATCGCAGCCCTGATCCTGTTTTTCCGCCTGACAAAGAAATCGTAGGCCGGCCGTGGGCTCAGGCGCCGGTTACACGTTTCAGCAGCCAGGCCATGTTTTGACCAAGGACCTTCATGGTCCGCACGCCTTCTTCGTCTTTTTGCGCATCCCCTTTTTCGCGCCCTACGGCGATATTCCAATAACTCGAGCCGGGCACGATCATCTGGCTGATCAAAAAGAAATGGTTGATCGAATCGAAGGCATGGATCGCGCCGGCCCGGCGCACGGCTACCACAGCCGCGCCGACTTTACGCCGGAACATGCCATCGTTGGCTATGGCGGTCATCCCGGCGCGATCGATGAGCATCTTGAGGTCGGCGGTCAGATCGGCAAAATAAGTGGGGGATCCCAGCAGGATGCCATCCGCCGCCAGCATTTTGTCGATACAGTCATTCAGGCCGTCATCAGCCAGGGCACAATGCCGGTTTTTCGCTTTAAAACACTGGTAACAGGCCCGGCAACCCCTGAGCTTGAGGTCGGCCAGTTGCACCAGCTCGGTCCGGATGCCCTCGCGTTCCAGTTCCTGCAGGACATGCCCGAGCATGTCGGCGGTGTTGCCGTTCTTGCGGGGACTGCCGTTAAAAGCCACGACTTTCATGAGTTCCTCCTGTTCCGCATCCATGAAAGGATCGCCAACATCGCCGATCATTTGGTCATTTCATCGGGAATCCAGCGGCGGCGAATGGTATCCAGCGTGCCATCCTGTTTCCACTGCGCCAGGACCTTATTCAAGTCCGCCAGCAAATCCGTATCGGACTTCTTGACGCCCCAGGCAATGGATTGCGTGGGGGACCTGATCGGCACCGTGGTCAGATCCGCTTCATTCTCGGAGGCCAGCCAGATGATGATGGGCGCATCGTGAATGTAAATATCGACCATTTTGCAGCAAAGCGCCTGGGCGGCGTCAGCCGGGTCCAGGTTGCCGACACTGGCGGCATTGCGGCAGACCTGCTGGACAAAAATATCGCCGGTCGTCTTGCGCTGGACGGCAAAATTGGCGTTCGCCCCGCAAATCTGCAGCGATGAGCCGTAACGCATCAGGTCCGTGCGCCGGATCAGGGCCATTTGACCCTGTTGGAGGTGCGGCTCGCAGAAGGCAATCCGGACCTGGCGTTCGCGCGTAATGGTCATGCCCGACATGATGACGTCGAACTTGTCGGCCAAGAGCAAATTAATCTGCTGATCCCAGGGTACTTCCACAAACTTCAAGGGCCGGTCCAAAGCCTTGGCCATTTCGCGCGCCAAGTCCGCTTCCAGGCCGAGGATTTTATTGCTTTTCTTGAAGATAATGGGCGGGCAATCCGGGGTGATGCCGACATAAAGGGTCGGATTCTTGCTGTCACTGGACTCCGGCAATGTTTTGCATCCGGTGAAAAAGACGCCGCTACCCAGAACCAATAGCGTCATGAGTCCCGCCATAACCTTGTGCATATGCCCCTGCCTTTCGAATAAAAATTGGATCCAAATTCCTGCTTGCGGGTATTTATCTTATCGTCCCGCCAAAATGAATCAATGGGAAAATAAGATTCTATTCTCGCACGCCGCCAACACAAGGCGGTTGCCTGTAACCGGCCAGAATAATCAAAATTGACCTGCTCATTCGCTTATCAACGCGTATTGCCTATGCTGATGCAAGCTGTTTGTCTAATGTCCAGCCCTGAGCCCGAGGCTTCCCGTGTTGACCCCGTTCTCCATGGGGCGGGGATGTGCCCGCCGCAACGGCCATTCTCGATCGCTTCCCGCATCATGCCGAGATCATCCAGATCACCGGCAAAAGTTACTGGATGAAAGAGCGGGCTTGCAAAAGGGACCCGAAATGATATTCGTTAACTTAACTGGCTGGTTTTGATCCGACCCGTGACAATTGTGACAAAACGAGTAGATGTACATATGACTGCCAATATTACGGACATGAAACGATTTGCCGTACATGACGGCGACGGCATCCGTACCACGGTGTTTTTCAAGGGATGCCCCCTTAAATGCGTGTGGTGCCACAATCCCGAAACGATAAAAGCCCCGCGGCAGATCGGATTTTACGAGCACAAGTGCACGCTGTGCGGAAAATGCGCCATGATCTGTCCCTGTCACACGATTGAGAACGGAAAGCACCTGTTCGACCGCAAACAGTGCGTGACATGCGGCAAGTGCGTAAGGGAATGCCTGAACGACGCGCTGATCTCTTACGGGAAGGAAGTACCCATTGAGGAAATCTGCGAGCAGCTCCTCGAGGATAAAGCGTTCTACGAGCAAAGCGGAGGAGGCATCACCCTGTCGGGCGGTGAGTGTCTGCTCCAGCCCGATGCCTGCCTCGCCATTCTCAAAGCCATGAAGGAGGCGGGCGTGCAGACCGCGGTGGACACCTGCGGCTGTGTCCCCTGTTCCAGCATTGAGAAGGTCATGCCCTATACGGATGTGTTCCTCTATGATCTTAAGGCCATCGATGAGGACGTGCATATCAACTGCACGGGTATGTCCAATAAACTGATTCTTGAAAATCTCAAGAAAATCGACGAAGCGGGCGGAAGCATCGAAATCCGCTATCCCTATGTGCCCGATTACAACTCCGACCAGGCAGGGAAAATCTGCGCATTCATTGGCGCCCTTTCCCATGTGGTGAAAACACGAGTTCTTGCCTGCCACAATTTCGCACGGTCGAAATATAATGCACTCAGTTTCCCCGACACCCTGCCGCCCACCGTGCCCGAGAAGGCGGAGGTGGAAGCCGTCCGCGCCTATTTCCGCGAGCACGGTGTTCCCTGCCGTGAATAATTCGCGATACTAAGGAGGAAAAAACTATGAACTACGTAACCGATGCAAGCCTCGAGTATATACTGAACAAATTCCACGACACGAAGAAGCCCTTCAATGGCCTCCGCCGCTTCATCTGCAACGATGAGTTGTTTGATCGCGCCACGGGACTCGGCGAGGCGGAGATGAAGGAGGGAATCCATGCAAACGACAAGAAATACGAGAACCGCCCCCACAGCATCCGCAAGGCAAGAGCGGTGGAGTTCGTCTTGCAAAACACCAAAATTGCCACGGATGCGAGAGACAAATACCCCTCTGTCTGTGCCCTCAACCGTCCCGTGGCGGTACTCATTTCCGAGTGGAATACGAAGGTGCTCCTTAAAGATATTCCCGAAGCAAATGCGAAGCGGCAAGCTCTCAATGAGAGCGGCACCGCAGGGCTCTCCTACGACTATGACCACGCCGTGCCGAACTGGGATCGCCTTTTTGCCCTCGGCGTTTCGGGCATCATCACCGATACGGCAAAGCATCGGGAGGCTCTTGCGAAGGCGAAGACACTCTCCGGGCATGAGGAAGCCTTCTACGAATCGGTCATCATTATCTATACGGCATTCCGTGATTTCCTCCTTCGCCTGGCTGCAATGGCGAAGACAGAGAATCCGAAGATGGCAGAGGCGCTTCTGTTCCTCGCCGACAATCCGCCCGCAACCTTCTATCAGTGCCTCCTTCTGAACTACACCTACTTCATCGTGATGGAGCATGTCGATTACATGCAGGCGCGCTCGCTTGCCAACTTTGACCGCGTGTTCAATCCGTATTATCAGAAGGATCTCGCGCGGGGCATCTCCCGCGAGGAGCTGCGCTCGGATCTCGCGTACTATCTCCTCCAGTTTACCGCCATCGGCAACTACTGGAATCAGCCGGTATTCCTGGGCGGCACGGCGGAGGATGGATCCTCGCTCATCAACGAGATGTCCTACGAATTCCTGACCGTGTACGATGAGATGACCATCTACAATCCGAAAATTCAAATTAAGCTCGCGAAGAACACGCCCAAGAAATTTGTCCTGAAAGCGCTGGACATGATCCGCCGCGGTCACAACTCCATTGTGTTCGTGTGCGAGGATACGATGCGTCGTGCGCTCATGGCAAAGGGATGCACCGAGAAGGAAGCCCGCGAGTGCAATATCCACGGCTGTTATGAGTACAGCGCACAGGACTCCGTTCCGCTGTTCATGCTGTATTTCAACTTGATGAAGCCCTTTGAGCAGGCACTAAGCGGTGGCTATGACGGCGTAACGGGCAAGAAGACGGGCATTGACACCCCCGCCGATTTCAAAACCTTTGACGAGTTCTATAATGCCTATCTCGCCCAGCTTTCCCATACCTTGGATACCGCTGTCAGCATCGCCAACGATATGTCCCACTACCACGGCGAGATCAATCCCCAGCCCCTGCTTTCCGGTTCCTACATCACCGCCATCGAGCGCGGGCTCGATGCATTGGAGAGTGGTGCGGCCCATGTTTCCACGGGCGTTTCCTTCGGCGGCATCGCCAACCTCGCTGATTCTTTAAGCGTCGTGGAGGAACTCGCGTTTAAGAATCACGAGTACACCATTCCTGAACTGAAGGCGATTCTCGATAAGAATTTCGAGGGACACGAGGGCCTCCGTCAGCGGATTCTTAAGAAGATGGATCACTACGGCAATAATAAGGAGAATCCCGACCGCCATGCGCTGAACGTGGTGCGCCACGTCCGCGATTATCTCAGACAGAAGGACAATCTCCACGGCGGCAGATGGGGCTGCTCGTTCCACGTTGCCCGCCACTCCTATATATGGAAGGATTCCACCGCGGCATCCCCCGACGGACGTCTCCGCGGCGAGGAGCTTTCCAAGAACGTATCTCCCTCCATGGGCAGAAACACGGCAGGTGCCACGGCGGCCATTCTCTCCGTCACGAAGCTCGAAGCGTACACCTTCTCAGGCGATGCTTGTCTTGACCTCGGTATCCATCCCTCGGCGGCGCAGGGTGAGGACGGACTCGCCGCTATGTATGCGCTGCTCATGACCTTTGAGGCGAGAGGCGGTCACGCTATGCACATCAATGTGTTCGATGCGGACACCCTCCGCGCGGCGCAGAAGTATCCCGATTCCTACAGCGACCTGCAGATTCGTGTCTGCGGATGGAACGTGCTGTTTAATAATATAAGTAAAGAGGAACAGGACGGGTTTATTCGGCAAGCAGAAGGCATCGCTTAAGGCGGCCGTGACATTCGGGCATTCGGGGTCATCCCTTAATAATCAATATTTACTACCTCCCGCATTACAAGAGCTTGTTGCTGTAATATTAGACAATGATAACAAAGTTGATTTTTGAATTTATACGAGAGAATTATACTGTAAACTTTTTTTGGCGTACTGCTGATGGAAACTATAGCGTTATTGGGCGAAAATCTTGTTAACGGGAAGATATGTCATATGGAGCAATTATATAACGGGATCAATCTCCCCGCCCAGTGGCCACCCAAAGAACTTCCGTTTCATGTCGAAGGCAACCGGATTCTTCCGAATCCTCCGTCCTATCTGGAAAATCCTCCGGAAACCATTGACATCACCATCGGCCGACAATTGTTTGTTGATTCCTTTTTAATCGAAAAAACGACATTACCGTTCTCGTATCATCAGCCTAAAAAATACGAAACCAATCCCATATTCACCGCGCAAATGCCGTGGGAGACCAATGAGAACGGTTGCAGTTGCGCCTGTCCGAAAAGTGGTGCCATAATTTTCGATCCCGATGAACAAATCTATAAAATGTGGTATGAAGCCGGGTGGCTCAATCAAATCGCGTACGCATTCAGCCGCGACGGAATTCACTGGGACCGACCCATGCTGGACGTGGTCACAGGAACAAACCTGATTTTGCCATACACCAAAAATGATGATCTGAAAAAGCTTAAGTGGAACGGTCCGCATTATTTCCGTGCCGATTCTCTGTCCGTGGTACGGGATCCCGATGCACCGCAACAGGAGCGTTACAAGATGCTGTTGCGCAATCCTGGGGGAAATTTTCCGGGCATCACCCTCGTTTCGCCCGATGGAATTCATTGGCAAAATCCGCGCGCCACAGGGACGATGGGTGACAGAAGCACGCTTTTTTACAATCCGTTCCGGAAAAAGTGGTGTTTCAGCATACGCTCGACGTGGTCTCCGAGCCTGTTGTTTGGACTTGATTGCAAAGGATGGGCAAGAACGCGTTCTTACCACGAAGATTCGGATTTTTTCCGTGCGTCCCAGTGGCAGGATATGAATCAGATGAAATGGCTTTGTGCGGACAGTTTGGATCCGATGGATGAGACTCTTGCCACTAACGGCACAATACCGCAGTTGTATAATGTAGACGCAGCCCCTTATGAAAGCATTATGTTGGGTATGTTTCAGATATTCTTAGGTCCTGAAAATGACGTTTCCGAGAAGACGGGCATCCCCAAGATCACCGGATTGATTCCCATGTACAGCCGCGACGGATGGCACTGGAGCCGCCCGTACCGCGATATTTTTATTGCCGCATCTCGAACAGCGGGAAGCTGGGATCGCGGTTACATCCAGTCAGTTGGGGGCATCTATACAATTCATGATGATGTCTTGCGTATTTACTATACCGGATTTTCAGGAAACATTTCCAAAACCGAACGTAGCGAAATTCGTCATGGCATGTATTCCGGCGGGGCCCTTGGCTTTGCGGAAATTCGACGGGACGGTTTTGTTTCGCTTTCGGCCGCGTCCCAGGCCGGAGAGGTGCTTACCCGAACCCTGACCTTTTCACAAGGGAAATTCCTCTTTGTCAATGCCGAAAAATGCCTACTCAAAGCCGAAATCATCGATACTTCCGGAGCAGTAATCGCCGTTTCGCCGGAATTGGAAATTGACTCTGTGGCGGCACAAATTCCATTGGTCGATTTTGATGCCGCAACCTTGCAAGACAAACGCTTTCGCATCCATTTTTCCCTGCAGCATGGCGAACTTTATTCGTTCTGGTTTGCAACCGACGAAACTGGCAACAATGTAACAGTTTATTAAGAGGGGAAATCGTGGTCATCCCTTAATAATTAATATTTACGGCCTCCCGTAACCTGCGAATACGAAGACGTTTCAGTTGCAGGCATACCGCAACGCCCGTGCCCATGCCCAGTAATCCGCCGATATCGCGTTGATTCATTCCGACATACCTAACCAGCATCTGCGCGGACACCGCTCACGGTCATCCTCATCATCGAAGATGGTCCGCCGCTCCACTCCCCGAATCGTCACATGATAAATCGCGCCCTTAAATTGCACTCGAAGTTTCCTGGCCATATGACCGGCAGCATTCGTCAAGCTACCGATAAAACGCAATCTAATCGTTAATTATTAAGGGTTGACCCCAACTTCCTTGACCCCAAGTTCCCCACGGTGGCTGAGCGCCGAGGCTACAAAACAAAATGTTATGCTCTTTGTACGCCCTGGCTCCCCTGAGCATCGTCGAAGGGCTCCGTCGAGACGTTTGATAAAGTTGGGCCTTTGGCCGCCTAACTTATGCGCTCCTCCTCTGGCACCGTCTCGGGCGGGTAAGCTTGCAGCCTTCCGTCAGCGGCGCCTGTCATGGGACCCCGACAGTCCACTGTCCACAGCCTTTAGTCTGAGCATCCTGTGGGATGCTAATGAACCACAGACACTGATAATGCGGATGCAAAGGAGTGTGTGACCCGGGTTAATTAATTCCATATAAATGTCGACCGCGCTTATCCGTGATAGGATTCCTGTTTTTATACTGTTCCCAACGTTCAAGGCGACTAATCACGATTTTATACAACAATTTAACGATATTATCCATTTACCCAGTCCTTTTAATCATGTTTCATTTCCAGAGAAAGTGACTGGGAGATACCGCGACAATCAGGCAACCAAAGCTTCCAGTCACGCCACAACAGTGATGAATTGCATTCAAACGCCGGAAAGATTAAAAAGATCGAAACATTAAAGCAAACCGGCCAAGTAACAAATTGTAGAGGGGCTTCAATATGAAGGTCATTATCGCGGGCCTGCTTGTCTTATTCAGCTTTACCAGGCTTTGGGCGGCGGAGTCCGTGGACATCCAGAACAAGCGCGTCGCTTTGTTTTATGACGAGCAGTTCCCCTGGTGCGAGGATATCAGCGTCAAGCCGCTGGCCTGGTATACGAACACGTTAACGGAGTTGGGGCTGAATGTGACGGTTGTGAATGCCAAGGAACTCTCGGATGAAAAGTTAATCACCCGTAAGAAGTTTGACACGATTTTTATGCCGGACGGATCATCCTATCCCATCAAGGCCGAATACACCCTGACCGCGTTCCTGGCGGAAGGCGGAAATTTAGTGGTAGGCGAGCTTCAGGAAGAAGTAAAAGCCTATGATGAAGAGAAAGGTTTATGGTCCAGGGCTATGCCAGTTAAGTCGAATGAGCGTTTCTATTCGGTTTTCTCGGAATGGCAGATTGGCCGGAATTGGAGCCTGCGCGACAAAGGTAAGCGAAACTTAAATGTTCCGTTGACGCGCAACGCGCAGTTGCCGGAAGCGATCCAATCCCGGCTGCCCCCGACGGCCGGCCCATTCGCATCCAATGAATGGTTCCAAGTGCTGGGCCGGGTGACCGGAGATGCGAGCATATCGGGTAACATCATCTGGCCCGTGTACACATTGCCCGGTGGCGAGAAAACTGATTTCGTGGGCTACCGCCATCATAATATAATGTTGTATGGGTCAACCGTGGTGGTGCTGGGCAAGACCGGGCGGCTGCTGTTAAAGAAGACCGATGCCGCCGCGGGCGTGATCTACGCGGCCTTCAAAATCTGCGAGCTTCCCTTTCCCGGCGAGCAATCGGAAGCATATTACCAGCGCCTGTTTGAGGTGCAAAAGCAGATCAGCCGGCTTGGCGAGCAGTATGTCGACATCCACGCGGCCTTGTCGGACGCCACACTGGCGGCTTTTTATCTGGGCAAGTCCGACCGCTATGTGGAACTTCGAAACCAGCTGGGTAAGCTTGAAAAGGATTTCTTTGTCATTTTGGACGACAAAGGCAAGACGGATATACTGTTGGATGCAGGAGAAGCGCCGGAACAGCAGGATGCGGTCCGCAAGGAAATGCTTGCGCGCATCCCGCAGTTGGAAAAACAGTTCCATACATTAATCAAAGGCGCTAAAGAGGAAACGGGCGCAATCCGGCGACCGGTCAAAACGGCGGTGAAGAATACGACTTGTGATCGGTTGCATTTCGATGCGGGATGGGTTGCGCCAATTGGGTCGTATATGCTTCGGCGGCACTATTTCCAGACGCTCAGGCAACTGGGGCTCGATGTTTCCAGCACGGATAACGACCGCATGTCTGAATATTTGCGGGATCCCCTGATCAGGAAAAACAGCGCGGGCGTAAAGTTCACGGTGCGAGTTGATAATTGGCAGTCGACCTACAGCCGTTTCGATCCGGTGACGGGAACCGTCAATGAGATTAAAGATGAAAAACAACGCCGGCAAAGTTACGACAAACCGTTGGAAACCACGGTGTTTGCGACGAATTGGCCGGCGCTGGTTTCCAAATGGAAGGACGTGCCGATATATCGCTACTCTATTTATGAAGTGATTATGAGCGAGCGTGGCATGGTGACCCTGTATTGGGGTGAGCAGGCGCGCAAGGATTACCAGGCGTATCTGGAGCAAAAATATTCGACAATCCAGGCATTGAACCAGCGCTGGAAATCCGATTACCCGTCGTTTGCGGAGATCACGGTTCCCGTCCGCCAGCCGCAAACGGAACCGGAGCACGGCAACTGGGAAGACTGGACGGCGTTCCGCGACGGCGTCTATAACCAGAAAAGAAAAGCTGTTTATGATCTGTCCAAACAAAACAGCCCGGATATCCCTGTGAGCGTTGTGATGTCGATTGAGGCATTGAAAGGGCCGTATTTTGGTGGAAACAACATTTATCTCTTCACCCAAAACCAGGATATTTCCGGCACGGATGGAACGTACCTCGCAGCTTCGCTCGAATGGTTCTGGTGTGATCTGAATTGCGGCATTCCTTTTCATACGATGGAATGGGGGGTGTATTACCGCCCGTCGCCGGATCCCCGAACATGGCAGAACTCCTTGACGGCGGACTGGTGGGCGCTGTTCACCGGCGGCGCGGCCGGGGTAAATTGCTTTGAATGGAGTTTTAAGGGTCATCGCGGCAACAGTGTGGACATCGTGGGCCTGCCGACCTTGACGGGATGGCAGGTAAGAAGATTGATCGGGGAAGTGAATCAGTTTGATCACATAATCCTTGACGGGAAACGACGTGCGGATATCCGCATTCTCTATTCCAATACCTGCCGGCGTCATGATCAGGCCTGGCGCGGCGTGAAGTCAAGACACCAGGACACGGTCAATAATCTTTATTACAAGTTCATGCGCTGGCAGTGGCCGGCGCGGGTCCTGGCGGAAGAAGCCCTGAACGAAGGCAAGGATATTTCAGACTGCAAACTTTTACTTGTTCCGCAGGCTGAATATCTCAGGGAAGACACCCAGAACAAGCTGCTGGATTACGTGCGGGGCGGCGGGAACGTGCTGGTCGAGGGGTATAGCGGAAAGCTGGACAATTACGGGCATAACAGCGCAAAACTATTCGCGGCGGCAAACGTGAAATGCCTGCCGTCCTCAAGCAAGGTGGCGCTGATTGAGGGGGAAGAAATCCCGCTCGGCTCCATCGCAAGCGCCTGTCGGATGGAAGCGGAGAAGGGGGCGGATGTAAAAGTATTGATTAGTTATACAGATAATTCGCCGGCCGTGGTTTCCTGTCAAATCGGAAAGGGGAAGTTGGTTTTCAGCGGTATTCCGTTTGGTATGCTGAACATAAAAGAGGGGGCCCGCCGGATCATGGACGGCGTGAACAAGGATTTGGGGCTGGTTCCTAGATATGATGGCAAGGATCCACGTCTTGTCATGCGCGAATGGGAGTACCAAGGGCAAACCTACCTGCTGTGCTATTATCCGAATGCGCATGACAATCTGTTCCAGGAATGCGCCTTGAAAATACACGGCGCGTATAAAGTTCATGACTACCTGCTGGGAATGGACGTTCCGACGCAGACGGACAAGAAGGACACGGCCATGCGCTTTGTGATGCCGGTGCCAGGAGTAAGAGTGTTTCGTTTGGATGCGCTCAACCCGGAAAAACTCTCACAGATCAAAACGGTGACGAATCTTGGAGAAATATCGGCGGATCAGCCTTCCGGCGCCAATGCGCCTCAGGCGCATATGCCCTATACTGGGTTTATTTACGCAGGTAATCCCATCGAGGTGGATGGATACAAAATTGAAGTCATTGTTTTGCACCGGGGAGAGGCGGATCTTGTGATCCGTAAAGGGGAAGACACGGTTCAGCAGCGGATTTACGCCGACAAGGCGTACCAGTTCGGAACCATGGAAGATGCCAGGCAGTATGAGATGGTAGTGGGCGGTAACACCCTGACGATTTATTCCAAGGCGATCAGCGACATCCTGCCAGTCGGCGTAGATATAGAGATACGGGAAACAAAGGGCGCGGTCCGCAAATAATCGGCCTGCTCTTTCCATCAATCCGGAGGATTATTTACGATCCAGAAGGGCCTGGTCCGGATTAAAATCAATGCGGAACTTTGGGGCCGGGTGAGCGCCTTGGTCACCGAGAAGGACGGAATCAACCACGTGGCTTACGACAAGAAGCCCCAAACGGGAATCAATGAAAGCATCAACATGGGTATCCTGGGAGCATTTGCGGACTGTATTGCGCGAACATCCGAATTCACGCACAGCCGCCTTGATCCCTTCTTTACGGGCCAAGAAAACCACCTTTTGCCTGAGCACGTACCGGTCTGCTTTCATTTTATAAAGCTCAAAATAAGGTATCATCCTCCGATCATAGCGTATCCGGGCTTCTCAGGGGCCACCTCCGGAGGTGGCCCCTGAGCTCATTCATCCGTCTATGACTCACAACCCTTACCTCGGCCAGAGGGGGGTCACGATGTACCCGACCTCGCCCAGGGCAAGATCAACATACCCTTGACATACAATCGCCAGCAATTTATATTTTATTTATATTGAAGCATAATCACACCCGTAAAATAAAATAATAAATAAGGAGAATGATCATAAGAAGTTTCACAACACTGGACTTACAGTATGCACATAGATTCTATGGGTTCAAAGGCGAAGCGCAATATTTGCACGGGCATACGGGAATACTGACGCTTGAAGTAGAAGATACGGTCAATATGGGCGTCAATATGGTGTTCCCTTGTAATGAAATCAAGAAGACCGCTTGGGACGTTTTGCAAAATTTCGATCATGCTCTGGTTTTAAGGAAAGACGATCCGTTGATTCCTGCGATTCTTGGCGTTTACGAAGCACAAGGCATTAAGAACGGTGCGCCAACTAATAAGCAAAAAGGGCCGGCCTTCAAAACGCAACTTGCGACAGCGTATCCGGAATGTCGTTTGGTTGTTACCAAAGAAACCATGACAGTTGAAGGCATGATCAAAATAGTTTACGATCTGCTGAAAGACAAACTAAATATAGTTAAAATCACGTTTACAAGCGGAGTAAATGGCGCTACAGAAGCATACGGGCCTCATAGGAATATAGATCGTTGCCCGTTATGTGGCATTGCGTTAAACGAAAATGGCGTGTGCCCTAAATGCGGATACAAGAAATAGTCTGATTTGATTATTTCAAACGCCAACTGGACGCTTACGAGGAGCGTTAACAGTCATCCTGCATAGTCTCATTCCAATAATCCACAAGATGCTGAAAAACATCGTAGGCATTGAGCAGTGGCGCTTTACGGCATTCGTCAAGCCACCGATAAAACGCCATCTAATTGTTACTTATTAAGGGTTGACCCCCGCTTTCCGGTTTGACCCACGGATCAATGTGAGGTGTTTATGCCGAGGGGCATTTACCCCGGACCAGCCAGCGGTCATGCTCGCCCAGGAAAAGAACCGTGCCCGTCATGGCCAGATAGCCCATGATTTGAAAAACGGTGGCGTTGTTTTGCAATAGGATCTGCCCGAACGCCAGCGAGATCAATGTCAGCCCGGTCAGCAGCAAGGCGACGTTCCGGCAGAGGCCCAGGATCAATGCCACCCCGAGCAGCGTTTCGACAAACGGCAGGGCATAGCCATATGAAGTGATCAGCCAGGCCGGCAGAAACGTTTTGGCAAAGGCCGGCACCAGGTACCCATTGACAAAGCCGCCGAGTCCGGCCAGCTTGTTTATGCCGCCGCATAAAAATAAAACACCCAACGCCCAACGCATCAGGGCGATTCCTCCAGCCCGGGTGTTAAAACACGAACAGGTTCCATTCATAGCGTCCTTTCTCCTTTCTTCGTTTTACTTTTCATGACACAGCGCCCGGATAAAACGCATTTTCTGAGACAAGCCCCGGGAGAGCAGAAGACTCATAGTGTAATGCATAGCCGTTGGCAACAGCCCGCGTACCCGCAGGCCGCCCACCGTGCCACAGGACCGGCCGTTGGCCATGGGCAATACAAAACCGGGATCCCATGGCTGGTAGGAGCGCAACTGGTCGCCCCGGAAATACCGGACGATATTAGCGGCGGCACATGCTCCCTGCGTGCGCGCGAATTGGACTGACATCCGGAGCGGCTGGTTCCGGTGCATGAACATCGCCGAGTCGCCAATCGCGAAAAGGCCCGGCTGACAGCCAATCTCCAGGTGAGCATTTACAAGGAGACGGCCCTGGAGCCCTTTATCAAACGTCAGCGCCCTTACAAACGCAGGCGTCTGAACGCCGGCGCACCAGATGACCAGGGCCTGGTCAAAGACCATCCCGTTGCTCAAACGGACCTGGCGGTTGGTTATGCCGGCCAGCCGGCAATTTTCCATCACGGCAATATCAAGCCGCTCAAGATTATCACGGCTGTAGAGCTTCATCCAGCCAGGCAAGGCACCTAGAATAGACGGAGCGGCTTCAACAACAATGATTCGCAAGGCTCTGCCGCGGCGCGCAAACCGGCGCCGCACATGGGTTGCCATTTCGATGCCGGTATACCCGCCGCCTACAATTATGCACGTGTCAAGACAAGGCGCCTGTAGCGCGGTTGCCAGGCGTTCGCAATCCCGGCAGGAATTGAATGAATAGGCGGCCTGTTGAATCTCGGTGTTCCCGTAATAGTTCGGTTCGCTGCCGGCGGCAATCAGGAGGGCGTCGAAGGGATAGTGGCGCCGGGTCCCGATGACGGTGCGCCGGTCGAGGTCGATACGCTCAACGGGATCATGCTGAAACGCGAAGCCAAACCGGCGCGCCAGCCCATCAAGCCCGAGCGATGCCACGGAGGGGGGAATCCGTCCGCCGACAATATCCGGCAGCAGCGGGAGAAAGTCAAACGATGCTTTGCGGTCCAGCAGTGTAACTCGGATTTCACGGCTACCGGCGCTCAGGCCGCGAGCGGCCGCCAGCCCGCCAAATCCGCCTCCGATAATAACGACATCTTTCATAGCGCAACAATCGTCGTTGTCATCACTCCTGGGCAATGATACCGTATTCGCATGATAAGTAAAATAAAAAGCCGGATTGAAAAAACATTGGTTCGCGTCATTATGCCGCGCGCGGCTTTTCCCTGGATTTCGCTGCCAGCACCCTACCGCGCGCGGCTGCGCGGTTATCTCCTGCGCAAGGGCAAGCGCCTACGCCCGGTGCTGTTTATCCTCGGATATCTGGGTTTTGCTTCGCGGCCGGCTGCGGCTCTATATACCTCCGCCGTCGCCTTGGAACTGCTCCATGCATTTATTCTGATCCATGACGACCTCATTGATCACGAGGCTTGCCGGCGGGGAGGTCCTTCCCTGCATAGGCTTATGGAGCGTCAATTGAGGGCTGGGCCGCCGGCGCGTGTCCGTGGCAGCGACCTGGCCCTGATTATGGGTGATGTTCTCTACGCGCTGGCAATCCGCGCGTTTCTCTCGATTCGCGCGAGCCCTGTCCGAAAACAGCAGGCATTGGAACGGCTTACGCGCGCAGCCCTGGTCACCGGCAGCGGCGAGTTGCAAGAGCTGCTGTATACGCGGACACCGCTTGATCGTCTGAACCGTGCCGCCATAGGCCGCATTTATGAACGGAAAACTGCGCACTACAGCTTTGCTTTGCCCCTGGCGATGGGCGCCACGCTGGCGGGCGCTACGCCGCAAGCCATAGACTCGTTGGCCCGATTCGGCCTCTGCCTGGGGCGCGCCTTTCAAATCAAAGACGACCTGGGAGGCGGGAAAGGAGCCAGCGCGCCAGTAATAGCCGATATCCGCGAGGGCAAACGCACGCTGTTGCTCCTATATGCATTCCGGAGCGGATCGCCCCGTGATCGGAAGTTTCTGAAACGGGTCTACGGGCGCAGGTCGAATGCACCCGACGAGCTCCGGCGAGCCGCCGACATCATACTCCGATCCGACGTCGTGCGGCATGCGGTCCTGGATATGGGCCGCCTTTCTAAGCAGGCGGATCGGTTTCTCCGCGCAATTCCTATTAAGCCGCAAATCAGGGATGCGTTGCTAACGTATAAAGAGGAGCTCCTGGCTATGCCGGAGTCGGGGCGTGTCAATGCGCAGTCAGCAGGACGGCAGTCATTATGAGGCTCACGCCCAGGTGCAGGATGATTGTCATGGCATTGGCCGGCGCCAGCGCCAGCGGTTGATCAAAGCAGCGCGCGACGCGCGGCAGGATCCAGAACGCCATCAATACCGGAAAGATTGCCAGGACCATGGCCGCAGGCACTTTCCCGGCAACCGTCATCAGCAGGACCGGCAGTGGCCAGAGCCCCATCAGCGCCATATATAGACAGGCAGCGCGGCGCCTTCCCAGTCGAACCACCCAGGTGCGCTTACGAACCGCACCATCCGCACGGTAGTCCTGGAATTCGTTAATGAACAGGACCATCAGGATAAGCACGGCCAAGGAAAGCGAAAGAATCAGCAGGTCGGCGGAAAACCGACTGGTCTGAACAAAATAGGCGCCCATGGATGGCAGACATCCAAACAGGAGCGCAATCACCGGCTCGCCCAGGCCGCGGGCCCCCAGCTTGATCGGCGGCGCCGAATAAAAAAACCCGCCCGCTATCCCGGCCACTCCCAGCCAGAGCACAGGCCAGCCGGCCAGCCAGAACAGCCGGAATCCGGCAAGGCCCCCAAGCGCAAAGCAGGCCGCCGATAAACCGAGCACTTCGCGCGGGGTCAGTAACTTTTTTTGGATCATGCGGCTGCCGCCGGTGAACGGACGGACATAGTCATGGTTGGCGGCATCATTGCCGCTGACGTGGTCGAAATAATCGTTGGCAACGTTAGCGCCCGCGTGAATGGCGACGACGCCCAGCAGGGTCCATATAAACAGCGGCCCATTCCATATCCCGGTGTGATAATACGCCATCGCGCATCCCACCAGCACCGGCATGACCGACGAAGCAAAAAAAGGGGCCCGCAATTCCTGGAGCAGAAGCAGGCCTTTTGACAAGCCCTTGGTATTCATGAGTAAGCAGCCTACAGCGTGCCGTGATTCAAAACAAAATCCTTTTTGTCTTAAAAACAACCCGTGGCACTTCGAAGCCCCGGAATAAACTCATTGCTTAGGTATTCTACGATCTGGAGATCATCGAACGCTACGGCAGCGGCATCCAGCGCATGTTGGACGCGTGCGCCGCCGCCAGACTGCCGAAACCAACCTTTGAAAAATCGACGGGCGGGCTTCTCATCACCTTTCGCAAGGTGACGTGCCCCCCATGAGCGGCACCAAAATCCATATTCGTCCAATACTGTCAGCAGGATCCTCCTTCCAGTTTTTACACACCCTGGATTATCCTATATGCCCGCCGGCTGGGGAAGGGCTAGCCCTTCCCTAGTTCGTTATTCCATCTGTTTGTATTTACACATAATTCTTTACACTACTCCGTTGCTTGAACTTTACCAGACCCAGGTGGAAATGCTGCTTTGACCTAGTGAAAAGTGATTTGGGCAACAGGCCCTTGAGACGCGTCCCCGATGATCTTGCTGGGCCGTCTTTCAGCCCATCTCGCTCTGTTTCAACAGTGTCTCAAGGGTTGATCTTAATTCTTCGGCGTTTGCTTTTGGTGGGAGCGGCATCAGTCGACGATGCAGGCCTCGGCAGCGCCTTGGCCCCCTTGGGGTAGATCATTCCCTTGTAAGTCGGGCGCATCAGGTTGTCGACCGACAGCAACTCGTCGAGCTTTGCTGGCTCGATCAGGCCCATATCGCGAACAACTTCGCGCACGGTCTTGCCGGTGCGTGCGCACTCCTTGCCGACGAGGTCGCCATTTTGGTGGCCGATGACCTCGTTGAGGTAGGTAACGATTCCGATGGAATTCATGACGGATGCCTTGCATATCTCCCGGTTGGCGGTGATGCCGGAGATGCACCGGGTTCGCAGCGTGTCGCAAGCGTTCGTCATCAGGTCGATTGACTCGAAGACCGATTGGGCAAGGCCCGGCTCCATGACGTTAAGCTGGAGTTGTCCGGCCTCAGCGGCCATTGTCACGGTCACATCGTTCCCGATGACCTTGAAGCAGACCTGGTTCACTACTTCCGGGATTACCGGGTTCACCTTGGCCGGCATGATCGACGAACCTGCTTGCATCTCGGGCAGGTTGATTTCCTTCAGCCCGGCCCGCGGCCCCGAGGACAGGAGTCGGAGGTCGTTGCAGATTTTAGAGAGCTTCACGGCAACGCGCTTGATCGCGGCGTGGAGGAAGACATAAGCTCCGTTGTCAGACGTTGCCTCGACGAGGTCGGTGGCGCCGGTGATCGGCAGACCGGTAACCTCGGCCAGCCGGCGAACCGCCGCTTTCGCGTAGCCGTTTGGCGTGTTGACCCCGGTGCCGATAGCGGTCGCGCCGAGGTTGACTTCGAGGAGCAAAGACGAGCTGTATGCCAGTGTGCGTAGCTCCTCACGCAAGTTGACAGCGAAACCGTGGAATTCCTGCCCGAGAGTCATCGGCACGGCGTCCTGCAACTGGGTCCGGCCCATCTTAAGCACGTCCTTAACCTCGCCAGACTTGGCATCAAAGATATCGGCCAGGCTGCTGATGGCCTGGATGAGGCCTTGGGTGGAGGCATAGGCCGCAATCCGGAATCCAGTTGGATACGCGTCGTTAGTGGACTGGCTTTTGTTGACGTGGTCATTGGGATTGATAACGTCGTAGCGGCCTTTTTCGAAGCCGACGGACTCGAGCGCGAGGTTGGCGATGACCTCATTGGTATTCATGTTGGTCGAGGTCCCTGCACCGCCCTGGAAGACGTCAATCGGGAACTGATCCATGCAGCGGCCGGACAGCACTTCGTCACAGGCATGCACGATGGCGTCGGCGATATCGCCGGGTAGCGCTAAAAGATCCTTGTTGGCGAGGGCGCACGCCTTCTTTACAAGCACCATCCCCCGGATCATCTCGGGGAAGTCAGCGATCGTCATGTGGCTGATCCGGAAGTTCTCGGTCGCCCGGATCGTGTGTATTCCGTAGTATGCTTCCTGTGGGACCTCGCGCTGGCCGAGGAGATCTTTCTCGATGCGCATAGCCATGTTCAAATCACTCCTTTCGGGTTGTTGTCATTATCGGATCCGAAGCCGCTGGTGGCGGAGGTTTCCCGCTCTTTCACCCTCCTTGAGAATGCGCTGCTACAACCCGTAGTAGCGCCCGGCAGGCGTCTCAGGCCTTGATCCCGTAACCAGGTTTCGGCCGACACGCGCCAGACGGCTTCCGGTCACTTCGAGTCGCTCCATCGCCTGCGCGGCGATGGCAACAATTTGATTGTAACCTTCATTCCGTTTTGGACGATTATAGATTCCTGCACCCGATTGTCCAGCGTTGAACCGGACGCAGGCGCACTGCCCATCCAAACGGCGACTAACGCTGGGCACTAACTTATAACGCGAGCTCAGATCCTGAACCTGATTTTACCCGCATAAAACTATTGCCCTTTCTCGCACCAAGGCGTATTTTGTCGAGGATTTAAGGAGTCGGTTAGTATATCTCTAAAAGGGAGGCGCAATGAGCTTAAGAAACATTTTCGGGCGGACGGGAATAGCCGTTATGCTGCTGGGATGCGGGCTGGCTGGCACAGCCGCCGGCTCGGTGCTGGAACAGGGCGAATTCTGGTGGGGCGGATTGGACACCGTCGCCGTCTCGGCGGATTACGATGGCGATGGTCTGGTCGATCCCGGCCTGTTTCAGGTGGATTCCGGCGAATGGCGCGTTCTCCTATCCAGCCAGGATTATGCCGATAACAGCGTGTTCCTGGGCGGATCGGGATTCGAACCGCTCCTGGGCGATTTCGATGGCGACGGCAAGAACGATCCGTCGGTCTATTACGAGCCTACCGGAGAATGGTTCGGGCTGCTATCTGGCAGCGGCTATGTGCCGGGGGCGTCAGCCTCCCTGGGCGGGCCAGGTTATTATCCCGTGCCGGCGGATTATGACGGCGATGGCACGACCGAAATGGCGGTATATAATCCCTCCAGCGCGCATTGGGTTATCTGGACCCACGCCGACCCTGAAATCTCCGATATGGAAATCCTGGCCGCCATGTATTCCAACGCCATGGTCAACGCCTCGAACGTGGTGCCCGGCAAAATCAAAAGGGATCTGACGCCCATCACGGCGGAAAACACCAATTTGATCTGGCGGACTAACCCCAACACCGGCATCCGCGAGGTGCTGGTCGCTTCCTACATGAAATATGCGGACGCCACCAATTATTACCATGTCGGCCAATATACATCGTTGCGTTATGCGGAATCCTGGGTAACTCTCGTGCCGGAACTGAAGAATGTCGCCCAAAATTTTACCGGCACCAACATTTACTTGCGGTTGAAACAGTCGCTGGGCTTGCCCGCCACCAGCCTTAACGACACCATCGTGGAATTTTATGTCGATCCGCAATATCTGCTGCGGCCTTCGCGCGACCCGGAAATTACCGACAGGGAAGCCGAGGTATCGTTCCGCACCAACACGCCCTATGCCGCAGCGGTCAACACCAATTATACGGCCTGGTTCCAGACCACGATCGCAAGCCGGAATTACGGCATGACCAACGGCGTCTGGAACGCGTATCCGTGGACCCAACTTGGCTATACTTACGACTGGCTCAAGACCGGCAATAATTACGCGGGCCTGAGCGAATTCGTCGCCCCCGGCCGGATGTTGAAAAACCAATACGGCATCGATTTGCTGATCTATGTTGTCAGCATCACCGACGCCGCCAATTATCCGGCGGTCCCGAACAATCTGGTCATCCCGCTCCAGAGTCATAGAATCGACATCGCTCTGCAGGAAGATCGTTGAAACAAACTTTAGTTTGCCGGATCGGTTTTTTTGCAGCCGCGCTGTTATGGTGGGCATTGAGCGCCAACGCCGGGAACGGCGCTGTGGCGCCGACAAACACCCCGTCCGTCGTTGTGCGCAAAGCCGCACCGCGCCGACAAGCGCCGCCACCGATAACGCCGGTCCGGTCATCGTCGGAACGGACAAGCGCCACCACTATGCCAGCTCAATTATATTTCGGACCACGGGTGGCACCCGTGACCAGCTCCGTGGCTCTGCAGGACCCGTACACGTCGCCTTACTCAACTTCGGCAAATTCATATCATAAAGCCATCGTCGGCTTCCGCTTCGGCTTGAACTCCCGCACCTATTTGTTCATCGGCATAGGCATGGCCGTTTCCGACAATCTCCTGGAACAGGCCTTGGCCACAAACACGCGGATTTCAGCCGCGCAAATTCAGAATGGCCTCGGCATGCAGACCGAATATGGGTTTGGTTGGGACTTTTGAACCAGGAAACTATCGAAATAATGCCCGCCAGGATGGTGAAAACAACAAGCATGCGTATTTCCGATTTTAACTCCAAAGCGCGCTATGTGGTTGTTTCTTGGACGCAGGGCCAAATTAAAACAGCTGGATTATGACGGCAGCAGTTCCATCCTATCGCCAGTTTATCGGCTATTTTGTCCCGCTGGCTTTCCAGGCCATTGCGCAGAGCCTGACTTACCCGCTGGTGGCCATGGTCGCTTCGCGGGGACCGGGCGGGCCAATCAATATGGCCGGCCTGGCGCAGTCCCAGAACATGCTGATGATCCTTTTCGTCATGGGCTCGGGTTTGATCACCACCGGGATGGTATTCGGCAAGACCAAGCAGGGTTTGGCGCGCTGCACACGCATCAATAACGGCATCATTCTGCTGTCCATCCTGCTCTATGCCCTGATGTGCTTGCCGCCCGCGGCCCATTTTCTCTTCGGCCGGCTTCTGGGCTTGACGCCCGCAATCGAGAAACCGGCCATTACGAGCTTTATGGCATCGCTGCCCATGTTGATCTTGTTTCGCCTGAGGGAGCCATATCAAATCGTGCTCCTGAACAACGCCGCCACCGGCCGGGCTTTTGGCGCCACGCTGGGCCGGATTGTTTTGACGCTGATGCTTGCATCCGTTTTTTGCGCGCTTAATCTTGTCGGGCCGATTTGGGCCGTGATGTGCATGACGCTTGCGGTTGCGATCGAGCTGTTGATTGCCAAGGCCTTCGCCCTGCCGTTCATGCGCCGGATGACGCCCAGCATGGAGCCGCCCCCATCTTATTCGAAATTGATTGTTTTCTCGTTGACGCTTTCCGTCGGACTGCTTTTTCTAACGCTCTCCGGTTTCATGGTCGGCGCCTTTATCGCGCGGGCGCCTGAACCGGAACGCATGTTGCCGATTTTTTACCTGGCTATGGGCCTGGCCCATCCGATGGCCATCGGCACCACCCGCCTGCAAGCGCTGATTCTTACGTATTACGGTCAATCGGCGCGCAGCAACCGTCAACTGGCCATATTTACAGCGATCGCCGGGGTTATCATGGGACTGGTCCCCTTGATCTTCCTGTTGCCCGGAATAATCTACTGGTATTACGTCACACTCCAGAAGCTAAGCATCGCCGATCTCCCCCTCGTGCGCAACACGGCCTGGCTTTTGATTTTGCTTCCGCTGACCGTCGCCCTGCGCGCTTACAGCGAAGGCAAGGCCGCCTGGTTCCGGAAGCCGGTGACAATATTAACCGGCCAGGCGGTTTATCTCTCGTTCATCGCCATTTCAGCGTTTTTTGCCCTGAACATCGGCGTGCCCGGAAACATGCTGGGCGCCGTCGCCATTCTTTTTGCCAATCTGGCGGCCGCCGGCATAATCATGTTCGCCCTGCGCTGGGAATATCGCGACAACTCGCCAGCGCCGGTCATGGATATTGAAAAATGAGCTCGCTCCCGGCCGAACACGCAACGGGCACAAACGATCCGGGGAACAAGCATAAAGGTTCGACCCAAGGCGTTAAACTGGCGGATTTGCGCGGCTGAAATCTGGTAGCGGCGGAGGACGCCATTCCCCGCAAGCGCAGCCGCCTGGAGCGGCGCGCCCTGATACCAAGGAGGTAATATGAATAAAAAGGAAAAAATGTTCCGCGTATTGAAAGCAGTTTCAGCCCCTGCGCTGAACGGCAAAGGCGATTCGAAAATATGGGAAAACGCCGCAGCCATTGCATTCGGCAAAGAGGCGGCCGAAAGCTCGTCGGCAAAACTGGCCTGGGATGAAAAGAATTTATTCATCTATCTCCGGGCACAAGCCGACGACATGGCGCAGCGCGACCCGGAAAAACGTGCAAAGCCATTCCGTCCGTTCTGGGGCGGCAATCACCTCAACCCGGCGGAATGGGAATACGACTGTTTCGACAAGAAAATCTGGAATGAGGACACCTTCGAGATACACATGCTGCCAAAGGGACAAACCGACAAATATTATATGTTTGTCGCTAATGTCGCCGGCAAAACGTATGCTGCGATCAATGCTTCCTGCGTCAACCCCGGGCTGCCATGGGACAGCAGAAGCAAGCTCAAGCTCCATAAGGGCTCTGACTTCTGGTCGCTGGAGATCGCGATTCCATTCGAAGGCCTCGGCGGACAGATATGGGACTTCACATTCTACCGCACAAACCGCATTCCCTTCATCGCCCCCTTCGAATTCACCTCGGCAAACGCAACCTGTTTTTTTGCGGCCACGCGCGAAACCCCTTTTCCGCCCAAGGCGGCCAAGAAAGTTGTCTATCCTAAAGCCGACCGGCAGCGCGGCTACTCGCTCTGCATAGAATCGCCTCTCGTCAAGATCATCGAAGGCGAATACGCCGGAAGTTCCAATACGAAAGCCGAGCTGACGCTTGCCGGGCGTGAAACCGGCAGCCTGCTCATCCCCGTGACCGGCGTCAAAAAAATAAGTTCAATCAAGATCGACGCCGAACTCGACGCCCTCCCCGGGACAAAGGTCGCGACCTTCATGGCCGACTACATCACTTCCGCCTGGTTGAACGCGGACAAACAAATCGACATCGCTGACGCCCTGATTCCCGGCAGCACCTTCACCTTGCGCGCGCCGCGCAAAACCGTTCCGCTTTTTATCGACGTCAAGGTTCCGCCGGAAGCTCCGGCCGGAGTCTATGTCGGCTCAATCACGGTCCAGCCCGGCAACTTGCCAAAAACTGTTTTGCTCTTGAAAATAACCGTGCTGCCATTTACGCTGCCGCTGGCGTCCAGCCTGCGCACGGCCTTCTGCTTTAACAACTTCTGGCCGGAGGAATACTACGGCGGCAAACTGACTGCCACCCGCCGGCGGCGTTACTGGCAGTTCATCCTCGATCACCGCCTTGAGCCCATGACCCTTTTCAGCCAGGGCGGAACTACCTTGAACATACCGAAAACCAACCTGGATATGCCCGAAAGCGACCTCGACTGGGCGGTTAAACGCGGCAAAACGACCCTTTATCTGCCGGTCGTCCAACTGCATGATAAAATCAAGCTCCGCCTATATAAGCGCCTGATAAGGAAATACAAAGGGCGCCTGGCGCCTTATCTTTTCGGCAACGACGAGGTATTGCTCTGGGCCGCGCGCGATCCCCGCCAGCTTGACTACATGCAACACGAATTCGCCTATGCAAAAAAAGTCCTGCCCAAAGTTCCGCGCATCAACACGACGCGCATA
Source organism: uncultured Verrucomicrobiota bacterium (assembly GCA_964617825.1). Taxonomy (GTDB): domain Bacteria; phylum Verrucomicrobiota; class Kiritimatiellia; order JAAZAB01; family JAAZAB01; genus VSJD01. Next base: position 64,621 of record CAZTWL010000022.1, read on the forward strand.
GACCCGCGCCTCTACGGCTATGTCAACTGCTGGTGCCCCTACTTCAGTCATTACAATCATAGCGAGGCGGAGAAACGCCGCGCCCTGGGCGAGGAAGTCTGGTGGTATCCGACGGATTATCCGCGCCAACCATATCCGAACCTGAATATGGATTCCCCCGGGGTTGACCCGCGCATCCTGCCGTGGATCAACTGGAAAATGGGCATAACAGGACTGCTTTATTGGAGCCTGAATGTCGAGTGGCGCACCGTTTTCGAGGAAGCCTACCGCATGAACGCTGCCGACAAGAAATCCCGCTCGATGCCGTGGCTCACGCGCGAAGTCGTATGGAAAATCCGCAATGAAAATCTGCGCTGGCCGGAAATCCCCTGGATGCCGTTCTTCCGCAACCGCAAAACAGGCACGAACTCCATGCATCCGGGCGGCGGAAATCTTATGTATCCGGGAAAAGACTGGACGCCGTATGCTTCAATCAGGCTTAAAAACCTGCGCGACGGCATGCAGGATTACGAATATTTCGTAATTCTTAAAAACCTTATGAAAAACTGTTCCGACAAGCTGCTGATCAAGGAAACGCGGAAAGCCATACAAATGGAACCCGATTTCATCGCCGCTGAAAATCTCTATTCCCAGAACCCCGCCAAACTCATCGACGCAAAAAACAACCTTGTGCTGCTGATAACGAGGGCGTTGAAAACCGAAAAAGATCCAGGGGCTACCAGGCATTGAAAAGGCCGGCATCCCCGTTGATGGATGACGGGCATACGGCCGCCGGCATGGCCAAGGGCTGTGTCCCTAAAGGAGGGAAACCACTCAAAGTGAACGAGATGAGCGAAAGTGCTAAACAGTCTTTGAGCCTTCTGCTATGTGTGGAGGCCAAAGGCATTGGATCAATCTCTTTGAGTGAAATATCCCGTGGTGTCGGCGTCAGCGTGGCACGTGCGGCGCGGATTGGATTGTCGCAAGACCAAAACGGGAACGCGTCAGCTTGGCTCGACGGCAAGGCGTCGGGGTCGAGCGCTATACTTGTGTATGCGCCGACCGCGAGAACGTAGCCGCCGGGCCAAGATCACGCGTGATCCGTTTTGCCCAATCCGCGACGCTTGTTCCCCATAACCGGCAGCCAAGAATGACGCAGCCCTGCGGCATGGCCCGAGTTGCTTCTATGCGCTCTTGAAATTCGGCAGGTAGGCCCCCATGGCCTTAAGTCTGGCCTGCAAGTCGCCAACGACGACAGCGCGGCTATCGGCGCCGGCTTGCGCCGCCATGGCCGCCGCCACGCCGGCCGCCTGGCCGGTGATATAACAGCCGGGCATGACCCGGATGGAAGCCTGCATGTTCCTGTCCGTGCTGACGCACCGGCCGGCTACCAGCAGATTCCTTAATCCTTTGGGAATCAATATGCGGTAAGGAATGCCATAACTTTCGCCTTTGCCGAGACGCAGCGTCGTGAATTCCTTGTGAAACTTGTCGTAGCTCTCCTTGTCCGGCTTGGCAATGTGGATGTCGATCGGATAGGAATAGCGGCCGATTTCATCTTCAAAAACCGCCAGCCGCTTGAAATCGTCGATATTCAGGACGTAGTCGCCGGTGATGCGCCTGGTCTCCCGAACGCCAAGGAACGCACCCGTGGCGACAAGTTCCATCCGCTCGAAACCTTTAAGATACTCCTTGTAATAGCGCGCATATTCCAGCATCGACTTCCGCCCCCACAGGTAGGCCCGCGTCAGGGATTCTTCATCGGTTCCATCCAGATTGAAGGTGTGGCCGATATTGCCCCCGCCCACTGCGTCCCCCACGCGCCACATGCCTGGCAAATGCCGATCCTCCAAGGTGAATACTTTGTCACGGAAAGCGTCCTCGATCCGGCTGTTGCCCGCGCCCAGTCCGGACTTATGCACCTTGTCCCAGTCAATCCCGGCCCAGAGACTGCACAGCGTGCCGGGCATCATATTGCCTTCCGCATCCCCCTTCGCATAGGGTGCGCCGGCAAATGTCGCCAGATCCCCGTCGCCCGTGCCGTCCACAAACATTTTGGCCCGGATGGCGAACAGGCCGCTCTTGCCGGCGCAGATCGCCTCACCGACCCGGTCGTCACGGACCGTCACATCGACAAGCTGCGTATGAAACGTAAACGGAACCGCGGCCGCGGTCAGGAGTTCGTCGTAAACGCGTTTGAGAACTTCCGCGCGGATGCCCCTGCCGTCGGGAGGGACGGTGCCATCCGCTTTGCACAGCGCATCGAGAACCTCCTGCCCGATCCCGCCCGCCAGAAAATTGACGCCGTCCGTGAACGGCATGAACGCCGGAACCAGGCCGGCGGTGCCCATGCCGCCCAGGCAACTGCCGGCCTCGATCAAGCGGACCGAGCATCCTTGCCGTGCGGCGGCAAGCGCCGCGGCAATTCCCGCCGGCCCCCCGCCAACCACAAGGACATCGACACTGTGACGGACGGCCAGTTTGCGCTTATAATCCAGCGATGACACAGTCTTTTTCATGAGTTATTGTGCTCTCTCCCTCCGGCGCAACCGGGTTGTAACCGGCGCATTGTTAACCGCCATGCGAATCTGTACTGTTGTTTAGCGTGATGTCTCCCGGCACAACGGCTCCATGTTCATGAAGGAGCGCGTAGATATCCGCCATCGGCAAATCTTCCGGGTCCGCGCCGCTCCGCGCGCTGAGCGTCGCCATGGCCCCGGCCGCCTGGCCCATGGCCATGCACGGGCATTCCACCCGAACGGCGCTGTTCGTCTCGCGATCGCCGGCAATGCAGCGGCCGGCCACGATCAGGAAACGGCTGCCCAGGGGAAGCATAGCTCCGCGCGGAATCGTGGGCAACACATTCTTCCCGAGCAGCCGGTAATTGATGCCTTCGCCATCGTTAAGATGCTCGTCAATGGGATAGAAAACGTAGCAGACGGCATCAGCGTAGGTTTTACCGGCCTCGTAATCCTGCACCGTCATCGTCTTCTTGCCCTTGATCGTGACGCTTTCGCGGATTCCGGTCTCCGTGCCGATCCACTCCACGCTGAAATTCTCAAGTTTGGGCTGTTGTTTGAAGAAGCGATACATGCGCAAAAACGATCGGCGCGCCTCGACTTCAACCATGGACTTGCCTTCGCTCGTTTCGCTGTGGCGCGCCCAAATGTGGTTGGCGTTGCCGCCGCGCCCCCGAAGAAAGCCCTCGGGTCCGGCACCCGACGACCAGGAAATGTCCGTGATCTTCAGATCGCCGCGCGCAACGGCCGCTGCCGCCGCCGCCTTGAGCGCCGCAAAGTCCAGCGTCTCAGGATCATAACCTGAACAGCGCATGTGGAGCGTCGCGGGCTGGACGATCGCGGGCCGAACCAGTTCGAAGCCGGCAAGCGCAACGGCGTTGGCGTCGCCCGTGGCATCGATGAGCACCTTTGCCCGCGTTTCCTGAAGCCCCGTCTTCGAGCAAATTGAGAGCCGCCAGCGATCATCGCCAAACTTAACGGCCGCCGGCATGGCATGAAAAAGAAGCTCCACTCCCGCCGCAAGCACGGCTTCGTCGCAAAGCGCGGCAAAAACGGATTTGTCCATCGTCAGATGCGGCAGCTTATTGGTGTCGCGCGAAACTTCAGGGCCGGCAACCGGCTGGCGCGTTTCCTCCAGCGTTTTGCGGAATAGCTCCCAGCCGATGCCGGCAATGATTTGCCTGCCCCAGGCAAAGAAATGGGCGGGGAAATTGATACCGCCCACGGTCATGGTGCCGCCGAGCATGCCGTTTTTTTCAACCAGCAGGGTGCGCGCTCCCGCGCGTCCTGCCTGAACGGCAGCAATGACGCCGGCCGTTCCTCCGCCGACAACAATCACATCGTATTGCGGAAGCATGCCACCCCCTTTTTCATCGCAATCTGATTCTTTCTTAATATTACCGGCCAATGGCCGCAAATTTCAAAACTGCTCACAAAGCACTCCGGCAAGCTTAATCTTCCGTTTGGGAAAGATAAAACAAAAAGATGCGGCGCAAGTGAAACCCGCCCGATCCGCCAAGCGCATTAACTTTATACATATGCGCTTGGCCCGCGCCGTCAACGGCGCGGCGGCAAACCCGGCACATTTCTTACTGCCCGCCGCCCCCGGGACTTTTTTCGCCGGCGGCCTTCAGCGCAGCTTCCAACTCTTCCCACTGGCGGTACGCAGCTTCGATCTCGACAACCAGCTCCGCGCTGCGCTGCCTGACGCGCGCAATGCTCTCGCCATCCTGGCGATAAAAATCCGGATCGGCCAGGCGCGTCTGCCACTGCGCCTGCTCCGACTCCAGCGCTTCAATCCTGCCGGGCAGCCCGGCCAACTCGAGCTTTTCGCGTTGCGAAATCCGCGGCTTCTTCGCCGCCGGCTTGCGCCGGGGAGGCGCCGGTTTTTCGGCCGGCACGGGCTCAGGCGGCAGGCGGCGACACCGGACCCAGTCGTCATAGCCGCCCACGTAGTCGTTGACATGCCACCCGTCATCGGGCCCGAGCCATTGATCCGGAATAGCGGGGGAATATTTTTCGAAAACCAGCGTGCCGGTGACAACGTTGTTCAGAAACGCCCGGTCGTGACTGACCAGCAGCACCGTGCCGCTGTAGGCATCCAGCTGTTCTTCCAGCAGTTCCAGGGTATCGAGATCGAGATCGTTGGTGGGCTCATCCAGCACCAGCAAGTTGGAGGGCTGGGCAAACAGACGGGCCAGAAGCAGCCGGTTGCGCTCGCCGCCGGAGAGGACGCCTACCGGCTGACGCACGCGCTCCGGAGCGAACAGAAAATCCTGCAGATAGCCGCACACATGCCGGCGCGTTCCCTGGATCGTGACAAATTCCTGGCCTTGGCCGATGTTTTCCGCCAGCGACCGATGATCGTCCAGCTGCGCACGGAGCTGGTCGGCATAGGCAATTTGAAGGTTCGTGCCATGAACAATGCGGCCCGCAAGCGGCGCCAAACCGCCTTCCGCGGCGGCATCGGCCAGGAGCAGCCGCAGCAAGGTGGTCTTGCCGCAGCCGTTGGGCCCCATGATGCCGACCTTGTCTCCGCGCGCAATGACCGTCGAAAAGTCGCGGATCATTGGCCGCCCTCCATAGCCGAAGGCCGCATGTTCAGCCTTGATGACAATCTGCCCGGTGCGGTCCGCCTCCTGGATGACCATCTGCACGGCGCCGAAGCGCTCCCGGCGCTGGCGCCGTTCGGCGCGCAGTTCTTCCAGGGCGCGCACGCGTCCCTGGTTCCGCACGGTCCGCGCCCGGACCCCCTTCCGCCGCCATGCTTCTTCCTGTTCCAGGCGGCGGTCAAGTCCTTCCCATTGCCGGGCTTCCGCCTCGAGAAACTCCGCCTTGCGGCGCAGGAACGTGTCGTAATCGCATTGCCAGTTGCTGAGCCGGCCGCGATCCAGTTCGACCACCCGCGTGGCCAGCCGGCGCAGGAAAGCGCGGTCATGCGTGACAAAGAGCACAGTGCGGCAGTAGCGCAACAGGAAAGTTTCGAGCCACGCAATCGAATCCAGGTCGAGGTGATTGGTGGGCTCGTCAAGGAGCACCACGTCCGGCGCGCCGATCAGCGCCCGCGCCAGCAACACACGCCGCCGAGTGCCGCCGGAGAGCACCGCAAAATCGGCGTCCGGATCGAGACGGAGCCGGCCGAGGATCTGCCGGGCATCGAGCTCCTGTCGATCCGCTGCCGCCATGGCTCCGGCGCAGACAATCTCAAGGACGCTTCCCTGCAAATGGGACGGCACCTGCTGGGGCAGGCGGGCCACGCGCAGACCGGAGGACCGGATCACCTCTCCGCAATCCGGAGCGGCTTCCCCGGCCAGGACGCGCAACAGCGAGCTTTTGCCGGCGCCATTCGCGCCCAGGAGGCAAACGCGATCGCCGCTCTCGATATGGAGCTCCACGTTATCGAGCAGGGGATGACCGCCATAGCTCAGACTGACATTTTTTACGCCTAAAAGGGCCATAGCCGCCTGCATCGCAATGATCGGGGAACATCGCCACACGCGCATTCCACTTGGAAGGCGCCTCATTCACAAGGAAGGCTGTACTGATTTTATGTCGCGGCTGCAAGTTATTTCCGGAAACGGATTTTTTCAGGTTTTGCCGTTGCAAACGCCCGGCCGCGGACATAGATCAATCAGATAACCGGCCGATATGCCCGATCAAGACCACAACCCCATTCCAACCTGAAGGCTAAATCGAAGCTCCGGCCTGCGCATTCCGCGGCATACCAACAAATCTGCCGCATCAAATTATGCGGCCCAAAATCGCGACTTTATCGAACGCCGGGCGGATGCAGAAAAAGCATGCCATCCGGTTTATGTTGCCATGGCGCTCCGATGCCGTGTATGTTTTGAACTTCCTTAACATTAATTTTTTTGGCACAAAAGCCGCATAGCCTTTAAGAATGCCCGGATCGCCGAACATGAATTCGCCTATAAGAAGCTCCCGTTTTTTTTTCTCAGCGTAGCGCGGGTATACCTGGCCTTGTTGAGCCTGGGTCCATCCGCTGTCGCCGCGCCCCTTCCGGACACCGCGCCTGCAGCCCGAATCGAGTTCTTTTACGAAGCCGGCTGCGCTGACTGCAGCCAAGTGGAAAACGAAATCCTTCCGGAACTGAAAGGCCTGTTCGGCAATTTGTATATCCTCGACCGACGGGATATCGGGATCATGACGAATTATCTGCGCCTGGCGGGATACCAGGAACAGCTGGGATGCAACCGGGATGCGGATGTCAGCATGGTCGTGAACGGCCAGGTATTGCTCAACGGATTGAGCGAGATCCGCAGCCGCCTTTTTGAAACGATTGACCGGGCACTTTCCGGCGAGCTTAACGCCGTGCCGGCCGTCCCAGCAACCATGGCGAACTTGCAGGCGCGTGCGCGCCGGTTTACTCTGCCGGGCGTCATGGTTGCCGGTCTCGTGGACGGCCTCAATCCCTGCGCGATTGCCACCCTCGTTTTTTTCATCAGCCTGCTGGCCATGTTTAAAATCAGCGGCCGCCAATTGCTCCTGGCGGGCGGAGCCTTTTGTGCCGCCAGTTTTTTAACTTATTATGCCATCGGATTGGGCTTGCTGCGCGTACTGCACCTGGCTGCCGGCTTCGGCCCGTTGCGCACCGCCATCGATCTCGGCATGACGCTCATGCTCCTGGCGCTTGCCGCGCTCTCGTTCCGTGATGCCTGGCGTTATCGCCACGGCGGCGATCCCAACCGCCTCAGCCTGCGCCTGCCCCGCCCGATTGTGCGCGCAACCCATGCCGTGATCCGTCGCGGCCTGCGGGACCGCAACCTGATCCTGGGCGGGGCCGGCATCGGCGCGGCCGTTACGGCTCTGGAAAGCATCTGCACGGGCCAGGTTTATGTGCCCACCCTCGTGCTGGTCATGCGCGGCGGCGGATCGACGTTGACGGCTGCGGCCTACTTGATGCTTTATAATTGCATGTTCATTTTACCGCTGGTTGTTGCCTTCGGTCTTGCCTGGCGTGGATTACAGACCGCCACACTTCTGGCCTGGAGCCGCCATAATGTGGTATTCAGCAAGTGCTTGCTGGGTGGTTTTTTCATCGGCTTGGCAGCCTTGCTGATCCTGCTGTGACCCGGATCGCGGACAAATCGACACCGTTTAGCACCTTGAATGTTGGGAACAGGTATAAACAAGAATCTTACCACGGATGTCACTGATATGGAATGAATGAATCGGGTTACACTTGCCTTTCCATCAGTGTTCTCAGTGTAATCCGTGGTTGATTTCTTTAGGTTGTGGGCTGTGCCTGCCTTAAAATCATTCCGACCGGGATGGCAATATAATATCGCGCCTGGCTGTTGAACGCGATGGCGGGCGTGACATGCATTTCGGTTTCCGCTCTTGCGAAATTCGGAAAAGGGCGGTAAGTTTCCCGGAGCTGTTGGCCTGCAGCGCGGCTGCTCCGCCGACAAAGCGTTATCCGGCTATCGCCAAGGAATTCGGCTTTCATCCATGGCGTTGACGATTGCGAACAACCAATGAAACTAACCAGCATATCCGATGTGCATGCCATTCTGACGGAATGGGACATCCGGCCCCAGAAATCGCTGGGGCAGAATTTTTTAATCGACGCCAACATCCTGGGAATCATCCTCGATACGGCCGAACTCACGGCCAATGACGAGGTGCTCGAAATCGGGACGGGGCTGGGCGTGCTGACGGAGCCCCTGTCGCGCGTTGCGCGCCGCGTGGTGACCGTCGAAAAAGACTCGCGCCTTTGGCCGTTTCTCAGGCAGCGCCTGCAGCCCTTGTCCAACGTGGAACTCATCTGCGGCGACATGATGCAGGTGGACCACGAGGCCCTCTTCCGCTCGGGAATCGGCAAAGTCGTGGCCAACCTGCCCTACTCCGTCGGCAGCGCGATCCTGGTCAATCTGGTCCAGGCCGCAATGCCGCCGGCGCAAATCACCGTGACGCTCCAGCAGGAAGTCGCCAGGCGCCTGACGGCCCGGCCGGGCCAAAAGGATTTCGGCCTCCTGACGCTCTGGACCCAATTGCGCTATAATGCAACCGTCCGCAAAACGATCAGCCCAACCTGTTTTTATCCTGCGCCGGGCGTCAACTCGGCCATTATCAACCTGGTTCGGCAGGACCGGCCGGAAGACATGCTCCCTCAGTTTTTCAACGAGCGCAATGCCGGGATCGATCAT
>CAZTWL010000023.1:0-67990 GCA_964617825.1 uncultured Verrucomicrobiota bacterium
TCAGCTTCGAGCAGAAGCCGTTCCGGAAGATGATGATGAACACCTGGGGCGCGGAATGTATCGCCAGCCCCAGCAACCACACCGCTTCCGGCCGCGCGATCCTGGCGCAAACGCCCGATACGCCCGGCAGCCTGGCCATGGCCATCAGCGAAGCGATCGAGGATGCCGTCACTTCCAAAGATACGCGCTACTCGCTGGGCAGCGTGCTCAACCACGTTCTCCTGCACCAGACCGTCATCGGGCTGGAAGCGCAAAAGCAATTTAAGAAAATCGGGGCTTATCCGGACGTCGTCATCGGCTGCGTCGGCGGCGGCTCGAATTTCGCCGGGATCAGTTTTCCTTTCGTGTGCGACAAGATGCACGGCCGCAACGTCCGCATCGTGGCGGTCGAGCCGTCCGCTTGTCCGACGCTTACCCGCGGTCCATTTGTCTACGATTCGGGCGATATGGCGATGATGACGCCGCTCCTGCCGATGTACAGCCTGGGCCATGGGTTTGTGCCCAAGGCGATCCATGCCGGCGGGTTGCGCTACCACGGCATGGCGCCGTTGGTAAGTCATGTCATGCGCGAGGGACTCATGGAGGCTTGCGCCATCAATCAATTGGAGTGTTACCGTTCGGCCGTGCTTTGGGCGCATACGGAAGGCTTCATCCCGGCGCCGGAAACTTCGCATGCCATTGCCGCCGCCGCGCAGGAAGCCGTCCGCGCCCGCGAGGCCGGCAAGGAAACAACCATCCTGATGAACTGGTCCGGTCACGGTCTCATGGATTTGACCGGGTATGAGAAATTCCTGTCCGGCAAAATGGTCGATGCCGCTTTGTCGGAAGAAGATTTGAGCCAATCGCTCAAGTCGCTGGAAGGCATGCCCCAGGCGCCGAAGCTGTAATGCCGCGACAGTTTGTGCTGTTGGACGGGTTCTGCCGTAACGTCGGCTTGTAATCGTCCGGCGGCGGGAAGTTCCGCAGCCGTCTAAGGAGATTCTGCGTGCAAAATAAGATCAAGGTCAATACATTCGCGGCGTTCCATTACGATGTGGCCTATCAGAAAACCTTTTCCGGCTATCTGGACCAAAGCCTCCGGATTATCGATACCGGGCTGGCGCTTCTGGCGCAATATCCGCAATATGTCTTTGCCATCGAACAGGTATTGCTGGCGCGAGAATATGTGCGGCGCAATCCATCGGTTTTGCCGGCAATGCGCCGCTGGGCGCGCGAAGGACGCCTCGTTTTTCTGCCCGGCATGTTTACGATGCCGGATGTCAACCTGCCCAACGGCGAATCTTTTGTGCGCAACTATCTGATCGGCCGCCAGTGGCTCAAGGAAAACCTGGGGATCGAGCCCAAAATCTGCTGGATGGCCGACATTTTCGGGCATCATCCCCAGATGCCGCAATTTGCCAAGCTGTGCGGTTACGTGGGTTATCTCTTCGAGCGCGGCAAAAGGGAAGGGGATGATACGCCATTCTGGTGGGAAGGTTTGGACGGCAGCCGGATCCTGACCCAATGGGAGATCGATACGTATTACGGCTTGGGCATTCCGCTGAATGCGGCCCAAATGGGAATACAGTGGAAGGCCGATTACGCGGACAACGAATTGCTGAATTTGCTCCGCGACAATTCGAAAACGGCGCAAACGCTCCTGGCCCCCATCGGCGGGGATTTCCGCAATCCGCGGGAGGACGATGTGACGTTCGTCAGGGAATACAACCGTCTGGCGCGCGGATATAAACTGGTCTTTGCCTCGCCGGAGCATTATTTTGAGGAAATCCACCGCCGGGAGAAAGAACAGTTGCCAACGCTTAAAAGCGATTTTAATCCGCTGATGCAGGGCGTTTATTCTTCGCGCATCCGTCTTAAGCAAGCCAATCGCCGTTTGGAAAACCTGGCGTTTGCCATTGCCCTGTTGGAATCCACGGACGCTGCTGATCCGCAGCCGGATCGGCGCTATTCCGACCAGCTGTGGGAGAAAATCGCCTGGAACGCATTTCATGACATTATTTGCGGCACTCTGGTGGACGAAGCCTTGCGGGAAGCGTTGCGCGACTATGCCCAGGCCGAAGACGAAGCCCGCGAGCGCCTGGCGGATTTGATCGTCAGCCAAACGCCAAATTCCAGTCGGCCGTTCAAGGCGCCCGCCGATCATGTTGTGGCGTTGTATAATCCGTTGGCTTATGCGCGCGGCGAACTGGTGGAAATTCCGGTGAAAACTCCGGGAACAACCGTGAAAAGTATTGCCGTGATCGCGGCGGATGGCCGGCCAATGGAGTCGCAATTGATTGTGCATGGGGCGGAGAAAACGGATCCCGCCGACCAGCAGGCTAACGAGGCTGACGCCGCATCCATAAAAGAACCGTCTGTCTCTGTCCTGATAAACATTCCCATGGCGCCGGCAGCGATCCGCTCCGTTGGCCTGCGCCTGAATGGTAAAATCAGGCCGCGCAAGGACCAGGGGCCTTTGTTGGTCAGGGAAAACCTGCTGGAGAATGACCGGCTGCGCGCCGTTCTGGGTCCGAATGGGACCATCGTCAGCCTGATCGACAAAGATAACGGCGTCGAACTAGTCCAACCCACAGGAGGCCCAGCGGGCCAAACCGGCCTGAACAATTTCATCAGGCAGAACGATATGGGCGATCTTTGGTCCTGCTATAACAAACCGACGAACGGTTCGTTGCTTTATACCGCCGAACTGCATGATCCCATGCCAAACTGCGAACTGCATCTTCGGCGCAAAGGCGGCGTGGGTTCCGGCAGCTCCGACGTCAATGCGTATCGGGCGCGAATTCGCATTGTGGAGCGAGGTCCGCTGCGAGCCATGCTGGAAGTCAGTTATCCGGAGATGTGCGTGACTACTTGGGTGTCGCTGGCCCGGCACGAGAAAATGCTCCGGTTCGAAACCCGAATGATCCCCTCCGGGAAACACTGGCGGCTGCGCGTGGCATTTCCCACGAATATCAGGAATGGAATCATTCGCCGCTCGATCCCCTGTGGCTTTGTCCGCCAGCCGGAAGGGGAATATCCGGCCCAGGATTGGCTGGATTATGCGGATGAGGATAAAGGCCTTTGTCTGCTCAACCGGGGATTGCCGGGGAATAACGTTACGGACGGCGTCATGTTCCTTTCGCTGTTTCGGGCGGTGGCGATGGAGGACCGCGATTCGCAGCCTTGGTATGAAGAGGGCCAGGAGCATGTCTTTGAATATGCCCTGCGACCCTTCAGCCCTGCGGAGCGTGATTATCATCCGGCGCGACTGGGCGCGCAGTTTAACCAGCCCATCCGCCATGCGTTCGTCGACGGCGACCGTGTTCCGGCCATGGCGCCGCTTTGCGCCATGCAGGGCGCAGGGGCGGAATGGATGAGTTTCCGGCAATTGGGCAAGGGTGTCGCGGAACTCCGTCTCCATGAAAGCGAAGGACGGGCAACGGAAATCGAGCTCGTTTTCCCCGGAAAGATTCGCCATTGTCTGAAAACCGATTTCAACGGAAAAGTCGTTAATCGGAAAGACGTGCAAATCAGGGGCGCGCGGGCAAAGATTCGTTTGCGTCCCTTTGAAATTGCCAATCTTCAGCTTGCGCTGTAGCTGTTTCCGGACGGGATCGAACAAGGATGTTTTCGCTGACACCGCGAGAGCGTTTCGTTGCGGCCTTGGAGCGGAAACCACTGCCGGGGCGGGTGCCGCATTTCGAACTGGTTTTTTCCTGACCATGGAAGCGTTCGGCAAAGTGCATCCGCGCCAGCGGCAGTATGCGCAATGGGACCAGATGGAGGAAAAGGAGCGCCGCTTGCACCGTGAAGACATGGCGGCGCTCTTTATCCAAATCGCCAAGCGATTCGAACACAGCGCGATTTTTATTCAGCCGGCGTCGCCGGAGCATTGGATACGGCGGCTGCCGGCGCTGCGGCTTCGGTTGCCGCGGGACCCGGCGCGGCTGATTCAGTCTTCGGCGCGGCATCCTTGGCCGGTTCGTTGGTTGCCGCTATCGGCGTTGTTGCGGCGGCTTCCGCGGCACTGGCCGGCGCAGGCGCCGCTGGGGCGGCTGGGGCCGCGGGTGTTTCGCCCGGCTTCAGCAACTCGCCGGCATACAGAGCTTTGACCTGATCGAAGTTCAGCGCAATCTGGAAAAGCATCAGGTCGTCAATCATGCCATCGGGCGCCGTGGGCGGGAGCGCGATATTGCCGAAAATCAAGTCGATTGCCGCGCCAAGCGGTCGTAGCGCTGTTTCATCGCCCGGATAATCCAGGCCATCCATGTACATCATCCATTGGCCATCCGCGTTCCAGGTAATGACGATGTGATGCCAGATGTTCTGCCAATCGGAGGGGGTAAAGGCGGTCCCTGCGGGCGAAAGCTGGATTTTGCCGTTGACATGCTGGAAGGTCATCAGGTTTTTCGTAACCTGAAAAATAGTGTCCTGCGTGCCGTCGTGGGCATCCCAATTCGGCAGGAACCAGAAACTGATGGTTCCATTCGTGTGCCAGTTGGCGAAGTAATTCGTTTTGGTTCCGATGGTCAGTGTTTCGTTGGAAACAACCATGCCGCCCGGCACCCAGACGTGCGGGGCTGGGCCCGCGCCAGTCCTGGCATATGGCATTTCGCGCGCTTCCAGTTGGAGCCCGTCGGCATAGAAAGTGTTTTTTGAGCTGTCGGTTGTCACGATGGCCAGTTGCAGGCGCATCTCGATGTTCGTGCCGGGGGGCAAGAGCGTTTTCCAGTCGGCTTCATGCTTGGCGCCAACGCCCTTGGACGGGAAGGGAGCGGTGAATGTGCAGGTAAACCGTTTCCATTCGCTGCCCAGGTCCACATACACCGGCTCGCCGGATTTGTCGCCATCCAAATCCTTCAGGAAAATTTTCAGGTTGCCCTGGCCTTTCAGGTAAACGGAAGCCACGTAATAAGCCTGGACAATGGACGAGCCATTATACAGCGCTTTATCCGCCTTGAGTTCGATGGCCATGCCTTCGTCGGCGGCTTCACCTTTGGTCGTGACGGCCAAGGCCTGTTTGCCTTCCCAGGGCTGTTCCGCGGAGCCGGTCAAAGTCGATCCGTTGAGCGGCTGGAACATGGAAGCTTCCTCCGCGCCGGCCTGGCTGGCGCTGTAAAGATTCACATGGGCCGATTCCAATAGCAGGCCCTGCCCGAATTTGCCGGCGGCCAGGCGCGGCTTGTTGGCGCCGATCTCCTGGCCGTTAAGCATGGCGGGCGAGCCCCGCTGGAAGGTCACCGGGATCTCAAAGCCGCCAATGACGGATTCGGGCGCGATGCCGGTGTCGAACGAAAAACGGGCAATCAGATTTTTGACCGGGTCTTCGGGCGGCTTGGGCGCGGGGGCGGCGGCGGCCACGGCGTTCGTATCGGCCGCATTGGTATCGACAATGCTCACGGCGTTCGTGTCGGCGACATTGGGTGCTGGTGCGACGACCGTGGCGTTTGTGTCGGCCGCATTGGGCGCGGGCGTGGCGGCATCCTGCGCATTAATCAAACCGGCGTTGAGCAGACTCGCGAGCATTCCGAGAGCGATGATTTTTTTCATGGTGTGTATCCTTGTCTTTGGCATAATGTCGGCGCGTTGAAGTAAATCACGATAGCAGTGTATTCGCCAGAAAAAAATGAAATCCCGTTCATGCAGGCCACAATCCGAAGCCCAGGCGCGACTGCGCGCCGTCGTGGGAGAATTTACCCGGCGGGAATGGCAGGACTGGCGTTGGCAAATGCGGCATAGTCTGAGCTCCCTGGAGGATTTGAAGCTGGTTTTGGCGGTTCGGCCGGCTGAGCAGGCCCGCTGGCGGGCGCTTCTGCGCCGCTATCCCTGCCGGATCACACCATATTATATGTCCTTGATCGACTGGAATAATGATGACGATCCTCTCCGCCGCCAGTGCGTGCCAAGCCTTGGCGAAATTGAGTCTCGGGGGGCGGTATCCGTGGATCCGTTAGGCGAGCGGCGGCATTTGGTGGCGCCCGGCCTGGTGCGCCGGTACCAGGATAGGGTCCTGGCGCTGGTTACGAGTGAATGCGCCATGATTTGCCGCCACTGCACGCGGAAGAATTTTTGGCGGCAGGGCCTGTCCGTTTGCGGCGCTGCGGGCCGGCCCACTCCCAGGCGCGCTTTTTTGCGCCGGATTGTGGCTGCCGTGGCGCGTTTGAAAGGCGTTCGCGAGGTAATTGTCTCCGGCGGCGACCCGTTGCTTCTGGATGAGGATTTGCTCGATTGGTTTCTGGGGGCCTTGCGCGCGATTCCGCACGTGCAGGTGCTGAGAATCGGCACGCGCGTGCCGGTGGTTTTGCCGATGCGTGTCACCCGGGAGTTGTGCGCTTGTCTGGCGCGGCATCGGCCGCTTTGGATCAATACCCAGTTTAATCACCCGCGCGAACTCACTCCGGCGGCGACGGAGGCCTGTGACCGTCTGGTCCGGTCGGGATTGCCGGTTTCCAACCAGACTGTGCTTTTGCGTGGCGTAAACGACGATTTTGAAACCCTAAAATCACTGTGCAACGGGCTCCAGCAACGCATGGTGCGGCCTTACTACCTGTTTCAATGCGACCAGGTCCGCGGAACTGGTCCGTTCCGCACGCCATTGCCTGTCGGGATCCGGCTGGCCGAGCAGTTACGCGCCGGGATGGGGGGGTTGAGTGTGCCGCAGTTCGTGGTTGATTTGCCGGATGGCGGCGGTAAAGTTCCGCTTCAGGACGCGCATATCGTTTCCCTGTCCGGTCGCAAGGCTGTCCTGCGCGGATTTCGGGGCGAACGCTATTGTTACAATGACGTCTCAAAATAAGGAGGTGCCCGCAATGCAACGTTATGCATCGGTGATCAAAGTCAAACCTGCCAAGTTGGCGCTCTACAAAAAGCAGCATGCGGCCGTCTGGCCCGGCGTTCTGAAAACAATCAAAAAATGCCACATTCGCAATTATTCGATTTATTATCGGGACGGTTTGCTCTTCAGCTATTATGAGTACACCGGCAAGGACCATGATGCCGATTTGAAAAAGATGGCGGCCGATCCGGTTACCCAGAAGTGGTGGGCCTACTGCCGTCCCTGCCTTAAGCCTCTCAAGACCGTTCCGAAAGGCGAATGGTCGGCCATGATGGAAGAAATCTTCCGCCTGGACTGAGTGCGCTATTTTAAAAACAGCTCGATCACCGGCACGGTTACCGGCGGCTTCTGCACCGGCAGGATCAGGGTCAGGGTTTTTTGGTCGGATTCAGGCGGCTTGGCCGCCCCGTGCAGCACCAATCCCGACCGGGTTGTATATTGGATTTCCGACGCGTCATTCAGCAGTTGGGCATATTCCACCTTGTCGGCGAATCCGTCCAGGTGCAGATGCACGAACGGCCAGGCAAACACGTGGACATAAAGCCGGTTTGTTTGCGGGTTATAGGTCAGGCGGCAATCCTGCGGTGTCTGGAATCCGGCCGGCGCCTGCGTGCAGCCATAAATGGAACGGCTATGGCGTTTCATCCACTCGCCCATGGCGGCCAGGCGGTCGAGCGCGCGCTGGTCGAATTCGCCGCGGCCGGTCGGCCCGACGTTTAGCAGCAGGTTCCCGCCTTTACTGACGGAATCGATCAGCATCTGCACCAGCTGGTCCACGCTCTTCCAGCTCGATTGATCGCGATGGTAACCCCACGCGCCCGAAAAGGTTTGGCAGGCTTCCCAAACCACCCTCTGCCCGTTTACCCGCACCCATTCGCGGGGCTGGACTTGTTCGGGCGTTTTGATGTCCCACGCATCCGGCAAATCCAGGCGATCGTTCAGGATGATGTGCGGGGCCAGCTTGCGGATCATAGCGTACAGTTTTTCGCTTTGCCAGTCCTTGTGGCTTTTGCCGCTGCCATCCGGCCGGGGAAAGCTGAAATCGAACCAGAGCACATCCACCTTGCCGAACTTGGTCAGCAGCTCGCGCACTTGGCCGTGCAGGTAGCGGGCATACTTGGCCTGATCGCGCCCCTTGTTCATCTGGGCGCGGTCCGGCCGGTTACGGTAGGGCCCGTTGATTGAATCGATGCGATACTGGGGGTGATGCCAGTCGATCAACGAGTGATAAAAGCCCACGCGCATATCCTGCTCGCGGAAGGCCTTGACCATCGGGCGCAAAAGATCGCGGCCGGCGGGCGTTTTCGGCGCCTTGTAATCGGTAAGCTTGGAATCCCACAGGCAGAAGCCCTCGTGGTGCTTGGTGGTGATGACAAAATATTTCATGCCCGCGCCGGCGGCGGCCCTGGCCCACAGCTCGGGCTTGTAAAGATCGGGATCGAAATGCCGGAAATATGTGTCGTAGCGCTCGTCCGGAATTTCCTCGTAAGACTTGACCCATTCGTGGCGCGCCGGCTGGGAGTAGAGCCCCCAGTGAATGAACATTCCGAAACGATCGCGCACAAACCAGGACGTGTCGCCTTCAGTTTTACGCACATTATCCATGGCCAAACTCCTCGAGTTATGCTTCCCGTTTTTCAGGACGCTACGGCCGCGTTCGCTTGGCAAAGCGGTCAGACGTCCCGCGTTGATTTAATTACACGACTCCAATGTACCCCATAAAAACGATAATGCTATGGACAAAAAGAATAAATTATATGTACAATAATAACATAAGGGTGGAGGCGAGCTGTTATGAAAAATGCGGAGCCGGCGGACCGTTCGTATCGCATCGACGAGGAAGTCCGTGTGCATGTCCTCTATTGCCGGGTGGTCCGTTTGAAGAAATGGGCGTTCGATAATTTGTCGGCTCCTTACTGGCGCCTTTACTGGAATAATGCGGCCGGCGCTTCGATCGTGGTCGATTCCGGGACGATTCCAATACAACCCGATCAGGTATATCTGATCCCGCCCAACACGCCGTTTGCCTCCCGGCTGAAGCGGACGGTGGATCATTTTCATCTGCATTTTGTGGCCGACCCGCCGTATGACAAGGTCGCGCCGTGTGTCATCCGGTTTCCGGTTGTCAAAATTCTGGCCGAGGTCTTTCGAGAGGCTGCCGGGACTCTCGCGGAATATCCGTATCAAAAGAAAATATTCGCGACGAAGGTGTTGTTCCTGTGTTATTACGCGCTATCCAAGGTGCCGCCGAAGTCCTTGGGCTCAAGTTTTGCGGACCGGCGCGTTGCGGCGGCAATCGCCCGCATGCGGACCGGGTTTGAGCATCCGGCCGCCAACGATATCCTGGCCAGAGAAGCCAACATGCATCCCGGCGCTTTTATGCGGCTTTTTAAACAAGTCACCGGCGTTTCGCCGCACGCCTATGCGCAAATCATGCGAATCGAACAGGCGTGCCGGCTCCTGCATTTTTCCGCCGATTCGATCGATGCCATCGCCGCAGCCACGGGATTTTGCGATCGTTATCATTTCTCGCGTGTCTTCAAAAAAATCCGTGGCATCAGCCCGGCGCATTTCCGCCGGCTGCGCTCGGACGTTATCGTCCCGGCAAGCGCGCCCCGCGCTTTGTGATTTGTATGGCGTCGGCGCCGTAACTTTGGCATCCTGTTGCCCGATGGGAAAACGATTTATTGGGGGAAACCGATTATGACCACCTGGATTAATGAAGGCGGCGCGGCGCGCGAAATATCGGGCCGGGAAACCGATGCCTTGCTTGAAAATGTTGCCGATGCCCTTCCGGCCGGCCTGAAAAAAGTGTTGCTTATTCCACCGGACTTTTCGCGCTTTCATTCCGGGGCTGGAGCGATTTGCAGCCGGCTTTACAAACTTTTGGCGAAGCGCGCAGCGGTTGAACTCCTGCCCGCGCTGGGCACGCACCGGCCGATGACGGCGGCCGAAATCGCGGAAATGTTTCCCGGCGTGCCGCCGAGCCTTGTGCGGGTCCACGACTGGCAGAAAGGCTTGACCGCGATGGGCGTGATCCCCGGCGAGCGCCTGCGCGAACTTAGCGGCGGCAAGGTGGATTATTCCGTCAGGATCGAGATTGACCAGCTGATTGCCCGGGGCGGGCACGATGCGATTATTTCCTGCGGACAAATCGTGCCTCACGAGGTTATCGGCATGGCCGGCGGCAATAAGAACATCCTGGTGGGCTGCGCCGGGCCGGACACGATCAATAAGAGCCATTTCCTGGGCGCGGTCTGCAATATGGAAAGAATCATGGGGCGCATCGATAGTCCCGTCCGTACGCTGCTTGACGAAGCCGACAACCTTTTTTTGGCGAACCTGCCGATTACTTATGTTCTGACCGTGCGCGCCAAAAACGATGCCGGACAGTTGGTGACGCGCGGTCTCTTTGCCTGGAATGACCGCGAAAGCTATCTGCGGGCGGCGCGGCTCAGTCAGCAGGTCAACATTGTGCGGACACCGCGCCTGAAGAAAGTGGTTGTCTACCTTGACCCCGGCGAATTTAAGAGCACCTGGATCGGTAATAAGGCGATATACCGCACGCGCATGGCCCTGGCCGACAAAGGCGAATTGCTGATCCTGGCGCCCGGTCTGATCGAGTTCGGCGAGGCCGAGATCAACGAGCGCATGATCCGGCGTTATGGATACTGCGGCACGCCGGCGACTCTGCGCGCGGTGGCGGCCGATGCCGAACTGCGCAACAGCCTGGGCGCCGCCGCCCATCTCATCCACGGTTCCAGCGAGGGACGCTTTACGATAACTTACGCGCCGGGGGGCTTGACCCGCGCGGAGATCGAAGGCGTCGGATTCCAATATGCCGACCTGAAGTCCGCCATGGCGCGCTACAATCCGGCTAAACTGAAAGATGGCTTCAATACTCTGCCGGATGGCGAGGAACTTTATTACATTTCCAATCCGGCCCTGGGGCTTTGGCAGGCCGAGTGAGCTATGTAGAATGCAAACAGACGCCGCTGATAATTCGATGCGTGGAAATTCCAATCCTTGCAGCCGCGGGCGCGAGGGTTTAAACTTTCCGGAAAGTCATGGCGTTGCCGTTGTTTGCAGCAAGAATTTTTCAAAATGTGGCCGCCCCGCCCTGACGGGGCGTTCGACGAATGCTTGACATTGATTTTCCATGGACCGTTCCCTCGTATTCCTTTCCGTCACGGCGTCATATTCGCACACGAATCTGGCGGCTTGGATGTTGCGGGCCGGCGTCGAGGCCGCCGGCTGGCACTGGCGTGAAGTCGAGGTTACCCAGAACGAATCCCTGCCGGTCGTCCTGAACCGCGTGGCGCAACTGCAGCCGGACGTGCTGGCGGCCACTTTTTACCTGTTCAATCGTCCCTTCCTGCTGGCCTTTCTGGGCCGGTTCAAAAAACTGTTTCCCGACTGCCGGGTGCTGGGGGGAGGCCCCGAATTCCTGGGCGACAATCGCGTCTTCCTGGAACGGCATCCGGAAGTGGATGGCGTTATCCGCGGCGAAGGCGAGCGGGCCATCGTCGAGTGGCTGCAACTGATGGACCAGCCCGGAAAGCAGGCCGGCATTCCGGGGTTCTGCGGCTTGGTCGCCGGGCGCTATGTCGATAACGGGCGGGCGGCGAACGTCGAATGCCTGGACGATATTCCCTCGCCATATCCCAAGCACCTTGTGGGATTTCGCAAGCCGTTTGTGCTCCTGGAAGCTTCCCGCGGCTGTTCCAACCGGTGTGCGTTCTGTACGAGCGGGGTAGGCGGGCCGGTGCGCTGTTTTTCGCTGGAGCGCGTGCGCCGCGATGTGCGCTCGATCCTTGCGCAGGGCGTGCCGGAAGTGCGCCTGGTCGATCGCACGTTCAACGCGCCTGCGGCGCGTTCCTTGGAACTGCTGCGTTTTTTCCGGGACGAGTGCAAGCCGCTGCGTTTTCACCTGGAAATCGATCCGGCGCGCCTGACGCCGGATTTTATCGCGGAACTGGCCGCGGCGGAACCGGGACGCTTTCACCTTGAGGTAGGCCTGCAAAGCCTGAATCCGGAAGTGATACGGGCGATCGACAGGCAAGGCACGGTCCGGCGCGCCCTGGCCGGATTGGAAAGTCTTGGCGCGCATCGTCAACTGGTCATCCATGTCGACCTGATTGCCGGCCTGCCCGGCGGCACGTTGGCGGACCTGTTCGCGGAGTTGCGCACACTCGTCCTGATGGGGCCGGCTGAAATTCAACTGGAACTTTTGAAACTCCTGCCCGGCACGCGCCTGGCGGCCGAACAGGCCCAGAAGCAAATTGTTGCCGCGCCGGAACCGCCCTATGAGGTCCTGCGCACGGCCAGCATGACCATGGCCGATCTTGAGACGGCGCGGGGACTTTCCAATTTCGTGGACTGGTTTTATAACGTGCCGGAACTACAGCCCCTGATGATTGCGGCCACCCGAAGTATGCCGGAGTTTTGGAAGGAACTGATCCTGTTCGGCGGGGGCAGCCCCTTTGCCGTGGCGGCGCCCAGCCTGGAAAACCGGTTTCGCCTGCTGAACGATTTGTTTGGCAGCCGGGATGCGGCGCTAAGGCAGGCGCTTCATTATGCCTGGCTGAAGCACGGTTTCAGCGCCCAGCACGGGATCTGTGCGGCCACTCCCTGGAAAGGCCTTATTCCCGGATCGGCCGTCCTGGTGGAAGGCGCGCCCGTTGTGCGCCCCGCCCGCGTGTTTCGCGCGGACTTGGATCGTTCCTATCTGTTTGCCTATGCCCGGGAACGGCCGGCTGCCGCCGTGTATTGGCTGAAGGTATAGCCGATGGAAGGGAAGACAATGTTGGGCAAGGTTGAGTTGGCCGGATGTAATTCGTTGCCGAAAGGAATTTTTATGAAAACAACAATCAAATGCGGCAAGCATCTGGCGGAGCATGCGAACCTGGCCGGTTCCCGATTCCACGACGTGAACCTGGGCGGGGTGGAATTTGACGATGTAAATTTGAGCGGCGCCAGGTTCCACAACATTAACTTGAGCGATGTAGCCATTACGGCGGCGCAGATCGGCGGCGCCAGGTTCAAGCATATTGGGCCGCCGCCGGATAAGAACGGCAAACAGGAACGTCAGCGACCGGTCCTTTTCGAGGAGATGATGCTCTGTGACAGCACTTTCCTGAAAGTGGATATGTCGAACGTCTGCCTGCGTGAATGCGACACGACCGGCATGACGATCGACGGCGTTTTGGTGGCCGACATGCTGGCGGCTTGGCGGCAAAGGCAGAAATAACGGCGCACCAGATTCCGGCCCATACCAGTTTGCCTCGTAGGAGAACGCATGAGGAAGATCAGGCCCAGCGGAGGCTATCGCGACCTGCGCAGTTTCCAGATCGCAACCATTATTTACGATGCTACCTACTGGTTTTGCGAGCGTTTCCTGGAGCTGCGCTCGCGAATGAGCGATCAAATGGTATAGGCCGCGCGCAGTGGCCGGCAGAATATCGCCGAAGGTAGTCGCGCATCCGCCACCTCATCGCAGACCGAACTCCGGCTGGTCAACGTGGCGCGCTCCAGCCTGGAGGAACTCTTGCTCGACTACGAAGATTTCCTGCGGCACCGCCACCTTCCCCTGTAGGCGCCGGAGGCTCCCGAAGCGCTGGAGGTCCGGAAGATGGGGCAAAATCATCCGTCGGATCAGCCCGATCCGGCCAATCTCTCTGACGAACAGCGCTACGCGCTCTATGCCAAATGGCTCGATCATGCGGAACCCGCCACGCGTGCGAATGCCTTGTTGTGCCTTATCAACCAGACCAATTATCTGCTCGACAAGCAGATCGTGGCGCTGGAAGCCAAATTTATCGAAGAGGGCGGGTACAGCGAACAACTGGCGGTGGCGCGACTGGCCGAGCGCAACCGAAAGAAAAACGCCGATCCCATTCCCGTTTGTCCGAAATGCGGCAAACCCATGGCCATGCGCACGGCTCAAAAAGGCAAACAAGCGGGCAAGCAATTCTGGGGCTGCACAGGCTACCCCGAGTGCAAAGGCCTTGTGGATATCTGAAAATAATGCGCCTGATCCACGGGGTTCGGGGGCATGCAGATCACTATTTAAATTTATAACGTTGATTATTTGCGCCGGATTAATAAAGTAGGGTTTGCGTGTTACGGGTGGAGTCTTCAACGGCAGGAGGCAGGATGCAAAATATTCCCGTTCTTACGGTGTGCGAGAAAACCATGGCACAGGCCTACGAAAAGGCGCTGGTTGCCTTATACGAACACGGGATTGCCTTCAGCACGCAATACGATAAGCCGGGCGATCCTCCAAGCCTGGACTGCACCATGAACATGACCATCCTGGACCCGCTGGCCGACCCGATGATTCACAAGGCTTTTCCCGGCGGCATCGAGGATCTGCGCGAATATGTCATGGAAGTACAGGGCGCCAAGGATCATTGGGTCAAGAACTTGAACGATCCCACGGACACCCGTTGGGAATACACCTACCACGGCCGCCTGCAGAATTATGGCCAGTGGCGCGAAAAACGGGACGGCAAATCCATCTGGACCGGGCCCATGGCCGTGGACCAAATCGAGCGGGTCATTGCCAAACTGGCAGACCAGCCCTTTACGCGCCAGGCGCAGATGATCACCTGGATGCCGAATATGGACCTGGATTGCTATGACCCTCCCTGCCTGCAGTCGATCTGGTACCGGATTGTGGAGGATGAACAGGGTATCGGCTGGCTGAACTGCAATATCCGCTTCCGCAGCAACGATGCCTGGGGCGCCAATTTCATGAATATGTTCGGATTCTCTTTGTTCAACCGGGATATCATTGCCGCCGGGGTCTCCCAGCGCCGGAAAAAAGAGGTCCGGCTAGGGCGCATGAATTGGCAGGCCGATTCCTTCCACATCTACGGCAAGGACGTTGCCGGCGCCCGCCAGCGGCTTTTCGATCGCCTGGCCACCACGAAATTCGAGGATCGTGTCTTTAATTTTTACGACCCGGATATCCAGGAGATTTACCAGGAGGCGGAAGCCGTGATCCGCGAAAAAATCAAAACCTATGATGCCGGGCATGGCTAGGTTTAAGTCATGTGTCACGGCGAATATCCGGCCGGGTGCGAACCAATTTTTTTTCGAATAGCTCGTTAACAACCAACAAATCCAAGGAGACCTGCAAATGGCCAGAGCATTGAGCAAAATATCGGCAGACTGGTGGGATTACACGACCCTTGACGAGGGCCTGTTGCGCGATGCGGCGAAACTGACGGAAAAGGACATCCTCCAGCTGGCCCGGCCGGGATTCAAGATCGCGTTTTACGAGACTTTGGAGGAATTCTACGCGGCCGAAGCCATGGAATACATTACGGCCTGGCGTCAGTCCACGGCCAATAATCCCGCCGGGATCTGCGGACCGATCGGGCCCACCGAGCAACTCCCGATCGTGGCCCGGATGGTCAACGATCTC
Source organism: uncultured Verrucomicrobiota bacterium (assembly GCA_964617825.1). Taxonomy (GTDB): domain Bacteria; phylum Verrucomicrobiota; class Kiritimatiellia; order JAAZAB01; family JAAZAB01; genus VSJD01. The sequence continues at coordinate 15,246 of CAZTWL010000023.1, forward strand.
AACCTGAATCTGAAGGAAGCCGTGTTCTGGGGCATGGATGAATGGTTTGTCGACGGCAAGGAAATGCCGGTGAGCAACCCGCTCTCATTCAAGCGCGCGGATATGGAATTGTGTTTTAACCGCATCCGCAAGGAACTGCGGCCCCGTCCGGAAAACCTGCATTTCCCCTCCCGGGATGTCAAGGCCTACAGCGCGACTTATAACCAGGCCCGGTGCCTGGTTATGCAGGGCGGCCAGGGCGAAGTGAAGCACTGGGCTTTCAACGACCCTCCCAAGCGCGCCGGTAAATACAAGGCGCATCCGCCCACTCCGGCGGAATTCCGCAAGCTTGGCACGCGGATGGTTGATCTGCATCCCATGACGATCATCCAAAACGCACGCACTTCCGGCGGCGGACAGGTTTTCCTGGTGCCGCGGCAGGCGCTGACCGTCGGCCCGCTGGAAACTTGGAAAGCGGACAAAGTATCGATCTGGCATCCGGGTCATCATGACAACAAGTTCGGCATCCGCCTGACTGCGCTGATGATTTCCAAGCGCTTGCCGGATTCGGCCGTGACCATGTCGCTCCTGGCGGACCACCCGAACGTCCAGTTCAATTTCTATCGCCCGGCGATCGGATCCTGTTCGACGGAAATGCACTGAGCAAGTCGGCAACGACGGAAGGCAGAAGGCAAATAGTGCGGCGGTGGTTCGCCGTTCGACGAGAACGGCAACACCGGACATCGGACAACTGAGGGGCAAAGCCACCAAGTTGGTGCGTGGCCTGCAGAAACGCTGCAGGCCACGCACCCTCATCGGGCGTATAATTTCCAATTAAAGAAAAACAGTGTGCTGGTTTGATGTAAAATTATGGCGAACTGCATTAGCGGCGGAATTGGCGCTGATAGGCGCTTGGGGAAAGTCCGGTGTGTTTCTTGAAAAAACGTGACATGTAAAATTCCGAGCCAAAATTTAATTCGTAAGCAGTTTCTTTGACATTCATTCGCGGATTGAGCAGCCGTGTTGTGATTTTTTTGAGGAGGTCGTCCCGAATAAATTCCTTTGGGGGCTTGCCAATATCCCGGCGGAAGTTCCGCGAAAATACATTTTGCCTTTGTCCTGCCATCTTTGCCAATGCCGCAACTGTCAGATCGGCATCGCCCTGTTCGCGCACATAACGGAAAATCGGCTCGTATTTCCGGATGACGGGAAGCAGCCGCTCCAGCCCTTTCGGCCAGCATGATGCGCAAAAGCGCATGACTTCCGCTTTTAGTTCGCAAATCGCCTTCAGTTCATCCTTCTCCTCGTTTAATAGCGACTGAAAGAAGGCAACCATTTTCGGGGCATGTCGCATTTCACAATGCGTGACGCCGGAAAAGACATCGATACCGTGAAAGAAAGTCAGGTTGAAATGCAGCGAGATGACGGTTCTTTCGGAAGATTCCTCAAATTTCATTTTCAGCCCGCAAGGAATGAAGTAAACATGGTTTGCCTTGATGGGCAGACGCTGGTTTTCCTCCAGGTTTTCATAATAGTCGTGGCCTTTGTCGTTGTTTTTAAGGACCAGCACCATAATGTTGCATGGCCACGTGGCAATGCTGTGATAGCCACAACAATCGGTGGAGATGTTGCTGAAGCTCAAATCAAGGAAAGGATTAAGCTGGCGTAGCAAGGGCTTGTTTTCGTTAGGCATAAAAGTGCATGCTTTCGTAACAATGGTGCATTCCAATTCTCTCCGGAAAATAATATAAATATTTTCAAGCCTTGCACAATCTCAAAGCCGCGATTTTTTGTTGATGAAATTGATTCGTCAAATGGAAGTTGCCTTGCGTTGGTTGAATCCTTATCAAGTCCCGGATATAGAAGCAATCTTTTGAGGTCATGATAATGAGCATTGCAAAGTTGCGCGATGAATTGAGGGCTTTTTATTCCAAAGAAGAGGCAAAAAGTGAGGTCAAGTTCCCGGCCGATCCGGGAAATGAGGCGCTGGGCAAAGGCTGGGCTTCCAACTCCTTTGATGACTCGCGCTGGAAAACTATGAGCCTGCCGGACGCTTGGACTTCCAAGGGTCTGCTGTTTAGCGGCGTTTTCTGGTTCCGCAAGATGGTCGATATCCCGGACGAGTGGGCGGGCAAGGATATGGCTCTAAACCTCGGTGCCATTGATAAAACCGACATCACCTATTTCAATGGCGAGCAGGTCGGTGCTACCGGCAAAGACTTTGACAAAAGCGTTTGTGATAAGCCGCGCCGCTATATCGTCCCGGGCCGCTTGGTGAAGGCCGGACGCAATGTGGTCGCCGTCCGCGCCTATTCCTTCGCCAATGTCGGAGGTTTGACCGGGCCGGCGAATAAGATGTTCTTTGCGCCAGCCGGCGACCCAACGAGCAAGCCGCTTCCCCTGGCTGGCGACTGGAAATACGCTGTCGAACACGATTTCGGTTGTGTCAAACAATCCGGGCCTTTCTTTGATGTTATGGACGGGTATGACAAGGCGCATCCAGGGCTCAATGTCTTTCAATTGAAATCGATGCAATATGGGGTCATCGCGGAGAACTTCCGTCCGCAGGTGTTTAGGGAGTCGCCTTTCTATTTCGAGGTGGGAGTGAATGGAGGATGGGAGCAGCAGCGCAATCCCGGCCAATGGCTTCTTATGCGTAATTATCATCTTTTTCGCGATTTCAATCCTAGGGAATATGACGTTTTCATAGAAAGACAGCGGCAGAGATACTGTCTTTGCGGTCCCTATGTAGACTTGGGTCATAATTGTCCGTCATTCTCGAATGTCTTGAAGTATGGTTTGAGCGGTCTATACGCGCAAGCGGAAGCTACATTGAAGCAGTGCCAAACCAAGGAGGAGACCGCTTTTATCGAATGCGCGATGAAGGGGCTGCTTGCCGCGAAAAGAGTCGCGAAAAGTTTTGCGGAAACTGCGGAAAGCATGCTGAAATGCGTCGACGACGAAGCCTCTCGCCGTTTCCTTGAGATGATTGCGAAAACCGCACGCGAAGTCCCTTGGCGCAAGCCGGCAACCTTCTACGAGGGGCTGAATACGCTGTGGTTTCTGCGCGAAGTCAGCGGCCTGCTCGAAGGACTGGCGGCAAATTCGCTGGGCCGCCCGGACGCAATGCTTGCCGAACTCTACCGGGGGGATATCGAATCCGGGCGTCTAACCAAGGCGGATGCGTACGATCTAATTTGCCGCTTCCTGCTCCCTGGCGACTGCCATTACGACAAAGACAAACAAGTGGTGGGCTATGGCGGCATAGCCGGCCATGAACTGGAAATAACATTGACGCTGGGTGGCTGCGATGAACAGGGCAACGAAGTCTTCAACGACATCACCCGGATGTTCCTGAAAGCCTATCGCGAACTCAAATTGATCTATCCCAAGCCGCACTGCCGGTTCAGTAAAAACTCGAGTTCCGAATACCTCGAAATCATAAACGCGGATATTATCGCAGGACGCAGTGTGTACAGTCTCCTGAACGACGATTGCATAATCCCAGCATTGCTCAAAGCCGGGAAAACGATCGAGGACGCGCGCCGCTATCTTTGCACGGGCTGCTGGGATCTCGTGGTCGAGAGCTCCGAGGACATGGCCACCGTCAACTACTTCAGCCTGCCGCGCATTCTGGAAGCGTCCATTCATGACAACCCGGAAGAAAAGCTCAAGGCCCGACTTACGCTTGAGAAACTCGATGGCGCCGGAACCTTTGAAGAGGTCTATCGTAGAATGTTCGGCAACATCATTAAGCTTGCCCGCGAGATGTGCGAACAGGAGGGGCGTAATGGCGTGGTATGGGCTGAAATCAACCCGTCCCCGTTCTTTTCCGCCTGCATGTCGGACTGCCTGAAGAAACGCAAGGACTTCACCGCCGGAGGCGGGAGGTACAATCCGCGCACGCTTTCTATGGTCGGTTTTGCGAACATCGTCGATGCATTGCTGGCAATCCGCAAGCTATGCTTCGAGTTAAAACGTCATTCGCTGGCGGAACTTCTGGTTGCGGTCAGAAACAATTGGCAGGGACAGGAAGCCCTGCGCGCCGAGGTGTTGACGGCTCCGCATTTCGGCGACAATCAACCTGAATCCAATGCGCTGGCCCAACGGCTTCATGAAGACATTTATGCGAATACACGCGATCTCAAGAACGAACGCGGCGGCTCCTTTGATCTTGCCTATTGGGTGTATCGCGAGTTCCGTTTCTGGGGAGAAAAGATGAAAGCCACGCCTGATGGTCGCCGCGATGGTGATTATCTGTCACAGAGTCTTAATCCTTCGCGTTTTCATCGCATTGACCAGGTCACCTCGGCAATAAACAGCGTGGCGGCACTTGACCTCGTAAAATGCTCCGGTGACTCCGTTGTGAACATTCTCCTTCCTGTAAATGGAGCTGATGTCAAAGTGCTCGATCAGTTCGAACGGACGTGCGCGACACTGAAGCTGCAATTGCTCCAACTTAACTGTGTCAACAAGGATGAGCTGCTAGATGCCCGTGTCCATCCGGAAAAACATCAAGACCTGATTGTCCGTATCTGCGGGTTTTCGGCTAAATTCGTCGCTTTGTCTCCCGAATGGCAGGAAGAGTTCATCGGCAGGAACATTTATGAATAATGATCCTGGATAAAAATTGTATGTGGCCTTGCTTTTTAAAGTGCCTTGGCGTAGGTGGAAACGAAGGGCCCTGAGGATGGAAACCCGCGCTGTATCCGCTGCTACTTAAGCGCATTGGCCGCGAAGACAAAAACCCGGCCGGGTTCGGCCAGCTTGCCGGCTTGGAACCGGACGCCTTCTTCCGCGAGCAGCTCGAGTTTGCGGCGCAGTGCGGGGCCCGTGCGCCGGCCCATGAAACCGCCCGGTGTCAGGTCCGAGGCAATCACGCGGTGGCAGGGAACTTGCGGGGCATAAGGATTGCGTTTCAAGGCCTGGCCCACGGCGCGGCAGGAGCGACAGCCCAGCCACGCGGCCAGCTGTTTATAAGTTGTTACCTGCCCGCGCGGTATCAGGCGCAACGCGGCATAAACCCGTTCCTGGAATGGCGTTGGCATACTCTTAAGCTTACACCCGATGATGGGTGTGTTGTCAAAATCAAATATTGATCCGTTGAAGCGGCAAAGCCAAAACTGGTCGGCAATGTTTCCGGAACAATGCGCAGGGCATAAGCCGGGCACTCGATCCCCGCAAGCTTGACATCGCGATCAGCCTTTGACACATTCCGCGCATGACGCCGGCCGTACTTCGTAAAAAACTGCTTGCCTGTCTCGGCGGCCCGTGGCCCGAGCCCGGGGCGCTCCAGCCGCGCCGCACTGGCGAGGTCATCCGCCGGGAGGGCTATCGCATCGAGCCGGTGTCATACGTGGCCGAGCCGGGCGACCGCATTCCCGCCCTGTTGCTGATTCCCGATGGCGTCGATGCCCGGCATCCGGCGCCGGCGATTGCCGTCTGGCATCAACACAATGGCGAGTGGAATCTCGGCAAGAGCGAGCCGGCGGGTCTGGCCGGCAATCCGATGCACCACACCGGCGCCGCGCTTGCCCGCGAAGGCTATGTCGTGCTCTGCCCCGATGCGCTCTGTTTCGAGGACCGGCGTGACCCGGAGCGCAAGCTGGAAGGCGGTAACTTCGAGCGCTTCGAGTTTCTGCGCTATGTCGTGGTGGGCAAGTGCATGGCGTGGAAGAACATCCTGGACATGCGGCGCGCGATTGACTATCTCGTCAGTCGTCCCGAAGTGCGTGCCGACCGGATCGGTTGCTATGGCCACAGCCTGGGCTCGACGCATGTATTCATGGTTGGGCCATGGGAAAAGCGCCTGCGTTGCCTGGTCGGCAACTGCTGCCTGCCCACCTACGCCGCCATCCACCGAACCAAGATCCTGCACTGCTTTCCAAATTATATACCGGGCTGGTATGCCTTCGGCGATACGCCGGATATCGCCGGGCTGATTGCCCCGCGCGCGCTGCACCTGAACTTCGGCGAACTCGACGGCGGCAGCCCGATCCGCGAAGTGCGCCAGGCGGTGAAAACCATTGCCAGGGCCTATGCCGCCGCCGGAGCGCGGCCAAACTTTTCGTACTACATTGAAAAGGGCGCCGCGCACGTGCTGTCCGACGAAATGTGGCGGCGCACGCGCGCCTGTTTTGACCGGTGTTTGCGCTGAAATGTCCGGCCGAAGCCGATGAATCACGCGAATTGTGTTTTCAAGTGTACACAAACCAGGCCGTGGCTGTGCAGGACTGGCTGGGAATTACGCGAATCCATTGGACGCTGAACGCCGCCGGAAATTCGTGATGCACATAGCCTCCCGCCGGCACCGAGAAGGTGTCGTAAGTTTTCCAGCTGCCGTCGCCCTGGAAGTCAACCTCGACGGTGAAACGGACCGGTCGTCGAGCCGAATGGGTGAGGTGCAGCGATTTTTTATCAAAGCCGGTCATCAGGTAAGGGTCGGAAGGTTCGCCTTTTGTGACTTTTGTTGCGCACCATGGTCCGCCCCAACCGCTTGGTTTGCCGAACTGCCAGAGGTCATCGGTCTTGCCGAACCAGAGGCCGGACTGAGGTTCCCCATGAAAAGGGTTGCGTGAGCCCGCCGGGCTGCCGTTATCAGCGCCCAAAACCAACATACCCCGGTAGGTGCAAAAGTCGCCCAGCACCCAGAGATGGGAGGAGATGGGTTTGACGCCCATAACGCGGTTGCCGTATGTCCACTGGGGCAGTTCGTAGAAAAGGCCGTGGCAGTCCATAAGGAAGCGCTCGTGTTCCGTTTCCCGGATGCGTGGCCATTCCGTGGCCCACATGTGATCAAACGTATGGCTGCCCTTGGGCAGGCGATAACGCGTCCATTTTTTATCCTGGTCGGTGTAGGCATAAAGGATGGCCGAGGCCTTGTCCCAGCCCGTGGCAAATATTGGCACATTGTTGCCGCGCCCGGTGACTTCGACAAAGGGCGCGCGTTCGATTATGCGCCATTTTTTTCCATCCCACTCGGCCAGCACGCCTGCCCGGCGTTGCCCGGTGAATTCGCTGTTGTCGTAGGCATTATCGGCCACCACCACGCGGCCGAAACCGGTGTAGCCGGCCTTAAAATGGACCGCCCGTTTGCCGGGAAATCCATTGCTGAGGGGAAAGTCCAGTTCCTCGGTCAAATCGGCGATGAAGCGGCAGGCCAGGGTGTGGACGTTCATTTCATAAAATTCGCCTTCCATGCCCAGCATGTAGACCATGTTTTCCGGATCGGCGAGGTGGGCCATGGTGGCGCAGATACGCATGTTCAGCCCCTCGATGGTGCGCACCTTGCGCGAAGAATCGATGACATGGGGTCCGATGATGAGCTGATTTGAGGCGTAATGGATAAAGCGGTTGGCATACACGCCGGTTTTGCTTTCGGCGCGTTTGACCATGTGCAGGTTCTCGTCAATCTCGTAGAATCCGGTGCCTAGGCCTGAATCACCGAGACTGGAAACATAGGAAACCGCCCAAAGACGATCCGCCCAGGCCATAAGCGCGCCGATGCCGCATTCCGATCGGGGCGGTCCCAGCTCTGCCTTGAGGCAAAGGCTGGGGATAATGCCGCTGATTATCAAAGGTTGGTTTTGTTTTGTGTCTGAGTTTACTGGCATGCTGTGCCCTTTCTTTATTTATTGCGGTGCCGTTGCAAAAATTGCCGGTCACGGTGCGAGCGAGCGATCGATGGCGTCGGTTGCCTGTTTGAGCCGGCTGATGAGCCGGGGCAGGTCTTGGTCTTGGATGCGTCCGGCCAGCGCCACGCCGGCCAGCGGCGGCATGCCAAGCGGAACGCCCAGTGTGGCGCTTTCCGGATCGTTATGCACAAGGGCATATCCCTTATTGCGGATCACTCGCAACGTGCTCAGGAAGGCCGCCAAGCCGCCTGCAGGGAGGTCCTCGGCCCGTCCGCCGAGGAAACGCCGGACCTGCGCGTCGGGTAGTCCGGCCAGCAGGACCTGGCCGATGCTGGACTTTGCGGCGGGATAGGGGTCGCACGCTCCGATGCCGAGTTCGATGGGAATTCCGTGCGGACAATAGAACAGGTAGCAAACGTGGCGGTTCCAGAGCACGCCGAGCGCAACGGTCAAGCCGGTGTCCATAAGATTGCGCAGGTGGGGAAGCGCTTTGAGCAGCAGCCGGGAGCCCTTGAGGCTTTGCGCCGCCAGGACGTGGATCGCCGGGCCGGGCTGGTATTTCCGTTCCGCATTTTTTTCGGCAAGCCCCAATTGCGCGAGGGTGCCGAGCATGCGGTTGACGCGGGTATGCTCCATGCGCAGCTCGCGAGCCACTTCGCGGCTGCCCAGCGGGTGGGGCGCCATGGCGATTGCCTGCAGACAGGCCACTCCGTGCGCGAGGCTGCGGTTCGGTTGTGCCGGCCCTTTCGACATAGTCAAAGTCTTTTGCATTGGTGCTTTTATAGCATCACAAAGCGGCGCGGTCAATACCGATTTCTGATAATTATACCGGGAGATGGTAAGGATCGCCCGCGCATGTGGCGTCTTGACGGATGGAAAACTTATGCGGCCGGGCCAGGGGCTCCGGCCTGCGGCGCGGTGAATGCGACTAGCCGCGCCGCAGCCTCCGGCAAAGCATGGGCGGCGCGATTAGCCAGGCGGCCAGGGCGCGCGCCCCTGCCGCGCCAACGACCTTCGCGGGGCGCCTCCGTGGTTAAAATGCACAGATGCAGCCTTTGGCGCTCCGCCTAATCGAGCGCCGGATGCAACCACACCGGACTGGCGCCTGGTGCGCTGAAGTTCGCCCAGACCATGGACCAGGCGCTGCCGGACTGCAGGATGTACCAATTGCCGGTAGCGGCCTCGTAGACGCCGATATCGGTTTTAAGGTCGCCGTCGAAATCGCCCGGGACGGGGGTGTATCCGCTTCCCAGGGTCATTGAGGCCAGCGTGTAGCCATAGGCCGACTGCGCCGCCGTCCATGTGCCCGAGTCTTGCCGGTAAACGGCGGGATCGGTCTTGCCGTCGCCATCGTAATCGCCCGGCACGGGGATATAGCCCGGGCCGCCAAGACCACAGGCCACAGCGGGACTGCCGGACGACAGGATGACCATCCAATCGCCGGTTAGGGAATCATAAAGCGCGAGGTCCATTTTACCGTCGCCGTCGTAGTCGCGCGGCAAGGGTACCAGGCCCGCATTTGGCGCACCGAACTGGGCCCAGGCGATGGCGTAGTCGGAACCCGACAGCATGGCTGCCCATTCGCCGGTGGTCTCAAGATAAACTGCCGGATCGGCCTTGCGGTCGCCATCGTAATCACCGGGCACCGGGATGCAATCAGCGTCACCCAGGGAAACCGAATATTGGGCATAATCCGATCCTGACAACATGACGATCCACAAGCCCGTGGATGGCTGGTAGACCGCCGGGTCGATCTTGCGGTCCCAGTCATAGTCGCCCGGGACGGCGATCCATCCCGCCCCGCCCAGGTCTGCCGAGGCGCCACTGTAGGCGAAGGCCGAAAGCAGCGCCGACCACGAGCCGGCCATGGGATTGTAGAGCGTGGGATCCATTTTGCCGTCGCCATCCATGTCGATATCGGCGTAGAGCGTGGAGTAAAAACGCGCGGGAATGACGTGGTCCAACAGCCAGCCGCTCAGTTGCATCAGGTTGTTGGTGTATTTGGGCGCGGCCAGCTGCGCGGAGGTGTAATATTTCTTGTGGGCATAAAAGGCGTTGCTGGAAGCTGCGGCAATACCCTGGCGAATCGGCTGGGTTTTATCCGTGGAAACCGAGATGACCTGCAGGTCCTTGACGAGTGCGACCGGGCCGGCATACCAGGAGCGAATATCGGTCATGACGGCGTTCGTGGTGTCCTCTTCGAACTGGCAATGGGTGGCCACCGCCAGGCGCGGGGCGGCGTTGCTCAGGGCAAGTTGATTGAGCATATAGCCTAAGGCCTTGGCGGGAGTATGGGAACAGTCCTGGATCATTTTGGACGTTATCAAGGCTTGTTCATAAATAGGATCGCCGGGACTACGGCCGGTGTTCTTTGCCGCCCAGAATTCCGGGGACAAGGTTACTTCATGAATCAGCACGTCCAGGTTGGTGGCCTGGTTAAGCATGAACCTGTTTGGCTGCGTATCGCCGGAAAAGACCATCGAGAGGCCCTGCCAATCCAGCCGGAAACTGATTGCGCCATCCCGGTCATGGATTGCCGGGAAATGCGTAATCCGCACCCCGTTGGAATCGTAGACCAAGTTGCCGATCTGTTCGTACGGACACTCGTACGGCACAATATCGTATCCATCCTGGCCGTCGATCAGTCCGGTGGAAAGGAAGCTGAAACTTTCGCGGTGCCACTGGGACATGGCGCGCGTGGTTTCGCAGAAATAGGCGACGCCTTCTTCGGGATGCGGCCCCTGGGGCGCGTTGGTGCTGGGCCCCGTCGGCCCCCATACATAGACCGGGGTGAAACGGTCGGTGGAAGGTCCGAAACAATAGATGAACATCAGGTCGCTCATGTGATCGGCATGCATATGGGTCAGCAGGATTTTGTCCATTTGAGAATAGGCCACGCCTGCGGCGACAAATTTTTCGACAACACCGGCGCCGCAGTCGAAGATAAAACTGTCGCCGTTGCCGCATTCGACGAAGACGCTGTTGGCGGCTTGGGAGAGACGCGGCACAACGGAAGTGCCCATGAACGATATCCGCATCTCGTTCGTTGCCGGCGCCTCGCCGAGGTTGAAGGTTTGATCGGTCTCGACGACAGCGGGGCCCGGATCTGCGCCGGCAACGGCGGCGAGGGTGGCTGGCGGATTGGTGTAGAGCGCCTCGGGAATGATGTGGTCTTGAAGCCAGGCGCTCAGCTGCATCAGGTTGTTGGTATATTTGGGCAAGGCAAGCTGGTTGGTTGTATAATTTTTCGCTGCTGCATAAAACGCATCGCTGGAAACGATCGCCGTCCGCTGGCGGATCGGCTGGCTCTTGTCCGTGGAAATATTGAGCACTTGCAGATCCGAGACGAGCGTGACCGGCCCCGAATACCAGGAGCGGATACCTGTCATGATGGTGTTCGTGGTGTCGTCTTCGAACTGGCAATGGGTGGCCACCGCCAGGCGCGGGGCGGCGTTGCTCAGGGCAAGTTGGTTAAGCATGTAACCCAAGGCCTTGGCCGGCGTGTGCGAACAATCCTGGATCAGCTTGGCCGTGGCGACTGCGGCAGGAAAGCGGGCGTCGGTGAGGGGGAGTCCGCTGCTGTTTTTGGCGGCCCAGACTTCCGGGGGCAGGGTTACTTCGTGAATCAGGACGTCCAGGTTGGTGGCCTGGTTCAGCATGAAGGTGTTGGGCTGCGAATCGCCCGAAAAGACCATCGAGATTCCCTGCCATTCCAGCCGGAAACTGATGCCGCCATCCCGATCGTGGATTGCCGGAAAATGCGTGATCCGCACGCCATTGGTGTTGTAGACCAAGTTGCCTACCAGTTCATAGGGACATTCGTGGGCCACAAGATCGTAACCGTCCAGGCCGTTGGTCAATCCGGTGGAGAGAAAGCTGAAGCTTTCGCGATGCCACTGGGTGAGGGCCTTGGTGGTGTCGCAAAAATAGGTGGTGCCTTCCTCGGCGCTGTCGCCGGAAGGACCCCAGACATGCAGGGGAGTCTTGCGGTCGGTGGAAGGCCCGAAACAATAAATAAACATCAGGTCGCTCATGTGGTCGCCGTGCAGATGCGTGAGAAAGATCTTGTCCATACGGGAGTAGGCTATGCCCATGGCGACATATTTTTCGATCACGCCCGAACCGCAGTCGAAGACGAAGCTTTCACCGTTGCCGCATTCGACGAAGACGCTGTTGGCAGCCTGGGTCAGGCGCGGCAAGAAGGAGGTGCCCATGAAGGAGATGCGCATCTCGTTCGTTGCCAGCGCTTCGCCCGGATAATACTCGCCGGCATCGACCACCGTGGGTCTGCCTGCCGGAGCGGAGGCGATGTTTGGCGCCGTTTGCGCCAGCGCGGCCTGGCCCAGAATGAAAGCGACGAGAGTCAGACCGACGGTGTATTTCGATGCATTCATGGGATATATCCTTTTGGTGTGTTTTGCGAAGGACAGACCAGAATTCGGACAATGCCAACAAACCCCAGCCGCTTGCCGATTTTATATGGGAAACGCCTGCATCGATCAATGCTGTTTTTACCGGGCCTGTTTGCGTAAACGCATATAACGGCGACAGCGGATGCCGGCGGTTTTGAGCATGCGCGCGGCCTGCGTGCCGAACCGGTAGGGCGATTCGAAGACGACTTCTTTAATTCCCGCAGTCACAATCATTTTGGCGCAGAGCAGGCAGGGGCTGTCCGTGCAGTACAGGCTGGCGCCTCGCAGGGCCACGCCGTAGCAGGCGGCCTGGATGATGGCGTTTTCCTCGGCATGGGCACAAATGCATTCGCCCAAAAGCTCGCCGGAGGGGGCTTTGCTGGCACAACGGGGGCAACCGCCTTCGAAGCAATTTTCGATCCCGCTCGGCGTGCCGTTGTAGCCCGTGGAGATGATGCGCCGGTCCTTGACGATGATGGCGGCCACGTCGCGCCGGCTGCAGTTGCTTCGGCGCTTGACCACGTGGGCGATATCCATAAAGTACGTGTCCCAGTCGGGGCGGGCCTTGAGCGCTGATTTCATGTTGGCAGAATAGACTGTCGGGCATTTACGATCAAGAATTATGTTTTTGGGGTGCGTTTTTGGAGCTTCGGCCTTGACAAGGGGCGCGGAAGGGAGACAATTGGAATCGACATGGAAATTAAACCCCACAATTTCTGGTATGCGGTGAACAACACCGAAGTGGTGTTGATGCCGACCAATTACCTGGAAACTTTCGGCGCCACGCGGCTGCATTACCATCTGGTGAGCGAACTGATGGATTCCGTCAACCGCATCCGGGTCCGGGAAGGCACCATCCAATCGAATCAGCCGCAAATCATTACGCCGAACTGCTATGCCGGCGAAATGCTGGAAGGATTCGGCGACCAGGCCAACCAGTATATCGAATGGCTGCGCGCGCATGCCAAGGACCTGCGCGTGCTGGAATATGGATTCAAAGTGCAGAAAACCGAAATCAGCGAACAGGTGATCTCCGGCAATGTGAAGGAAATTCTTGACCAGGTGACAAAGGCTGCTCAGGAAAAGAAAGATCCGCTGACGGGTGTGATCCTGGGGGTTGACGATCCCTGGGATGTCTGCCTGCTGAAATTCATGATGGACGTTATCCGTCAGTCCGTTCCGCGCAATGTCCGGGACCTTAATCGTCAAAGGCTCTGGGAGGATGCCAACGGCGTGCCCAAGGGGGTGCGTGACGATATCGAAAGCCATTTTCTGATGGCCGCCCGCGATCCGGCGCTGGTCAAGTCCTTAGGCGCAAAACTTCGCCGATACGGGCTGTTCGAGGAATATGAAGACCGCTTTTTTGCCGTGGTCCGCCAGCAGGGCAAATAATCGCGTGCTCGCAATGCCCTAGTCCTGCCTGCCGGAGCGCGTCGCCATCATCATGGCTATCAGTGCCAGCGTCAACACCAGGATCCCGAAGACGATATAGCTCGATAAAAAAATGTTGTAGACCCGGAGATCGGCGGCGAAATATTTGCCGCCGAAAAGCAATCCCCAGCGGTAGGCGAAGATATAGGCAATGACCAAGCCTGTGCACGTCATGCGAAAAAGCAGACAGATCGTCAGAATGACGAGGAGGAGGACGGCCTCCATTCCCGGCATGCAGATCGTGGCGTGACTCAACCGCTGGTTTGATACCATAGCCAGGCTTTGTTAAGCATATGGCCATTCCATCTCGAACAATGTTGGCGGCGCCGCCGATTCCTTACGGCGCTTTGGGCGCCGCAAGTTCGATGGTGTCCTTCATTTGATGCAGGAGTGAGCCGGCTTGATCGCGGAGCGTGGCATCAATCGTATATGTGCCCGGCGCCAGCGAATCGGTGCTTTGCTGGAAACGATCCACCAGGCGCGCTTCCGAGCCCTTGACCAGGAATCCCACGGCATTTGTCCGGCTGATGATCAGGTCGTCTTTGCGGACGGCATGCTCCAGGCGGAATTCCATCGGCTGTGGCAGGTCGTTGCAAACCCACAGGCGATAGACCAGCGGTTGGCCGACCTTCAACTTGCGGTTTGGAATCTCGATGATGATGGCGCGCGTGGCTTCGGCAAAGCGCACGCCCAGAAATGCCGGATATTCGCCGCGCTGTTTCAGGGCGGCTTCGAACCATAACCCGGGCGCATCGCCGGCGCGCGGATCGACCGGCGCTGCATTCGTTGCGGCCGTCAGGCTGTTGCTTCCTATAACGCTCAGGTTGGTGGCGGCTGTTGAAGCCGGCGATGTGGCTGCCAGGTCGTTTGTCGCGTCCGCTGTCGCGGGAGCTTCCGCTGTTGCCGGAGCTTCCGCTGTTGCCGGAGCGTCCGCTGTCGCCGGAGCGTCCGCTGTTGCGGGGACTTCCGTTCCCGCCGTGGTGGTTGTCTCGGCGGTGGGTGCGACTGTTTCTACGCTAACCGCGCTGGTTTCCGTAGTGGCGGCCGGCGCCGCTTCCTGGGCCATGCCCGGCGCCAGCCATGCGGTCCATCCCAAAACGAGCAATCCGATCATTGTTGCGCGCAGCCTGCATGTTTTTATATGCATGATCTTCTCCCGCTGATTTCGGAGAACCAAATGCGTGAAAAATAGCTTTAATTTCGAGTATTATGGCTAAATGGCATGAGGACTGCAAGACTTTTGAGTCAGCTTATCCGATCGAATCTGACCGCGGAAAAGGATGGAGCCAAATTGCCTTTATGGTCTGGCCGCAGGTGGCAATCGGACCTTATTGCCCGCCAAACATCTGTTCCTTGAGATCGAGATAATAGAGGTAATCGTCCGGCTTGACATTAGGCGGACAGCGGTGATCGCAGAAGGGAATGAACCCGCCGCGTTCCACCAGCGGCGCGAGGGTCTGCAGATAGGCGCGGATGGCTTTGGGGCCTTTGCCAAGCTCGATCTTGTCCACTCCGCCCATGATGCGGAGGTCCCTGCCGAATTTGTCGAGCAGTTCCGCCGGGTGCGCGCAGCCGTTGACTTCGAAGGGGAACAGGCAATTGATGCCGCCTTCCAGGAAATACGGCAGGATCGGCCTGACGTCCCCGTCGCAGTCGGTATACCAGAGGTCGATGCCGGCGGCATGCAGCTTTTTGGCGATTCGCTTGTAGCGGGGCATGACCACGTTTTTAAAAAAATCGACGGAGACGATCGGCCCGTTCTTGAAGCAGATATCCTCCCAGCCGCAGGCATAATCGAAATCCATGTGCGGCAGGACCTGGTCCAGGTAATCCTCGACGAGCACGCACGAGGTTTCAACCATGTCTTCAACCATTTCGGGATAATCGTAGGTGGCGTATGCCAGCCCCTCGAAAGTCAACATGTCGCGAATCTTGCCGATCATCGAGCCGCACGAAACACCCAGCGGATAATCCCGGTTGGCGGGGTGCAGTTGCCTGAGCCCGGCCAGATCGACTTTGCGGGCGGGATCGTCCCGGCGCAGACGCTCGGCTTTGCAGCGTTTCCAGTCGTCCGGGGTTGTGATCGAGGCTTTGATGAAATGTGGAATCGTATCGTGTCCGTCCTTGGGCGATTCGGCCAGCAGTCCGTCGCTGTTCATCAGAATGCGGGTGGTGGCGGTTTCGGAGACGATGCCCGGTGAAAAGACCGGGTTCAGCCAGATTCCGCCGACGGCGTCGATGCGGTCGAAGTTGAAAAAAATATTCGCTTCCGCATTGTTCGTGATGTGGTTGTCCGCGAACAGCGGCCACTGCCGGAAGTTTTCGTCCCAGTAACCGAATTCCATATTGAAGCAGCGATCCACCGACTGATAGTGCATCTGGCGGTTGAATCGGTCCCGGGCGGTCATGGTCCCCTTCCAAGGCGGACGGCAGGGAGTGATGGGCATAAGCATATTCCTTTCGTCAAAATCAGGATTATGACCGGAACATGTTACGGTTCGCCGCGGGTGTGTCGTTCGCGGGCTAATCGATGCGCAGGCGTTTAAACTGCGGCAGGTAGTCCTTGTTCTTGTTCAGCATGGCCTGGACCATGCGCTTGATCTCGGCCAGGGACAATACCGCCGCCGAGAGCGGATCGTAGGCGATCGCATGGAAAACCTTGCGCGGATCGCCGGTCACGGCCGCGGTCACGGCCATTTCCTCGACGGCGACGCTGATATTGTTCAATGCCGCGAGCTGCGGCGGCAGGGCGCCGACAAAAACCGGGCGGAAACCCTGGCGGTCCGCGAAAACGGGAACTTCCACGCAGGCGTTAGCCGGCAGGTTGGTGATGAGTCCGGTATTGGGCACATTGCCGTTGAACGCAAACGGTTCGCCGCCCATGCGCGCGTTGATAATGGAGGCGGCGTATTCGAGTCCGCGCGTGAGGTTCAGCGGCTGGGGATTATCCAGCCATTGGCGGATTTTGCCTTTCCAGTTCGATTTTTGATTCTGATATTCTTTCAGAATATAAGCATAGCGCCCCGGGTTCCAGCCGGTGCCGTTTGTGCAGTATTTCCTGATCAAGTCCGGGCGTTTACGGAACCACCAGGAATATTCGGAATTGTGGCCGCTCGACTCGGTCACATAGTAATCCAATTGCAAATACATTTCGTTGCGGACCTGCTCCTCGTTGCGGATTTTGGGATTCTTCAAGATGGCTTTGCGAATCAGCGGATAGGCGTCGCGGCCCTTCCACTCGTATTTCAGATACCAGGCCTGGTGATTAATCCCGGCGCAGACATAGTCAATCTGCTCGGCGGGCGCGCCGATCCACTTGGCAAGCATCTGGGCCGTGCCTTGGACACTGTGGCATAAACCGGTGACCTGGACCTTGGTCTGACTTTGCATGGCCCGGCAGAGCATGGCCATGGGGT
The DNA here is from genome assembly GCA_964617825.1 of uncultured Verrucomicrobiota bacterium. GTDB lineage: Bacteria > Verrucomicrobiota > Kiritimatiellia > JAAZAB01 > JAAZAB01 > VSJD01. The sequence goes on from CAZTWL010000023.1 coordinate 32,118, forward strand.
TGGTATAATTGAGCAGAATGGCGCGCGGGCACACCTGTTCAATGTCGCGGCAAATCGAGAGCATGACCGGGATCGTGCGCAGGGCGCGGAACACGCCCGAAACGCTGCGCGTGTCGCCGACATTTGTGTCGACCCCGAACTGCTTCGGAATTTTGATGTCATATTGCCAGACGTTCACGTCGCCGGCCAGGATTGTGCAAATCACGGCGTCGGCGCCCGCCAGGGCCTCGCGCCTGTCCAGCGTGGCCACAACCTTGGCGGGGTAGTGGCCCTCGCGGATGATCCGCTCCACGGCCTGGCGGATCATGCTCAGGCGTTCGCGGTCGATATCCATGAGCACCAGTGTGGCATCCCGCAGGAGCGGAAAAGTGAGCAGATCTTTTACCAGCCCGCGTGTGAATCCGAAACTGCCCGCTCCGATAAAAGTTATTCTGGCCATGTGCGTGTCCCTTTCGGTTGGTTGCTGCGCGTATCGATAGCCAAGCGCCTATCGCCAATAATTACCGATTCGAACTTGCTGTTTACGTTTCTGGAGAATAAAAATATCACTAATATACTTGATTGCAATGACCAATAGTTGATATTAATTACCAAAAAGTGATTGACAATGCGGAACGGAGGTATGGCCAATAAAATAAAAGGCGGAATGCCTGTTGTGGAGTCGCCCTGCGGCGGTAATTTTGCCGGGCAGCCGGCCGGCGGGCGCCGGCCGGCGATTCTATGGGGGGTCAAGTTTCAGACCGTCCAGCCCATGGAATCGTTTCCGCAATTGCAGTCGATTGTGGCCGAGCGCCAGGTCGATCGGGCGTATCATTTTCGAGGCTGCTTGCGCGCCTCGGAGCACAATTGCATTTTCAAGTTTACCTTGGCGGGCGAAGGGCGGTTCCAGGTTGGCCGCAAGAAATTTACGCTTCCCGTCGGCCATGGTTTTCTCTGCACGATCAACGACCCGCTCACGTCCTATTATTATCCCGAAAATGGCCGTGCACCCTGGGAGTTCGTTTATCTGTCTTTTGTCGGCTTGGCGGCCCGGGCTATGACCAGCGCCTTTGTGCGCCGCTACGGCCCGGTTTTCCAGCTGAGGACGGATGCGGGTTTTATTCCGGAAATCTTGGCCTGGCGCAGACATGACCGGGATGAGATAAGCATTGCGCCGGCGGAGGGCGCGCGGATTATCGCCGCCCTGTTTGCCGCTCTTTCGCAAAGCAAAGTCCGCCTGGACCACTCCGATGCGGGCTTCGCCTTGGTCCGGGAAACACGGCGGCTGGTTCGCAAGCATCTATATCAGTTCTATAATGTCAAATTGTTGGCCGCGCACCTTGGCGTATCCCGCGAACACTTGGGCCGGGTATTCAAACAGCAAACGGCGCAAACGCCCTATCAATATTTACAGCGGCAAAAGATGCTGGAGGCCTGCAGGTTGCTCAAGGAGACGCGGCTGATTCAAAAAGAAGTTGCCGCAAGAATGGGCTATAATGTGCCGGCGCATTTTACGCGGGCCTTTATGCGGATTATGCGCCTGACGCCCAGCCGCTTCCGTGAGGTGGGAACGATCCCGGCTCAATGAAACACACGGCGGCTGCGTGCCGCGGCTCCATGGAAAACTGACCATCCGGCCTGCGGGTTGCATCCCGGAGTCGCGTGCCAAGTCTTATTTCGCGGTCTTCAGCGCGCTGCTGAACTCGTATGTCCCGGCGCCGATTATTTTGGGTTTGTAGCCGGGCAAAAACACGGTGGCCGTAGTGTTCGGCGGCGCCGTGACGGTCACGGTCAGGCGGTTGCCGTCCATTTTCCACGCGCAGGCGGCTTTGCCGTAACGCGTCAGCAGCTCGGCGCGCGCAAAAGTCAGGCCGGCGCCGGGATGAGGTTGGAAGATAATATGCTTGTAGCCGGGCTGGGCCGGATCGAGCTCGATGCCGGCCACGGTGTTGTAAAGCCACTCGCCGATCGCGCCGTAAGCATAATGATTGAACGAATTCATGGCGACGTCGCCGAAACCCTGTTCCTTGGTGTAGCTGTTCCAGCGTTCCCACATGGTCGTTGCGCCCTGCAGGACCGTGTACAACCAGGAAGGATAGGTGGTCTGGAGGAGAAGCTTATAAGCCAGATCCGTGTGGCCGAAACGGGAAAGGACCGGCGCCAGCAGGGGGGTGCCGACAAAGCCCGTTGACAAGTGCACATCGTGTTCTGCGATATCCTTGACCAAACGTTCGATGGCGTAAGCCTGCTGTTTGCCCGCGAGCAGGTCGAACCCGAGCGCCAGCAGGTAGGCGGTCTGGGTGTCGCCGGCCAGCCGGCCGTTGGGCGAGACGAATTCGCGGTTAAACGCCGCCTTGATGCGCCGGGCGAGAGCGGTGTATTTGCGCGCATCGTCCCGTCGTCCGATAATCGCGGCGGCTTGCGCCACGATCAGCGTGGTATGTGCAAAGTAGGCTGTGGCGATCAGATCGCGAGGGGTCTGGCTGCCGATTGCCAGCCAGTCGCCGAAACAGGCGTCGGTGCTGATGAGGTCCGGGCTGCGTTTCAGGCGCCATGCGACCCAGCGGGTCATCGAGGCATATTGCCGTTCCAGGATGCGTTTGTCGCCGTAACAGAGGTAAATGGTCCAAGGACAGATCACACCGGCATCCGCCCAAGCGGCGGCGCCGAATTCCTTGCCATGCAAAATATCCGGTGTGACGTGCGTAAAGGCGCCATCGGGAGTCTGGGCATCCGCCAGATCCAGGCACCACTTGGTGAAGAATGCCGCCACGTCGCGGTTGAAACAGGCGGTGCGCGCGAAGACCTGGGCGTCGCCGGTCCAGCCCAAACGCTCGTCGCGCTGGGGGCAGTCGGTGGGGACATCCAGGAAGTTTCCTTTCTGGCCCCAGAGAATATTCTTTTGCAGCCGGTTGACCAGCGGGGCGGAGCATTCGAATGTGCCCGTGGCCGGGATATCGGAGTGCAGGACAATGCCGGTCACGTCGGCCGGCGCCGGTTTGGCGACCAGCCCGGTCAGTTCGACATAGCGGAAGCCGTGAAAGGTGAAACGCGGCTCATAAATTTCCTCGCCACCGCCTTTGCAAATATAATGGTCGGTGCATTGGGCTTTGCGCAAGTTGGCGGTGTAGAGCGTGCCGTCCGCATGGAGCATCTCGGCGTAGCGGATCGTCACTTGCCGGCCCGCCGGCGCGCGGACTTTGATCCGCGCCCAGCCTACCATGTTCTGGCCCAGGTCGAAGACGTGAACGCCGAACCGCGGCTCGGTCTGGACCTGCACGGGGATTTCCTCCTGCAGGCGCACCGGCCTTGACCGGCAGCCTGTCAGGTCTGCTTTGGGCGGGGCAAAGAGCGTGGCCGGCTGCCAGGCGGTGTCGTTGAATCCCGGCGCGGACCAGCCCGCCATTTCGCGGCGCGCATCGTAGGTTTCACCGTTGTAAATGTCCGATTTCAGCAAAGGGCCGAACGCCGTTTTCCATTCCGGCCCGCCAGCGACGATCGCCCTGGTTCCGTCGGCGTATTCAATTTCCAGTTGAAAGAGCAGGGATAACTGGTTGCCATATACTCCGTGGCTCTTGCCCCAGCCCAGAAAACCGGCATACCAGCCGTCGCCCAGGATGGCGCCGGCGACATTGGTCCCGGTCTGCAGTTGATTGGTGACGTCGTAGGCCAGGTATTGGATGCGCTTGGCATAGTCGGTCCAGCCCGGGGTAAAATAATCCTGCCCGACGCGCCGGCCATTGAGGTAAATCTCGAACAGGCCGCGGGCTGAAACGAAGAGACGGGCCTGGGCAACGCTTCGATCCAGCTCGAATTGCCGGCGCAGGAAGGGGCACGGTTGGCTTGTTTCCTTGTCGGCCAAGGGGAGGCCGATCCATTGCGCCTTCCAGTCCGCGGGTTGGAGCAGGCCGATTTCGAAAGCGGCCGTTGTGCTCCAGGAGGATGCGGCGCCCTGGCGGTCCCAGACGCGGACGCGCCAGAGAACGCGCTGGCGCGATTTGAGTTTGCGCCCGTTCCAGACGATATCCAAACATTGATCGCCGGCTACCTTGCCGCTGTCCCACAAATCCGGTTTCCGGTCCAGCAGATCCGGTCGGCTGGCGGCGACAATCTGGTATGCAGTTTGGCGCGCTCCGGGCCGGGGATCGTCGATTTGCCAGGAAAGCCGCGGGCGGGTTTCATCGAGGCCCATCGGGTTTTCCAGATGTTCGCAACGCAACGATTGGGCGCTATGCAAGATGTTGGTCATGGCTTGCCTTCCTTCTACTTTCAGGCTGCCCGCGGGCGGCCATCGGGATTGATTCTCGAAATCGTTCGGAGTGAAAATACTTATGCGTTGGCCAGGAGCCGGTTAATGGCTGCCGCGGCGCGGCGTCCTTCGCCCATTGCCAGGATGACCGTGGCCGCACCGAGCACAATATCACCCCCGGCAAAGACGCGATCCAAAGATGTCTTGCCTTCCGCATTCACTATGATGTGGCCCCATTTATCCGTTTCCAGGCCGGTCGTGGTTTGCTTGATCAGGGGATTGGATTCGTTGCCGATAGCCACGATTACCGTGTCGACCGGCATGATAAATTCGCTGCCTTTGATTTCCACCGGCCGGCGCCGGCCCGAGGCGTCCGGTTCGCCGAGTTGGTATTTCAGGCACTCCATGCCGGTGACGCAGCCTTGCTCGTTGCCCAGGATGCGCTTGGCGTTCTGGAGCATGTGGAACTCGACGCCCTCTTCCTTGGCGTGGGCCACTTCCTCGACCCGGGCAGGCATTTCCACTTCCGTGCGGCGATAAACCAGGTGCACTTCTTCCGCGCCCAGGCGCAGCGCCATGCGCGCCGAATCCATGGCCACGTTGCCGCCGCCGAGGACGGCCACTTTGTGCGAACGGAAAATCGGAGTATGGGCGCGGCCGAAATCGTAGGCCCGCATCAGGTTGGCGCGGGTCAGATATTCGTTGGCCGAGAATACGCCCACCAGGTTTTCGCCCTCGATGTTCATGAATTTCGGCAGGCCGGCGCCGGTGCCGATGAAAATGGCGTCGAACCCGTCCTTGTCCAGCAAAGCCTGGAGCGAACGTGTGCGCCCGACCACAAAATTGGTGACCAGCTTGACGCCCATGGCCATGAGCGTGTCGATTTCCTTCTGGACGATGACCTTGGGCAGGCGGAACTCGGGGATGCCGTACACCATGACGCCGCCGGGCTTGTGAAAAGCCTCGAACAGCGTGACGGCATGACCTTCGCGCCGCACGTCGGCGGCCACAGTGATGCCGGCGGGCCCGCTCCCGATCACGGCCACTTTCTTGCCGGTGGCGGGCTTGACCGGCGGGATATCCGCGGCGCCCTGGGAGCGTTCCCAGTCGGCGGCGAAGCGCTCCAGGCGTCCGATCGACACGGCCTGGCCGACGTCCTTGAGCGTGCGGCCCACCGTGCAGGGCGCCTGGCATTGCACTTCCTGGGGACATACGCGGCCGCAGACCGAGGGGAGCAGGCTGTTGCGCTTGATGATGTCGATCGCCTCCTTGACCCGGCCCTCGGCCAGGGCATGCACGAAAGCGGGAATATCGATCCGCACCGGACAGCCGGCGACACAGGGCGCGTTTTTGCATTGCAGACAGCGTAGGGCCTCCAGGCGCGCCTGCTCCGGAGAATAGCCGCAGGCCACTTCTTCGATGTTGCTGCGGCGCACAGCGGGATCCTGCGCCGGCATAGCCTGCACGGGAATCTTCAGGCGGTCCCTGGGCTTGAGCGGTTCGGTCCGTGCGGCGATGGCCTTCAGGCATTGCGCGGCTTCGGCGGCCAGCGTTTCCTTGGTCGGATGCGCGTTCAAGCGTGGGTTCCTTTCCGTTTCGCGATTTCCGCATCCAGCCGGCATTGCGCGTGGGATTCCTCTTCCTGCTTCTTATAAGAGCGCAGGCGCTTCATCATGTTGTCGAAATCCACCTGATGGCCGTCGAATTCCGGCCCGTCCACGCAGACGAAGCGCGTCTGTCCGCCGACGGTTACCCGGCATCCGCCGCACATCCCGGTGCCATCCACCATAATCGTGTTGAGCGACACGACTGTGGCAACGCCGAATGGACGGGTGGTCTCCGCGCAGAATTTCATCATGATGGGCGGGCCGATGGCTACAGCCAGATCCGGCTTTGGCGTACGCTCGCACAGTTCTTTGAGGGGTGCGGTGACGAGCGCCTTGCGCCCGGCGGAGCCGTCATCCGTGCAGACGATCAGGTCATCGGCCAGGGCGCGCATGCGGTCCTCGAGGATCAGCAGGTTTTTGGTGCGCGCGCCCATGATGACAATCACTTTGTTGCCGGCGCGCCGCATGCCCTGGACAATGGGGTAAAGCGGCGCCACGCCAATTCCGCCGCCGATGCAGATGACCGAGCCGAATTTTTCGATATGGGTCGGGCGCCCGAGCGGGCCGACCAGATTTTGCACAACTTCGCCCTCCTTAAGGGCGGCCAGGCGATGGGTGGTCAGACCGACCACCTGAAAAATGATGGTGATCGAGCCTTCCTCGGTGTCGGCATCGGCGATGGTCAGCGGGATGCGCTCGCCATAGTTGGTGTCCAGCTGGATGATTACGAATTGGCCGGGTTTGCGTTCTTCGGCGATCAGCGGCGCGGACAGCCGCATGAGCACGACGTCGCCGGAAAGCTGTTCGCGGTGCAAAATCTTATGCATGCCATGATTCCCAGGTTATCGAAAAATTGACGGACGATGCATCTAATTATACCGGGGGGCGCTTGTCAATAGCAAAGCGGGATGGCAACGGGGGAACGCGAAGCGATGGCAATGCTGGAGCGCGGAGGCGACCGGGACAATGCTATCGCGCGCCGGCGCAGAAGAAAACAAAGGTTTGGAGGATGAAAATCGGGATGAGAATCACGCCGGACCAGAGCATATAGCCGCCAAAGGACGGCATTTTGACGCGGGCATGTTCGGCGATGGATTTCACCATGAAATTTGGGCCGTTCCCGATATAGGTGAGCGCGCCGAAGAAAACCGCGCCGCAGGAGACGGCGGCCAGCAAGGCCGGAAAACTTTCGGCCAGCATGCCCAGATGCGTGGCGGAGATCTGGTTCTGACTGGCGGCCAGGGTGGCATAGACAAGATAAGTGGGCGCATTATCCAGAAAGCCGCTCAGGACCCCGCTCATCCAGAAAAAATGCCAGGGCGCATGCAGGGATAATGCCGCGCTTTTGGCCTCCAAAAGCGCCAGAGCCGGAAGCATGGCGCCAAAGATGCCGAAAAACAAGATGGCCACCTCCTTGATCGGCGCGAAAACAAACTCGTTTTCGCGGTGAATGCTTGCGGGTGTCCGGCGATACGACCAGAGCGTCAGGAGGCCCATACAGGCGATCTGGAAAATCTTGGAGCCGGTTTCGGCAAACAGCTCGGTACCGTACCGACCCAGCAACGGATGGATAAAATAACCCGAGGCGAGGATCGTGGCCATGATTCCTGCCAGGAACAGGATGTTGATTCCACCCTGGATATGGATTTTTTTGGCGGCATTCCTGATATCGTCAAGCAGGGTTTCCCGCAGGTGCGCTTCGCGCGAACGGAAACGCCAGGCATCCAGCAGATAGAAAAGCGCAAGGATGAATCCGTTGGTCAGGAGCCACTGGGGCCACAAGCGCAACGTCCAGTCGAAGGGGACGCCGCGGAGAAATCCCAGGTAGAGCGGCGGATCGCCCAGGGGCGTCAGAAGGCCGCCGCAGTTGCCGACAATGAAAATGAAGAAAATAATTACATGGGTTTTGTGCACGCGCCGGCGGTTGGCCCGGAGCAGCGGGCGAATCAGGACCATGCTGGCGCCGGTTGTGCCCAGGATGCTGGCCAGTACCGCGCCGATGGCCAGGAACAGCGTGTTGATATGGGGCAGGCCGGCAAATGCCCCGCTGATATGAATTCCGCCGGCAATGACGAACAAAGCCGTCAACATGGCGATGAACGCGGCGTATTCCAGGTAGGTTATTCCGATTTGGCCTGCATCGCCGGTTGGAATCAGGTAGAGGAGTATGCCGCCGGCTGCACAAACCGCGGCGACTTTCAATTTGTTGCTATTCTTTTCCCACCAGTGGGCCATGGAGGAGACCAGCGGCAGGACGGCAATCAACAGCAATAGTCCGGCAAACGGAAGCGTGTTCAACAGGGACACGATCGGACTTAAATGCTGCCAGTAATCGGGTGATGTCATAAAAATTTGCGCCAAGCTTTACAAATCGCCGACATCTTACCAAGCCGGCCGGAGTTCAAAACAAAAAAAAGCGATTATTTTGGCCGTTCATTTTGCGGCATGCGGACTTTGCCCGCGGGTGCGCGTCAAAAAAAACGGCGCGCCGGATCCTGCAACAGGACCGGCGCGCCGTTTGTCGGCTTGATCGAGCTTATTTCTTGCGCTTGGCGTTGATGGCCGCTTGGGCCGCCGCCAGCCGCGCAATCGGCACGCGGAACGGGCTGCAACTCACGTAGGTCAGTCCCGTCTTGAAGCAGAACTCGACCGAAGCCGGGTCGCCGCCCTGTTCGCCGCAAATGCCGATTTTCATGTCCTTGCGCGTCTTGCGCCCTTTCTGCACGGCCATCTGCACCAATTGCCCGATGCCTTCCTGGTCAATCGTTTGGAAGGGATCGGCCGCCAGGATCTTTTTCCCGATGTAATCCTGCATGAACCCGCCGATGTCGTCACGGCTGAACCCGAAGCCCATCTGGGTCAGGTCGTTCGTGCCGAAAGAGAAGAACTCGGCTTCCTCGGCCATCTTGTCGGCCAAAAGGCAGGCGCGCGGGATTTCGATCATTGTGCCGTAGGAGTGGGGGATGCTGTTGATGTTCATCGTGCCCAGCACCTCGTCATAGATCTTCAGGCAGAGCGATTTCTGGTCGCGCAGTTCGCGCACGTCGCAGGTTACCGGTATCATGATTTCCGGCTTGCACTTCTTGCCGGCCTTGAGGAGCTCCGCGGCAGTTTCGAAGATGGCGCGCACTTGCATTTCGGTCACTTCCGGATAGGTGATACCCAGGCGCACCCCACGGTGCCCCATCATCGGGTTGGACTCGTGCAACTGATCGCCGCGCTTCTGGATTTCATCCACCGTGATGCCCAGGCTGTTGGCCAGTTCGCGCTGTTTTTCCTCGCCCTGCGGCACGAATTCGTGCAGGGGCGGATCGAGCAGGCGGATGGTGACCGGCAGTCCTTCCATGGCTTCCAGCGTGTCCTTGATTGAGGCCTTCACGAACGGGAACAACTCCGCGAGCGCTTTCCGGCGTTCGTCGACCGTCTTGCTCAGAATCATCTTGCGCAGGAGGAAGAGCGGCTGATCGCTGCCCTTGCCGTAGAACATATGCTCGGTGCGGAAGAGCCCGATGCCTTCGGCCCCGAAGGCGCGGGCGACCCGGGCATCGGCCGGCGTGTCGGCGTTGGCGCGCACGCCCAGTGTCCGGAACTTGTCCACGAGCTTCATGAAGTGCTGGAAACGCGGATTTTCCGAGGCGTCGATCATGGCCAGCTGGCCGGCATAGACATAGCCCCGGCTCCCATTCAACGTGGCCCAATCGCCTTCCTTGAATGTCTGACCGGCGACGGTCATGGTTTTGGCGTCCACGTCAACGTGCACAGCCGCGGCGCCGACGATGCAGCACTTGCCCCAGCCGCGCGCCACGAGCGCCGCGTGACTGGTCATGCCGCCCCGCGCCGTCAGAATGCCAGCGGCGGCCTGCATGCCTTCCACGTCTTCCGGATTCGTTTCCTCGCGAACGAGGATGACTTTCTTTCCGGCTTTCAGCCATTCCACGGCGGCCGACGCCGTGAACACGATCTGACCGACGGCGCCGCCCGGACCGGCCGGCAGGCCTTTGGCCAGCACCTGGGCGGATTTCTCCGCGGCGGGGCTGACGATCGGATGCAGCAGTTCGTCCAATTGGGCGGGCGAAACCCGCAGGACGGCTTCCGATTCGGGGATCAATTTCTCGGCCACCATGTCCATGGCCATGTTCAGCGCCGCCGTGCCCGTGCGTTTGCCCACGCGGCATTGCAGCATGTAGAGTTTGCCGTCCTGAATCGTGAACTCGATGTCCTGCATGTCGTGATAATGCTTTTCCAGTTTCTTCTGGATGGCGTCGAGTTCGCAATACAGCTTCGGCATTGCTTTTTCAAGCGAGTCCAAATGCGCGTTCTGTTCGTTCTTGGTGGCTTCGTTCAGCGGACTGGGGGTGCGGATGCCGGCCACGACGTCCTCGCCCTGGGCGTTAATCAGCCATTCGCCGTAAAACTTATGCTCGCCGGTGGCGGGATTGCGGCTGAAGGCGACGCCGGTAGCCGAGGTGTTGCCCATGTTGCCGAAAACCATGGCCTGGACGTTGACGGCTGTGCCCCATTCGTCGGGAATACCCTCGATCCGGCGATAAGAGATGGCGCGCTTGCCGTTCCAGCTCTTGAATACGGCGCCAATGCCGCCCCACAATTGTTCCATGGCGTCATCGGGGAACGGCTTGCCAAGCACCTGCTGGACGCGTTTCTTGAACTCTTCGGCCAGAGTCTTGAGATCTTCGGCCGTCAGGTCGGTGTCGGATTTGTAACCTTTCTGCTGCTTGACCGCGTGGAGCATTTCGTCCAACTGCTTGCGGATGCCCTTGCCTTCGGCCGGTTCGATGCCTTCGGACTTTTCCATGACGACGTCGGAATACATCATGATCAGCCGCCGATAGGCGTCATAAACGAACCGCTCGTTTTGCGTCTTGGCAATCAGGCCGGGGATGGTGCGCGAGCAAAGTCCCACGTTGAGGACCGTTTCCATCATGCCGGGCATGGATTTGCGCGCGCCGGAACGGCAGGAGACCAGCAGGGGATTCTGCGCGGCGCCGAACTTCATGCCCATCAGCTTTTCGGTCTTGGCCAAGGCTTCCGTGACTTCCTTTTTGAGGCTGGCGGGGAACTTCGATTTATTTTTGAAGAAATCCACGCAGCACTCGGTGCTGATGGCAAAGCCGGCGGGCACGGGCAGTCCCAGCAGGCACATTTCCGCCAGGTTGGCGCCCTTGCCGCCCAGCAGGTTTTTCATGCCGGCGTTGCCTTCGGTGTTCTTCCGTCCGGGTCCGAACAAATACACATATTTCTTGGCTTTGATTTTCTTTGAGGGCTTTTTGGCTGGCATGGGGTTTTCTCCTTGGTTGTTTGCGTTTACGCTATTAATTTTGCGTTAAGAAATTTTTCCGCCATCGGCGGACAAAACCGGTATTATGCTTTTTTTTGCAGCCGCACTGGCCCCACGGAACATCGGCGAAGGGCTCCATGGCGGCATTCGATAAAGTTGTCCGTCAGCGGACGGGCTTAATTCAAGCGGCGCAGGGTGTGCCCCGGCTACACAAAGCGGGTAAGATTAGCATCTCGGATTCGGTTGTCAATGACGAAAAAACCGGCGTCACAATCTCTCCAAGAGGTCGTGACGCCGGTAAATAGAGTCTGAATCCCGCTTGCCGATACTTGTTAGAAATACAAGATGTTCGTTACGTTGGCCAGCCCGCCGAAGGCGTTGGTTACGATGGCGTTGGTTATATAGACCGACTCGCCCGATACGTTCGTCGTGGCTACCCACATTCCCTGCCCGGCCACTTTTACCAAGTTGCCGCCCTGTGGCACTAATCCCTTGCGATGATTGCCGCCCCAGTTGGTTACCGATGAGCCGGGAAGTCCGGAAACATTGGCCCGCGAGCCCTTGCCGTCGGGGTTCCCGTTTTGGTCGCATAGAATGACTTTGTCGCCGTCGGATGAGGAGCGTCCGGCAAAATAATTATAGGAACTGTTCATGGTGGATATCTCTTCGAGTGTTCCGGCGGGCTTAAGGCCGTAGTCGCCGGAAGCCGTGGGGCAGATGAACATTTCCGGCGTAATGCCGCCTTCCAGGGTGACGGCGCCGTTAGTGCTGACCAGATTGTTTCTCGGGAAGTTCGGCCGGAAGGAGTCGGAAGGATTAAGGCCCCAGGCCGAAATAGTCTTCCAGATGCCGTTTTGGTTCGAAAGGCAGTTGACGCGGCGGGCCTTTTCACGCACATCGCCCAAGTTTGGCAGGAGCAATCCGGCCAAAATGGCGATGATGGCGATAACGACCAGCAGTTCCACCAAGGTGAATGCACGTTTCGAAACTCGCCGCCAGATGCAATTCATGATGTTTCCTCCTTAGGGTCGGTTTGGGGTGTCTAACCTTTGCCGTGATCGTAATTATGTTTCGAGCGCCTTTATTTACTTCTCATACGGTAACGAACCGTTTATGGTAAGTCAACAGTTTTTTCGATATTTCAAATATTTTCAAGCGCCAGGAGACAAAATCCGCGTTCAGAGCGTCACGCCATCGAAGGATCAGGCCTTCTGCGGCTGAAATACGTTTTGCTTTGAATCCCATGCCGTTGCCATGAAAACCGCAGACTTTTACTATTCCCTGCCGCCGGAACTGATTGCCCAACAACCGGCTTCTGAACGCGACCAGGCCCGGATGATGGTCATTCATCGCGACACGGGCACATTCGATCACCGGCGAGTTGCGGATCTCCCGGCATTCCTGTGTTCGGGCGACCTGCTGGTGGTGAACGATACGCGTGTCATTCCGGCCCGCCTGTATGGCCAAAAGGTTGGCACGGGAGGGCGCGTGGAAATTCTTTTGATCGAGGAAACAGCGCCGGGAACCTGGGAGGCCCTTTTGCGTGCCCGGCATACAAAGCCCGGCGCCAGGCTGGACTTGGCCGGGGGGCTGGTCCGGGCGGAAGTCCTGGTTGTTAAGGACGAAGGGCGCGTCACGCTCCAACTCCGGCATGCGCGGCCACTTCCGGAGATTCTTGAAGCCGCCGGTGTTCCACCCCTGCCGCCCTATATCAGGCGCGCGCGCTCCGATGCTCCCGAGCGCCCGGTGGACCGCGAGCGTTACCAGACGGTTTATGCCCGTTGCCCGGGCGCCGTCGCTGCGCCGACGGCCGGGTTGCATTTTACCGCGGAGCTTTTGAGCGCATTGGAGCGCCAGGGCGTTCGCCGCTCTGCCGTGACGCTGCATGTCGGGCCGGGCACGTTCAAGCCGGTAACCGTTGCCGAGGTGGAGCGGCACCGCATGGATGCGGAGCGCTACACGGTGCCGGAAGTCACGGCTCAGCTTATCCGTGAAACTCGCAGGGCCAAAGGCCGGGTTGTGGCGGTGGGCAGTACCGTTGTGCGCACGCTGGAAACCGTGGCGGCGGAACATGGCGGGGTAACGGCGGCGCAAGGGCGCAGCGCCCTGTTCATCTATCCGCCCTATGAGTTCCAGGTGGTGGATGCGATGTTGACCAATTTTCACCTGCCGGCCTCCAGCCTGCTGATGATGGTCAGCGCCCTGGCCGGCCGCGAACTGATCTTGCGCGCCTATGCGGAGGCGATTCGCGAGCGCTACCGTTTTTACAGCTACGGCGACTGCATGCTGATCGTCTGAAACCGGATGCCGGATGAAAAATGCGGAATCGAGCCGCAGGCAATAAAAATTCGGCTTCATTAGCATCCCACAGGATGCTCTGGCTGAGGGCCGTGGGCCGTAGACCGTAGGAAAACACCAAGAAAAGAGATGATTATGAAAAGCCCTTCATAATTCTCAGTGCCGGTTTTTCCAACGTGGATTTATTCGATTCCGACCTGCAGCCTTCGGTCTACGGTCTACAGTCCGAAGCGTCCCTGTGAAACGCCAGTGAATCGGCTTAATTCCGCATTTGTCATGCCGACCATTCATGGATCGCGGCGACCGCGGCGCAATCCACGATGTCGTCGGCGGAGCAGCCGCGCGAAACATCGTTGAACGGGCGGCGCAAGCCCTGCACCAGCGGGCCGATGGCGGTGGCGCCGGCCAGTCGCTCGGTTGCTTTGTACATCGTATTGCCGCAGTTGAGGTCCGGGAAGATGAGCACATTGCACTTGCCGGCGATGGCGGAATTCGGCGCTTTCTTGGCGGCCACTTCGGGGATGACTGCGGCATCGAACTGAAATTCGCCGTCGATTTTCAATTCCGGCGCCAGTTTCTGGGCCTTGGCGGTTGCCTCGATCACTTTGTCCACGCTCGGGTCCTTGGCGGATCCTTTTGTGGAACAACTGATCATGCCGACGCGCGGCTCGTCGCCGGTGAGCGTCCGGTAAGTGCGCGCCGTGGTTACGGCAATCTCGGCCAACTGATCGGCCGTGGGGTTGATGTTCAGACCGCAATCGGCGTAAAACAGCGCGCCGTTGAATCCCCAGCGCGGATCGCGCAACTGCATGATGAAATAGGCCGAGGCGATTTTGATGCCGGGCGCGGTCTTAAAGAGTTGAAGCGCCGGGCGGGTTTTGCCGGCGGTATCGTGGTTGTATCCCTTGGGATTGCCGCCGCCGGAAACGTATCCGTGGGCGTCGCCCACGCAGACCATGGCCGCCGCGAAAACGCAGGTATCCTTGATCCAGGCGCGCGCCTGGGCCTCGGTAAGCCCCTTGGCCTTGCGCAATTCCACGAGTTTGGCGATATAATCGTTGAGCCGCGGGTGCTTGAGCACGTCGGCCAGCTCCACGCCATCCAGGGCAATCCGGTTGGCGTCGGCCAGTTTGCGGATGGCTTCGACGTCGCCGATCAGGATGGGGCGGGCATATCCCGTTTGCACCAGTTTGGCGGCGGCCTGCAGGTTGCGGACATCGTCGCTTTCCGTCAGGCAAATCTTGCGGTTGAGCGCTTTGGCTTTGTTCCGAATTAGTTCCAATACGGTTTCCGGCATGATGGTGGTTCCTTGGTATTTTGCAAACATTTACGAAACGCTGAAATATGAAAAAAGAGAAATTAGCGCCGGCGCATAAATTCGTTTGTTCGGTGGCCGATTTTCAATGTGAAATGCAATCACGACATCAAGATCCGTAACGTCTCGCGCGCGATCATCAGTTCCTCGTTGGTCGGAATGACCATGACGGCGGGAGCGCTTCCCGGCTTGGAAATTATCAAAGCATGGGCCTTGTTCTGCGCCGGATCCAGCTGGATGCCCAAATAGGTCAGTTGCTCGCAAACCCTGGCGCGCACCAGCGGAACGTTTTCGCCGATGCCGGCCGTGAAGACCAAGGCATCGAAACCGTTCAACACGGCGGCATAAGCGCCGATGTATTTCACGATCCGGTGCACGAACACGTCGAAAGCCAGTTTGGCCGGCGTGGAACCGTTTGCGACGGCCTCCAGGATGTCGCGCATGTCGTTGCTGCCGATGCCGGCCAGTCCCAGCAAGCCGCTTTTCTTGTTGAGCAGGCGGTCAACTTCGTCAAGGCTGTAGCCCAGGCGGAGCAGGAAAATAACTACGGCCGGATCGATATCGCCGCAACGCGTGCCCATCACCAGGCCTTCCAGCGGTGTCAGGCCCATGCTGGTATCCGCCACCTTGCCGCGGTTGATGGCCGTGATGCTGCAGCCGTTGCCCAGGTGGGCCGTGATGAGTTTGAGCGAATCGAGACTGCGGCCCAGGATTTCGGCGGACTTGACGGCCACGAACTGGTGCGAGGTGCCGTGAAACCCATAGCGCCGGATCTTGTTCTTGTCGGCGATGTCCCTGGGGATGGCGTAGGCATAGGCGGCGTTCGGCATGGTCTGGTGAAAGGCGGTGTCGAACACGGCCACCATCGGCACGTTCGGGAAGAGGTGTTCGCACGCTTCGATGCCTTCGTAATTGGGCGGGTTGTGCAGCGGCGCAAGCGAATAGCAATCCAGGATTACCTGCTTGATGGCGGGCGTAATCTTTACCGCGCCGCTCATTGTAGCCCCGCCGTGCACGACACGGTGTCCGATGCCCTCGATTTCGGTCAGGTTGCCGATTACGCCGGTTTGTTTATCCATCAGCACCAGGCAGGCCTCGGAGATGGCGGCCTCGGAGGAATTGGCCGAAATCTCCTTCTCCAGTTTCTGGCCGCGGTGATTGGAATACTTCAGTTGAGTGTCCGGCGCATTGATCCGTTCGATGAGGCCCTTGGCCAGCAATTTTTCGCCGACACTCTCGTAAAGCGTGAATTTGACCGACGAACTGCCTGCGTTGACGATTAATATTTTCATGATGAGATATGGATGCCAACAATCTTTGCCCGAAGGAGTGAAAAAACGATCGGACATTATCAGTTTCCCTCCCGACTGACAAGTTTCTTGTGGAGTAATGTTTATGGCGCAAAGGGCGATGGGCGCTCTTTTCCGCCAATCCGCCGCCTGGCGGATGCTGCATTTCCGGCAAGGATTCCGGCGCCTGGATTATGCCGCCCGCGCGGCAGCCGCATTCGTGGGTATTTCGTTCTGGATTCCTGATTTCCGATTCGGTATTCTGCCCACCGGATTTTGAGAAATCGGTGTTTTTTTAACGATCCCATCAAAAATTAGAGGAGATAAAATGAACCTTAACTTGGTTGCCAATACGATTCGCGGTCTGGCCATGGACGGCGTCCAAAAGGCCAATAGCGGACATCCGGGGATGCCCATGGGCACGGCCGATTTTGCCGCCGTTCTTTTCTTGAAACACCTGAAATTCTGCGCCGCCAATCCGGGCTGGGCCGATCGCGACCGCTTTGTCCTTTCGCCGGGGCACGGTTGTATGCTCCTCTACAGCCTGTTGCATCTTTCCGGATACGATCTTAAACTTGACGAGCTCAAGCTGTTCCGGCAGTGGGGTAGCCGCACTCCGGGCCATCCGGAGCACGGCGTGACTCCGGGTGTTGAAACGAGCACCGGCCCGCTGGGCCAGGGTTGCGGCAACGCGGTGGGGCTGGCCTTGGCGGAAGCCATGCTGGCCGAGCGCTTCAATGCGCCCGGCGAGACGATTGTCGACCACATCACTTACGGCATTTGCAGCGACGGCGACCTCATGGAAGGAATTTCCCACGAGGCGTTTTCACTGGCGGGCCACTTGGGACTTAACAAGCTTATTTTGTTCTACGACAGCAACCGGATCACGATTGAAGGCTCCACGGACCTGACCTATACCGACGATGTCCGCAAGCGTTTCGAGAGCTATCATTGGAATGTATTGGAAGTGGATGGCCACGATGTTGTGGCCATCGACGAAGCCCTTACCAAGGCGCGGGCCGAGACCCAGCGGCCGACGCTGATTATCGGGCATACGACGATCGGCAAGGGCAGTCCGCGCATGGCCGGTTCGTCCGAATCGCATGGCGCCCCTTTGGGCGCCGAGGAAGTCAAGGCCACCAAAAAGGCCTTGGGCCTGCCCGAGAACCAGGACTTTTTTGTCCCGGAAGAAGTGCGCGCGCTCTTTGCGGCGCGCGGCGGCGAACTGCAGGCGATCGAGGCCCGCTGGCAGGCAGCCTTCAAGCAATATTGCGCCAAGCATCCGGACAAGGCCGCCGCCTGGGATGCCGCCCAGAAGCTTGCGCTCCCAGCGGACCTTGAAAAATGTCTGCCGGTATTCGACCCGGCCAAGCCGGTGGCTACGCGCAATGCATCCCACGCGGTCATCCAGAAATTGGCCAAGGCCCTGCCGTATCTTGTGGGCGGTTCCGCCGATCTGGCGCCCAGCACCCGCACGATCATGGATGGCGAGGGCGACATTAAGACGCATTCGTTCCGGGGCCGCAACTTTCATTTTGGCATTCGCGAACACGCGATGGGCGCAGTGCTAAACGGGATTGCGCTCCATGGCGGGTTCCGCGGTTATGGCGCCACCTTCTTTGTGTTTTCAGATTATTTCCGGCCCTCGATCCGCCTGGCCTGCATCATGAAACTGCCCGTGATTTATGTTCTGACCCACGACAGTTTTTACGTGGGCGAAGATGGTCCGACGCACGAGCCGGTGGAACATACGATGGCGTTGAGGATCATGCCGAACATGACGGTCATCCGTCCGGCCGATCCGACCGAGACCGGCGCGGCCTGGATTGCCGCTTTGAAAAATACGGAGGGCCCGACCGCCATCCTGCTGACTCGCCAGAATCTGCCGGTGCTCGATCGCGCGCAATATCCGAAGGCGAACAAGCTGGAGCAGGGCGCCTATGTGCTTTGGCAGAGTGCGCCCGGACGTCCGCAGATCATCCTGATAGCCACGGGTTCGGAAGTGTCCTTGGCGCTGGATGCCGCCCGCGAAGTAGCCAAGGATGGCGTCAACGTCAGGGTGGTGAGCATGCCGTCCTGGGAGCTGTTCGAGAAACAGCCCGACAAGGTCAAAAAAGCGGTTCTGCCGCCCTATTGCCGTTGCCGCTTGTCCATCGAGGCCGGTGCGACGATGGGCTGGGAAAAATATGTGGGTCCCAAGGGGCGCGTATTCGGGCTCAGCCATTTTGGAGCCTCGGCGCCCTATAAGGTGCTGGCAAAGGAATATGGCTTTACGACCGAAAACATTGTCCGGATTGTCCGTGAGATGATCGCCGGCAAGTAAATGTTATTATTTGGCAGGATTAACAGGCTTGACCTTGGCACTTGAGAAAACACGGCATAAAAAAACCGGCGTTGCAAGGCGATCTCGTTCCCATTTTTCTTAATCGGGTCTATCCTGTTGATCCTGGCGAAAAAGCCTGGACTAACCATGGCGCGATTCATCATCAATGGTCGGCGCAAGATCGGCGGCGCGTTCCAGCCGGCAGGCAATAAAAATGCCGTCCTGCCGATGCTGGCCGCCTGTCTTCTGACCGATGAGGAGCTGGAGCTGCACAATGTGCCCCGGATCGAGGATGTCGCCACCATGCTGGCCATCCTGGCCGAACTCGGCGTCAGCGTCAGCCAGAAGGAACGCACCGTTCGTTTGTGCTCCCGTGGCATTCGCAAGCGCCGCCTCAATCGCGAACTCTGCCACAAGGTGCGGTCCTCCATTTTATTCGCCGGCCCCATGGCGGCGCGGCATGGGCGCGCCGTGATTTATCCGCCGGGCGGCGATGTTATTGGCCGGCGGCGGCTCGATACGCACCTTTTGGGACTGCGCGCGCTAGGGATTGAAATTAACGGCGGCGAGCATTTTACTTTCCGGCGGCGGAACCTGCGCGGGACCGATATCCTGCTCGACGAGGCCAGCGTCACGGCGACCGAAAACATATTGATGGCCGCCGTTTTGGCGCCGGGCGCGACCAGCCTGTTCAATGCGGCCTGCGAACCGCACGTTCAGGACCTGGGTTGCCTGCTTATGAAAATGGGCGCGCGCATTACCGGGTTGGGCACCAACCTGGTCGGCGTGGAAGGCGTGGATTGCTTGCATGGGGCCGTTCATGCTGTCGCGCCGGATCACATTGAAATCGGCAGTTTTCTGGCGGCCGCCGCGGTTACCGGAGGAGACCTGACGATTTCCCCGGTTTTGCGGCATGATCTTGCCCCAATCCTGCATCCGTTTCAGACACTCGGCACGCCCTTGATGCTCGATGAGGCGGGGCTTAAGCTCGTATCGCGGGGCCGACCGCGCGTGCATTCCGAGCTTGGCCTGGCCGTGCCGAAGATTGAGGATGGTCCCTGGCCGAATTTTCCGTCCGATCTCATGAGCGTGGCCATTGTGGCCGGCACGCAGGCGCAGGGTACGGTGCTGTTCTTCGAGAAAATGTTCGAAAGCCGCATGTATTTCGTGGACCGGCTCATTGACATGGGCGCGCGGCTGGTGCAGTGTGACCCGCATCGCGTGGTGGTGATCGGGCCCTCAAGCCTGCATGCCATTCCGGTTTCCAGTCCCGACATTCGCGCCGGCATGGCGCTCCTGATTGCCGCGCTCTGTGCCAAGGGGACGAGCGTGATCAACAATGCCGAAGTGATTGCGCGCGGATATGAGAGCGTGGAGGATCGCCTGCGCGCCTTGGGCGCCGACATTGTGCGCGAGACCTGAGTGGCGCCGCCGGATGGGCCAGGTCAAGGCGAAGTGAATTTCTCAGGACGGCAGGCGCGAAAGCCGTAAAAATGCCGATTGTAATTTGACTGGTAGGGCGAAATGAGCTGGATTAAGGAATTCAAGCAGTTTGCGATGCGCGGTAACGTGCTGGATATGGCCATCGGCGTAATCATCGGGGGCGCATTCGGTAAAATCGTTTCCTCGCTGGTAGCGGATATTATGATGCCGCCTATCGGGAAACTGCTGGGCAATGTCGATTTTTCCAATCTTTTCGTGGTGTTGGGCGAAGGCTCATATCCTTCGCTTGCGGCGGCCAAGGCCGCCGGGGTCGTGACCTTGAACTATGGCGTTTTCATCAACACGATTATCTATTTCATTATTGTGGCGTTGGCCATTTTTCTGATGGTGAAGGGCATCAACGCCATGCGCCGCATTGAAGAGGCTAAATTGGCGACGCCTTCCCCTCCGCCGCCGGAGCCTTCAGCGGAAGAGAAACTTCTGGCCGAAATCCGGGA
Organism: uncultured Verrucomicrobiota bacterium; assembly: GCA_964617825.1. GTDB lineage: Bacteria > Verrucomicrobiota > Kiritimatiellia > JAAZAB01 > JAAZAB01 > VSJD01. The sequence goes on from CAZTWL010000023.1 coordinate 52,414, forward strand.
CCTGCTCAAGCAGAACAAATCGGTTTGATGCAGGCATTCCAGAGCTATGGTCCCGTGGCGTCGGCCGGTGTCTGTCAGAACAGGGCAAGACGGAAGTGGTTGCGTTGCAGCATGAAAAGCTGTTTAATCGAACGCAGGTCGGGGAAGAACGCATAAAAATGGACAACCTCCTGGCTAATGGTGTTACGGACTTGGCGGTGAACGAAAGGAATGGACAATGGCAACCGAAGCAAAAACCAAGAAACTTTCGGGCAAACTGTCGATAACCTCGCAGAGCTTGAGGTGTCAACTGTCGATTGCCTATGTTTTGATGACGATTTTGCCGATGATGTCGCTTTCCTATTTCCTGGTCATGTATCTGATCCCGAACATAACGACCAGCGAAAGCATCTTCCTGGTTTTCCTTTTCAGCCTGCTGCTGTCGCTGGCGGGGTATATGATCCTGATTAAAATTACGCGATCGATCATTAGCTTGCGGGAATATGTCGAGGACCTTGCCACAGGACATGTAAAGGCGTCGGATATTCACGATAAAGCGGAGGAACTGAACGATATTGTCGAGTTTGTAAATCGGATTCACCAGAAGCTGCAGGACGAAGAGCAGGTGCGCGCGCGCATGGAGAAGGCCGCAATTATTGACGCCATGCTAGATCCGCTGTTCGTCATCGACCTCGATGGCCTGATAATGTTTGCCAATCCGGCCCAGGAAAGCATGTTTGGCCGAAAAGCCCAAACCGTCATTGGGAAAAAGTTCGATGAGCTTTTCAGCTTTATCCGGCCGGGCGATTTCGAAAAGTTCGCCACGTTGCCGGGTAAGGTCATGGAGACCGGGGAAGCCGGACCATTGGAAATAGCGATTATTGCCGGGGACGGCAGGGAAATTCCGGTGAGCATCAGGTGTTCGTTGCTGAAAGATGCCGAGGGTCGGCCCATGTATGTCGTTGCCGTGCTGCGGGACATTACGGAGTTCAAGCGTGCGGCGGAGAAAGAAAAGGAACTCGCGGCCGTCGCCGCCGAGGCCGCCGTGGAGAAGAAAAGGATTGCCGACCTGGAGACGACGTATAAAGAATTGAAGAGAGCGGACGATGCTTTGCGCGAAAGCGAAAAGAACCAGCGCCAGCTCCTGGGGAGCATGATCAACGCCTTCGCCATATATGAGTCGATTTTCGATGCCGCGGGCCATTTCGTCGATTGCCGGTTTCTTTTCATTAATGACGCCTTCGAGCGCATAACCGGCGTGCGAACCAAGGAAGTTATCTGCAAAACGATTCATGAGGTGTGGCCCGCGACCGAGCCGGAATGGATCAAACGCTACGGCGAGGTGGCGGTTACCGGAGTTTTCCAGACGTTCGACATGTATCACGATCCTACGAAGAAATTCTATCACTGCAACGTCTATCGTCCGTGGAATACCAATGACCGTTTTTGCGTCGTATTTGAAGATATTACCGCGCGCAAGCGGGCGGAGGTGGAGAAGGCCAAGCTCGAAACCGAACTTCAGCAGGCCCATAAGATGGAATCGGTGGGCCGGTTGGCCGGCGGGGTGGCCCACGACTTCAACAACATCCTGCAGATCATCCTGGGCAATGTGGAACTGTCCATGAACCGGATGCCGTTGGACAGCCCCGTGCGCCCTGAACTTGAAGAGATCCAAAACGCCGGCCGGCGCGCCGCCGATCTTACCCGCCAGTTGCTCGGCTTTGCCCGCAAGCAGACGATCACTCCCCGGACGATGGATCTGAACGCCACCGTGGCCGGGATGCTCAAGATGTTGAAGCGCCTCATTGGCGAAGATATCGAGATGGTCTGGACACCCCGCGCGGGTCTGTGGTTAATCAGGATGGACCCCATCCAGATTGACCAGATTCTGGTCAACCTGTGCGTCAATGCGCGCGATGTCATTGTCGGCACCGGCACGGTGCAAATCGCGACGGAGAACGTCCATGTGGACGAGCTTCATGCGGCGCGGCATGACGGGGTTTTGCTTGGCGATTACGTGTTGCTGACGGTCAGCGACACCGGTTGCGGCATCGACAAGGAAACGCAGGACAAGATCTTCGAGCCTTTTTTTACAACCAAGGCGGTAGGGAAGGGCACCGGGTTGGGGCTGGCCACGGTGTACGGCATTGTCCAGCAGAACCATGGCCATATCAGCGTTTACAGCGAGCCGGGAATGGGGGCGACCTTGCACATCTACCTGCCACGGTATATCGGCAGCGATACGACGGCGGTGGCGGAAGACTCAACGAAGTCACCTGTCCGGGGAAACGCAAAGCTGTTGTTGGTCGAGGACGACTTGTCCCTGCTTGGCATGTGTGACCAGATGTTGCGGCGATTGGGCTATAACGTGCTGGCGGTCGGCACGCCGGAAGATGCTCTGCGCATTGCAGACGAACATGCCGACCAGATTCAACTGCTGCTGACCGATGTCGTTATGCCGGGGATGAACGGCAGCGAGCTGGCCGGTCGGTTGAAGGTGCGCTATCCGAACCTCAAGTGCCTGTTCATGTCCGGCTTCACGGCGGATATCATCTCCCGCCAGGGTATTATGGAAAGAAACTACCATTTCATCCAGAAACCGTTTTCGATGACGGATTTGGCTTCCAAAGTCGGGGAGGCCCTGGCGGAGACCTGATGCCGGACGGTGGAATAAGGGCGAGTATCCGCGAACCTTCATGGACCGCTTGGCGGCGCGGTTTGGCGCTCAAAACGACGACAAAATTTGTCCACGTTGAAAATGCGCTTGAAGCTCTGGAAACGCCTGGCTGTGTAAGTTTGTGCAAGCAGATAGATTAAGCGTGGTGGGCCGTGCAGGGCTTGAACCTGCGACTTCTACCGTGTGAGGATAGCACTCTTCCACTGAGTTAACGGCCCATGTAACCAGGGATCGAAGAACTGATGCCGGAGCAATCCCGGATACGAGGCGGCGAACAATCCTGTTCCCTTGGTGTGGCTTAATATGAAGGATGGCCCCTAGGGTTGTCAAGCGTGTACCGCAATCCCCCCCTGTACCGCAATCCACAATTTCATTCCCGCAGGCGGGGCGTTCCTCAGCGGTTTGGCTTGCGATGCGCTGATTCTGCGGTCCGGCCAGGCTTGAAAGTGTCAAACAGCGGCGTTCGCCCGAAAAAACTTATTTTATTGCGCATGGCGTTCGTAAACAAGGATTGTTTTCTTTGACATGTTTCCCCTTTGACGAGTACAATGAAATTAAGTGGAGTAGGTGCCGGGCCATGCCGTTCTCCACATATTTCCACACCGATTTGGGCTGTAAAAATGAGCAGACTTAAGATACGGTTCTTATGGGTGGTCGCAGCAACGGCCATGATGTGCGTGTCGGCCAGCGGAGGCGATGTGGTGTGCGATGGCACCCCGTGCGGCTCCATCGTTTTGTCCGCCACAGCCTCGCCAAGTGCGCAATTCGCCGCCGAGGAATTGGCCGCTTATATTAAAAAGATGTCCGGCGCGACGTTGCCGGTGACGAATGCAAGTACGTCCGCCGGCATTGTTATCGGCGCGCTGGACGATCTGACGAATGTCCCGCAAACGGTTAGGGATCGGCTGGCCGCCGCCAAGAGCGACGAGTCCTTTTACATCAAGAGCGACGGCGCCAACCTGTTTGTCGTCGGCAAGAAACCGATTGGCGCGTTGTACGGGACTTACACCCTCCTGGAAACTTACCTGGGAGTCCGCTGGTTTTATCCGGGCGCATTGGGGGAGCATTGCCCCTCGCTGTCAACCATCACCCTGCCGGCCATTGATGATTTTCAAGAGCCCGCCATGGCCTCCAGGGTTCCGCAATTTGACAGCGCTTCCTATAATTTCTACGACTCCGTGATCTGGTGCGCGCGGCACAAAATGCAAAACTGGGAAGTGCCGACTTTGCGCTGGTTCAATCCCACCAATACCTGCACGGATGCCAAATCCGCGTATCTCAACCAGGCGATCAACGCATTGCCCAGAACGGGCGGGCATTCGCTGTTCAAAAAGGCGTGTCCAACGAATCTATTCGCGAGCAATCCTGAATATTTTCCGCTGATCGGCGGTGTGCGCACGAATGGGGCGCTCCTGCAGCGCTGTCTGGCCAACACGAATGTGTTTAACCTGGTGGCCGATTATGGCCTGAACTGGTGCAACGCGAACTCAAACAACGTTCTCTCAATTATGTCAGACGATAGCCGTGGCACCTGGTGCCAATGCGAGGAATGTATGACGATGGGAACGGTGAACGGCGTTTTCAAGGTTGCCAACCTGTATCACCGGTTCTTTTCCCGGGTGGTTGACCATATCCTGGCGCGCAATCCCGACGCGCGGATCGATGTTGCATTTTATATCGATTATGCCGTGGCTCCCGATGATCCGACCATTCGGTACCAGGGCAAGAACGTGCGGGGTTTTTACTGCACTTGCTGGCCGCATGCCCGTTGCTATGCGCACGGTTTAACGGATTCGACCTGCATGCGCAACAAGACATGCCTTGAGGACTTGCTGGCAGTATTGAAAATGTGTCCGCGCCTTTACACCTATGAATACGTTGAAAGCTCCGACATTGCCTATGCGCCGCTCTATAAAACCATACCCCGCGACATCAAGGACCTGGCGGCGCTGGGGGTTGAAGGGTTCATGGATCCCGTCACGCCCTTGAATGGCACGATCATCATAGATACAAGTCCCGAGACTCAATACAACTGGCAAACCCACTGGCCTGCCCTTTATCTCAGCGCCAAGCTGCATTGGAATAAGGAATTGGACACGGAAACAGCTATGGACGAAGCCTACGGGCTCTATTACGGCGCCGCGGAGGCGCCCATGAAATCCTATCATGCGTTGCGCATGCAGTTGTGGGAAAGCGCCCCGGGCCACGCGTACTATGGAGGCCCGCAACGTACGGCTTATGCGCTGACCGTGCCAGGCGCGGAAAAGGAACTGAGGGGATACATTGCAGAGGCAAAAACGCTGGCCGCGGGTAACGCGCTGGTCCTGGAGCGCATCGGCGTGGACGAACAGTTCCTGGACATGTTCTGGAAAGCGGGTGCCGATGAAATGGAAAACCAGTTTTCCGCCGAAAAACAGATTATCCCGGAGCGTGTCCGGGAGCCCCTCGTAATCGATGGGGACCTGGCGGAGCCGACCTGGCTGTCTGCCAGACCGAAGGCGGGATTCTTCATCATGGGATCGAACCTGCCTTCCGCGCAAACCAACAATTTCCGCATGGCCTACGACGAAACCAACCTGTATGTCGGGTTTGTGGCCTTGAACGACAAGGCCGCGAGTTCCGAAGTCGCCAATATGACCCGGCGCGACGGACAGGAGCTCTGGGGCGATGACCACATCGAGTTGCAGCTTGCGCCGCCCGAAGGCGGGGACGCCTTCTACCATATCGGGGTCAACACCCTGGGCGTGCTCTACGATGCGAAGATTAGCGGACTGAGTACGGACCTTGCCTATAACTCGCAGGCCGAAGTTGCCGTGGCTAAACTCGATGACCGTTTTATTTATGAAATCCGGCTGCCTTTGGCGCCGATGAACGGGAGCGTGTCGCCGGGCAAGGTATGGGGGATAAACGCTTTGCGCGCTGTCCACAACCTGCAGCCGCCGAAGGCCTCGGAAACCAATTCGCTGGATGGCAATTATCCTGGCCGCGTGACGGAATTCAGGCAAGCCGTATTCGGCGATAATATAATCAAAAACGGCAACTTCTCCGAACTGGTGGCAAAAACCAGTGACAATACGGGGGTGATAGGCGATTTGTGGTTCAGATCCTGGGGCGTGAGCTCGTCGGAGAGCGAGGCGCTCGATGACGGGCCCCGGCCCGCCCGGTTGCGTCTTAAAATAGGCACGATTTATTCGTATCTCCAGCTTCCCAAGTTGGATATTCCCGGGGGATTGGTCTGCGAACTGCACGCTTCAGGAACGGGCCGCGTGAAATTGTGGACCAAAACCTGCCTGCGGCCGCCAACCAACGATGCGGCCTTCAAGTCTTCAATGACAAAAACAGGGGGGACTTTTAACGTGTCCGCGACGCCCTCGGTATTCAGATTCACTATACCAATTGCCCCGTATGAAATCGGCTATATTTACCTCAGCCTGGATTCCGGCGAGGTTGTCGTCAGCCATCTCAGCGGAGTCCTGGTGGAACATGCCATTACATTCCCGGCCATACCGGATCAGGTGGTCACCAATAAGCTGGGCTTGTATGCAACGGCATCTTCCGGGCTCGCGGTTTCATTTACGCTCGGCGGCGGACCGGCGATCCTCATGGGCGGAACCAATTTGTCCTTTACCGGATCCGGCACGGTCAGCATTGTGGCCAGCCAGGCCGGCGATACGAATTGGGCTGCCGCGCCGAACGTTACCAATAGGTTTAATGTATTGCCTGTGGTGTCCATAGGGTTAAGCAAGCCGGCCTTGTCCTATGCGATGACCTATGGCTGTTTGGCCTCTTCCAACCAGACACTGGTGCTGACCAATCCCGGACAAGGGGAAGTTGCTTATAGCAACAAGGTGAGCTACGGATCGGGCGCCGGCTGGTTCACGATTGCGCCGGCGACCGGTCAATTGGCGTCCGGAGCTAGCCAAGTCATGACGGGCACGGTCAGCAGCGCCGGACTGGATGTCGGCGTGTATGTGGCCACAAATGCGATCTTTGCGGTGGGTACGACCAACAGCCCTCAATATCTGGTGGCGACGCTGGCAGTCAACAAGGCCAACCAGGAGATTAAGAACTTCACGCCGGCAAATGGATCGGCCTTTATCGTGACCAGCGTCGTTGGGTTGGCGGCGCAGTCCAGTTCCGGGCTGCCGGTGACAGACTTTACGGTGATTTCCGGTCCGGGAGTTATTCGCGGAGGAACCCTGACGTTTACGAATTCAGGGGTGGTGAAGGTGAAGGCCGCACAGGCCGGGGACGCGAACTGGAATGCCTCGGTGCCGGTGACCAACACGTTTAACGTGGGTATGGTGACAGCCGTAGTGACGTTGACGAATTTGAACCAGACTTACGATGGAACGCCACGAGTGGTGGGCGCAACGACGTTGCCCGGCGGATTGTCGATATCCATCACGTATAATGAAAGCAGCCTTGCGCCGACGGCAGCCGGAAAGTATGCGGTAATGGGAGTGGTCAATTCAGGCATATATCAGGGATCGGCGCAAGGAACGCTGAGCGTGAAGAAAGCCGATCAGGTCATCACGTTTCCGGCGATTCCCGACCAAGTTGCCACTGGCGTGGTCGGCCTTTGCGCGATGGCCTCGTCCGGACTCCCGGTTGCTTTTGCGCCCGGCAACGCTTTGGCCCAGATAACCGGGCTAACCGATCTGACTTTCACGGGGGCGGGATTGGTCTCCATCCTGGCTTTGCAGGCGGGGAACGCCAACTGGAATCCGGCGCCGAATGCGACCAACCGGTTCAATGTCACCAAGGCTCCGGCCAGTGTCACGCTCAATAATTTGAGCCAGACGTATAATGGCGCCGCCCGAATTGTAACCGGCGCCACCGTCCCGACCGGCTTGACCGTACGCATCACATATGACGGGAGCGCCATAGCGCCGGTCGATGCGGGCAATTATGCGGTTATCGGGACGATCGACGCGGCTAAATATACGGGGACCGTCGGCGGCAGGCTCGCGGTTGCCAAAGCGAATCAAGCGATTGCATTCCCGGCGATTCCGGATCAGGCGGTTTCGAGCGTTGTGACGTTATCGGCAGCCGCAGGGTCAGGCTTGCCGGTGACGTTTGCGATCGGCTCCGGTCCGGGTGTGATCAGGGATGGAACGCAACTGGGCTTTACCGGCGAGGGATCGGTAAAGATCCTGGCCGATCAGTCTGGTAATGCCAACTGGAATGCGGCGGCGAGTGTGACCGCAACAGTAGCGGCGATCCTCAGCGGAAGGTTGATTGCCTGGGGCAACAATGCAAACGGGCAGTGCAATGTTCCGGCGGAAGCCCAAGGCGGGGTGATCCGGATTGCCGGCGGCGGATCTCATGGTCTGGCCCTGAAGGAGGGGAAAGTTATCGCCTGGGGCAATAATGCGAACGGCCAATGCGATTTTCCGGCGGAAGCCCACGGCGGTGTGGTTGAAATTAGCTGCGGCGGCTTCCACAGCCTGGCGCTGAAGGACGGGAGAGTAATTGCCTGGGGCAACAATGCGAACGGCCAGTGTAATGTTCCGGCGGAAGCCCAAAGCGGGGTAATTCAGATTGCCGCTGGTGAATACCACAGTCTGGCGCTGAAGGACGGGAGAGTAATTGCCTGGGGCGACAATGAAATCGGCCAGTGCAATGTTCCGGCGGAAGCCCAAAGCGGAGTAACCCAGATTGCCGGCGGAGAATATCACAGCCTGGCCTTGAAAGACGGCAAGGTTATTGCCTGGGGATACGGCGCAAACGGTCAATGCAATGTTCCGGCGGAAGCCCAAGGCGGGGTAACCCTGATTTCCGGCGGAAAATACCACAGCCTGGCGCTGAAGGACGGGAGCGTAATTGCCTGGGGCAATAATGAACTCGGTCAATGTAATGTTCCGGCGGATGCGCAAAGCGGAGTGACCCAGATTGCCGGCGGCGGCTTCCACAGTCTGGCCCTGAAGTCCGGCGATATTGCTGCTGCGGTCATCGGACCGATGATCAAGGCGAACGGACAGCTCAATGATGTCGTCATAAACAGAGGGGATAATCTCTCCGTCACCGTGCAACTCGATCCGGGAGACTATGCAGGAACGGCAGTGGACTGGTGGGTATTGGTTTGTGCGAATGGGTCATGGTTTTACATGGATTGGGATGCAGGCTGGACTCAGCAAGGCTCTTGGAGTCCGGTGCTCCAGTGTCCGCTATTTAATCTGCCGCCTACACCCGTATTAAACATATCGGGCCTGGGCGCTGGCCTGTATACTTTCTATTTTGCCGTCGATTATCCGATGGATGGAATTTTGAACGTCGATGGGGCAATTTTATATGATTCCGTAAATGTGATGATACCGTAAGCGATGAGTTGCCTGGCCCCTGGAGAGGTTCAAGGGATTCGGTGACGGAAAAACGATTACAAATTGAGGTCAGACATAAGGATTGGGCACGCGTCTTAATAAATAATGGAGCGGGTTAAGGGAATCGAACCGGATTTCGGTGAGCTCAGTCGAACCGCGCCGCCTGGCAGCCTTCAGTCTATCAATCTATGGGACACTGGCGAATCAACCGAAAGGAAGTGCGGGAAAATATGCGTTGGATTGGTTGGCACGAAGGAATACCTGTGTAAAGAATGGATGGATCAAGGCGCGTTTGAGAATGGGGGCGGCGACAAATTTCGCGAGCAGGTTGTGTCATATTGATACGGCCGGCGAGGGTGATTGGGGGTATGTTGCGCGAAACCGATTAAAAATCATTAGAATATAGGACTGCCCCTTGGATCTTTATGGTCTGGTTAAAATCCGAAGCCGACGCCGAAAAGGATAATGTCGGCGTCGCGGTTGTAATCATGCGCGGTGGCCACCCGGTGCCAGGTGGCGCGCAACAAGACGCCGGAATCAAAGTGGTAGGCCGTGGTGTAAGAAAATATGGCGGCCAACGCAAAATTATCCGAGTGTTGGAGTTGATCTTTCCGGCAAGTGTCATAAGCAAGATACGGGCCCAGTCCGCAGCCTATTGAAATATGACCTTCCGAGAAATAACTTCCCCACCATAACTGGGGCGCCAGGCCGTTCCGGTTGATCATCGCCGTTTTTCCCTCGTGGATGGCGGACAGCGTTACGCTCAGCCAGGGCAGGAGGTAGCGCCGGTATTCAACGCTGAAAGAGCCGGAACTCGGCGAGCCGAAATTGTTCACAATGTTCTTGCCGCCCAAAACCGCGGCTTCATTGAGCCAGATGCCCGCGGGCACCGGATCTCCACTCCAGGCCGATTCAAAGTCGTGCCCCACTCCCAGCAGAAGTCCGCCGGTGTTGATGCGGTCGTCATTAAGAATTCCATTGGCGCGCGCTTCCACCCACCAGGCGTCCCTCAGCCGCCAGCGGGCCAGCATGCTCACGGCCAGGCCGAGACCGTGGTTGTTTTCGTAGCCTTCTTCGTATTTCACGGAAGGGACTGTGTCGCAATAGAAATGTGGTCCCAGGCCGGCAGCCAGTGTAAGCCGGCGCTGGCAGGCCGATGAACGCAGCCACAACTGCAAGGTGCTGCCGTCCCGGTGATGGTTGTCGTCATGCCCTTCGTTGAGCTTTGTAATGCTCCATGCCCAGTGTTCGCTGATGCCTTCCATGTAGTAAAATGACCAGGTATAGGTTGAAGACCGAGTCTCAAACCCAATTAACTGGCCGGCCTGGACGCCGATGTAATGGTCGTTGTAATTCGTGCCTGCCAGAACCGGGACGTCCACCATCATTGCCGCCGCCAGCACAACGAATGGCCTTGCCCTTGAATGCATCTGTATCTCAATGAAATGGATTCAAGATTCTGCGCGGTGCAGGAGAAACTTTTTTTATTTTATTGATTCAGGTAAAATAATCAATCTCTTTTCATAAGCTCCTCCAGCGATAGAGCATAAGGGATCAATCCTATATTATGCTAATTGTCATTGATAAACTTTCCCTATTTAACATGTGATGCACATGCCAAGGAAACCAAGAATTGAATATGCCGGTGCTTGATATCACGTCATGTGTCGCGGCGATCGCCGTGAGACAGTATTTCAGGATGATCGAGATAATGAGGTATTTCTGGAAACGTTAGGCGCGACGTGCGGACGCTGCGGGTGGTTGGTGCATACGCATGTGTTGATGAGGAATCATTACCATATTCTTCTCGAGACCCCTGAGGCTAATCTGGTTGCCGGTATGCAATGGATGCAGGGGACCTACACGATGCGATATTTGAGAATGTGGGCGGCGACAATTTCGCGAGCAGGTTGCGTCATATTGATACGGCCGGCGAGGGCGATTGGGGGTATGTTGTGCGCAACCGATTACCTTTGCCCTGCTTCATTTTTGCAGGCATGCCGGAAAGGCCGGTAATGTAGAATCGACCGGATGCACTAGATGACCGGTTCGGATAGCGAACACTTTTGAGAATATAAACGGATTTCATGATATGAATGTCCGCCTCCATCTCGCCGCCGCGTAGCGTTTTGGCGGAGCAGGGAGCCCGATTTATCCCGCCGAAGCTCATAGAGTAAAGATGGATTGGCGAAGCTAGCCTGCCCTCCGTAGTTACGCCGCAGGCGAACGATGGAAGAAAGCGGGTGAAGGGAATCGAACCCTCACAACCAGCTTGGAAGGCTGGGGCTCTACCATTGAGCTACACCCGCAAATGCCGGACTTCAATTTGCCAAGCAGGTCTGCGGAAGAAACAGGGGGTATCATTGACGATAAAAGGCTTGGGCGTCAAGTACGTTTCTTGCCGTCGAGCCAGGCTGCCGCATGCCCGTTTGGGTCCCTTGCCAGACTCGCTGCAACCCAATCCGTGCCGCATTTGTCATCCGGTTTTGCCCAGCTATGCCGGAAAAACTGCTGACGCCGGCAAAACGCTGGGGTTTCCTTTCTACGTGCCGCGCAATACAGGCTCGATCTCGCCGGCAGCCGAAGATTGCTTTTTCCCGGAACAGGATCTAAATTTAGCGGGAATTGGCCCTGCGGCTATGTTTGCGTTGGCATACTTGGGTAAATCTGACATATGAAAAACGGAAAATATTATTTTGTCTGTTGTGCGTGCGGCGCACAAATCGATGGGTTTGCGGAATGGTTTGCCGGCGGCCAGAAATGTCCGGCGTGCGGCAACAAACGGGTAGATACAAAATACCGGGACAACTATGGACAGATCAAGGACCTGATCGGCAAGCGTTCCGGGCCACCGGCGTCGTTATTCCATTATTTTGCTTATCTTCCGCTGCTCGACCGCAATAACATCGTCACGGAAGGCGAAGGCGTAATCCCCGTGGTGCGCTGGGAGTTTCTGGAGGCTTTTGCCCGGGAGTGTTACCATCACGATCTTACCGTGCTGGCCTACCGTAACGATCTTAATCCGGGCACCGGGACGTTCAAGGATGTGGCCGGGGCGATGGTCGCCAGCGTGCTTAAAGAGAACGGTATTCGGGCTTACTGTGTGGCCAGCACGGGTAATATTGCCAATGCTTTCGCGTGCTATCTTGCGAAAGCCGGAATTTCCCTGGCCGTTTTTATACCGGACGATGCCTTAACCGCCAACGAGGCCGGCGTTAGCTGTCATGGCCAGAGAGTGTTCCGGGTTCAAGGCGATTATTCGCTGGCGAAAAAATTATGCGCCGAATATTCGGCAACCTACGGCATTCCCATGTCGGGCGGCAATGTCGATCCGTCCCGGATCGAAGCCAAAAAAACCCAGGTGTTCGAATGGCTTCGCCAGCTCGGTTATATCCCCGACGTCTATATCCAGGCGCTGGCGGGAGGCACCGGGCCGATTGCCATCCATAAGGGACTGGAGGATATCCGGCATCTGGGTTTGTTCAAGCAAGAGCCCCGTTATATCCTGATCCAGCCTTCGGGCTGCAATCCGATGGCCGTGGCCTGGGAGCAGGCCAAAGCGGAAGGATTTAAGGCTGATTGGGCCAGGCGTTTCCCAATTCTTGATCATCCCGTCACTTGCATTCCCACTCTGGCCAACGGCGATCCCCAGACTTACCCGATTCTGGGGCCTTTGGTAAAAAACACGGCGGGTGAATTTCTGACATTCGATGAAACCCTATATCTTGATGTAGCGCGCCTGGTGGCTTTTGAGACAGAGGTGCGCATTGGTCCCGCTGCGGCCATTGCGGTGGGAGGCTTTTTCGAAGCTTTACGCCGCGGCGTATTGAAGAATGGCGAACGCGTGCTGATCAATATCGGCGAAGGGATTCAGCGCGCGCCGGAAATGTTGCGGCAGATGATTTACACCAGCCAAACTGTATCGACGCTCGACCAATGCAAGCCATTCGATCGCGCAAGCTGCCGGCAGGATTTGTACAAGCCTTTCTGTAAGTGATGCGGCAGCGAATGCAAAAACCACAACGCGGGCAAATGTTTTGGATTTCCGCCGTGTGCGGATAAGTCGGATTGAGATGGCAGGCGACGCCGGCTTTAGTAAAAATATGTCACACTTCAATAACCAGCCCGTCGTAAGGCATCTCGATGCCGGCGGGCAGGGCCTGGCGGGTAGTCTCATAGTCCAGGTCGTGGGTCGTATGGGTAATGAACGCGCGGCGGGCGTTCAAGCGCTTGAGCGTGTCTATGCTCTGGCTTAACGATAAATGGGTAGGGTGGGGCTTGCGGCGCAAGCCATCCAGAATCAGGCAGTCCAGTCCGCTCAGGCGCTCGGCTGCGGCTTCCAACTGGTGACAATCGGGTATGTAGCCCAATGTGCGCCCCTCAGCCTCCAGCCGATAGCCGAAAGTTTCAATTCCGGCATGTTCCACAGCAAAAGGCTCGATACGCACCGCTCCAACCGCAAAGGGGGCGGTCACGGCCTGAAAATCCACGCGCGGATAGGAGAGCCCCGGCTTGGCCGCCTGGTGCACATAGGGAAAAAACCGGTTCATGGCCGCCATCGTTGCGGGCGAGCCATAGACCGGGATGACTGCCTTCTGAACTTCATTGAACCGGCGGATATCGTCGAACCCGAAGATATGATCGGCGTGGGCATGGGTAATGAGCACGGCATCCACCCGCTGAACGCCGAAGGTCAGGGCCTGCTCGCGGAAATCGGGGGTCGTATCGACGATCAGATGCTGCCCGGCGGCCTGGATGTAGATACTGGAGCGCCGGCGCTTGTTATGCGGGTCAGAGGAACAGCAGACAGCGCAACGGCACCCGATGGCGGGTACGCCCGTCGAGGTGCCGGTGCCAAGAAAAGTAAGTTTCATCGAAAACCAGACGATAGGATTCCGAGCTCAGAAATCAGAGGCCAGCGTGGACGCTGGCTTCTGATCTCTGATGTACTTGCTCTGGTTATTTTCCGCCATCCTCCGGGATCCGCATGCCGTAGAACGAGCGGTACACGAAGATCAGGGAAATGAGAAGCAGGACGCCGCCGATGGCCAGCGAGGCTTTGGTCATGCCCTCTTTATGCATCGTCACGGCGATTTCCACGGCCAGCAGGCCGAAGAGCGTCGTGAACTTGATGACCGGGTTCATGGCCACCGAGGAGGTGTCCTTGAAGGGGTCGCCGACTGTGTCGCCAACAACGCTGGCGGCATGGAGTTCCGTGCCTTTCATTTGCAGATCGACTTCCACGATCTTCTTGGCGTTATCCCAGGCGCCGCCGGCATTGGCCATGAAGATGGCCTGGAACAGACCAAAAAATGCGATGGCGATCAGGTAGCCGATAAAGAAGTAAGCGTTGAAGAACGGCAGCGCCAGTGCCAGGCAGAAGATCGTGATGAAGATATTGATCATGCCTTTCTGGGCGTAGATCGTGCAGATCTTAACCACTTCCTTGCTGTCCTTGATTGACGCGGTCTTGCTGTCCAGCTTGATGTGTTCCTTGATGTAGACAACGGCGCGATAGGCGCCGGTCACGACGGCCTGGGTGGAAGCGCCCGTGAACCAGTAAATCACCGCGCCGCCCATGAGGAGCCCCATGATGATCTCGGGCTGCACGATGCTCAGGGCATCGATGATGGGCCGGAACGGACCCGCCACACCCGACGCCACCTGGGCGTCATACATGCTTTGCAGCAACAGGATGATGCCGAAGATCATGGTCGTGGCGCCGACTACCGCGGTGCCGATCAGCACCGGCTTGGCGGTGGCCTTGAAAGTGTTGCCGGCTCCGTCGTTCTTTTCCAGGCAAAGCTTGGCTTTGTCGAAGTCGGGTTCGAAGCCGAACAGACGCTTAATCTCGTCCTTGATGCTGGGGCGGGATTCGATCTGGCTCAACTCGTAAACCGATTGGGCGTTGTCGGAGACCGGACCAAAGCTGTCCACGGCGATGGTCACCGGGCCCATGCCCAGGAAGCCGAAGGCCACCAGACCGAAGGCGAACACGGAGGGGGCCACCATGAGGGCGCCCATACCCTGCAAGGCCACCGCGTAGGCGATCGCCATCAAGGCGGCGATGACGATGCCCATCCAGTAAGCCGAGAAATTGCCGGCGACGAAGCCCGAGAGGATGTTGAGCGACGCGCCGCCCTGGCGGGAGGCGGACACCACTTCCTGCACGTGCTTGGACTTGGTGGAGGTGAACACCTTCACCAGTTCCGGGATGATGGCGCCAGCCAGGGTGCCGCAGGTGATGATGGTGGAGAGCTTCCACCACAAGGTGCCGTCGCCCAGGTCCGCGATCATCATGTTGGAGATGACGTAGGTGACGGCGATGGAGATGATCGAGGTGATCCAGACCAGGGAGGTCAGGGGCTCCTCGAAGTCCATCTTGTGGGAGTTCTCGTACTTGGCCTTGGCGATGGCGCCGTTGATGACATAGGCCACGCCCGAGGTGATGATCATCATGACGCGCATGGCGAAGATCCAGACCAGGAGCTTGACCTGGTTGATGGGGTCCGCCACGGCCAACAGGATGAAGGTGACGAGAGCCACGCCCGTGACGCCGTAGGTCTCGAAACCGTCGGCCGAAGGGCCCACCGAGTCG
>CAZTWL010000024.1:0-67037 GCA_964617825.1 uncultured Verrucomicrobiota bacterium
TCGTTGCGCACAGCCGCCGGGTGGTCTATTTCGATGATCTTTCCAAGCGCCCCGGTGCGGTCGTCAACTCGACCCACGGGGTCAATGGGCATGCCGCCATGTACGGCAACACGAATGACCCGATGTTCAGCCATTACGAGGCCGGCGCCGATCACTTCGTCAATCTGCTCTACACGTTTGATGCAAAGGGCAAGCTAACCGGCGCGGTTGTGAATGTGCCATGTCCCTCGCAGAACTCCGGGAGCGAGCGCCGCCTTTCCGCCGACTATTGGCATGAGACCCGGGAAGCCATTCGCGCGAAATACGGCAAGATTTTCATCCTACCGCAATGCGCCGCCGGCGGCGACCTTTCCCCGCGCATCCTGCATTACAAAAAGGCCGAGGCGCGCCGTTTCCAGCTCAAATACGGCGCCGACAATCCGAAGAACGTTGCCGAGTATTTCGCGCGGCGCGACATTGCCGAACGCATCGCGGGCGCGTTTAGCGAAGTGCTGGACTGGGCGAAGAAGGACATCAAGACCGCGCTGCCGATCAAGCACGTGGTCGAAACGGTCAATCTCGGCAAACGCCTGATTCTCAAGGAGGAATACGAATATGCGAAGGCCGAGTTGAAGAAAATGGAGCAACAGAAATTCAAGACCGACGGCACCCCGGTTGAACAGCTCGATGCCAATTCCATCCTGGTTGCCGGACGCGACCGCTACCGCCGCATCATCGTCCGATACGAGACGCAGACGGCGGAACCGAAACTGCCGATGGAACTGCATGTTCTGCGCATCGGCGACATTGCCTTTGCCTCCAACCGGTTCGAGCTGTATATGGATTTTCAGCACCGGATCCAGGCGCGCAGCCCGTTCGAGCAGACCTTCATCGTCCAGCTTTGCGGTGTGCCGGGGGCTGATGGCGGCACTTATCTGGCTACCGAGCGCGGGGCATGGGGGCGGGGCTACAGCGCCAGCATGTATTGCAATGTCGTCTCGCCTCAAGGCGGCCAGGAGCTCGTCGAGGAAACGATCAAGGTGCTTAAAGATATCGCCCCGGACCTGCCCATGAAATAACGCATATTGTCCGACATGGAGTGGTCCGGATAAAATGAAGTCTATGGGACGCCTATGAAATTATCTATAATGTCCTACACGTTCTACCGGCAGAAATGGGAAAAGAACGGACGCTTCGATCTGGAGGGCATGTGCCGCCTGGCACGCGAGTTGCGGATCGACGGCGCCGATATTGTTGGCACACAGGGTCTGGCGCCGGCTGAAATCAAGCGCGTTCTGGCCGATTTCGGGATCGCGCCCGCCTGCTACACCTTCAGCGCGGACCTGAATTATGCCACGGCAGCGGAGCGCGTTAATGGCGTTGACGCCGTCAAGGCCGGAACGGATATTGCCGCGGCCATCGGCGCGCCGCTGATCATGGTCATTGCCGGCGGCAAGCCGGGGATTCCGCGGGACGTTTCGCGCCGCCAATATATTCGCGGCTTGCAGGAAAGCGCGGCCTTCGGGCGCCAGGCCGGCATCGGCATGACAATCGAAAACTTTCCGGGCGCGGAAAGCCCTTTCGTCATTTCTTCCGATATTCTCGAAGCTATCCGCGAAGTGCCGGACCTGAAACTCACCTTCGACAACGGCAACGTGGTGCTGGGCGGCGAAGACCCGGCCGTTTCCTTCGCGCGCTGCGCCAATTATGTTGCCCATGCGCATTTCAAGGACTGGGTTTTATCCGGCAAAGGCCGGCAGGCGCTCGACGGCAGATGCTACGAGGCGGCGCTGATCGGCGAAGGCATTGTCCCCCATCCTGCTTGCCTGGCGGCCATGCAACAGGCGGGCTACAAGGGCTATATCGACATCGAATACGAGAACAACAAATATCCGCCGGACGAGGCCACGCGCCGTGCGGCAAAATATTTGCAGACTTTGATCGACACCGTCAAACGCACATCAGGAGACTAAAACATGGCAACACAAATCAAAGGGCCGGCAATCTTTCTGACGCAGTTTCTCGGAGACAAAGCGCCATTCGACACTCTGGAAAACATAACCGCCTGGGCCAAATCGCTGGGCTATACCGGGGCGCAGATTCCCTCGTGGGACAAACGCTGCATCGACCTGGAAAAAGCGGCGGCATCGCAGGCCTATTGCGACGACCTCAAGGGCCGCTGTAATGGCCTCGAAATTACCGAGTTGGCGACCCACTTGCAGGGTCAACTGGTAGCCACGCATCCGGCTTACGATTTGATGTTCGATGCTTTCACGATCCCCGAGATGCACGGCAACCCGGTCGCGCGGCAGGCCTGGGCAGTCAAGCAGATGAAACTGGTGGTGCGCGCCTCGGCTAATCTGGGACTTTCCGCCATCCCAGGGTTCAGCGGATCACTGATGTGGCCATTTTTATATCCCTGGCCCCAACGTCCGGGCGGGTTGGTGGCCGAAGGTTTCAAGGAGCTTGCCCGCCGCTGGCAACCGGTGCTCAGCGAGGCGGAAAAGTACGGCGTGGCACTCGCTTTCGAACTTCACCCCGGGGAAGACCTGCATGACGGCGTGACCTTCGAGCGTTTTCTGGAAGCCTGCGACAACAGCCCGGCCATTGCCATCAATTACGATCCGTCGCATTTCGTCCTCCAATGCATGGATTATATCGGATTCATCTCCGCTTATGCTCAATATATCAAGGCGTTCCATGTTAAGGACGCCGAGTTCCGGCCTTCCTGCAAAAGCGGCGTCTACGGCGGGTACCAGGACTGGAAACACCGCCCGGGCCGCTTCCGCAGCCTGGGCGACGGCACAGTCGATTTCAAACAGGTTTTCGCCAAGCTGACCGAGATCGGCTATCAATCCTGGGCCGTGCTGGAATGGGAATGCTGCATCAAAGATGCCGCGCAGGGCGCGGAGGAAGGCGCCGCTTTCATCAAGAACCAGCTGATCACCGTTCCGACCCAGGCCTTCGATAATTTTGCCGGCGACAAGTCGGACGTCAAATTGAACAAAAAAATACTCGGAATATAAACACCGCATCCACTATGGAGGAGACCTATGGCCATGCCAGCACAACAACGCAAAATCAAGATGGGAATGATCGGCGGCGGCCGCGGGGCCTTCATCGGGACGGCTCACAAAATCGCCGCTCAGATGGACGGTAAAACCGAACTGGTCTGCGGCGCTTTGAGCAGCGATCCTGAACGAGCCAAAGCCAGCGGCCGCGACTGGTTCCTGGCCCCCGAACGGACATACGGAAGCTACCCGGAAATGCTCGCTAGCGAGTCGAAATTGCCGGTCGGCGAAAGGATGGATTTCGTGACGATCGTCACTCCCAACCACGTACACCATGCCGCCGCCATGGCCGCGCTGGACGCCGGCTTCCATGTCGTCTGCGACAAGCCCATGACCATGAATCTGGCCGAGGCCCGCGACCTGGAAGGCAAAGTCAAGAGTGCCGGCCGGCTGTTTTGCCTGACCCATACGTATACCGGCTATCCGATGGTCAAAGCGGCGCGCGAAATTGTGCGCAGCGGCAAGCTCGGCCAAATCAGGCGGATTATGGTTGAATATCCCCAAGGGTGGATGGCGAGCAACATCGAGCAATCCGGCCAGAAACAGGCCGGCTGGCGGACCGATCCCAAGCAGGCCGGGGCCAGTTGCTGCATGGGCGATATCGGCTCGCATTGCGAGAATCTGGCCGAATATGTTACCGGCCAGAAAATCACGGAACTTTGCGCCGAGTTGACAACGTTCGTCAAGGGCCGGCTGCTGGAGGATGACGGCAGCGTCCTGCTGCGGTTCGACAACGGCGCCCGGGGAGTTCTCTGGGCCAGCCAGATCGCCATCGGACGGGAAAACGATCTGAGCATCAGAGTGTTTGGGGAGAAAGGATCGATCGAGTGGCATCAATTGGAGCCGAACTCGTTGATTGTCGACTGGCTCGACAAGCCGCGCGAAATTCTGCGCACTTCAACGGGTTTCGTCGGCAAATACGCGGCAGGCAATACGCGCCTTCCGGCCGGTCATCCGGAGGGCTTTTTAGAGGCTTTTGCCAATATTTACAATAACTTTGCCATGGCGCTGGAGCAGGTGCTGGAAGGGAAGAAGATCCGGGAGCCGGATTTCGATTATCCGAACGTGCATGACGGCGTCCGCGGCATGGCATTTCTCGAAGCGGTGGTCAAGAGCGCAAAAGCAAAGAGCACGTGGGTCGGCATCAAGTGACCGTCGTGAGGGAACAAATCGGCTCACGGATCTGCGCCGACAAGCAACGATGGACTCTGGCGTTTTTATTCTTGGCATAAATTAGCGCTTGGTTATCTCTAGCCCCATAGTCGTTAAACAAAGAGAGGAAACACTGTATGGCCGGTAAATTCAAGTTTTCGTTCGGCCCCTGGAACATTCATGAAGGCGCCGATCCGTTCGGTCCGACCGTGCGCAAGCCGGTCAAGTTCGACAAGAAACTGGGAATGTATAAGAAACTCGGTTTCGACGCCGTCCAGTTTCACGATGACGATGCCGTGCCCAACATGAACAAGCTCAATCCCGCCCAAATCATCCGGGAAGCGGGCAAAGTGCGCGCCAAGCTTGAAGCGCACGGGCTGGTAGCCGAGTTTGTGGCCCCGCGTCTCTGGGAGGACCCTCGCACGATTGACGGCGGCTATACCTCCAACGATCCGGCCTGCCGCAAATATGCCATTGAGCGCAGCAAGCGCTGCATCGATATCGCCAACGCATTGGGAACCAAACTGATCGTGCTCTGGCTGGCCCGCGAAGGCACTTATATCCGCGAGGCCAAGGATAGCCGGGAAGCCGTCAAGCGGATTGTCGCGGCCGTGGATGCCATGCTGCAATATGACGCGCAAATCAGGATTGCCATCGAGCCCAAGCCCAACGAGCCGGTGGATCAAACTTACATCCCCACCACCGGGCATGCGATTGCCCTGGCCTTCCAATCGTGCGACCCCGCCCGGGTGGGCGTCAACATCGAAAGCGCCCACGCCATCCTGGCAGGCTTGGATCCGTCGGACGAGATGGGTTTCGCGCTGTCGTTCGACAAGTTGTGGACCGTCCACCTCAACGACCAAAACGGTTTGAAATTCGACCAGGACAAGGCCTTCGGCGCGGTCGATCTGCGCCGGGCATTCAACCAGGTCCGGATTCTCGACAAACACGACTACGGCCTCAAGGGCGAATTTGTCGGCCTGGATGTCAAGGCCATGCGCACCCAGAAAGACAATGCGGCCACCCGTCATCTGGCCAACAGCCGCCGGATTTTTTTGCGCCTGCTGGAGATTTCCCGCGGCCTCAAGGAAGAAAAGTTGCAGGAAATGATCCGCCGGCGCGATTACGAGGCCCTGGAAATGCACATTGTGGAAAACCTGCTAGGCTGAGCGTGAAAATAATTCCGCAGAACGGCCAACTTCAAGGCGATTTCCCGAGTGGATAACGCACAACCATGCCGGACCGGCCATCGACCGGCGCCGGAAGCAGTCGACCTGCGGGCGGATTCTGCCATCAAATTGATCAACAACATGAAAGGATAAAGGATGAAGGCAATCAGAATCGGAATTCAACTGTACACCGTCCGCGAACCCCTGAAACAGGATTTTGCAGGCACGCTGCAAAAGCTGGCGGATATGGGAATTTCCGGAGTGGAGCTAACTTCTTTTTACGGCGGTTTGGAACCGGCGGCCCTGGCCAGGCTGCTGAAAAAACTGCAGCTGGAAGTGTGCGGCATTTACGAAGGCCTTGAAAATCTCTGCAATCCGGAGGGCAAAGTGTATGCCTATGCCCGGGCGGTGGGTTGCAAGTATCTTACCAGCGGCCTGGGGTTGCAGGCCTTCAAGGACGACTTCGGCGGTTGCGTCGTCAAATTGAAGCAAGCCTGCAAGGTTGCCGGTTCGCAAGGCCTGACCGTCTGCTATCATGCGCATGCCCACGAGTTCGAGAAAATATCCGGAGAATACATCCTGGATAAAATTTTGGACGCGGCGCCGGAAATGGCTTTCGAAGCCGATACCGCCTGGATCAAGTGCGGCGGCGCCGACCCGGCCGCTTATATTCAAAAGCACATCGACCGGATTCCGCTGGTGCATTTCAAGGACGTCAAGGCCGACAAAACCATCACTGAGCTCGGAAATGGCATTGTGGATTTCCCGGCAGTCTTGCGGGTAATCCAAGGTTCGAAAGTCGAATGGATAAGCTACGAGCAGGACCACACGACCCTGACCCCGCTGGAAAGCGTCAAAATAAGCATGAATTATCTAAATCAATTAATTTGAGGCAGACGCACATCGGGGCAACATATGGCCGGACATTCGATGCATTATGGATTTGAGTATCACCCGACGGTTACTACACTCAACAGCCATGGACATTTTTCGGCATTAATTTCACACATCAGGATATAACCTTAATCGCGGTGGTATCGGCGCAGTCCACGGTCTTGGCCTACTTGCACAACCCGAAGTGGAAGGCTTTTTTATTGGCAATTCCCCTGCCCTCCACGTTTGCCATTTTGTCCGTTGCGCAACCCATCGACATCACCAATGTCGCCGGCCTGGTATTGATGTTTCTTTATATGCACGGCGTTCGCCTTTTGAATTGGCGCCTCAAAGTTCCTATTGTGGCGGCAATCGTGCTGGCCGCCGCGGCCTATTGTTTGCTGGGCGTGTTTCTGGCACGAATTCTGCCGAAAACGGAGATGGCCTTCTGGATGATGAGCGGTTTTGTTCTGGTCATGGCATTATTGTCCGTCTGGCTTCTGCCGCCGCGCAACGAGCCGGGCATCGCAGCCAGTTGCCGGTGGGACTGAAGCTTTTCTTCATTATAGCCATAATAACCGGACTGATTGTCATCAAAAAACAATTGACCGGGTTCATGACCGTGTTCCCGATGGTAGGCCTGATTGCCTGTTACGAGTGTCGCCATAGCCTTTGGACCATCTGCCGGCAGACTTCCATAATCATGATCGCCGTAGCGTCGATGTTGATGACCATGCGCTTGACCCAACCCTTGATGGGGTATGCCTGGTCCCTGGCGCCGGGCTGGCTGGTTATTTTAGCGATTTTATACGCCACTAACCGGCTGGAAACATTAAATCCAAAGACACAACCGCTGGCAACGGCAAGCTGACGGCAAACGCAAGGAAGCTGCCTGCCGCTCAGGCATTTATAATCACGCGCTTAATCCTGCGCTGCCACGCGCAATGAAGTCCGGCCAGCGCCGGAGAATTGCCGATAATTTTCTTTTGACACGTATAATTATATCCATTAGCCTGCTTTAAAGGATATTGGCGACAATGAATCTCGACTTGATCATCGAATCGCCCGACACCGTGCACGCGCAGATCGAACGGTTTCTGCGCAACCAGATGCTTACCGGAAAGCTCCAGCCGGGCGAGCTCCTGCCTTCCACGGCCGCCTTGGCCAAACACTGGCGCGTCCATAAGACCACAATCCAAACCGCTATGGCCCCCTTGGTCAGGGAGGGACTGATCTATCGCAAGCCGCGGCGCGGCACGTTTGTGAGAGCCGGCAACCGGCAGGGAGTGATCGGGGTCTTGATGCGATCGAAACTGACGGATGAGACGGCCTATTTTCAACGCGCAATGCTGAGGAGCATTCAGTCGGAAATCCACCTCAGGCAAGATGCTCCGTGGTCATGCCGTTATTACGATGGCCTGGCCGATTCGCCCCGCAAAACGGATAATCGGCAAAGTCCGGCCTGCCGCCAATTTATCAGCGATTTCAAAAACAATCCGTTCAAGGGTTTTATCCAGATAACCAGCGGAATAGCAAATCTTAAAAAACTTATTCCCGACCTGAATCTCCCCGTAGTGCGCCTGGGCTTATGCCTAACATCGCCTGAAGCGGACGTGGTTTTGGATTACGGCTGTTTTGCCGAGGAAGCCATAACGTTGGTGGCCCGGCAGGGCGCCAGAAATATCGTTTATCTGTGCGTAAACTCCGGCACGTCGGATATTGACGGATTGGACAGGGGAATTAAAGCCGCCGGCCTGCCGCAGCCTTTTATTTTCAATTTCCCGAAAAAATCGGACGGAAGCACGGTTGAGCAGGATGCTTACACGGAAACATTGCGGATGCTAAGGCAGTGGCGGAAAGCCAATCGATGGCCGGACGCCATGATTATTTCCGATGACATCGCGACCCGTGGGGCGGCGCTCGCCCTGGTTGGCAACGCTTGCCCTGAATCCGCCAAGATTCAGGTTGTTACGTTGGCACATGAAGGGGTCCGCCATCTCTATGGGATCCCCGTGGTCCAGTACGTGTTTTCGCCGGCAACCATTGCGCAGGAATTATTACATATCCTGAATAGGCGCATGGCGGGGGAAGCGTTGCCCCCCTTGCCCGTCATCATCAAGGGACGCCTGGATTTCTCCATGAACAAGCAATAAAGATTGAACGAATGCAAACAGACAAGCGCACCCGGCAAAAACGATAAAGCGCGCATAACAAAAAAGGGAGAAGCTGCGATGAATGCCGTTAAAGTACTGTTTGTCGCCCTGCTATTCATACCGATTATTTCCGGCGCCGATAATCTGGTCTTCAAGACCACGTTCGCACCCGATGCCGACCCGCGCAAGGTCATCGATGAAAGCCCTTTTGCCCACCATGGCAAACTAACCGGCAAAGCCGCTTTTACCGGCGCAACCGGCGACCGCCGTGTCATGATCGACGGCAGCGACGGCAGCCTGATGATCATCCCCCCGGCCGAACACCTGAATCCACGCGATGAATTTACGGTGTCGTTATGGTTTTGCGCCAAAGACCTGCCGACCGCCAAAAAAGGCTTGGAAAACACCGGTAATGAGTATTCGCTTTTTAACCGCGGTTGGCAATGGCGGCTTCATTTCAGAGGCAGCGGCAATAAAAATGTCGAAACCGGCACAATGCACCTCTTTTTTTACTCAACGACCAAGGATGTTTATTCC
Source organism: uncultured Verrucomicrobiota bacterium (assembly GCA_964617825.1). GTDB lineage: Bacteria > Verrucomicrobiota > Kiritimatiellia > JAAZAB01 > JAAZAB01 > VSJD01. The sequence goes on from CAZTWL010000024.1 coordinate 8,935, forward strand.
CAAACCGATATCGCTGTCCCGCTTCTTCCGGGACGCTGGCATCACGCGGCCTTTGCCCTTTCCGGTTCCAAAAGCAACTGCACGGTGTTCATCAACGGCTGCCCCGTCACCAGTTTCAAGCTCAATCCCTTGCCGGATTGCGGCGGCACGCCTATAACGCTCGGCTCCGATCCCGGGAATTGTTTTGTTTTCAACGGCGAAATCGCCGGCGTGAAAATGTTTGCCAAGGCCCTGAATGAGAATGAAATCAACGCCAACGAACAGGATTTCCTGAAGCGCAGAATCCAGTCGCTCGAGCGCGACGCTCCGGTCGGCAATCTGCGGCAAAGCATTACCAACACATTGGCAAAAAAGGTCATCCCGATTGACGATTACTGCCGCCTTCAACACATGGCCGCAAGGGCAAGCAATGACAGGCAATTGGCCGAATCCGGCCAAGCAACCAACGCCAACTTCGTCGCCTACGTGGTCAAGCCGTTCCGCAACAACCCGATCCTGCCGGACTCGATTATCCCCCGGGAAAACTGCGGCACCGAGTTGAAAATCTTCGTGACGCCCGGCGAATACGAGCCGGCCAGCTTCGTGCTCAGGCCGCGCAAGGATATTCTCAATTTCATTCCGGTGCCGGGCGCCCTGACGAACGCCGCCGGAAAAGTTATCCCGGCCACGGCCATCGACATTAAAATCGTCAAGGTCTGGTACGAATGCGTAGGCCGCTTCAAGACCGAAGACGATCTGGTCTATACCAAGGGCGTCGCCGCCGCGCGCAAGCTCACCCCGGAAATACTGATCAACGACGATTCCCTGGTCAAGGTTGATTTTGACCAGCAGGAACAATACCTGCGCCTGAGCTATAAATTTGGCTGGGGGCCTGGTAAAAAATACGTCTGGATCAGCGAAGTTGACGACAGCCTCCAGTTCCGCTACCCGATCCCGGCCGATCAATATCCGATTCTGGACAGCCCAAAACTGCTGCCGCTTAATTTAAAAAAGGATTTTAACCAGCAGTATTTTGTCACCATTCGCCCGCCTTCCAACGCCGTCCCCGGCCTCTATCGCGGCAAAATAGCGCTGATGTCCGGCGAGGAACAGGCGGGCGCGTTCGATCTGACCGTCCGCGTATTGCCGTTCAAGCTTCCGACCCCGAAAACCAATTATGACTTGGAGCGGGAATTCACCTCGGCGATCGATTATTGGACCATCCCGGTTGAATCCGGTCCCGGCTCGATTTCTTCGAACGGTCGCAATAAGCAGCAATACATTGCGGAACTTAAAGATTTGCTTGCGCACAATGTCAGCAATCCGTACCAGCTGGCCTTCTTTGGCTACAGCAAGACAAAACCTGAATTGACGACCAACGAGTACGAACACGTCAAAAACATATTGAAATGGCGGCGCGAGGCCGGATTGCCCACCCGCCCGGTCTATATGGGCCCCGGGAACAACCTCGACTTTTTCAGCAAAGCCAATTTTAAAACTTTCCGGGTCACCCCGGAAATTCTCCGCCAGTTGAAGGATCTGGTCAAAAAGAATCTGGACCTTGTTGAAGAGGTTTACGGTCATCGCGATGTCTATTTTTATGCAATTGACGAAGCAGTCGGCGATATGCTTGCGGCGGAATTGCCGCTCTGGAAAGCGATTCAGGAAGCCGGCGGCAAGGTTATAGTATGCGGACAACACAAATCGGTCGGGACTGTGGCCGGGGCGCTCGATATCCTGACCTGCGCCTGGAAGCCTTTAACGAACAGCGCCGCGGCCATGCATGCCGGGGGCGGCAAAATCTGGATGTATGCCTATCCGCAGGGCGGCCGCGTCAACCCCATGCCTTACCGCATAAACTTCGGTTTTCTGGTTTACAAAGCCAATTACGACGGGAACTGCGATTATGCCTATTACACGAGCAGCGCCGATCCCTGGAACGACTTCGACAACGGACGCGAGCCCGACCTGGGATTTGTCTATCCGACAGCCAACGGGGTGGTGGACACGATCGCTTGGGAAGGATACCGGGAGGCAATCGACGATATCCGCTATGCCACCGCCTTTCGGGAACGTCTGGCCGCCGTCCGCGCCAAAGGCAGTGCCGAACAGAAAGCGCTGGCGGACGAAGCCGAAAAATGGTTTGACGCCGACGACCCGTCCGTGTCCGATTTCGATCCTGATTCGACCCGCGAGCGGATTGTTGCCTGGATGCTGAAATTGGGAGACGCGCAATGAATCTGAAAGCCGGCCTGATAGTCACGGCAGCCGCAGGTTTCGTTGGCGCACTGATTTTGAACGCCGCGGCTGAAAGCAGCGTCAAGCCCGTTTATGGCGCCGGATATTCGGAGATCGCGCCATCGCTCGATGGCGATATTTATACCGACCGCGCCTGGAAAAAGATTCCATGGAGCTCCGGGTTCGCCAAAGAGCGCGTCAACGGCAAGCCGGTCGGCGATTCACGTTTCAAGGCGCTCTATACGTGCGAGGGCCTTTATTTTGCCGTTGAATGTTTTGAGCCGGAAATGGATAAAATCCACGACGAAAAACAAGGCATGTTCTGGACACACGACGTTGTGGAATTATTCCTGCAGCTAAAGCCGCAGGGCGGCGAAGAGGAACAGGTGCATTTGCTCTTGAGCGCCCGCGGCGCCAAGAACGAAGAGTTTTCGGCTTTAACCCGGGAGCGGACAAATTTCAAAACCGGCTGGGGCGGCAAGGCCAGGCTGGCAAAAAACACATGGTTTGGGAAAAACGCCTGGACAGTGGAATTTTTCGTGCCGTTCTACCTAATGGGGGTCATTCCCGAATCGGAGCTGAGCATTCCCGCCAATCTCTGCCGGAACGCGTCGCCGCGGGAGGAATGGTCCAGCTGGTCGTTTCAGGAAGGGGATGCTCACAATGTGGCCGGGTTCGGCGTTCTGAAACTCGCGCCGGCTTCGCCGGCGATCCTCCACGCCATGCGCAAGAACCTGGTCACCCCGCATTTTGTTTCCGTGTCCAGCTGCTTTGGCGAACTCAGGCGTAATTTCGATCTTCAACAATCCGCCGCGGGGCGCGGCCTGATTGAAAAACTCGAAAAGTCGCTGGTTGAATCCCAGACGCCCTCGGAACAGTCCGCTGCGCTCGCCGACTTCAAGCGGCTTGAACAACTCTATTTTGAACTTAGGCAACAGAGCCAAGTCGCCATCGACAAACTGATTTTCGGCGAGGATAAATAAGGCAGGCAGACAATCGCATGATGAAAATTATCAATCCGCGTTTGACAGGTTCGCTGCTGATCGCTGCGTTCCGCACAACCTTGAATATTTTATCTTGGGGGAGCGTGGCCTTCATCGCCGGCCGTCATCCGGAAGCGCTTTGCTCTCTCGATGGAAACGAAACCGAACCGTAACAATCGGCAAAGAAAGGGATTATCATGAAGGCCTTTATCGTTCTTGCTGCCCTCCTGCTTGCTGCGCCCCTTGTCCAGGCGGCCGACGCGATCGCCGCAAAACGCCTCGATTACGCCATTCACAACGCCATGGGCGAGGAGATCATCCTGCCGAACTCCGCCATGCCGACAAACGGAATCAACGCCAAACTGCTGATCGTCGCCGCTCCTGAAGAATTCGAGCCGGCTTCATTCGTGGTTAAACCTTCGAACGACATTAAAGACTTTCTGCCCGTGGCAACGGATTTCAAAACTGCCGACGGCAAAGTCATCCCGGCTGCGGCGCTCGACATCCGCATCGTCAAGGCGCTGGTCCAATCCGGCGGCGGCGTGAAAAACCGCAATATTCGCGTCCTGAAGCCGTGCGTCCTTCTGCATGACGATGCCCTGGTAAAAGTCGATTTCGACAAAATGGAAAATTACATCCGCCTGAGTTTTCCCGAAGGCGAAAAATACCATTGGATAAGCAAGGAGGAAGACAGCGTTTACTTCGAACGCTTCATCTCTTCCAAAGAAAACCCGATTTATGACGCCAAAACCATCCGTCCGCTCGATATCAAAAAAGATTTTAGCCAGCAGTTCTGGCTGACCATCCATGTCCCCGCCGATGCTGCGCCGGGGCTGTACGAGTCGACAATCAAGCTGACCACCGGCGCGGAGCTGCTCGCGTCCATCCCCGTAAAATTAAGGGTGCTGCCGTTCAAGCTCCCCGACCCGAAAACTAATTACGACCCTGAAAAGGAGTTTTATGCCGGCATCTATTACCGCTCCGGTGTCCTTGACGAGAACGGTCCGGGCTCGATCACGTCGGGGAGGCGCAATCTGCAGCAATTCAAGGCCGAACTCAAGAACCTCCTTGAACATGGCATCCGCTACCCGACCGTCGTCATGCATTTTGCCGGATTCAGACAGTGGCAATGGAACACTTACGGCAAGCCGGAAGGCGGCGGCAAAATCGTCGAACCCACGCCCGAACAGCGCGCGCAAACCATCCGTCTGATCCAGCTTCTCAAGGAAAGCGGCATGTCCACCAAGCCGCTCTTTGCCCACACCGGCGGCAATTTCGGTTTCCGGGAGTTTTATAACCGTAAAGCGCACAAAGCCATTCTCCAGGATCTGATCGAGTCCGCGCACAAACTGACCAGGGAAGCCGCGGGCCACGACGACATTTATTTCTACGGAGTCGACGAAGCCGCGGGCGAACGCCTGACCAAGGAATTCGAAGTCTGGGAAGACATGCAGGCCATGAAGGCCAAGGTATTCACCACGGCGCACAGGGTCGCGGCGCCGCTCGTTGCCGGAAAAATCGCCATCATGATCTCCTCCGGCGTTCCCGGTCGCCAGTTCTCACAGGACCTGCACGCCAAAGGCGGACTGATCTGGAACTATGCCAATCCACAGGCCGGCGACAAGCCCAATCCGTTCCCTTACCGCGTTAACTTCGGCTTCGGCGTTTATTCCGCCAATTACGACGGAATCGCCACCTACGCCTACAACGTCAGCGCCTTGAACCCCTGGAATGACTTTGACAACAAGGTCGAACCGGACCTGGCTTTCGTCATCGGGACCGCCGACGGTGTGGTGGATACGCCTTCGTGGGAAGGTTATCGCGAGGGGATCGACGATGTCCGCTATGCGACCAAGCTCCGTCAGTCTATCGCCAAGACGCGCCAAGGCGGCGACAAAAACAAAATCGCCATCGCGGATGCGGCCGACGCCTGGCTCGGTGAGATCAACGTCCATACCCCCGGCTTCGACCCCGGCTGGACCCGTCTCCAGATCATCGAATGGATCCTCAAGCTCATTTAACCGAAAGGAAGTGACATATGCAAAAATATATTCTGACAATCATAGGGCTCCTCGCCGCCTGCGCCGCTTTCGCCGCTCCAAAGGAATATCCGGCCGGCTATTCGGCGATCGCTCCGAGCATGGATGGCGCCATCGACGGCGATCCCGCCTGGGAAGGCGTTGCCTGGAGCGATGGTTTTGCCAAGCGCGTTACGGCGGAAAAGCCCGTTGCCGACACCCGCTTCAAGGCGCTTTACACAAAAGACACCGTCTACATCGCGGCGGAATGCATGGAGCCGCACATGGACAAATTGAAAACCGAAGAGCGCTACACCGAGTTCTGGCTTTATGACGTTGTCGAGCTCTTCATTGTCCCCGGGAAAAACGAAATGATCCATTTGATCCTCAGCGTTTACGGCAGCGCCAACGAGGAAATTCCGGGCAAAGTCTCCGTACGCACAAATCATCAGACCGGCTGGCTGGGAAAATCGAAACGCGCTGCCGACCGCTGGACGGCGGAAATCTGCATTCCGTTCTTCCTGCTCGGGGTCGCCCCCGAATCGGCAAAACTGGAAATTCCTTTCAACCTTTGCCGGAACTCAACCCCGGCGAATGAAATGTCCAGCTGGTCGTTCCAGCAAGGCAGCTTCAAGAACCTGGCGGCTTTCGGGCGGCTGACGCTGATGCCGGCCCCGGTGGAAGCCCGCGGCGATCTGGCCGAATCATTGAGGCAGCCGCATTGGATATCGCTCGTCAAGCGTTGGGGAATTATCCGCAGCGATCCCGCCTGGAAAGAAATTTTTAAAGCCAATCCGAAGGAATATGAAGCTTTGGAACGGATTTATGCCGACCCGACGACCTACGCTTCAAACGCGACAGCCCTGGCTTCCAACCTTGGCCTGATCGAAAAACAAGCCCAAACCCAGAAAAGCGAGCATCAGGCCGCTATCGACAAACTGCTCTTTAACGAATAACTCCATAATCCGGAACACTCCTCAGGGAATCACAAAGGAAGTATGACAGGTTTTTTTAAAATCGCCGATATTTTCAGCGACAATATGGTTTTACAACGCGGCCGACCTGTCCCGGTCTGGGGTTGGGCCGATCCGGGCACGGCCATAAAGCTACGGTTCGCCGGCCAGGTTCATTCGCACGTAACCGACTCCCGCGGCCGATGGGAGGTGCGGCTGGACGCGCTGGAAGCCTGCGCTGACCCGCGCGACCTCATCGTCGAATCGTCTCCCGGCAACCATACCGTAACCGTGCGGAATGTTGTCGTCGGTGAAGTCTGGATATGCTCCGGACAGTCGAACATGGAATGGACAGTCGGCGTGGCCGCCAACGGTTTCCAGGAAGTTCGCGATGCGCATTACCCGCTTCTCAGGCTCCTGACCGTGCCCAAAAGCATCGCAGAAGCTCCGCAGACCAGCGCGCATAACGCGGCCTGGCTGGTTTGCAGTCCGGTTACGGCCGCTAATTTTTCCGCGGTCGGTTATTTTTTCGGCCGCGAACTTCTCCGGCATCTAAATGTGCCCATTGGCCTGATCAACAGTTCGTGGGGCGGAACGATCGCAGAAACGTGGATGAGCCGCGAGGCATTCCTGGCGGATCCCGAACTTAAGCCGCTCCTCGATTCGCCGGCGCACGTGCCGCCGAATATCGAAAGCCTGAAAGCGGAATACACCAGGCAGTTTCGCGCCATCGAGAAACGCACGCAGGACACCGGCAATACCGGCTGGGCGCGGGGATGGGCGGATATTCAAAGACCGGAAGGCACATGGAACGACATCGTGCTGCCGGGAATATGGCAGGTCACCGCAGGTCTTAAGATCAGCGGTGTCCTCTGGTTTCGCAAAGAGCTGGAATTGCCGGAAAACTGGGCCGGGGAGGATCTGCGGTTGGCCATTGGCGCCTGCGACAAGAGCGACACAACGTATTTCAACAACATCCAGGTAGGCAGCATGACGATGCAGGACCATCCCTACGCCTGGGGCCTTGAGCGCGTATACACGGTGCCGGCCAAACTGGTCCGGCCGGGGCGCAATGTGATTGCCGTCCGCGTCCACAGCAACATGTATGGGGGTGGCATGACCGGTCCGGCCGAAATCATGCAACTGGACTGTCCGCGGCGGCTTGACCTGGCGCCGATTCCTTTGGCCGGCAAATGGCATTATGCCATCGAACAAAATTACGGTTTTGTGGAAGTTCCACCGCCGCCCGATCAGCCGAACTTTCCCTGCCTTCTGTTTAACGCCATGATCGCACCGCTTGTGCCGTTGGCCATGCGCGGCGCCATCTGGTACCAGGGCGAATCCAATGCCTCGCGGGCGCGACAATATCGGCGGCTATTTCCCGCGCTGATCCGCGACTGGCGCCGGCATTGGCGCCAGGGCGATTTTCCCTTCCTGTTCGTCCAATTGGCCAACTACATGGCTGCGCAGAAGCTTCCATCGGAAAGCCAATGGGCGGAATTGCGCGAAGCTCAGACCATGGCCTTGCGCCTGCCAAACACCGGAATGGCCGTCGCCATCGACATTGGCGACGCCCTTAACATCCATCCGCGCAACAAGCAGGACGTCGGCCGACGCCTGGCCCGGAGCGCGCTGGCAGACGTGTACCGGCTTGATGGAATTGCAGGTTCCGGCCCGCTGTTTTGCGGCGTCGCGCGCGAGGGATCAGCGCTGCGCGTGCGTTTCAGGCATGCCGAGGGCTTGGCCTGCCACGGGAGCGTCCCGCAGGGATTTGCCGTGGCCGGCGCAGACCGCAAATTCGTTTGGGCCCAGGCCCGCCTGGACGGCGAAACGGTCCTGATATGGTCGCCGGCCGTTACCGATCCGGCAGCGGTGCGCTATGCCTGGGCCGATAACCCCGCCGGCAACCTTTATAATGCCGCCGGCCTGCCGGCCTCGCCTTTCCGCACCGATGACTGGACCTGAGTCGATTTCCAATGCCTATAATGGCCTGAATTTTTGAAAAAACAGCGAACGGATAACCATCAAACAGGAGAGTTATTGTCATGAGTAAAATCAAAACATTGATAACGATGATCAAGCCCACGCCGGAAATCAAGTCCCTGCTTGCGGAACTCGAGCCCCATGCGGATATTAGCTTCCTGCCGGAGGGCGCATATATCGGCGATTACCTGACGGATGTCGAAGTGCTCTATGGGTCCATCCCGGAAAAGGATTTCCAGCGGGCAAATAAAGCGCGCTGGATCCAGACCAACTCCACCGGGGTCGACCACATGATGTACCCGGCTTTTCAAAACAGCTCTATTATTTTGACGAACACCGGGACCTCCATTACGAACATCGTCGCCGAACACGGGCTTACGCTGCTGTTTGCCCTGGCGCGCAACCTGCATCTCCAGCGGGATCATATGAAAGCGCATCGCTGGGAAATCGAATGCGGGGTGGAAATCGGCGGGCTGACTCTCGGCATCATCGGCTTTGGCAAGATTGGCTCGGCCATGGCTCTCCGCGCCAAAGCCTTTGTAAAGGAAATTCATGTCCTGGACGCGCAGCTTAAGCAAAAACCGGACTATATCGCAAAGATTTATACTTTCGAAGAACTGCCGGCCCTGTTGAAAAAATGCAACGCGGTCATTTGTTCCTGCCCGTTGACTGAAACCACAAGGCATTTGATTGGCGACAAGGAAATCGCCCTCATGCCGGATAAAGGCTACCTGATTAACATCAGCCGGGGCGGCATTGTCGATGAACCCGCATTGCTAAGAGCGCTGCGCAGCAAGAAGCTTGCCGGCGCCGGGATTGACGTCCTGGAGACGGAGCCCTGCCCGCCGGATAGCCCGCTGTGGAACGAGCCGGGGCTGCTCCTCACGCCGCACAGCGCCGGCTACTGCGAGAACCTGGAAAAGCGTAAAATCGTGCAATTTATCGCAAATTATAAATTATACCTGAACGGCGAACTGGCCAAGCGCGGCTTGGACAAAAAACGCGGCTGGTAATTATCCCCAAAGCATCCCGGAAGATCCGGATTTCGAAAATCATCAAGGAGACAATAAATGCCCATATTGCCGTTCAGATTCGAAAACAACGATGTCGAGGTGGCATTTGATGCGGATGGAGGCGGCTTTCCTTCCAGAATCAATTTGAAGGGAAAGCCGGGCGCCAAAACGGCACTGGTGGAAAACAAAATTCCGCCGATAAAAATAACCTTGGAGGACGGTCGCATTCTCGCGCCATTTATCCATGCCAATTGCGTAATCCGGCAATACCGGATCGAAGGCGGCGCCGAACGCATCGAGTTCAACAACCTGGCCTGGCACGACCAGAACAAAACTGTTCTGGAAAGATTCAAAATGTCTTTACGGCACGAATTTTGGCCGGATGGCACGGCATTTTCATGGGCTTTTTTTACGACCGAGGACAACCATGCCCCCGGGATCGGCGGTTTCGAGCTGACTTTGCCGCTCAACCTGGCCACATTCGACCAGGTGCGCTGGGGGATTTTACCGCGCCCGACAAATGGCCTTGACGCCGCCTTCATCCAATCCGTATCCGGATCGCGTTTCATTCCGGCGGGAACCGACCGGCGTTATGAGGGCCAGATTGTGCCGGCGTTTAATTTCAATTGCTCCGGGAAAAACATTCCCGGCACGTACCTGGAATTCTTCATGGAGGGCCAGAATTCTTTGTCCGGAAAAATCGACGACAACGCCTCCACCATTCATTGGTCCGGGTTGAAGTCCCCGTCCATAACCTGGAATTTTCAAAAGAGCCCCTACCGTTCCATAGGTCGGCCCTGGCAATGGCAGAATCAATGGGGGTGGTTGATAACCAAGGCCCCGACCAAGCGCCATCTCCCCCCCTTGAAAATGTATCACTATATCGACAAGAGCCAGATTTACCCGGATGCCGGAGAAATCGACAAATTGATTGCGGCGGACCCGGATTTGTTGATTATGCATGATCCCTGGCGGCTCGACCCGCAAAACGGCGGTTTTCCCTATGAGCCGAAGCAGTTCGAATATCTCGCCAACAAAGTCCATGCCGCTAAAATCCCGATGGCCGTATATATCCGTGGCGACGAAATGTCGGGACTGGAAGAATCGCTGGACTGGTTTGACGCGCTGATGACCAAGGGGACAGACGGACTATACATGGATTATGGCGGCCCGATTACCGAAGGCCAGATGGCCAACGAGCGTTTCCCCGGAGGACGCATTCCCTTCCGCCGCCATTTTCTAAAATTGCGCCGCCACCGTAACCGGATCGGCAAAGAAGGCGTTTTCCTTTCGCATACCGGCCCGTTCTTCACGGGCGTGGGCATGACGGGCGGCAATATCGACGGCTATGTTTCCGGCGAGGGCGAGCGCGGGATCCTGGTGAAGGGCCGCTTGGAACACGAATATTTCAGCGAAGCTTATGTAGTCACCGGAACCATGTGGACCGCGGCTTTTCCGGAATACGGCACCGCCCGGATGGTGCCTTTCATGGCGGCCACCGGACAGTTCCCGCATATCCCCCTGGGACGGCAATATGTATCTTCCTCGCTTTCGCACCATCGGGAGCCGGGCGTCAACGATGTCTATGTCCGCCCGCTTTGGAAACTCTGGGGGATTTTCCGCAAGGAACGCAACCTAGCCGTGTTCAACGATTACAATTGCTACGGCGCGCTGGCCCATGCCAATCCGAACATCGGCGGCTATCTGATGATCACGGAAGACAAGCAGTCGGCCCTGTTGATCCTGGCGAATTTTTCGCAAACGGCGCAGACGGCAAACACCACCGTGGATTGGAAACAAACCGGGTTCGATAACGAAGCGGCGGCTTGCTGGAAGTTTATGCCGACGGTTAAAACGCCGGGACAAGCGGTTAAATACGACCACAATGTTTTTTGCGCGGAAATCGAAGGCTGGGGCGTTGCCGCCTGGCTCTTGACCAAAAAAACAGATAATCTTGAAAAGACATTGGCGGCCTACGCCAAGCCCTATCCGGAATTGGACGATGCCGACCTGGCGCATCTTGCCAAGATCATGCACCAGCGGCGGCTGCGCGAACAGCCGCACCCGGCCGCGGAATTGTATCTGCGCGTTGAAATACCGGAAAAACACGCGCTGGCGCATGAAAACAGTTTGTATTGGGACTTGTACGACAACACCTTCGAACTGGGCGTTTTTGACAATGCTGGGGCATTCAAGCCTTTGGGGTGGATCAGCAGGCAAGGTTTCGTCAAAACCGAGCCGGCCAAGGCCGACTACATTATGCCCGGATTCTCGTCCGCCACGGTGGCGCTGCATACAATCCTGACACCCGGCCGGTATCGCCTGGGGATTCGCGCCGTTCGCCAAGGCTCAACCTGTCATTCGTTCATCATGGTGCACCTGTCGGCCGGCCGCGATTTTAAAGCGGCCGATACGCTTGAATTTATGAACGAAATCGAGCCGGACCGCGCCTACATCAAATGGGAAAGCATTATCATCAAGTAGGATAATTTGCGACGCAGGCGGACACCAGGCATTAACCCAAGTTCGGAAAAGACAGCACCAAATACGGGAGGACGGCTCAAATCGAGGACGCCCGGATAATCTGGGAGGATGCGTCCGGAGCGGCATTGGCGGCCGTTAATCGTTACGGCAACGGTAACGTGCTGACGACCATGGTTGATTGGATGGTCCCGCGCGGAATTGAGGGCAGGGATGGCATCAGAGGCGAGCCATCCGGCTGGTTGAATACTCTCTGGCAGGGGCGGGAGATGCCATTTGCAAAATTATTGATGGATAAGATCGTCGACGAAGTGTTATCTTTAGCAGTCGAGGGGACATAGAATACGGCGTCAATAAGCGGAAGGACGGATGGCTGGTATATTTAATCAACAATAAGGGCGTAACCAAGTTTACGCGTACGGCTGACAAACTGGATGCACAGGCGACCGCAAAGGTGACGGTGGCGTGCGCGAAGATCGGGAAGGTCGTCAAAGTGACGGAATTAAGGAGCGACAAGTAAGTTGCCTATGACCATGCAAACCGCCAGTTCAAGGTTAATGTCGGGCCGGGGATATCAAGATACTGTTTATCGCCACCAAGGCGGAATGAACGCGTATGACCTTAAAGTAAGTAACGGCAATGGAAGTAAGGGGTCAAAATGAGGAAGGCCATTCTTAAAAATTGCCTGGTGACCGGCATGCTCTGTGCGAGTGCTCTGGCGGCAGATGCCGCCACGCATTATCTGGTGCCGGCCAATCCATCGGCGGCAAACCCCTATACCAGTTGGGAAACGGCCGGCACCAGCATCATCGACGTGGTCAAAGCCGCCATGACGAATGCCACAACGCCAAGGATAATCCTGGTCACCAATGGCGTCTATACGCTCACAAATGCGACGACGGCCATTACGAATGACGTTGTCATCCGGAGCGTCAATGGGCGCGATGCCACCGTTTTCAACGGTAATGGGTTGTGGCGCTGTTTTGACTTGCAGTACACCAGTTGTGTTCTTGACGGCTTGACAATTTCCAACGGTTATACCAGTTCCGGCGGCGGTGGCGGCGGAATATACATAAAGAACGGGATTGTTACCAATTGTCTTATTACCGATTGCGTAAATTCGAATACAGGCGGGCGCGATGGCGGCGGGGGGATCAGAATCACAGCGGTTGGCGTGGTGGCCAATAGTATTATCCGAAGGAATAAGAAATATAACGGCGATTGTGCCGGCGCCGGAATAGCCGTGGATAACACGAGCACAAGTCTAATCGAAAACTGTGTTATCGAGGGGAATCAGTCCTTCATTGGCCATGGAGGTGGGATTATTGTCGGCTATGACAGTAATTTTGGGACGCCGCTAGCTACAATCAGGAATTGTCTGATAAAATGCAATACGACCTTGTTAACCTCTGGCACTTATGGTGGCGGTATAATGCTGGGGTCTGCAGCAACCAACAGGGTTCTGATTGCCAACTGTACGATTCTATGCAATACCGGCCGCTGGGTTGGGGGCATTGCTTCTCTGGTCGGGTCGACAATGATAACCAATCCGCTTATCTTTAACTGTATCGTCGTCAGTAACCAAGGAACAGATTATGCTAATTTAGGCGGGGTAGGCACCAATGCCGTAGCCTATAGCTGTTCGACCTTTGGGAATCACTTTAAGCTCATGAACGGCAATACAACCAACGACCCCCAGTTCACGAGCTTTACGGAAGGGGACTTCCGATTCAACCGTTTCTCGCCGTGCTTCAATTCGGGGACGAACCAGGCCTGGATGACCAACGCGGTCGACCTGGACGGGCATGCGCGCATCTTGCACGGTAGGGTGGATATGGGGGCCTACGAGCTCTTCATTCCCGGCGGCACAATGTTCATTGTAAAATAACAATAACAATCGGGTTAAAGTCGCCTGCAGGCGTCAACTCAAGTAGTAAAAGGAAGGTCAGCATGTATTCGATCAAATCCAGACCTGTATTCGGCAAGGGGCGCGGAATTCTATGCGGGGCAGCGCTGTGCTCGCTGGCCCTCTGTTGCTGGCAACGGCCTGTCCAGGCTGCCGCAATGGAAACCAACGCTGCAATCCGGATCGTTGCCCGGAATGATTTCGATGTCAATCCCACGCTCAAGCCGCCGGAAATCGCGGGCCGGCCGTTCTGGCTGATCCTGCCGGGCAACAGGCTGTGGTTGCGATCGAACACCAATCCGCCACCCGCTCCGGATGCGTTGACGCAGTTTGCCGTCGCCACGGAGCCCATGGTGCGCGACGCCGCGAACTCTTACCCAAGCGTTGACCTGTACTCATCCACCAATCCCCCGGTTGTGGATGGCGCCCGACTGCTCGAGCTTGAAAACATCAACCCTGATACGCCCTTTATTCTCCCAGTTAAGCGGGCCAACTCGCGGACGTATCTGGATGATTTCAAGACCATCAACCACAAAGCCTATCGGCGGTGGAAGGCCGAGCATCCGAACTTCCTGGGATTCACGGCCGGCGACGAGCTTGATCCGGCGTATTGCGGCTTTCTGAAAACCTCGCCAACCCAGCTCGTGGCGCGCCTCCGGCAGTCCGGCGCTTCCGAAACGGTCATTGCCCGAACCGTGGCCATTGCCACCAATGCGGTCAAGAGCAAGGACCAGAGCATGGCCGGGTTTCGCCAACTCTATTTCGACGGCGCCCGGCGTTTCTTTTTTGACGATCCGGACCACATGGTGTATTTGCACAGCGCCTGTTGCGTGGACCATTGCCTGCTCGAATGGGGCGCGGGGCTCCTGACCCTGGAAACGACCAGCACAGGACCCTATCGTCACCAGCAGGCCATGGCTTCCGCGCGTGGGGCGGCGCGCCAATACGGCAAGCCCTGGAACTGGTATATGGCCGTCTGCTACAACGGCTATACCGACAGCAACACCTGGGACAACAACGCCTTCCCCTACTCCCTGACCACCAGCCCGACACCCGTCGCCAGCGACCCGCCCGGCCACGTGCGCGGACCGACCTGCGGCATGTCGGTCTCGCTCTTGCGGCGCGACTTTTTCCTGGGCTATCTCAGCGGCGCCAGCTTTGTGCAGCCGGAAACATATCCCTACGCCTTCTGGCAATACAAGGACCAGAGCCGGAAGACCTACGAACTGTCGCCGCACGGCCAGGCCATGAAGGAGATGATGGAATTCAGCCGCAAGCATCCCGACCGCGGCGTGAGTTACGCGCCCGTGGCCCTGCTGCAACCGTACAATCATGTCGAAGCCAGCTGGGGAGCGAGTTCCTTCTTCTATTTTCCGATGACCCGCGCGGACATGATGATTGACGCCTTCCGGTTCACGCTTCTGCCCCATGAACAGAACTTGGAGAAGGGCAAGGAAGGCCTGGAAGGCTGCCTGCACAACAGTGTCTATGGCGACATCTATGATATCCTGCGGCCCAATCCGCCGAGCGGTCCCGTGCCGTTGGCGGTCCTGCAGAACTACCCGGTGGCCATCATGCTGGGCGACTTCGATCTGGACCGGGCGCTGGCCGAGCGGCTGATGCAGTACGTGAAAGGCGGCGGCACACTGGTCATCAACACGCGCCAGCTTAACAAGCACCTGCCGGCGGACTTTCTCGGCGCGGAGCGCACGGGCGCGGTCTGCGGCACGCAAGGCAAGGTCCAAGCGGCCGACGGACGGACGTCGGCAACCTTGCCGGAGCCCTATGATTACGATCAGATCAAATTGTGCGGCGCCCGGCCGCTGTGGCTCGACCAACGCAACGGCATCCTGGCCAGCGCGCACGATTACGGGCGCGGGCGGGTGATCCTGAGCACTGTGGATTACATGTTGCCCCGCAGAGGGTTGAGCAAATGGGCCAAGCCGGAAGATATTGATCCGTACCTGGAAGACATGAGAAGCATGGATGCGCCGCTGATCAAGCTGCTAATGCAGCAGATTGTCCGGGAGGTCCTGCCGGTGGAAGTCCAGGGCGACATCGAATACGGCCTCAATAAGGTCGCCGACGGCTGGTGGGTCTATCTGATCAACAACAGAGGCGTAACCAAGTTTACGCGCACGGCCCAGAAGCTGGACCCCGCCGCCACGGCCAAGGTTACCATCGCCCTGCGGGATCTGGCCGTCAAAGAGGCGCGCGAGTTGCTTGCGGACAAGGTCCTGACCTGCGACCGCATCGCAAAGTCTGTGACCCTGGACGTGGGGCCCGGCGACATCCGGATTGTGAAGCTAATCACTGCGCCATGACGTATGCTTGGGCAGTTCGGCGGCGCAGGCCGCCACCACTTGCAGGAAAACCCAGCAATGTCTTTGATCAGATCCGTTACGCAAACCGGCGTGCGGCGGTTTCGTCGTCGACGCCAAATGGACGGGAGGCGCGATTTGCGAAGCGCGCGTACACTCGCTTTCGGGCGGCATTTGTCGCGTAAAAGCGCAAGGTTTACGCAAAGTGCTCGACACCGATGGACGCCCAGTCGCCGAAGCCCAGGGCGACATAGCTTGCTTCCCCACCGCGCCGGGCAACGAATACCGCCTGCTGTTCGGTTAAGAGCGCAACCTCGTTCGGTAATGGCTGCATACGAAAGCGGACCCGCGGGGCAGATCCGCTTTTCTCTATGCGAGTATCCGCTTGGCGCATCAGCAGGGCTGAGAGGGCGCCATCTCCCCTGCGCATGCCGACAACACGCGCAGGTTCAGCGCCGCGCGGACAAGCTTCGGAATATCCCGCCGTTTTTTTAATCTTCACGCGACAGGGAGATATCGTCGACAATGGCCGCGGTATCTTTGGGCCCCTGGTAAGAGAGCATCAGCCCCACCCATTCGTTCGTCTTGATGGTGTAATGCGCCGAGTAGACTTTCGTTTCCTCGGTAAGCTTGAACGACCCGGCATTTTCCGTCGGGTGGATCTTGCGTCTGTAGCCGTTTTTTTCATTGGGGTCGTTGGTATCGGTATAGCGCAGGAAAGAAATGCCCAGGTTTCCTCCTCCCGCTCCCGAAGCCTTGCAGGAAACCATGATCTTTCGTTCCGCAGGAACCTGCGGCAGCGCCATATACAAAAGCTGAAACATGTTCCCGTAAGAGTTGATCTTGACGGCGTTCCCGTTCGTCATGATCAGCGGCTCTGCGCCGTTCAGCGACCAGCTCTTGATGGTCTTGTCCTGAAGATCGTCCAGCGAGCCATTGTCAAGGCAGGGAGAGCCCATGACAATTCCGCGGTAACCGGAAGTGTCGTGATGTTCAACGCCATCGAGCGAGAACACTCCCGCGTAGGCGTCCGCGCTTGCGACTTTCCGATTGCGTGCGGCATGAATGCGCCAGAGTTCGCCGCGTTCCAGCTTGCCGATCTTGCTGATCGGGACCTGCAGCTCGATCACATAACGGTCCTTGAGAACCTTGGCGGCCGCCTTGACGCCGAGATCCACTTCGGCGTTATTGCCGGGACAAGCGGCATCATAGACAACGCCTTTCGGGTTCACGGCAACATGAAAATATTCCTGCGCGGCGCTCGGAGGCATGATAAACAGCTCGATGGAGTCGTCGCCCCAGACATTCTTGTCTTTCGCGGCCTTCATGACCAGACCGGAAGGATCGGGTTCCAGGGCGGTGACAAGAAAATACAGGTTTTCCGAATCGGAAAGCATGCCGATGGTGGTTTTCAGATTTTCCTCGACCGGCTTATCCTTGTCGCGGAACGTCCGCTTAAAGTCGCTGGTATAAAATGCCCGGGCCCATTCGGCTTCGTTCCCGTCGCCGTCAATCGTGATTTCCCCCTGCCTGGTGGGCGCCGCATAGCTCTTGCCAAGTTTGGCGGCGAGTTCTGCGTTGGGCTTGATCCAATAACGCTCGAGATAGAAACGGTCGCCTTGGACGCGCGCCTTGATCAAAGGATCGTTGGCCGCCAACTTGTCGGCTTCGTCCAAGCAGGCAAGGAGCTTCGCTTTGCTTTCGGGATGATTTAAAAGAGCGGGCCGGCGCTGGTCGCGGGTCGGATACCCCATGCAGAGGGACGAGTTATCCCAAAGCATGCGGCGCAGATCATGATACTTCTTCATCGCGGGATATGCCGCCCCGTAATATTTGGACTCGATATCGGCAAGGATCGTTTCCGCATCCAGTTCGGGATCCCAGAGAAGCTTGCTTGTGACATAGAGCCACTGCCAGTTGGAATTGAATACGTCCGCGCGCTCGTCATATCCTTTGACTTCCGGAACGAAAGCCGCATCCGGAAACAGCGCCTCCTCTTTCCATCCGATGAGCCCGAGCTCCTTGTAGAACTTCAAATCTTGTGCCTGGCGCTTTTCCAACGGTACGTACAGCGGCGGCGTGCATGACGTATATTCATAGGTCCGAATGTTGGGAACGATTCGTTTCCATTCCTTCAAGAGGTTTAACAGGACGACGTTGCGCCGGCAGGAGGGATCATCCAGCGCATGCCCGTAGCACCGTCCGTGAATGCAGAAATAGATGTTCAAACGCGGGTCATATTTGACGTTTTTTGGAATGGAACGGTAAGTGTGATAAGCCCATACGGTCAGATTTGCGTCGGGATGCTTGGCATAGACCTGATCGGCGATTTTCGCGCATACCTTATGAAAGCGGGTCGATACGTTGTGATAGTCGAAAGTCTCCGTTTCATCCAACTTCCGGCATTCGGGACATTCGCACCAGCCGGTCGTGGAATCCACCATCCCCATGAGCAGGCCGACGCGTTCCGGCGGATATTTCGCATACAATCCTTCCAGATATTGGATGACAAGGCTCTGTACATCGGGATTGGAAATGCAGTATTGTTTTTCGGAATGCTTTGTGAGCACGCGCTTGCCGTCAATCATGCTGAAATATTCGGGATGCGTCGCAAACAGCGCCGCTGGAACGGCATCCGAAAAAGTAGTGTGTCCGCCCGAGATGGAGACATGATCGGGCAATCGCGCCTGATAATAGGGATCCTTGATGTTATTCGCAAACGACCATGCCGCCGGAACATGAAACTTGTTGCGCACGGAATAGTTCCGCCCATTGATCGGCGGCGGATTGGCTGCCGCAGCGCAATGACTGAGCATGCGATATTTGAAAAAGGGCTGCTTGAAACATTCGAAATCAGGCAGCAATATGGTTTGCTGCTTCGGAACATATTCTCCGGGATCGGCCGCCGTGGCCGCTTTCAGCCAACGAACGCCGAGTTTTTCCTCCAGCAGCGTATAGACGCCCCAAAGCTCCGCCACCCGTTTTTTACCGACGATGTAAAGCTTATCCCCTTTGCAATAGAGATAAAACGCTTCGATGTTTTGGGTCGCTTCCAGCCTGTTCCTGACGGCGGTCGGAACATCCTGAAGAGTTTGCAGGGTTCCGATGACGATTTGATTCGGCTGCTGCGATTGGCCAATTTCGATTCCCAACGATTTGCCCGAAATTTTAGCGACATACTCCGCAAGCTCCTGGGCGCCCACCTTGGAACTTTCCTCCGCATTTTGCGGAATCACGATCGCGGTGTCTCCCGTAAGATCGAACGCGCGCAAATATGCCGGGAAAAGGAGCGCCAAAGCTGCCGCGGCCAAAAACGACAATTTGTTTTTCATGGCTTGTTGTGACGGTCAATCCTTATTTGAATTTATTCTCGCGGCCTGTCGGTCCGATCATCTCACGGCCAAGACTGGAGGATGAGTGCCATAAACACCGATAGGATGCAACATGAAAATGCGGGGTTCTCCCGTTCGCTTCCTGCCCAAAGGCGTTATGATTGCAGGCCTCAATATGCTTGATGGCGCGCGGATTCATGCTATTCTGCGCTCCTTCGTCGCCCTTGGCCGCGAAAAAATAACCGAGCGCAACTTGGAATACATAGCGGACGGGACACACCGGACAACCAAACGCAAAAATCGGTTTTATTTCTGCAAGTATTGCCATGCACCATCGATTGACAGCCATGAATCTTCCGACGCCCGCCGCGGCCCTGCCGCCCGAGCTGGCGCCGGAAACGGCGGATAGTTACCTGACCGACGAATCCCGCCTGCACGGACACGCCGAGCGCCTGTTTTTTCCATCGTCGGAAGCGGAAGTGTCCGCCGTATTGAAGGCGGCGGCCGACCAGGGCAAGCCGGTCACGATTTCCGGCGGCCGTACCGGGATTGCCGGCGGAGCCGTGCCGGAAGGCGGCTGGCTGATCAGTTTCGACAAGTTCAACCGCCTGACTGGTCTGCATTACGATGCGGGCGCCAACCGGTTTTACCTGCATTGCCAGCCGGGCGTTACGCTGGAAACCATCCACGCGGCCATGGAAAGCAAACGGTTTCCCGGCGAAGAAACCTGGGACGCCGCATCGCTGTCTGCCCTGCAACAATTGCGTGCCAAAGGCGCCTGGATGTTCCCGCCCGACCCGACGGAGCGTTCTGCAACCTTGGGCGGCATGGCCGCCTGCAACGCTTCCGGCGCACGCACGCTTTTTTACGGGCCGACGCGCCGCTATGTGGAACGCGTACGCGCCGTTCTGGTCGGCGGTTGCGTGCTGGATGTAACCCGCGGCGCCAGCGTTGCCGCGGCGAACGGAACTTTTCAACTGGTTTTGCCGGATGGAACCACGCGCACAGGGCAAATCCCAGCCTATCGCATGCCGGCAGTCAAAAACGCGGCCGGTTATTTTGCGCAGCCGGGGATGGACCTGCTGGATTTGCTGATCGGCTCGGAAGGAACCCTGGCCGTGATCACCGAACTCGCGATCACGCTGATTCCGGCTCCGGAAACGATTTTGGGCGTCATCGGCTTTTTTCCTTCCGAGCCGGAAGCCTTGAATTTCGTGCGCGCGGCGCGCGGCGAAAAGCCGTTAGTCGGGGCCCCGGCGCTGCCTGCACGGCCACTGGCGCTGGAATATTTCGACGCCAATGCCCTGAATCTCCTGCGTGACCAGAAAAGGCAACAAGGCCCGACAAGCGCCATTCCGGCCCTGCCGGAAAAGGCGCATACGGCCGTTTACATCGAACTGGCCACCACGGAAGCGGAGCTCGAGTCGACGGCCGAAGCGCTCCTGGCGCTCCTGGAAGTCTGCGGGAGTTCCGCGGATACGGCCTGGACCGCCATGACCAACGAAGAAACCGAACGTTTGAAAGCCTTCCGCCATGCCCTGCCGGAAACGATCAATCAGCGGATCGGTGAACGGGCCCGGAAATTTCCGGGATTGACCAAGCTGGGCACCGATTTGGCCGTGCCCGACGAAGCCCTGATGAAAATGATGGCGGCCTACCGGGAATTGCTGGATGCCGCGGCCCTGGATTATGTCATCTTCGGCCACATCGGCAACAACCACGTCCACGTCAATATACTTCCGCGCAACCTGGACGAGTATGTCCGGGGCAAAGCGCTCTATCTCGAACTGGCGCGCAAGGCGCTGGCCTGGGGCGGCACGGTCGCCGGCGAACATGGCATCGGTAAATTGAAAAAGCCTTTCCTGCGCCTGATGTTCGGCGAAGACGGCATCGCCGCCATGCGCGCCGTCAAACGCATCTTCGACCCCTCCGGCCTTCTGAACCCGGCCACACTCTTCGACCCCTGAACTAAATTTTTGCAAATCAAGCTCGGATCGATCCGGTTTTGTCCTTAAATAACGGCTGAAAAAGGATAAATCAGTGCAAACCTTCGAATCAATCGAAAAACGATATCGGCAGCCGGGACAGATCGTTGTCACCGCACACCGTGGATTTTCCGGAAAATATCCGGAAAACACACTTGAAGCTTTCCGGGAAGCCGTTGCGCTCGGCGTCGCCTTTGTCGAGTTCGATGTGCGCTGCTCAAGCGACGGCGTGCCGATGGTCCTGCATGACCCAACGGTCGATCGCACCACCGACGGTCACGGGAAAATCGATTCGCTTTCCCTGGCTGAACTGCGCCGCTTGAATGCATCGTACTGGAACGGTCCCCACGATACGGGCCGCCGCTTGAATTCGCCCGCCCGGGCCAAAGCGCAAATCCCGACGCTGGAAGAAGCCCTTGAATTGCTGGCCGGTAAAACGCTTCTCAATATCCAGGTCTATGAAACGCAACGCCGTGGGCAGGAGGCGATTTGCCGCCTGTATCGGCGCTTCAAGCTCTATGGCAACGCATTTCTGATGATGGCCACCTTTGCCGATGCCGAAGCTATCCGCGAAATCGACAAGGATATCGCCCTGTGCGTGGGCGAGGCGCGGAACGACTTGCAACGCCACAAGAATTTCGGGTTGACGTTTGTCCAGCCGGTACGCGCGCTTGTTAATCCTGCATTCTGCGATGAAATCGGGCGCCTCGGCCTTTGTCCCAACATGTTTTATGCCAATACGGCTGAAGACTGCCGGAAGTATATCGCCTGGGGCATGCGCGGAATAATGTCCGACCGCCCTGACATCGTTCTTCAAGTCGCGGCGGAACGGCAGGCGTGACCCGCAAAAAATTAACGGGCCGGCTTAAACTGCCGATTTCATTCGGATTTGCTCAATCCGAATTTCGCTGGAAGTTTGCCAGGTCTGCCCCGGCGCCAGGGATATCATTCCGGTAACGGTTGCCGGCAGTCGCAAATTACGGGCATTGACCATGCAAGTCTGCGGTTCCGGGCAAATAAAACCTTTGCTGCCGCCGCCGTTCCACAAGACCCAATGCCCATAAGCCGCGCCGACATCATAAACCAATTTAACGTCGGCACGTGGACAACTCAGCTCCGCGCCGTTAAAAGCTTCCACGGTTCCCGCCGGATAATGCGCCGAAATCGGTTCGGCAATCGGCGCGATCCCAATGGACTTCAAGAGCTTTTCCCGCTCGTTAAGCGGCAGGGCTTTTCCCGACGGCAAATACCTTTCCTGATCCATTTCCCAGCGCTTATCGCCGATCGTCACCCGCAACGAATAATCCGCCGCAGCGGTTCCGGCAACAAACGGGATATTGAACGCCGTATGGAATCCCAGGCAGACAGGCATCGGGGCATCGCCGATGTTTTCGATCCTGACGCTCTGGACAAGCCCCTCGCGGCGCAGGGCATATATCAGGCTGAAAACAAATGCAGCGGGAAAAGATTTGTAAGCGGCAGAGTCCGCGTTCTGCTCGAAAACCATCCCGATTTCGGCCGTATTGTCGATTGTCGTCAGGCGCTCGACTTTCCACGGCGCCGCCAACAGCAGGCCGTGAATATGATTGCCGCGATTCGGCTCATTAATCGGCAAACGGTATTCCCGGCCGTCGAAATCGAAACGGCCTTCGGCAATCCGGTTAGGAGGAAATAAAACCGGAATACCCCACACCGCCGGGTGTTCCCGGAGCGCTGCCACAGTCGGGGGCGTGCGCAGGATATCGAAGCCGCGGGTTCGGTTGGTCAGGCTGATCAGATGGGCGCCGCACTGCGGCACGACCAACGCCTCCCAGTCCCCGGCCCTTAACCGTGTCGCCGGTTCGTTATCCCATGTTACGCGGCAGACTTCCGCAGTCATTTGACGTGCGCCTCCGATAAGATCCCTGGTCTCTGGAATCGATTTTAATCCCCATGCGTGCATTAATGTCGACGCGCAACAACGCCAACCCGCCGGCACCAGGCGGCAATCGGGCATTTATCGCATTGCGGACTCACCGGACGGCATACGCTTTGGCCGAAGGATACCAGATAGGAGTTAAAAACCTGCCAATATTTCAACGGCAACCGGCGGCGTAAAACCATTTCCGTTTCCAGGGGCGTGCGCGTTCGGATGAGACCCCAGCGGTTGCTGATCCGGTGCACATGGACATCTACACAGATCGCCGGTTTATTGAAGGCCACCGCCACCACGAGGTTGGCCGTTTTGCGCCCGACCCCCGGCAGGCGAATCAATTCCTCCACCGTGTCGGGAATTTCGCCGTTAAAGCGCTGCGCCACGACTTCGGGAAGGCGTTTCAGCATTTTCGCCTTGGTCCGATAAAACCCCACCGGATAGATCAGACGCTCCAGCTGCGAACACGATATGCGCCGGAGATCATCCAGGTTGCGGACAACCTTGAAAAGCTTACGGCAAGCCGTTGCCGTGGTCTGATCCAGCGTGCGGGCGCTCAGGATTGTCGCCACCAGGACCTGAAAGGGATCCTTGGTGTGGGCCTGGATCAGTTCCACCACGGGTGTTCGTTTGCTGGCGTATTCCCGTTTGAGGATGCGCATGACTGAGGGCAAATCTTCAAGGTTCATGGGCGTAGAATAAGGCATTAACGCCCGGGCGGCAAGCGTCGGAATTGGCCGAAGGACCCGCACCCGTACGATCGGCCTGCACCATCGTACCCGCTATTCCTCGCAAGCGCCGCTGGCAAAGCCTACGTATTCGCCGAAGAACCACTCGGCGTGTTTGCCCATCAGCACCGTGACAGAGTTATCTTTGAAAACGAATTGCATTTTCAGCGTGCCGACGTGGTCATCGATTGCATAGCAATACACCAGCAGGGATTCCGGCATCGCCCACGCCGCGGAGCAGAGGCATTCATAACCCCTGCCGTACGGGATTCCAATCCGCCGGCCGTTGTAGTGCGTTTCGGGGAAGGCTTGAGCAATTTGCCGGCCAAACCCGAAACGCAGCGAATGGGCGCCCGTCGCATTTTCGTAGTCCAGAGAACCTTCGCCGTCCCCGAAGGCAAAACGGAGAATTTTGATGCCCATGGCGTTGTCAGCCAGAGTATAAGTTTTGCCGGAAACGGACGCCGCCGTGGGAGAAACACTGGCGCCTTCAACCGTCAACACCGACAGCCGCCCCAGCATGTCCTGCAAGCCCGCGCAAGCGGCGGCATTTGCCGGCAGTTTATCCCCTTTTTGAAGGTGGGGATACAGTTCCGTCCACAGGGCCTCGTAAATCAGGGAGAAGCCCGAAGGAATGGCTTGCGTGTCGGCAGTGGTCACAAGGACAAAGTCCTGTTCGGGCAGGCAAACCGCGATCTGACTGCCCATCCCGAGACAGGCAAAGCCATTGTTACGGGTGCGCCAGAACTGGTAGCCATAGCCGAAGCTGAGCTCGACTTCATCGGCCGTCAGCGCATTGTCGATCTGGCGGGAGGTCGCGGCGCGGATGTAGTCTTCGGGAATTAGCTGCGCACCGTCGAATCGGCCGTCATTCATGCACACAAGCGCAAATTTGGCAAGATCGCGCGGCGTACACAGCACGCCGGAGCCCCCCCAATCATGGCCGCAGGCGGTCTTGATGCATTCTATGTCTTCATTCATGCCCAGCGGCGCAAACAGGCGGGGACGCAGGTATTCGATGAATTCCACGCCGGTGATGCGATAGATTACGATACACAGCATGACCGTAGCCGTGGTATCGTAGGAGAAGATTTTGCCGGGCAAATGGGTTGGCGGCGTGGCAAAGAATGCGTCCGCCCAGTCGGGGCCCTTGTAATAGGCGCATTCGGTATGCGGGGTCGCCATCATCAGCAAGTCCCGGATGGTTGCCTGCGCCAAGAATGGGTGCAGGCTGGAGGACGCTTTGTCGGGAAAGAATTGGGCGACCCGGTCGGAAAGCTTCAGCTTGCCCTCGCCGATCAAAATGCCGACGGCAACGGACACAAAACTCTTGCTCGTCGAATGCATCCGATGTTTGCGGTTGAGGTCAAAAGGCTTGTAATAGCCTTCCACGGCGATTTGTCCATGGCGCAGCATCAACACGCTGTGCATGGGAAGCCGTTTGGCCGCAAGCTTCCGGAAAAAACGCACAACGGCATCGGACGGTATTCCAACAGCTTCAGGTGAAGTAATTGGCAACGGATGTTTTTCACTCATAATGGATCCTTAATTAATTTCCGCAAATACTGTGACTTAATTTTGTCGCCGGTCGTGTGTTTCCGACGGCGAACCAACCCGGTTTGCCGGCAAATCGCCGGCAGCTGAAAACGGCTGCGGCGCCGGCCAAGTCATTTTACGAGCTTGTCAATCCGTGCGGCAATAGCCGGCGCGGTCAAACCGAAACGCTCCGCCATGGCATCGAAGGACCCCTGCGGAATGAACTGGTCGGGCCAGCCGCACCGCAGGCATGCTCCCCGGTAGCCAATATCGGCCAACACCTCGTTTACCAGCGAACCAAAACCGCCCGCAACGACCCCATTTTCAAAAGTGGCGATGCAACGCGCAACGGCCGCTTGGCGGCTCAGCAGGTCGCGATCCAGCGGGACAACGAAGCGCGGATTGACGATTCCCACGGACAAGCCCCGCTCCGCCAGCAAGCGGGCAACTTGTCTGGCCAGCGGAATCATATCGCCCAGGGCCCAAAGCTGAATTTCACGGCCATCCTGAAGAACCTCCGCCCGCCCCATCGGGATGTCTTCGTAGGTTGCCGGCAGGGTTGTGCCGGGCCCGCCGCCGCGCGGATAACGAATCATAACCGGCCGCTGCCAGTGCACGGCCGAGGCTAACATGTTGGCCAGTTCGGCCTCGTCTTTGGGTTGCAGCAGGACAAGGTTCGGCGCCGACCGGAAAAGCGCAATATCGAACACCCCATGGTGCGTCGGTCCGTCGTCCCCGACCAGCCCTGCCCGGTCAAGACAGAAAATAACCGGCAATTGCTGGAGACACACGTCATGAATCACATAGTCCACAATCCGCTGGGCAAATGTGGAGTAAACCGCAAAGACCGGCCGCAATCCTTCCGCAGCCAGGCCGGCAGCAAACAGGACCGCATGTTCTTCGCAAATGCCGACATCGAAAAACCGGTCGGGATAGCGCTTGGCAAAGGCCGTCAGGCCTGTGCCGACCGACATGGCGGCCGTGATGGTCACCAGTTTGTCGTCGGTTTCAGCCAGGCGTTCCAGAGTCTGGCCGAATACCTCCGAATATTTCAAGGTATGGGAAGGTTTTAAGGCCGTGCCCGTGGCGGCTTCGAATGCCCCCGTGCCGTGCCAGGCTTCCGGTTCCGCCTCCGCAAACGGATAGCCCCGCCCCTTCTGGGTGGAAACATGAAGCAGGATGGGCTCATCCGAGCGCTGCGCGGTTTCGAGAGCCGAGATCAGCAATTGAATATTATGCCCATCGATCGGCCCGATGTAACGGAGCCCGAATTCCTCGAATATCACATTGCTCAGGAACAGACTTTTGACCGCCTCTTCCAGGCGGAGATAAATCTGCCGGAGCCAGGTCAGGCGCAAGCGGTCCTTGGCGAACCGTTCCACCGAGTTTTTCCAGCGGTTATACCGGGGATGGGCCAGCAATTCGCCCAGCGTGCGGGCAACGGAACCCACGTTGGCGGAGATGGACATTTCGTTGTCGTTCAGGATCACTATCAGGCGGCGCGTGGCCGAAGCCAGATTGTTCAGCGCCTCGAACGAACTGCCGCATCCCAGGGCGCCATCGCCAACGATGGCCACCACATGCTCGGCGCCTCCGCGACGGTCGCGCGCCACCGCCATGCCCAGCGCGGCCGAGAGAGCCGTGCCGGCGTGCCCGGCGCCGAACGCATCGTAAGGACTCTCCGATTTCAGCGCAAACCCCGACAGGCCGTTCAACTGACGCAGCGTATGGAACCGATCCTTACGGCCCGTGAGGATTTTATAGGCATAGGTCTGATGGCTGACATCCCACACCAGCTTGTCCTTCGGCGGATCGAAAACCTTGAGCAGGGCCATGGTCAGCTCCACGGCCCCCAGGTTGGCCGCCAAATGCCCCCCCGTGCGGCTGACCGTTTGAATGATCAAAGCGCGGATTTCTTCGGCCAGCGGATTCAATTCCTCCTGGCTCAATGCCCGCAGATCGGCCGGGCTGTTTACTTTGTCAAGAATGCGTTTCATGGAATGATTATGCAAACAACCGAGGCTTCAGCTGACTACGGGAGTTAAGGCGCCCCTCATCCTGCCTTTCTCCCAAGGATGAGGAAATGCGATCTGCTTTACTTCTCATCCTCCGCATCCGGCGGCGCTTGCTTGTCTGCTTCTTCCGCGGGCTCTTCCGGCGTGGCGAACGGCATCAGGGTGCTCTGATCGCCCTTCTTGACCAGCAACTCGATTTTGCGCTCCACCTCGTTAAGCTTGGCCGAGCAAACGCCGACCAAACTCATGCCCTCCTCGAAATGTTTCATCATTTTTTCGAGACTGAGCTCGCCGCTTTCCATCTCGCGAACTACTGTTTCCAGCCGCTCCAGCGATTTTTCGAAGCCGGGCTGTTTATCTATGTTCTTGGCTGCCGCCATGGTTAAGAACCTCCGATTCGAATGTGCCCGCCGCCACACGGGTTGTGATCCGATCACCCGGCCGGGCCTGGTTTGCCGCCTTGATCACGCTGCCATCCGGCTTGAATGTAATACTATACCCGCGCTCCAAAACCGCAAGAGGGTTTATCCCCTTTAATTGGGCCTCCAGCCGCGCCAGGGCCATGGACTGGGCATGGCTCCAGGACTGCATGTGGCGGGCAAGGCGTCCATTGAGCTCGTCCACCAGCTGTTGTTCCTGGCGCAGACTGTTTTCGGCCTGGCGCTGCATTTGCGCGCGCAGGCGCTCGATCCGTTCCAATACCCGCCGCACCAGGTGACGCGGCTCGCGAAAAACGTAGCTGCGGCCGGCAGCCAGAAACCGGTGTTTTAAATCCGCCAGCTGCTGGGAGAGCGCGCGGCGCAGTCGCCGCGAACATTCCTGAAGTTGACCTTCAAAATCAGCTTTGCGGCCGACAACCAGTTCCGCTGCCGCCGAGGGGGTCGGCGCGCGCAGATCGGCAACAAAATCACTGATCGTAAAATCGATTTCATGGCCGACTGCCGAAACAACCGGGATGGTCGACCGCGCGATGGCGCGGGCCACGACTTCCTCGTTAAAACACCACAGGTCCTCCAGACTGCCGCCGCCGCGGCCGACAATCAGGACATCCATATCGCCGCGGCGATTGAAATCATCCAGGGCCGCGGCAATTTCCTCGGCAGCGCCCGGCCCCTGGACGCGCACGCCCGCGACAACCACGTGCAAATTGTAGAACCGGCGCGTCAAGATATTGAGAATATCGCGGATCGCCGCCCCGGTGGGCGAAGTCACGACCCCGATATGGCGGGGCAGCAGCGGCAGGGGTTTCTTCCGTTCCGGATCGAACAGCCCTTCCGCGGCCAGTTTGCGTTTGAGCGCCTCGAAGGCCGCCTGCAAGGCCCCCTGTCCGGCCACTTCCAGGGAGCGGACGATCATCTGGTACTGGCCGCTCTTCTCATAAACACTGACCAGGCCATTGGCCCGCAGGAGCATGCCGTCCTTGGGATGGAAACGCACGCCACGCTGGTTGCCCCGGAACATCACGGCAGTCAGTTGGGCGCTCTCGTCCTTGAGCGTAAAATACCAGTGACCCGATGCCGGCTGGCGGAAATTGGACACCTCGCCCTCGACCCAAATTTCGCCCACCTCGTCCTCGAGGATGGTCTTGATCAATCGCGTGAGTTCGGCGACACGGTAGATTTTTAGATGGGGTTCAGGCGTCATAGCGCACTTCGGTTAACCGCATTCAGGCCTTTAACAGAGTGCGGCAGTCCTCGCGAGGCGGCCGCAGACAATCGGGATCATGGCGCCGCGCCCGCCGCGCCGCCAAAGTTTTAGCGCGCATACTCCACGCACCGTTTTTCGCGAATCACGGTCACCTTGATCTGGCCGGGATACTGCAGTTCCTGTTCGATTTTCTTGCTGATGTCCCGGGCCAGGTGCATGGCCGCGGCATCATCCACCTTTTCCGGGACGACGATGACCCGCACCTCGCGCCCGGCCTGGATGGCGTAGCATTTTTCCACGCCGCCGAAGCTGCTCGCGATGGTTTCCAGCTGTTCCAGACGTTTGACGTATACGGCGGTCGTTTCGGCGCGCGCGCCCGGCCGGGACGCCGAAATGGCGTCCGCCGCGGCGGAGAGCACCGCATAAATGCTTTCCGGCTCCACGTCGGCATGGTGGGCCGCGACGGCATTGACCAGCAGTTGCGGCTCATTATGGCGTTTGAGGAAATCGGCGCCGATAACGGCGTGGCTGCCCTCAACTTCGCTGTCCAACGCCTTGCCGATGTCGTGAAACAGGCCGATACGCTTGGCCAGCATGATATCCAGATCCATTTCGCCGGCCATGATGCCCATGAGGTGCGCGACCTCGATCGAATGCATGAGCACATTCTGCGCATAACTACTCCGGTATTTCAGGCGCCCCAAGGTCCGCACCAGGTCGGGGTCCACGCCCTGGAGGCCAAGCGTGTAAATCGCCTCTTCGCCGGCAACGCGGACAAGGTCCGCCATTTCCTCCTTTACCTTGGAGACCACTTCCTCGATCCGGGCGGGATGAATACGGCCATCCATGATCAGGCGCTCCAGGGATTGCTTGGCAATTTCGCGCCGCAAGGGATCGAAAGCGGAAATAACCACGGCCTCCGGCGTATCGTCCACGAGCAGGTCCACGCCGGTCGCCGCTTCCAGCGCCCGGATATTGCGGCCTTCGCGCCCGATGATGCGGCCTTTCAGATCGTCGCTGGGCAACGCAACCGTACTGGTCATAAGCTCGCTGAAATGCCCGCTGGAAAATCGCTGGATCGCCAGGGCCAGGATTTTCTTGGCTTCGCGCTCAGACGTTTCCTTGGCCTCCTCCTGCAGGCGGCGGACAAGCATGCCGGTTTCGCCGCGCACCTCTTCCTCGATGCGGGAGATCAACACCCGCCGCGCCTCTTCCAGGGTCATGCCGGCAATACGCTGAAGTTTTTCGCGTTCGGTTTTCACCAGGTTCTGGTATTCCTCGCGCTGCTGGTTGACTTCCGCCTCCTTCTTTTCGATTTCAGCCACCTTTTGTTCGACCTGCTGGTATTTCTTGTCGATCATGGACACCTTGCGGTCCAGGTTCAACTCACGCTGGGCGGAACGTTCCTCCAAGGCGGCAATTTCCTGGCGGCGAGTCTTGATCGTGACTTCGAACTCCTCGCGCGCCTTGAGCACCGCCTCCTTGGCCTGGAGGCCGGCCCCCTGACGAATGGACTCCGCCTCGCGCCGGGCATCGCTCAACATCCGGTCCGAATCCTGTTCGCTCGATTTAACCGCATACCGACCAATGATCAGGCGGACGTAATAGCCCAGCGCCGCCGCCAACATCACCACAAATGCGCCGATCCACCATTGTGTCATAATTTCCTCCAGCCCAAAAACGCTTGCGCGTCCGGGCAACTTATTGCGTTATTTTTCTGGCGCGAACCTGGCCGGTCTTCCTCCGGTACACTTTCAGTTCGGTCGCCACCGCGTTCAAGCGAACATCATGCGCTTCCATTGGAACGCGGGCCATCATCTGACATTCCAGCGCCAACCCAACCTTGAAGGCCTTTTGCAGGGCCTTTCCGGCCAGCAGACGGTCATAATGGCCGCCGCCGTGGCCAAGTCGACCTCCGGCACGGTCGAACGCCACTCCCGGCGTCACCACCAGATCCACGCCTGTGGGCCGCGGCCGATTGGGCGCAGTCCGAACGGGTGTCGTCCACCGCGGGCGGACGGGCTCGGGCACGGCCCAGCGGCCGGTCTTCACAAGATCGCCAGGCCGAAGACCCGCCAAATCGTAACACGCTGTCTTTTTACGATAAGCCGGCACCAACACATGTTTGCCGGCTTTCCAGCAGGCCGCCACCAAAATGCGGGTCTGGACCTCGGTCGGCAAAGCCAGATACAGACAAACCCGCCGCGCCGCCATCCATTCCGGAATTTGCATTAATGCATTTTGAATCCGCACGCTGACCTGCCGGATACGCCGCGGGGCCAAAGCTGAGCGCCGGGCCTTCATTTTCGCACGAATGGATTCTTTCTGCATCATAAACGACAATCCGATCGCTAATCTTTTTTTGCTCTCCGCCAGCCGCTGTTTGAGGCTTGTCCTCCGGAGTTCCCAGGCGCAGCGGGATTTGGCGTTTCACCGTCGTTCACAGGGCTGGGACAGCCGGATTTTTGTCCGTCATCCGTTGCCGGCTGTTTGTTGTCTTTTTGACGCCGCCCGTCCCTGGCCTTTTGACGCAACTGGTCCCACTGCGCCAGGCGTTGTTTCAAGGTGTCCTCGTACCCCTGATTAGTCGGCTCGTAATACACCGCGGAAGTCGGCAGATAGACTTGGTCCACAAAATGATCCTGATAGTCGTGGGCGTACTGATAACCGGTATGGCCAAGGCGTTTGGCCCCCTGGTAGCTCGAACCTCGCAGAGGTTTCGGGACCGGGAGGACGCGACCTTCCTTGATATCGCCGAGCGCTTTTTCGACCGCCAGATAGGCCGCATTGCTCTTGGGAGCGCAGGCCAGATAGGTCGTGACGTGCGAAAGGATGATCCGGGCTTCCGGCATGCCGACGAATTCCACGGCATGCAGTCCCGCCACGGCCATAAGCAGGCCGCGCGGGTCGGCATTGCCGATATCTTCCGAGGCCAGAATGATCAGGCGCCGGGCGATGAAGCGCGGATCCTCGCCGGCATAGATCATCTTGGCCAGCCAATACACGGCGGCGTGGGGATCGGAGCCCCGCACGCTTTTAATGAAGGCGGATATCGTATCGTAATGGCCGTCGTCGTCGCGGTCATAGACCACGGCTTTTTTCTGAATGGAATCCTCGGTAATGGCGCGGGTAATATGGATGCGTCCCTCGGCGTCCGGCGGCGTCGTCAGCGCGGCGATTTCGAGGGCATTGAGCGCCCGCCGCGCATCGCCTTCGCAAACTCGCGCCAGATGCGCGAGCGCATCGTCATCGGCATCCACCGGCAACCCGCCCTGTCCCGCCTGCCCGGCCGCAGCGGTTTTGTGCAGCGGTGAAACCGCCGTGGGACCCAGTCCGCGCGCATCGGTCAGCGCGCGGCGCAGGAGCGCGACAATGACTTCCTCCGCCAGAGGTTGCAGCTCGAAAATCTGGGAGCGGGAAGTGAGCGGACTATTGACGAAGAAAAAGGGATTATGGGTCGTGGCGCCGATCAGGACGATGGAACCATCTTCCACATAGGGCAACAGGATATCCTGCTGTGATTTATTGAAATGGTGGATTTCGTCAAGGAACAGGATTGTCTGCACGCCTTCGCGGCGGCGGCGTTCAAAAGCCATTTGCAAAAGGTCGCGCAGGACGGCCACGTTGGCCAGGACCCCGCTTGATTTTTCGAAATGCCGGTGGGTAACCAGGGCAATGACTTCCGCCAGCGACGTCTTGCCGCAACCAGGAGGGCCGTAGAGGATCAAACTGGCCAGGCGATCGGATTCGATGGCCCGCCGTAAAAGTTTGCCGGGACCCAGAATATGGTCCTGGCCGGCAATTTCCGCCAAAGTCTGCGGGCGCATCCGGGCAGCCAGCGGCGGGCGGGCGCCGGACGTCTCGGAATTGTTCTTGTTGAAGAGGTCCATGCCTTACCCTGAAAATGAATACCCCACCTTGGCCGTGACGGAGTCAAGCTCTGTTCCGAAGAACAAAGGTGGGCGCTTTAGCCTGTGGTTTCCAGATCCCAGAGATATTAAGGGCCCAAGGTCACCACAGAATTCAAACACCCTGGCAGCATTATTAACGGGTCAGAGATTTGCCTCGTAACCACGAGCCAGGCAGGGTACTTCATTCAGGGCGAAGCGATTCAATGTGCAGAACCGCTCCGGTAGGCTGTTAAAGAACAATGAGCGACTGATGGCGCGGATCTGGCGGCATGTTGTTCAACCCCAAAGCCCGGATTCGCCGATTGCGAACACCGCCTCCAGAGTACCACGCCACCGGTTTTGCTGTCACCGCTGCCACCAACAGGCCGCCCGGCCGCAAGCCGGCAGGCCCCATCGTCACAGACATGGAATCCATGCCTGAAAAGAATCGCCATATATTCTGCAAACAGTCTTCTATGAATCCCAGCATACTGCCTGTCCCCTCACCGACGCGCCTCAAGGCCCGCTAAGGCCGGATGGCGCCGCCGTTATAATGCTTCCGTCATCGATCGTCTCGGCCGTTATCCTTACCTGATTTCCACGGATATTTCGGCCCGAAGCTGTGCCTTGATGGCCTCATGAAGCCGATTGACTTCGTCGTCCGTCAAGGTCCGGTCCCCGGACCGATAGGTCAAGGAGTAAGCCATACTCTTACAGCCTACACCCATCTCATCAGGCTTGAATATATCAAATAGATCTACGTTTGTCAATTCCTTTGGCGCAATCTTCCAGATGGCATTGACAATGTCGCTGTGCCGCAAACGGTTATCGAGGCGCAGGGCAATATCGCGCGTAACCGAGGGATAAACCGGCAGGCGCGCCGCGGCGGGGACGGCGGTCACACGCTCCAGCAAAGGCGCCAAACGCATTTCCAAAACCGCCACGGGTTCCACCAGGCGCCACTCTTTGCGGAGCGTTGCACGTATCAGGCCAAAGACTCCGCAGGGCTTTCCATCCAGCAAGATCGCCAGGACCCGGCTCTTTTCGAAACAATCCAGGTCATAAAGCGCGGGAAGCATCGTCTCTGCCGTCAGCTCCTGGAAAGCAAGGCCGGCCGGCTGGTCCGCGCCCGCGGGACGCTCATCCACGCGAACGCATAACTTGCGGCAAAGGGCTTCCAAAATGCCCTTGAGCCACAGAAAACTATCGGTCTCCGCAAGCGCCGAGCGCTTGTCGTAGCCTGTCCGGCCGACCGGACCCATCAGGCCGATGGCCACATGCATATCTTCGGCATACGCTTTTTGATCGTCTTGATAAAACACGCGGCCGATTTCGAAAAAAGCGGCTTCGGCTATCTGGCGCGAGCGATTGCGGCCAAGCGTCTCGATCATCTGCGGCAAAAGCGCATCGCGCAGGATTGCCTGGTCAACGCTGATCGGGCGCGGCAACACTATGCGCTGGGCGGTCTGCGTGGCATCGCACAAGGCCAGCAGTTTCTCGGATACCAGGCTGTAATTCATGATCTCGGTCAGACCCAGCCCCGCTAGCGTGTTGCGACACAAGCTCGTGGCACGGATGAACGCGTCGTTGACGCCCGGCACGAAGCGGCTGCGCGGCAAGGCCGGCGGGATCTTGTCCAGGCCGTGCATGCGCGCCACTTCCTCAATCAGGTCAACCTCGGCTTCCAAGTCCGGGCGAAAAGTCGGAATTTTCACCGTACAGCTTTTTTTATCGCGATCCACAACGGGCAAGGCCAGGGATTCGAACAGGTCTGTAATCTTGCTGTCCGCAATATTCACGCCCAACAGGTCGCGGACACGATCGAAACGGCAGACAATGCTCCGATCCCTGGGTTCCACGGGATAACAGTCCAACGCCCCTTGGGCCGCCGTGGCCCCGGAATGCGCAACCATGAGCGCCGCCGCCCGGCGGCTGGCCCAATCTGCGCCGCCAATATCCACGCCGCGTTCGAAGCGGTAAGAAGATTCCGAGGAAAGGCCCAGAGTCCTGGAAGTTTTGCGGATCAGCGCGGGCTTGAAGCAGGCGCTTTCCAGGACAACATCGCGCGTGGTGTCGAGAATGCCGCTTTGGGCTCCGCCCATGACCCCGGCAACGGCCACGGGCGTCCGGGCATCGGCAATGACCAGCATGTCCGGCGTCAGCTTGCGTTCCACACCGTCCAAGGTTGCCATGGCTTCATCCTGGCGCGCCCGGCGCACAACGATGCGTTGTTCCGCCAGCAGGGAAAGATCGAAAGCATGCAGGGGCTGGCCGCACTCGAGCATAACGTAATTGGTAATATCCACGATATTGTTAATTGGCCGGATGCCGCAGCGCGCCAGGCGCAGGCGCATGGCCAGCGGGCTCGGGCCGATCTTTACGCCTCGCAGGAGCCGGGCGGTGTAACGCGGGCAGCCCTCCGCATCCTCGACCGCCACGGTTAACGCGCCGGCCGCCGGAGCGCCGGTTTCCGGAAACTGGATGGAAGGCAGGTTCAGCCGGCAGCCATACAGGGCCGCCACTTCGCGGGCAATGCCAAGCATGCTCAGGCAATCGGGACGGTTCGGCGTGACCTCGATCGTCAGCACAACGTCTGGTCCGCCCACAACCTCGCTCAAGGGCGTGCCCGCGGGAATCTCGCGCGGCAATTGCATGAGCCCGGCATGGTCCTCCGAAAGCCCGAGCTCGTCCTCGGCGCAGAGCATGCCGAAGGAGGCTTCGCCGCGGATTTTGGCGCTCTTGATTTTTGTGCCGTCCGGCAGCACCGTGCCGACGGCGGCGAACGGCGCCTTGTCGCCGGCATTGACATTCGGCGCGCCGCAGACCACCCGCAGTGTTCCGGTCCCGGTGGCCACGTCACACAGTGTCAGCCGGTCGGCATTCGGATGCCGGTTGACGCTGACGATTTCACCGACAACGATATCCTTGAAATCGGATCCGACGCGGGCCAGACCTTCAATTTCCAGCCCGGCGAACGTCAGCCGCTCGGCAAGGGCCTCGGGAGTGACGTCGATCGCCACAAATTCTTTCAACCAACTCAAGGGAACTTTCATTGAGCACACCTATAAATTTATCGTCCCGCCGGGCTGGAGCGCCGGGGCCTAAAAGCCGCTGTCGCTAGCAGCCTAACTGCTCCAAGAACCGTTTATCGTTGTCATACAGAAGGCGGATATCGTGGATGCCGTAGCGAATCATGGCAATCCGTTCCACGCCCATGCCGAAAGCATAGCCGGTGACCGCTTCCGGGTCATAGCCGACCTTGGCAAACACCTTGGGATTCACCATGCCGGCGCCGGAAATTTCGATCCACCCGCTTTGCTTGCAAACGCGGCAGCCCTTGCCGCCGCAAACGTGGCAGGAGAAATCGTATTCCACGCTGGGTTCGGTAAAAGGGAAAAAGTGCGGCCGGAACCGGACCTTGACATCAGCCCCCATCATCCGCTGCGCAAAGCAGGTGATATCGCCCTTGAGATCGGCCATGGATACATGCCGGTCAACGTAAAGCCCCTCGATCTGATGAAAATTGGCGCTGTGGGTGGCATCGGTCGTATCGCGGCGATAGCACCGGCCGGG
Source organism: uncultured Verrucomicrobiota bacterium (assembly GCA_964617825.1). Lineage (GTDB taxonomy): Bacteria > Verrucomicrobiota > Kiritimatiellia > JAAZAB01 > JAAZAB01 > VSJD01. The sequence continues at coordinate 45,428 of CAZTWL010000024.1, forward strand.
CGCAATGATGCGCACAGGCGGAGGACGACTTTCCATGACGCGGATTTGCACGGGTGAAGTTTGCGTGCGCAACAATTGGCCCGAGGCCAGCCAGAACGTGTCCTGCGTATCGCGGGAGGGGTGGTCATCCGGCGTGTTGAGCGCGTCAAAATTGTGATATTCAGTTTCGATATCCGGCCCGTCCGCCACGGAAAAGCCGAGGGTATCGAAAATATGGATGGCATCTTCGATGACCCGGCTGATCGGGTGGCGCGCGCCAAACGCGCGCCAGCGGCCTGGCAGGGTGGCGTCGAAACTATCCGCGGCGCCGGCCGCCGCCGTGGATTCGAGCGCTGCGCGCCGGGTTTCCAGGAGCGCGGCCAGTTCCTGCTTGAGCTCGTTGGCGTAACGGCCCATGGCCGGACGCTCGGCGGCTTCGGCGTCCTTGAGCCCTTTCATGATTTCCGGCAGGAGCCCCTTGCGGCCCAGGTACTTGATACGCACCTGTTCGAGCGACTCCGCCGTATCGGCGGCGCGGGCCTCGCCCAGCGCAGCTTCCTTCAATGCCAATATGTCCGTTGCTTTCATGGTTGAGGCTATTCGTATAATTCAATTGATGCGCAAAGTCAAATCGGGAAATTATTTCCCATCGTCGTCTCCACGGCCATGTCATGTTTGTTTGCCGGTTATAGGCGCCAACCTTCGCGGATCGGGCAAGAATTTGGGTCGTATTACGCCAGCTTGCTTTTGGCAAAAATATCCGGCATCATTCGGCATTTGAAATTCTCTATTCAGCGTTTCATCAAGGGGAGGAGTCATGGCCATTCAGGATTTCAAGTCCACCTACAAGACCATCATGGACGATCATTTCCCGCCGCGGCTGGAAATCAGTTTTGTTGATGGCGCCGCGCGTCAGACGCTCTGCTACGAAAAGGCCAGCTGGCTGATCGACGGCGTCAATAAGGGGCTGCGCTACGGGGAGAATCCGGGGCAGGAAGCGGCCCTCTTCAAGCTGGTCAACGGCAACCTGCTCCTGGGCGAGGTGCATAGCATTCAGCCGGGACGTTATCTGGCCTCGGATGTCGAGCTGCTCCAGTCGGGCAAACATCCGGGCAAGACCAACATCACCGATGTGGATAACGCCCTGAATATCCTGCGCTACCTGATGGATACGCCCTGCGCGATCATTGTGAAACACAACAACCCGTGCGGGGTGGCCAAGGCCTCCACCCTGGCCGAGGCTTATGCCCGCGCCAATATTGCCGACCGCGTGGCCGCCTTCGGCGGGGCGATCGTCCTCAACCGTCCGGTGGACCGCGACACGGCGGAGCTGATCCTCCAACAGTACGCCGAGGTGGTGGCGGCCCCCGATTTTGCCGCCGGGGTCCTCGATTTATTCGCCAAAAAGAAAAACCTGCGCGTCATGCGCATCGCCAACATAGCGCGCCTGACCGAGTTCGCCGCCCAGCGTGTCGTGGACTTCAAAGCGCTGGTGGATGGCGGACTGGTTGCCCAATGGTCGTTCGTGCCGCAGACACGGAACAAAACACAGCTTCTGCCCGCCCAGGCCCTGTACAAAGGCAAGGAATACAAGATCGACCGCCTGCCGACGGAAAAGGAATATGACGACCTGATTTTCGGCTGGCTGATCGAATGCGGCGTGACCAGCAATTCGGTCATTTTCGTCAAGGACGGCGTGACCGTCGGCATCGGCACCGGCGAGCAGGACCGGGTCGGCGTGGCGGAAATCGCCCGCGACAAGGCTTACCGCAAACTGGCTGACCGGCTTTGCTGGGAACAGCAGAAAATCCCCTACAACAACCTGAAGGATGCAGGCATCAAGGCCGAAATCGACCGCGAGGTCAGCCGGCGCAAAGGCGGCCTCATCGGGAGCTGCATGGTTTCCGACGCCTTTTTCCCATTCCGCGACGGCGTCGACGTAGGCCTGCGCGAGGGGATTACCGCCGTGATCCAGCCGGGCGGTTCGGAGCGGGATTTCGAAAGCATCGAGGCCTGCAACGAAGCCAAGGTTGCCATGGTCTATACCGGTCAGCGCTGTTTCAAGCATTAAGCACAGGCAGGTAGATATTCATCCTCTGATCCAGAAAGGACCCCATGATTCAATTCAAAAACGCCTCGCTGCAAATAACATGCGACAACAACGCGCGCATCCGCTTTGTCGGCGCACCGAAGGGCAAAAGTCTGCTGCGCGAGGCCGGCGTATTTGCGCGCCTGGAGTTCTTTACGCCCTCGCCCGCATTTGCCAACGAGCTTGTGGCCGTGCCCCCGCATTCCGACCCGGTTTATGTTCCGGCAGCTAACGCCGCTGCAACGGACACACAACTTGTCATCGGTTTCGAAGACGGCGCCAAGGCCGTCTTCGACGTGGCGGCCAAGACCGATTGCCTGCTGTTCAAAATGACCGCATTCGCCGCCGGCAGCAACGGTATGCCGACCGCATTGCGTTTTGCGCAGTTGCCCCTGCATACCAACGGCACGAAAGTCTGCATCGGCATGGCGCTTAACATGGAAACCGACGCCGCAGGCCTTCCCGGCATAGGGGAATTTCTCTGGGCAAAGGCCTATTCCCACATAGGCCTGATCGGCGCGAGCTACGCCATCGCCATGACCGACCGCAGCGCATTGCGCAAAACCTTGCAGAAGATGACCAAAGCCTACACCCAGAACGTTCCTTATCTATCCTGCGCCGGCGCGTTTGCGCAGGATGCCCCCAGCGTGCGCAATTCCTACGTGTTCTCCCTGGGCAATTACCGGCCCGGCGGACTGAGCACGCGCAATCTTGACGAGTGGATCGCCATGATCCAGGCCCTGGGCATGAAGCAGGTGGACTTCCATGGCGCGGAAGGCGGCAACTTCCTGTTCGGCTCGTTCGAGCCCAATACCGAGATGTTCCCCGAGGGCAAGAAATCCGTCAAATACGTCATTGACCGCCTCCATGCCGTCGGCGTGCAATCGGGACTCCACACCTATTCCTCGCTGATCGATCCCCGCTCCAGCCTCGTTACCCCGATTCCCCACAAGGGCCTTGGCGTCAACCGCACGTTCAAGCTGGCACAGGATTTGGACATGACCGGCGACCGCATCTGTATCGAAGAGGGCACCAAGGATATCAGCCTGACGCACAATTCCGGAATCAACAACAGCACCTACGTTTGGATTGACGACGAGATCATCCAATTCCAGGCCCTCGGTGAGCACAGCCTGGAAAACTGCAAGCGTAGCATGTTCGGCACGCGCCAAAGCGCGCACCGGAAGGGCGCTCCCGTCCGCAACCTGAAGCGGATGTACAACCTGTTCGCGCCGGATGCCGGCGGAGAGTTGTTTATGCAGGTCGCGCAGAACACCGCCGATTTCTACGACGAGTGCGGCTTCGACATGATATACTTCGACGCCCTGGAAGGCGTCAGGGTGCTGGAAGGCACCGATTTCCAGTGGTATTATAACGTAAAATTCGTCTGGGAGGTTGCCCGCCGCGTCAAGAGCAACGTGCCGATCATGGAAATGAGCTCGATGAACCACAACCTGTGGTTCACGCGCGCTCGCGATGGCGCGTGGGACAGACCCGCGGCCGCGCATAAGGCCGTGCTCGAGCGTCACAGCGAACTCAACCAGATTTGCCAAAGCCGCAGTACCTTGCCGCAACACATCGGCTGGTGGTACCTGGGCTCCCCAGACCGCAAACCCTCCACCCACGTCTCCCGCATGCACGCCGACGTGTACGACTACATGGGGCGGCTGAGCATCGCCTATGAATATTCCCAATCTTTTCATGACATCACGCTGGACAAATATAAAAAGAGCCCGGAACTCCAGCGCTTTGCCACCGTCATCAAAAAATACGAGGACTTGCGGTTGAACGATGTCCTGACGCCCAAGCAGCGCGCGGCCATCACCAAGACCGAGTGCCGGCTGCTGTCCGACGGGTTCCATGCGGTGAGCTATGTGCCGGATTCCGTAACGTTAAAAGGCGGCGAAGCGGCCGTCTGTGTCCGTAATCCCTTTGAAGCCGGACGTCCTGATCTTGTGCGCATCGAACCGCTGATGTCCAAAAAGCCGGGCGGCGGCGTCATTACGCTGCTCGATCCCGAACGCGACTTTGCCGCGCTGCGCGTGATCAGTTCCAACAATGTCAAGGCTTCGATTGCCCCCGTCAAATCGCCCAATGGCGGCGCGGTGCGCCTGCGGGCGCGGCAGGACGGCAAGATCGGCTGCTCGCGGTTCATGTATGAGTATCCGTCACTCCTCAACGCAAACGGGAAATACGGCCTGGGCATCTGGGTGCGCGGCGACGGCAAGGGCGAAATCCTCGACATCCAGGTCAAGAGCCCGCGGATTGTCTCTAGCAGTCCCTGTGACCGGATCATCAAGGTGGACTTTACCGGATGGCGGTATATCGAACTGTTCGAGCACAGCTCGGACACCGTCATGCAGTATCTCTGGCCGTTCTATCACCGCAACCTGGATACGAAAAACGTGTTCCGGCCCAAGGTCGAAGAGCACAAAGGCATTGGCTGGACGGATTCCATGTACGATACGGATCGGGCCAGCGGAAATCCCTGGAATGTTGCCGGCAGCGGGATGGATTTTGCCCGGATCCACAGCATCAGCGTCTGGATCAACGGCATGGTTTCCGGCAAACAGTACGAAGTCGCCATCGGCGCCATCACGGCATTCGATGTGGAGCAGCTGACTTTCGACAAGATCGCGCTCGGCGACCTTCAAATCAACGGGGCGTTGCCGCCCGACAGCTACCTGGAATATGACGGCAAGGAATGGTACGCTTACGACATTGCCGGCCAGGCACTGGACGTTGCCGTCAGCGGGGCTCCCGGCAAAATGGCCAAGGGCAAAAACAGCTGCATGCTGCGCGCCGGCGCGCCGGATGACGCGCGCATGCGCGTCACCTACGGGTTCATTGCCCAAAAACCTCTGGTAAAAATCGCAAACAGGCAAAGCAAGCCTAAAACCAGGAAATAAGTTTTGAACGGCAGGCGTGTCGATGCCAAGCCGGCTGCTTTTTGCCACATTTTGCCGGCGTTCAAGCGTGCCGCAAGGTCTTGGCATAGAAGGGATAGGCGGTTGCCGGACCATCGGGATCGATATATTTCCAGCGTTTGTACATCCAAAGCCATTGTTCCGGATGCGCGCGGATTTCCTGTTCGAACAGCGCGGCAATGGTCTGGGTAACGGCACGGATGACATTGGGATCGGCCCGCTCCCGATCGGCGCGGCTCAAGGGCGGCAAGCTGTAAACCGTATAGCAGCCTTTGGCATTGGCCCGGCAGAATACGGGAAGCACCGGCGCGCCCGTACGTTCGGACAACACAGCGGCCGCCGTGGACATCGGGATGGAAAGCCCGAAAAAGTCAACGAAAAGGCCGCCTTCCTCCGGCTTGGTATTCTGGTCGAGCAAAAGCGCCACATGCCTTTTATTGCGCAAGGCACGTAGAAGCCCCCTAATGGCCCCCTGCCGGGTGACGATTTCCACGCCGGGGATGGAGCGCCCGGCGCCGATGATGGCATCCACCGACGGATTGGCCAGCGGGGTCGCCACGGCCACATGCGCGAACCCATAAACACTGAGCGCCTTGGAGAGAAGCTCCCAGTTGCCAAAATGGGCCGTTACGCCGATCATGGGTTGGGTATAAATGTGTTTCCACAGGGCGGGATCAAGTGTGACATAGCGGCGGACCCGTTGCTCCATATGCCGCGAAAACCAGAAGAGGTCGAGCATAACCAGGGCCATGGCATAAAAAGCCCCATGCGCGATACGCCGCTTGGCTTGCGGTGAAAGACTGTCGCCGAAGGCCACATCGAGATTCGAGAGCGTGATCCGCCTTTGCTGGGGTGCGGTCCAATAGACTATGGCTCCGGCGGCGTGCGCGCAGGCCAACACCGCCCAGCGTGGCAAACTTGGCAAGACCGCCAAGCCAAGACGTGTCAGCAAGGTTTCAATCGCAAACAGAACTTTTTTTGACGAATGCATGCCGGGCGACAATCGCATGGTGAGCCGGGCGGGATTCGAACCCGCGACCCCAGCATTAAAAGTGCCGTGCTCTACCTACTGAGCTACCGGCCCCCATGAACTTAACGACCGGTGAACCTATGCTAATACGCCGACTTTGTCAAAGAAATTCAGCGAAAAGTTCATCGCCAATATGTGGAACCCGCTCTGGCAATGTAAAAAAAATAGCGCAAAAAGTGCTTGCATCGCAGGCCGGGCAAGCGCATAGTGCGCCCCGCTTTCTCGGACAAGACAAGGGAGACCGCAGACGAAGGCAAGCTGGCTTAAATAAAAGTGTTTTCCGTTGAACCCTGGCGGAATCAAGGCAAGGAGTATTCCCGTGGCGCGTCGCATTCCATTAGAGCGTGTTCGCAACGTCGGCATCATGGCGCATATCGACGCCGGCAAGACAACGGTAAGTGAACGCCTGTTGTATTATTCCGGCAAAACCCACAAGGTGGGTGAAGTCCACGATGGCGCGGCCACCATGGACTGGATGGTTCAGGAACGCGAGCGCGGCATCACGATCACCTCAGCCGCCACGACTCTGCCCTGGAAAGACTACGAAATTACCCTGATCGACACCCCCGGGCACGTGGATTTTACCGCCGAAGTCGAACGCAGTCTGCGCGTGCTGGATGGCGCCGTGGCGCTTTTTTGCGCCGTAGGCGGCGTCCAACCCCAGTCGGAAAAAGTCTGGAAACAGAGCGAGAAATACGGCGTCCCAAAAATCGCTTTCATCAATAAAATGGACCGCACCGGCGCCGACTTTTTCGGCGTCGTCAAAAAAATCCAGGATGTCCTGGGCGGCAACGCCGTGCCGGTAGTAGTGCCCATCGGCAAGGAAGATCAATTTAAAGGGGTCATCGACCTGCTGACGATGAAGGCCTTGACCTATCCCGGTGACGATCAAGGCCAGAGTTGCGTAGAAACCGAGATTCCGGCGGAGTTTCGCGCCAAGGCCAAAAAATGGCGCGCCAACTTAGTGGAAAAATGCGCGGAACAAGACGACGCCCTCCTGGAAAAATTCTTAAACACCGGGGACCTGACCGAAAAAGAGATGCTCGGCATTATCCGCAAAGCCACGATCGCCCACAAGGTGATTCCGGTTTATTGTGGCTCGGCCTTTAAGAACAAGGGAATCCAGCCGCTTCTGGACGGCATTGTGTCTTTCCTGCCCTCCCCGGCCGACCTGCCTCCGGTGGTCAGCGCCGGCACGGCGGAAGACGAAGAACTCATCCAGCGCGCGCCATCCGACGATGAACCCATGTCGGCCATCGCCTTCAAGGTCATGTCCGACAAGCACATGGGCAAACTGACGTATTTGCGGGTTTATTCCGGAAAAATCAAGACCGGGGATCCGATCTATAACAGCACCCAACAGGCCGAGGCGCGCATCGGCCGCCTGATGCGCATGCATGCCAACCGCCAGGAGGGCATCGAGGAAGCCTCTACCGGCGACATCGTGGCCGTGGTGGGCCTGGCTAAAACCCATACGGGCGACACGCTCTGCAGTCCGGAACATCCTATTCTTCTGGAAGCCATCGAATTCCCGACCCCGGTCATGTCCATCAGCGTCAAGCCGGAAAGCAGAATGGATGGCGAAAAGGCCCTGGTCTCGCTGCATCGGCTGGCGGAGGAAGACCCCACCTTTTTCGTCAAAATGGACCCGGAAACCAAGGAAACCATTATTTCGGGAATGGGCGAATTGCATCTGGAAATCCTGGTGGACCGGCTCCTGCGCGAATTCGACGTCAAAGTCGCCGTGGGGCGGCCGGAAGTCGCCTTCCGCGAAACCGCGACCGTGACGATCGAAGGTCAGTACAAGCACATCAAGCAATCCGGCGGGCGCGGTCAATATGCGCACGTCTGGTTGAGAGTTGAACCGCTGGAGACCGGTGCGGGCTTCGAGTTTGTCAACGAAGTCAAGGGCGGGCGTATTCCGGCGGAATATATCCCCTCGGTGGAAAAAGGCGTCATCCGAGCCATGGAAAAAGGTCCCTTTGCCGCTTACCCGGTGGTGGATGTGCGCGTCACGGTTTTCGACGGTTCATACCATGAAGTGGATTCGAGCGACATGGCCTTCCAGGAAGCGGGCCGCGCCTGTTTCCGCGAGTTGTTTCTCAAGGCGCATCCGGAAATCACCGAACCGGTCATGTCGCTGGAAGTGACGACTCCCGAAGATTTTGTGGGTGGCGTTACCGGCACAATCTGCCAGCGGCGCGGCCGGATCGAATCCATGGAGCCCCAGGGCAATTATCGGATCGTCCGCGCCATGGCGCCCCTGAGCGAGATGTTCGGCTATTCCAATGTGATCCGCACCATCAGCCAGGGCCGCGCCGCCTATGTCATGCACTTCGAACGTTACGAGGCTGTCCCCTATTCGATCGCTGAGGAACTCGTGAAGAAGCGCCGCGAAGAAGGCAAAGTGCACTGAGATCGGATTGCCGATTTTCTAATCGCAGACAGCCGGCTTCGGATCGGAGAGGCGTGTGGCGGCATCAGGTTTGGTCCGTCCATGGCGCGCTGCCGGCCGTGTGCGCAACGGGCGGCACGGTGCTTACTGAATTTTAAAGTCCGGCAGGGACCGGGCCAATATTCCGGCCTTGGCCAGGCACTCGGCATATTCCTGTTCCGGCGAAGATCCATGGGTTATGCCGCCGCCAACATGATAGCGCGCAACCCCCGTTTGCACATCAATCGTCACGGTGCGAATGGCTACATTGAATTCCACCCGCCCGTCGGGCGCCCACCAGCCAAGCGTGCCGCAGTAAATACCGCGCGGATGGGGTTCGAGAGCGCGAATAATTTCCGTGGCATGGATTTTGGGCGCACCGGTCACGGAACCTGACGGGAACAGGACCGAAAAAATGTCCGGAACGGACGACCGGGATTGCGCCACAACCGTGGATGTCATCTGCCAAACGGTCGGATAGCGTTCCAGCTCGCACAGGCGGGCAACCTTGACCGAACCCACCCGGCTGATCCGGCTCAGATCGTTCCGGAGCACATCCACAATCATGACATTTTCAGCCCGTTCCTTGGCGCTAGCGGCGAGCGACCGCGCAACCCGGGAATCGTCTGCCGGACAGCGCCCGCGGCAGGCGGTGCCCTTCATAGGACGCGTGATCAAGTTTTCCTTGTCCTTTTTAAAAAACAATTCCGGCGAGGCGGAAAGCAAATGGAAGCGGCCGGCCTGAATATAGGCGCAATGATCCGCATCCTGGGCGGCGCACAACCGCTGGAACCAACTCATGGAATCGCCCTGAAAACCGGCCTGCAAGGGAAAGGTGTAATTGATTTGATAAGCATCGCCGGCTACGATCAGGTCGCGAATTCGGCGAACCTGCCGATAATAAGTTGCGGCACTCACCAGGGCGTTCCATGGGCCAACCCGGAAAGGAACCGTGCCGGTCTCCGCCGGTCTAGCCGCTGCCGGCGGCGGCAGAGAGCGTACCGGGGCGCGATACAGCCCGAACCAAGCCAACGGAAGATCGCCTGGCGGGTGCGCGCAGAGCGCCGCATCGAACGCCGGCGCCGCTTCATAAGCCATGAATCCGGCCGCATAAAAACCGCGGGCCACTTCCGCGGCCACGCGCTGGAGGCACGGTTTAACCTCGGCCAGCCTGGCGGCCGTGAGGGTCAGCGCCGGGTTCGAAAAGGCAAGCGTACCGGCCCGCGAAACAAAGACGCTATCGCCCAGCGCGGCCATGGTTAACCGCCATCCATGGTCTTCTTTTCGGACGGGACCGGAAGAATCATTTTGTAACGAACCAGTATGAAAGGGACCAACAGGTACAAAATCGGCCCCCACCGCAAATGAAACCCCGTCACGACCATGGCAATCAGCGACACTAACGGCACAATCAGGCTGCGGCGTGCGTAATACGCGATAATGCGGCTATCAAGATGGGGCTCTACAAGCCGGTGGCCCGCTGTGGCATACAGCCAATGCACGTAAAACACCAAGCCGGCGACCAGCAGATTGATCTCCAGCATCCAGACCGCCAATCGCGTATGGCTGTAATCGCCGGCCACAGACGTGGTAAAAGGGATGAGCACGATAAACATGAGCCCGACAATATTGATAAACAGCAGCGTGGAATCCGTCCGCTGGATGAAGTGAAACTGATAATGATGTTCCACCCAATAGACGCCCAGAATGATGAAGCCCTCAATATAATGGAGAAAATCCGGCAAGAGATTCAGGAGCGCTTTGATGAGACCGTCTTCGGAAAGTTCCTTTTGCGGGGTGAGCAGAATATCAAAACCGATGATCAGGATGGTCATGGCAACCGCAAAGATCCCATCGCTGAGCGCTTCAATGCGGCTGGTCTTCAGGTTAAGATTCGAATTCTCGTGAGCCATCGACGTCGCCTCCGATCCCGCCAATAAAATATTCGAGGTGAATTTGGCAAAAAACACCCGGCCGGTCAACCATTTTACCGTTTGTGCCGTTTGCAGTTGACAGCGGTGCGAGTGTTATGCTACTTGGAAGCCCATGCAATGCAAATCCATAGGTTTGTGGCTGGGCTGCGCGGCGGCGCTGGTGCCGTTAACCTTCCTGTTAATCGGTTGCGAAGTGGATTCCGCCAATCGCGGGATCGAAATCAGCCCCAGTGCGGCAACGGTAAAATATGGCGAATCCGTGACGCTTAACGCGCTCTACGGCTATGTTTATACCTGGTCTTTGTCGGACAGCACCCTGGGGACGCTTAATACCTACAAAGGCCAGCAAGTGGTTTACACCAGCCTGACCGATCCGACCGCCACAGCCGTCCAGACCATTACGGTAAGCTCCACATTTTCCGACAACGACTCGTCCGGCACCGGTTCGAACGCCCCCGTCGTTCATACGGCTGAGGCCTACATTACGCACATTAACTCCTCAAACAATCCCTGGACATCGGAATAAGTTTAGGGATCAGCCACGGGTAATCAGCGACCTTTGGATGTTTACCCTGGATGGCAGGTAACTCATGGCCTTCTATCGGTTGTGTATTGGCTTGGCTACCATCGCCGCATGCGCGACGGGATGGGCCGGCCCGGCAAGCACTCCATCTCCATTGCCCGTCCTGGCGCTTTCCACCAACGATCGCATCTTGGTCATGGCCCCGCATCCGGACGACGAATCCTTGGGCTGCGGCGGAATCATCCAGAGCGCCGTGGAACGTCACATCCCTGTGCGCGTAGTGTTCTTCACCTATGGCGACAACAACCAATGGTCTTTTGTTTTGTATCGCAAATATCCCGTGCTTGAGCCCAAGGCGGTCCAGAGCATGGGCTTGATGCGCCGCGGCGAGGCCATCCACGCCGCGCAGCTGCTGGGCCTGGAAACCAACCAGTTGACGTTTCTGGGATACCCCGATTTCGGCACGCTGCATATCTGGAACAACTGCTGGGGAAAGCATCCGCCCTTCAAAAGCATGCTGACCAGGACCACGGCAGTTCCCTACCCCAACGCGCTGCGCCCGGGAGCGCGGTATACCGGCGAGGATATCCTGCAGGACCTGACGACGATTCTGCGGGATTTCAAACCGACCAAAATATTTATTTCGCATCCGGCCGATCACAATCCCGATCACCGCGCGCTCTATCTGTTCATGCGCGTGGCATTATGGAACCTGGAATCCGAACTGCGACCCGACATGTTATCCTACCTGACACACTTTCACCGCTGGCCCGCACCGCAAGGACTGCATGTCACCCAACGCCTGGACCCGCCGGACTCCTTGCGCCCGATGGGCGCCTGGTATTCTTTCCCGCTCGGTAGCAATCAAGTCAGCATCAAACTGGCCGCACTCAAGGCCCATGCATCCCAATTCCGCTATTCCGGCAAATATCTTTCGTCTTTCGTACGGCAGAACGAATTGTTCGGCGATCTGCCCGCCATCGACCTGTCGGCATCGCACGAGCTGAAGCCCACCGCCCCCATTCCGATGGAAACGACGTCCGATTTGCCCAATGAACTAACCGCGGAGGAACGCGACGCCTACACCGGCGTTCAATGGAATTTTGCCCGCCGCGAAGGCGATGCCGTTGTCTTGTCCATCAATGTCTCACGCCCCCTCTCGCAAACGGTGGAGGCCGAGGTGACCATCTTCGGTTATCGACCCGATGTGCCCTTTCATGCAATGCCGAAGCTGCGCATTGGCCTGGGCGAATTACGGCACAGGATCATGGACGGCCCGCAACAACTGGACAACAGCGCGGCAACGGTAACCTACCGGAACAAATCCATCAACCTGAGCGTGCCTCTTGCCGCCCTGGGCAATCCGGACCGCATCCTTATTTCGGCCCGAACATCCCGAGCGGAAGTTCCTTTAGACTGGGTTGCCTGGCGAATATTAGTCATGTCTCCGGGTCAAACCGGGCGGCAACCCTGATCCATGGCAACTATTCGTATATCTGAATTCAGGATAAGCAGAGCCGGGACGGCCTCGGCGCTGGCGCGCCGGATACCGAGTTGTGTTTTCCGACCGCCGATCGACAACACTGGATGGCAACGCCTTCCCCGCGGAACGAACAAATGAAAATATATATTTGCCCGGCACTGATGGATACCCTGATCTTTCTCGTAACCTTTGCGGTCATGTATCGCGCCGGCGAACAGGGCATGAGCATCACGCAGTGCGCCTGGATGGCCTGCCTGTTTCAACTGACTTACATGCTTACCAGCCTGGTCGCCGGGTTCCTGCTGTCCCGCCGCAACACCAGGTTTATCCTTCTGGCGAGCGTCGTGCTCTGCACGCTCTTCGGCGTCATCTGCCTGATGGCCAGGGAATTTCCCGTGGTGCTGGCGGCTTTCGGGTGCACGGGAATTTTCATGGCATTTTTCTTCAATGCCTTCCAGGCATTCATGCGCAAGGAATCGGCGCCCGGAGATTTGAAACGCGCCATCGGCCTCTATACGCTGGCCTGGAGCCTGGGCAGCGCCGCGGGCATTATTTTATCCGGGATCGTTTACCGCATGGGGTTTGTTGCCCTGTCGGCATTGACGGTTATGGCCGGCCTTACCATGCTGACCATCCTGATCAGGCATCGTCCGCGCCCGGCGGACGCGCCCTCCGCAGACGAACAGGTCGAACGCGGATCGGGCAAAGCGCCGCCAGTCAACGCCATTTACGTCTGGGTCGGCTGGCTGATGATTTTCATGGCCATGTTCGTCCAGCGCCCGATCCACAGTTTCTTTCCCGCAATCAGCGCCAAGGCCGGGGTCAGCGCCTTTGTGACCGGCCTGCCGCTTTTCCTGCAGATGACGGTGCAGGCCGTTTTCGGCTTTGCTATGATCCGCTGGCGCCACTGGCTCTACCGCCGGACACCACTGTGGCTGACTCACGGAATGGCGATTGGCTTGCTCCTGGTCATGTGGCGCTGGCCGGTATTGCCGGTCTGTTTTTTGGGCATCAGCCTGCTTGGCGCCTATGCCGGGTTCATCTATTTCAGCAGCGTTTATTACGCATCCAATTCCGGGCGGAGGTCGCTCAACATCGGAATCAACGAATTTCTAGTGGGTCTGGGCTCGTTCGCGGGCCTGTTTCTCAGCGAGTTGTTCATGAAACGGACCGGCAACGACGCGAATATGTATCTGGTGATTGCCGTGGCCATGCTGATTTCACTGGCAGCCCAGCTGACGATAGCCAGCCGGTTCCGCAAACCGGCGGCGGCCTCATAATTTGTGGATTTTGGGCATTTTAGGGTTGACAGGGCCTCGGTCTTGGCTATGATGCTCGGGTTTTGAGGGAAGAAAGGAAAAGCGTCCTCAGGCTTATTCCGTTAACAGGAGATGTGATGAAAGCTTACGCGGTAATTCAAACGGGCGGTAAACAGTACCGCGTGGAAGCAGGTGAAATCCTGTCCGTCGAGCTGTTGGAAGTCAAGGAAGGCGACAAGGTGGACAATTTTCCGGTGTTGGCCGTATCCGATGGCGCCAAGCTGACGCTGGGCAAGCCGCACGTGGCCGGCGCCAAAGTGACCGCTGTTGTTCTGCGGAACAAACGGGGCGTAAAGGTCGTGTCCTTCAAGAAAAAACGCCGCAAGAGCTACGAGCGCAAAAAGGGGCATCGGCAGGAACTGACGGTCCTGAAAATCGAAAGCGTAGCATAGCGGCCCATTCCAATACGCAAGCAGCAATCAACAATTCGTAATTCTTCAGGGGTTTCGCATGGCAACCAATAAAAGTTCAGGCAGCGCAAAGAACGGCCGCGACAGTCATGGCAAGCGGTTGGGTGTTAAGCAGTTTGACGGCCAGGTCGTGAAAGCCGGCGCCATAATTATCCGCCAGCGCGGCACCCGGATGCATCCCGGCGTCAACGTCAAGCGCGGCCGCGACGACACCCTTTTCGCCCTGAAATCCGGCGTGGTTAAGTTCGAAAAGGAAGGCAAGCGCGTGCGTGTGGACGAACTTGCGCCAGCTTTGTGAAAGGCTTCAAATTCGTTGAAACGACTGTAGCCGATATCCTCGCCGGTTGCGGCGGGGATGGCAGCGCCAGCTTCCGGCGCGAAAAGTATGTCCCCTATGGCGGCCCTGACGGCGGTGACGGCGGACGGGGCGGCCATGTTATCCTCCAAGCGGACTCCAACGTCGATTCGCTGATTACCCTCTATTACCAGCCGCGCCAGCACGCCGAAGATGGCGGCAAAGGCATGGGCCAGAAGCGGCACGGGCGCAACGGCAAGGATATTATCTTGAAAGTGCCTTGCGGAACCGTCGTACGCGATGAAACTAGCGGCGAGCTTCTGGGCGATTTGGTAACGCCCGGCGAACAGCTCATCGTGGCGCACGGCGGCAAAGGCGGCTTGGGCAACTGCCACTGGAAGACCAGCGTTCACCAGGCGCCGACCGAGCATACGCAAGGCGCGCCCGGCGAACAGCGGCGCCTGCGGCTGGACGTTAAAATCGTGGCGGACATCGGGCTGATCGGTTTTCCGAATGCCGGCAAGTCCACCTTGCTCACCGCCATCAGCCATGCCCATCCGAAAATCGCCGCCTACCCCTTCACAACGGTCCAGCCCGTGATCGGCACGATCCAATACGACGACTTTTCCCGGCTTAAAATCGTGGATATTCCCGGGCTGATCCAGGGTGCCCACGCCGGCGCCGGCCTGGGCCACACCTTTCTGCGGCATGTCGAGCGCACGCGCGGCCTGGTCTATGTGATCGACATGGCCGGGACGGATGGGCGGCGCCCGGCGGACGATTTCATCACTTTGCGCGACGAATTGGCGCGCTATAATCCCGAACTTCTCCAGCGCCCGGAGCTGGTCGTGGCAAACAAGATAGATTTGGATCCTGCGCTGGAAAACCTGCCTGAATTTATCGAGCGGACAGGGCAGAAGCCCATGCTCGTCTCCGGTTTGACCCGAAGGGGCACGGACGAACTGAAGAGCGCGCTTAGCAAACTGGTTGGGTAGCCGCCAACCGCCGCCGGCTATGACGCAAACCCCTTGCCGAACAGTTCTTCCTCCACAAGCGCGCAAAAGATGTGGGCGATAAGGATATGCGCCTCCTGGATGCGTGGCGTATCGCGTGACGGCACGGCCAGGCAATAATCGCAATACGGCGCCATTTCCTCCCCACCCTGTCCGGTCAAACCGACCCGAATAATTTTTTTCTTTTCGCAGACCTGGAGGGCACGAATGACATTCGGCGACCTGCCGGAGGTCGAAATGCCGATAAACATATCGCCAGCCACACCCAACCCCTCGACCTGGCGCGCAAACACCTGCTCGAAACTGCTGTCATTGCCTATGGCCGTCATTACGGAAGTGTCGGTGACCAGCGAAATCGCCGGAAGGGCCGGGCGGTCGAACCGGAAACGGTTGACCATTTCGCCGGCAATATGCTGGGCATCGCCGGCGCTGCCGCCGTTGCCGGCCAGCAAAAGCTTGTTGCCGTTGCGATAGGCCTTGATGGCCGCCGCCGCCACTTGCTGAACAGTCCCGATCATGGCCGCATCGGCCAGGATCGCCTGCTTGACCTCGATGGAGGCCTTGATCTGATGGGTAATGAATTGGTTCATGATTTCACCTCGTTGTTATGCGCCGAAAATCTTATTGCCGGTTTTCGGTTTTTTGCTCGATTTCAACCCGCAAACACGCCGCGCGGCGCGCAGCGCCCGCGCGGATCGAGACCGCCTGTCCTCAAGTTGTCGCTTCTCCCGCTCCGCTCCCGCCGCCCGGCGCCGCCATGACCAGAAACGAATTGGCAAACTGGGGAAACTTGCCGTCAAGGACGATAGTCCGCCAGGCCTGCGGTTCGTTGAACAGCTTGAGACGTTCCTGGTCGTAATTCGGCGCATCGGTCAGCAGGTGATTGGCCGATGGCAGGCACACATCGCTGAAGATTTCCACGGGCAACTTGTAATCCGGATGCGGATAATAAAAGGTTTGTTCGCCAAAACCGCCGGCGCGCAACAGCCGGCTCAACTCATCGCGCGAAAACGTTTCGGCAACGCCTCCGGCGGGATAGCCCTCGATCCCGTCGAACTGGCGCCCGGTATGGTCGTCCCGGGCGCCGGCGAAATATTTCAGTCCCAGCCTGTTTTCCACGGCCAGGATCAACACCCCGCCCGGCTTAAGCACCGCAGCGATCCGGCGCAGCAGCGTCCCGTACGGATCAAGCGTCTGAATGAAAGCGCGCGCATATTCCAGGACGCCAATCAGGGTAACGTAATCGAACGCGCGCTCGAGCGGCATGTCCATGAAATTGCCGGCCATGATCTCCAGATTTGCCCGATCGGCATGGCGGCGCTCGATAATCCGGCTGCGTTTTTCCGATAATTCCACCGCCGTTACCCGCGCCACACGCTCGGCGAACAAGCCGGTAAGCGCGCCGCAGCCGGCGCCGATTTCCAGGAGCGCCGCATCTCGCCGAAACGAATACCACTCCAGCAGGTTGCGGCGTTCCGGTGAAAGATGGTAGAGCAATGGCCAGCGGTCATCGTGCGCCAGGACCGTCATGAACTCGCCCGGTTTTTCAACAAGTTTCAGGAGTTCATCTTCGACGGCCCCATCCGAGTAGGCATCCGGCCCGTTATAGTATTGGCGATTGAGCGTTGGCATAATCAAACAAACCTTCCATAGCATCCAGGCGGACGCGCAACCCTTGTCGTCCGGCATTTGTTTTCGGCCTGGCGGCCACTCATACCCGCCGGATCCGGATTGCGCTGTCCAGGTCGTAGCAGCCGACCATCGGCATGGCCGACGCTGTTTCGAACAACAGGATATCATAGAGACGATGATAGACAACCATCGTATCGCCTTTATAACCGGTGCACCCCAGCGACAAAGCATAACGACCGGATTGCGCGTTCAACGTCTGGTTGAACTCCACGCTGACGCTATCGCCCTTGGAGTAGGAACCGGTGGGCACCTGCTTGAATTGCGTATTGGTCCCGGTAAGCTCCAAACCCTTCAGGTCTTTAATCGTAAAAGCAAAGATAGGATCCTGCACGGCCGCGTGGAATTTGACTTGCATGCGGATCGAAAAACGCCGGCCATGCTGCAGGATCCGGACGGGACGGTCCTGTTCGTCGAACAAGCCATAGTCCACAATCTCAGCCTGTCCATCGCCATAGACCAAGGCATCCGGGTTGGCGGCCAGGGATGGCGCGCCCGTGGGCGGACCGGCCAAGGGCGCGCCAGCGTAGCAATTGGCCATCAGTTGCTTGTAGACATCCACGGCTTCCTTGGAATCGGCGTCAACGATCATGCGGCCTTTGTCCAGAACCATTGTCCTGGAACAATAGCGCAGAACACTATCGAGGGCATGCGTGACGAGCAGGACCGTTTTGCCGGCGGCCCGAAACTCATCCAATTTGCGGAAGCAGCGCGCCTGAAAATTCAAGTCGCCCACGGCCAAGGCTTCGTCCACAATCAGAATATCGGGATCCACCTGGATGGCCACGGCAAATGCCAGGCGCACGAACATGCCGCTGGAATAATGCTTGACCGGCTGATCCATGTAATCGCCGATATCCGCAAAAGCGATGACATCCTCGCGGCGCGCTTCCATTTCCCGGCGGGAATGGCCGAGCAGTATCCCGTTGAAATAAAAATTTTCCAACCCGGTCAGCTCCGGATTAAACCCGGCGCCCAATTCCAGCAGGGCGGCCACTTTGCCGCGCGCATCCACCGTGCCGGAGGTTGGCGTCAGAATGCCGGCAATCAGCTTCAGCAAGGTCGATTTTCCCGAGCCGTTGCGGCCGATAATGCCGATGGTCTCGCCGGACCGGACGGCCAGATTGATATCCTGCAGGGCGCAGTAATCCTGATGGCATTTTTTGCGGCCGCAATGCAGGATTTCTTTAAGCCGGTCGCCCGGATGATGGTAAAGCTTATAGGCCTTGGTAACATGTTCCAGTCGAATGGCATTCATAATGCACCGGGCAAAAAACCGGAACAAACGAGCACGGGTCACTCCCCGGAAAACACGTTTTCAATCCTAATATTGCGCCGGCAAAAACAACCGTGGAGTCCAGATCCAAATGGCATAAAAGCCGATTCCCATGATGGCGCCGGCCAGATTGGCCACCAGATCCCCAAAGGAGCAGGAGCGCTGAAGCAAAACGAGGCTTCCTTGCAGCACTTCCAGCAGCGCGCCATAGGCCAGGGCCAACAGAACGCTGCGGGCCATCCATTCCGCAGGCCGATTTAGCATTTGCTTATGCATCGCCCACCCCAGCAGTATTGCCCAGCCGCCATACATCAGGGCATGGAAGACTTTATCGCCGCCGCAGCCGTTACCCACCAGGAAACGCAGGCACTTGCTCGAATACAGCATCAATCGCGACATTTTGGACAGAACATCGGAAGGAATGAGCGATAGACACAGCACCCCCGCGGCATAAACCCAGCAGATCAACCAACGACACTTCAGAGTAACGCTCATTCTAGTTTACCATTCTTTTCTGACATATGACCGCCAACAAAAGCCATCCATTTACAGGCGGTAAAATTACCGGCAAACGCCGGATTAGGCCGGCAAGAGGGTTTTTTCCTCAGTGCGCCATTCTGCAACGCGAATATGCCGCTCGCGCGCAATATCTAACAGCTGCCGGCAAACATTTTCACTCAAATGGGTTGTAATAATAATATCGCTAATATTCCGTCGGTCTAAAATCGAGTTCAGCTGGTTGATGCCGCCCATGACTTTAAACCCGTAGACCATGCGCCCATGCAAATTTGGATCGTCATCCAACAGCCCGACAACGCAGCGGTCATCGTTTATCTTGGGATAGCCATGACTGCGTTGCCGGAGGAAGAGAGTACAACGTGTTCCGGCTCCATACAACATTATGTTCCGAAAAACGCGCTTGCCCGTAATCGCGGGATGCCGCGCGGACAAAGCCATCAAGTCCTGAACCGTCCGGAAAAACAGGCGGCTTTCGGCAATGACCGGAACAGTCAAGCCCATATAAAGAACGGTTTGCAGGATAATCTGGCGGGTGATGGCATGCCCCGACAGACTATACAGCCCCAGGCTCAATAAAATTCCCAGCATGAGCGCCACGCTCAATATTACAATATCGCTCGAACGCGATCGGCTCCAAACCCGCCGGTAGGCGCCGGAGACCAAGATCGCCAAAAAGGAGATGCCAACCCACAGCGGCACTCCATCCAGCCAGATCATTTTTATGGCGGCGGCTCCGGCCTCCGGGTGCGCCAGGAACATTGCCAGCCAGAAGCCAAAAGCCAGGATACTAACATCCAGCAGGGGATAGAGGATAACAGCCATGACGCTGCTCGTGGGTCGATGCAGCCCGGAGATGATCGCCAAGGCGCTATCCCAGAGTTCGACTCGCGCCAGATGTTTCACAATTACATAAGCTCCGGCTGCAAAGGCGATCAGAAAAATGCCTAAAGCATGGGTACTGTAAGTCATGCTCAATAATGCCACGGCCACCAGGACAGCGCTGATGACATACAAGGTCAAGGCCGCCTTGCTTTGCGATCCGCCGCTCCGAACGAAACGATGATGCAGGTGCTCCAAGTCCGCCTGCATCACCTTGTGTACGCCAGGCTCAGCGGTACCAAACAACCGGCGCACGGACCTTCGCCAGATGGCCAGCATGACATCGAAAATGGGAACCCCCATGGCCAGCAGGGGCACGCCAATCGAAGCCAGCGCGGTGCCTTTTGAGGCGGTGCTCAAGGCAACGGTCGCCAGCGTGAAACCCAGGAACATACTCCCCGAATCTCCGAGGAAAATGCTGGCCGGATGGAAGTTATACCGCAAAAAAGCCAGGCAGGCCCCGATCAGCCCCAGGCAGATCAAAACGTCGCTGGGCAAATGTCGGAACAGAAGACTGCCGGCCAAACCCAGCGCTCCAAAAATGGCCAGGCCCGTGGCCAACCCATCCAAGCCATCGATCAAGTTAAATGCATTGGTAATTGCCAGTACCCAAATAACCGTGGCAAAGACATCGATGGCCAGAGGAACACCCATGCCAAAGGCCGAACCGAAATGAACACCGCTAAGGTAAAGCAATAACGCGCCAATGATTTGGCCGCCTAATTTCGTCCAAGCCCGCATGCCCCTGGCGTCATCCACCAAGCCGACCAATAGAATCCAGGCCGATACCGGCAGGAATCGCAACCACCAATGCAAATCCAAGCTGCCGTCAAAGGGAGTCCAAGGAAACAGAAAAATAGCGGCGCAGGCGGCATGAAATCCCAGAAAGACCGCCACGCCCCCCGCCCGGGGCGTGGGCACAGAATGAATCCGCCGTTCATCCGGCCGGTCCACCATGCCCAGCAAGAAAGCCAGCCGGCGCACAAGCGGCGTCAACAGATACGTTATCAGGAATCCCGCCAAAAAAATCGCCGGATATTTGATGATTAGTTCGAAATTCATGCGCGCGGACCTGACATTAGCCGATATTTCACGGCATATAAACCGATTTTAATCCACTCGTTGATCACCATGACTAGCGGTTCATCCCGAAGCCACCATTTGTCCGGACAACAGGCCAAGGTTTTTGGCGGGCTATAATAGACCAGCACGGCCTGTCCGGCAAGTTGCTTTCGTATCACGGTCAGCGCCCGGCGGCTGTGGTACCAACTCGTGACCACGACAATGCGACGCAGGCCTTTTTGTTTCACCAAGGCAGCAATCTGCAGGCCATCCTCCCAAGTGCTGCTCGTATTCAAAAGACTGATGGCATCTGCGGGAACCCCGCCGCGCACGGCCAGATCGCGGGCCAGCCGTCCATCGGCAAAACCGGCCAGCTCCGGTATTGGGCGATTGCCAGTGATCCAGAGACTGGGCGCCGCGCCTTGTCGATATAACTGTATGCCGTGCAAAATCCTTTCGGATCCGCCACCGCCCAAGACCACAATAACATCCGCCTGGCCTTCATTGGGCGCCATAGCCAGCGCCCGGCCCAACGCCGGCAGCCACCATGGACCCGTCCCGGCAACCATCGCCGCAAGGAGCAACGGTCCGCTGACCAGGCCCAGCGCAAACCAGCGCCAACGATGATATTTGCCCGAATTCGTTTGACCAGCATCGCCCATGCCGCATAGCTCCACAAGGCCACCCATTCGACCGGAACCGGAATGCGCCGGCAACCGCCTAGCGCGGAAAGATCACGGAACGGTAAC
>CAZTWL010000025.1:0-16951 GCA_964617825.1 uncultured Verrucomicrobiota bacterium
TCGCGATCGAACGCGAAACGCAGACGCTGGCCACGATTACCATCCAGAACTATTTCCGTTTGTACAAGAAACTGGCCGGCATGACCGGAACCGCCGAAACGGAGGCCAACGAATTCCGCGATATTTACCATCTGGACGTGGTAGTGATTCCCACCAACCGGCCGGTGCGGCGGGTGGATACCAACGATGTGGTCTATCGTACGCGGCGCGAAAAATTCAACGCCATTCTCGAAGAAATCGCGGACTGTTACAAGCGCGGCCAGCCGGTGCTGGTGGGCACCATCTCGGTGGAAACTTCGGAACTGCTGAGCCGGATGTTGAAGCGCGATGCGATTCCGCACAACGTGCTCAATGCCAAGAATCACGAGCGCGAAGCCGAAATTGTCATGCGCGCCGGGCACGCCGGCGCCGTGACGATTGCCACCAACATGGCCGGCCGCGGCACGGATATCAAGCTGGGCGAAGGGGTTGTGTACCTCTCCAAGGCGCAGATCGAGTCCGGTCTTGCGCTGCACGACAAGGTGGACGGCAAAACCCTGCGCGCCCAGTTGCTCGAAAAACCCTGCGGCCTGCACGTGATCGGCTCCGAGCGGCACGAGTCGCGCCGCATCGATCGCCAGCTGCGCGGACGTTGTGCGCGTCAGGGCGATCCCGGCTCTTCCCGGTTTTATGTGTCCCTTGAGGATGACCTGATGCGTCTTTTCGGTTCGGATCGCATTTCCGGCATCATGGCGCGCTTGGGTATCGAGGAAGGCCAGCAGTTGGAACACCCCTGGTTGAACCGCTCCATCGAGACGGCCCAGCGCCGTGTGGAGCAGCATAACTATTCCATTCGCCGTCGCACGCTGGAATACGACGACGTGATGAACAAGCAGCGCGAAATCATTTATGGGTTCCGCGGCGACATTGTGAAAGGCGAACAGTGCCGCGATCACATCTACGACATCGTGGCGGATGTCATCGATGTTCAGGCGCAGGAAGCGTTCGATGACGGACAACCCGAACTGATGGATAATTTTGTCACCTGGGTCAATGCCACCTTCCCCGTCGGTTTCAAACGGGAGGAACTGGTCGGCGCGGGGTTGGATGCGGAAGCGGCCTCGGCCAAGGTGTTTGCGCGCGTCAAGCGCGCCTATGAGCTCAAGGTCGAGATCGAGGATCCGGCCATGTTGCCCGGCATGGAGCGCTACATTCTCCTGCATGCCATCGATACGCACTGGCAGGATTACCTGCGGGCCATGGATTACCTGCGGCAGAGTGTCGGCTTGCGGGCCTATGGCCAGCAGGATCCGCTGGTGGAATACAAGCGCGAGGCCTATAACATGTTTTCGTCGCTCATGGATACGATCAAGAGCGAGGTAGTCACCCGCATTTTCCGTTCGACTACTTCCCTTCAGGGTTATGAGCGCCTGGTGGCCTCCATGCCGGTGCGCCTGGTTCATAATGAAGTTGCCTCCCTCGGCAATAGCGCCGGAGCATCGAACGGCCGGCATCCATCCCCCGGCGCGGCGCTGCCTATTCAACGGGAAGGCGCCAAGGTCGGCCGCAACGATCCCTGCCCTTGCAAGAGCGGCAAGAAATTCAAAAAATGCTGTGGTCGTTAAATAAGCGATTGCGCAGTCTCCAAAGCTCGTTGCGCTGCGCGCCATTGCTCAATTGTTTCGGGGCGATTCTTACGGGCTTGCTCCTGTTTGCGGCCTTCCCTCCGCTGGAATGGTCGGTGTTGGCTTGGGTTGCTTTGGTGCCGCTGCTGATGACCTGCGCCGCCTCCGCTCCACGCGCGGCGTTTCTCCATGGTTTGCTGGCCGGGGTGGTCTTCTGGACATTGTCCCTGGTCTGGCTGACACGCGTATCCTGGAACGGCTGGTTTTTTCTCAGCCTGTATTGTGCGCTCTTCATGGCCGGTTTTGCTCAGACGGTTTCTTGGTGGATGGCGCGCCAGGGGCTGCGCTCGCGCTGGGGGAATCCCCTGATGCTGCTGTCCATTCCGGCCGTGTGGGTTGGCTGGGAGTATCTGCGCGCCACATTGTTTTCCGGTTTCCCATGGAATTCACTGGGTGTCAGCCAGTATGCGAATCTGCGTCTGATTCAAATTGCGGAGTTCGGCGGCGTTTACCTCGTTTCCGCTCTGCTGGTCATGATCAATGCGGCCTTGACGCTAATTTTGCTTCAAGCCGTTCGCCGGCAGGCGGGCGAGTCCTGGCGACCGCCAAGGGAACTGCTCGTCGCTTTGCTCGGAATTGTCCTGGCGCAGTTGTATGGGACGATGGCCCTGCGCCGGCTGCCGGAGACAACGGACACTCTGAAAATTGCCGCCGTCCAAGTCAATATCCCCCAGCTTGAAAAGTGGTCAGAGGACTGGACAACCGCAATCAACAACCGCTTGCGGCGGGCCAGCCTGCAGGCGATCCAGCATTATGCCCCAGATCTGATTGTGTGGCCCGAGACCGTCGTGCCCGATTTTGTGCGCACCAGCCGGGTCAGCCAGAAGGTGGTTGGCGATGTGATCCAGCTCGGGCCAAGCGTGCTTATGGGGTCGATGGATTTCGATGACACCGGCGTGGCGGTCAAATATTTCAACAGCGCATTCCTCTATCAGCCGGGCGCGGCGCCTCCGCAAACCTATGCCAAGCGCCACTTGGTGCTGTTCGGCGAATATATTCCGTTCGAGCAGTGGTTGCCGTTTCTGCGCGTTCTGACGCCCGTCGAGGAGAGCTTTACGCCCGGCAAGGAGGCGGTTGTGTTTCGCCTGGGCCGCAGGTCTTTTGCGGTGCTGATCTGTTTTGAAGACACCGTGGCTGGTTTGGCCCGGGATTGCGTGCTGGCCGGCGCGCGCCTGCTGATCAATCAAACCAACGATGCCTGGTTTGATCCCTCGTGGGCCTCGCGGCAGCACATGGCCAATTGCGTCTTCCGGTGTGTGGAAAACCGGGTCAGCGCCGTGCGCGCAACCAATACGGGCATTACGTGCTTTATTGACCGCCAGGGGCGCATTGTCGGATCGCTTGACCGCGCCGTGGGGTATTTGCCGCAGCCCGCATACCTGACGCGCGCCGTTGCCCTGCCCTCAGCGGCTATGCCGTTGACGTTTTATACGCGGCATGGCGATGTAGTGGCCTTGGGTTGCGTTGCTTTCAGCCTGACCTTGTTTGCCGGGATGATCTGGGTACGGTGGCGTGGTCGCCGCTGAAAGCGGTCGCATCTTGGCTGGACATGTGGGACGGCAAAAGGATATTATCCCTGATGGCAAAAGCAGCCGTGCGTGATCATGAATGGAGATACCGGGCATGCAGGTGCGGGTTCATCTGACGATATCCGGCCGGGTGCAGGGCGTGGGGTTCCGTCACTATTGTGTGCAGGTTGCCAGGCGTCATGGTCTGCGCGGCTGGGTGCGGAATAGCGAAGACGGCGGAGTGGAAGTCACTGCCGAGGGGAATGAGGCTGATGTGCAGCCGTTTGTGGCCTGGTGCCGGCGTGGGCCGCCTGCGGCTTCCGTCCTGGCGTGCCGGGAGTCGTATGCCGAAGCCACCGGCGCGTTGGATGCGTTCGATGTTATGTTTTGAAACGAGTTTCTATGAGAAAAAATAAACTGTTGACCGAAGAGTTCCGGGACCGCGTGATAGGGCTTTTCCAGTCTCCGGAAAGCGCGCCGCTGACGGACGAGCAAATTGCCAAGGCCCTGGGGCTGCATGGGCCGGTCCGCAAGCACATCCGCACGCTTCTGGAATTGATGGTGCGGAATGGCGAGATCGTGCGCATTCGCCAAAACCATTACTCGCTGGGGAAGCCGGCTGATTTGGTCACCGGTCAGCTCGATATCCTGCGTTCCGGCAATGGCATTGTCCAACCTCAGGATGGGTCCGTCGAGATTTTTGTGGCGCGTGAAAGCGTGGGCACAGCCATGCCGTCTGACCGGGTCGTAGTGCGCCTGGACCCCGGCCAGGTCGACCCGGAAACAAGGGTGCGCCGGACCGGCAAAGTTATCAAGATTTTGGAGCGTTCCCGCCGGGCGATAGCCGGAACCTTGAAAGCGACGCCTCGCTTTCACTACGTTGTTCCGATCGACCCGGCCTATACGCAGGATTTTTATGTGGCCGATACCAAGGGCGCCCGTGCCGGTGATCGGGTGGTCATTCAATTCACGGAATGGCCGAACAAGCATGTCAGTCCGGAAGCCGAAATCGTCGAGGTGATTGGTCCGGAAACCAATCCTTCGCTGGATACGCTGACCATCATCCGGCATTACGGTCTGCGCGACAGCTTTCCCGCGGAAGTCATCCGCGAGGCCGAGAGTTCTCCCGATCGGCTGGCCAATCCGGGTGCGCGCCGCGATTTCCGGGATCGGTTCGTTTTTACCGTTGACCCGACCACGTCCCGGGATTATGACGATGCGCTTTCGCTCGAAACCGATGCGCGCGGACGGCGCGTGCTCGGTGTGCACATTGCCGACGTATGCCATTTTGTCCGGCAGGGCGGTCCCATGGACCGCGAAGCGCAGCTGCGCGGCAACAGCGTATATCTTCCGGATAAAGTTTTGCCGATGCTGCCGGAGCAGCTTTCCAACGGCTTGTGCAGCCTGCGCCCGGACGAAGACCGATTGGCCTTTTCGGTCTTGATCACGTTCGGTGAAGACGGGGTTCCGGTTCATTCCGAGTTTTGCAAGAGCCTGATTCGTTCGCGTTTGCGTCTGACCTACGAGCAAGCGCTGGCGCTTTTGCAGGCGAAAGATTCCGGCGCGCTCCCCGCGGTGCGGATCAGCCCGGAGCAATATGACGTTTTGCGCCGCGTGCACCGGCTGGCCCAGCAGATGCGCCAGCGTCGTTTTGCCCAGTTTGCGCTGGATCTGGACATGCCGGAATATGAAGTCATCATGGGGCCGGACGGCATGATCGGGGATATTCGCCAGAACCTGAACGACATTTCCCACCAATTGATTGAGGAATGCATGGTGGCCGCCAATGAAGCCGTGGACCGGGAGCTCAGCGGCCGCGGTTTTGAAATCATTCATCGGATCCATGAGCCGCCGGCCCCCGAAAAGCTGGAGATGTTGGCGGCGCAATTGACGGAGATGGGCTTCCATCCCGGCGATCTTTCCAAGCGCCGGAACATCACGGATTTTCTGAAGTCCGTGCAGGGGCATCCTTTCGAGTACGATGCCAAGCTGGCGACGCTGAAAAGTATGAAGCGCGCCGTGTATTCGCCCAAGACGCTTGGCCATTATGGGTTGGCCAAAAAATATTACGCGCACTTTACCTCGCCTATCCGGCGCTACCCGGATCTGGTGGTGCACCGCATTCTCCAGGCCATGCTTGTCCAACACCGCTGTCCATATGCGCGCGGCGATCTGACGGCCCTCAGTTTGTCCTGTTCGCGGACCGAGCTGGTGGCGGAGACGGCGGAAAAAAATCTATTGGAGATTAAGAAATACCGGTTCCTGGAACAGCAGATTGTCAGGAAACAGCCGCAGATCTACGATGCCATCGTTGTGCGCGTGAAAAATTTCGGCCTGTTTGTCGAGTTGACCCAGTTGCAGGTCCAGGGATTGGTGCATGTCTCGACTTTGTCGCGCGAGTTTGTCAATTACGACGAGCAGCGCCAGGTTTTGCGCGCCGGCAAGGTGACGTTTACGCTCGGGACGCGCCTGCGCGTTTTGCCCGCCCGGGTGGACTTCGACAAACGCCAGATCGATTTTGCCGTGGCGGGCGATATCCGGGAGGCCGGCGGCGCGGTTGGCGCGCCCCGTATGTCCGTTGTGAAAGGCCGTCCGCATGCTAACCGGCCGGGGGGCCGGCGGCGGCAAAAGAGGCGCCGGAGATAGTCCCCGGTTCTGTTTTTGATTTGTCATTGGCATCAAAATGTTTTAGATTAATGCAAATCGGAGGCGCCATGAAAGTGCGCGTGGATCCTGATCTATGCACCGGCTGCGGATTGTGCGTCGAAACCTGTCCGGAGATATTTGTCATTGACGATGTCGTCGCCAGGGCGATGTCCGAAAACGTGCCGGAAGATGAGCTGGATGCCTGCCGGGAAGCCGCCGATAGTTGTCCGGTGGAAGCCATCAAAATCGAAGAATAACCGATGACAATTTTCAACCAACTTTGGGCGGCGCGGAAAATGTTTCGGACGCAGCGCAAGCCGCCCCAGGACCTGGTGGTAGTCGATTTTGACCCTTCGGGGGTCCGCTGTGTGCGTTTGAAATTTGGCGGCAGCGAATTGGTCGTAACCGCCGCGGATATACTGCCTGCGGTGGATACCGGCGACGAAGGCCAAGTCAAGGATTTCGAGTTGCCCAAGAGCATGTCCGCCCGTTACGTCGCCATCTGCATTCCGGGATATGATGCTGTCGTGAAGCTGTTGAATTTGCCTGGCGCCTTCGATGGGCAGGTTGAGGAACAGATTCGCGAGCACATGGGGGTGGAAGGCGGTTCCTACCGGTATGGCTACCGGATCATCAGCCAGACGCATTCGGAAACGCGCCTGTTGACGGTGGCCATCCCTGAGGCGCAGGTCCAGGCGGCTTGCAGCGTGTTTCCTTCCGGCCTGCCGGTTCCCGTTACCGTGGAACTGGGCGGTCTTGCCGTTATGTCCGCCTTCCTGCACGGACCGTGCAAAACCGTGCAAAACGAAGCGATTGGCGTCATCGAATTCGGCTCGCGCATCACGTATTTCGCGTTTTTTAAGGATCTCGAGCTGATTCTGATCAGAAAATTCGACTTTGGCCATTTTAACTTGCTGGATCGGATCGAGAAAAGCATGGGGGTCGACCGCCAGACTGCCCAGGATGTTGTGGTGGACCGTTCTTTCGATATTTCCCATTTGGTCAAGGATTTGGCGGATCCATTTATCAAGCAATTGGTCATATCCAAACATTTTGTGGAACGGCGCGAAAACTGTCACATTTCCAAGATCTATGTGGCCGACGATCCGCGCGTCTCGCGCGATTGGCTAAATGAAATCAAGGCGGCCTTGGGATTGGATGCCTGCACCTGGCAGCCTTTCGAAGGCGTCAAATTAATGCCCGATGCGCTTCCCCAGAAATTTGAAAAATGCCGGTCGCATTTTGCCGCCGCCATGGGCGCCGCCCTGGCCATGGAGGAAGAGGGGTTGGTCGCTCCGGGCGGTTGATCTTTAAGCGTGACGCGCGAACAACCAGGAATAAAGCACGATGAACCTGCAAGTGGATTTCATGCTCGATACCGAACGCCGCAGCGGCAGTTCGGTGAGCCAGAAGTTTATCCTGCGCCTGATCGCCTTTATCGTGCCGGTGATTGCGCTCGGTTTGTTCGCGATCCTTTTGCTTTCCTATCAGACAGCCAAAAGCGATCGGAATGCCATCGAGCAGGAAAAAGTTCAGATCGATCCCGAGTATAAAAAGGTCACGGACCTCGAAAAGGAATTTAAAAGCCTCAATGATTTAAAGACGTCCATTCGCGGGTGGGGCGACTCGCGGCTGGATGCCTGTCAATTGCTGCGGGGATTGCAACGGGCGACTCCGTCAACGATCCAGCTTAACCAGTGGGTTTTCAACGAGAAAGTGGAGGGGGCGGGCGCCGCGGCTGGGAGGACAGCCGGAATTTACATGAAAGGCAAAGTTGCCGGAAAACGGCCGGAGGCTGATGTTCAAGGGCTTTACCAGGCTTTAACAAACGGACCGCCGGACATTATGGACCGAGTCGAAGTAAAACGTTTTGCCGCGTCGGAAGCGGCCGATGAGCAGGGCATTCGCGTGTTCGAGATCGAGTGCAAGCTGAAGCCGCGGAGTTTGAGTAAACCGTCAAGTCCGCCGCCAAAGCCAAACTGAGCAATACCCGGTAGCGGAAGGCGGGCGGCCATGACGGTATGCACCTGAAAAACGAAGGACGGGAAAACAGTTGCCGAACACCTAATTTTTAATAACAGACTTGCGGGATGCCCTCGATGGCCTTGACAAAAAACCAAATCCAAAAAATGATCCTGGGTGCGATAGGCGGCGCCATAGGCATATTTGTGATTCTTCAATTTATTGTGGCGCCCATGCTTGGTTCCATCAGGGAAAACCGCGAAACCATACGGACTTTGCGGGAGCAATTGGATAAGGCCGGGGATGTGATCGGAAAGGGGGCGGAACTTCAGCGCAATCTGAATCGGACGCGCGCCGACATCCGAGATTTGACGACGAATATGCCATTGCCCGTGCTCGGCAATTACCTCCTGGGCCGTGAAGAACAGATCCGCGCCTGTTGCACAGGCTTAAACATGCAGATTTCCGGTGTAACGGAACACGATCTGCTGGATGTGGCCGGCTGGAACAATCTGTTCAAGATTTATCGGGTGCGCGTGACCGGACAGGCGGGGATCAACGATCTGGTGCGTTTTTTCAATGCGATCCAGAAGCGCAGTCCGCTGGTTTCTTTGATGGCGCTCAACATTACGCCCCGCGATGACAGCCCGGCGGTTCACAACGTCAATTTTGTGCTGGCCTGGATCATTTGGGCCAATCCCGACAAGCGCCCGGCATTTTTAATGGAAACGGAACCAAAGATTCCGGCGGCGATTCCGGGATCGAAAAAATAGCCGTTGACTGCGGGCGTGTAATTCAAGAACAGACATTATGAATTGGATAATGCGATATATTGTGGCTGGCTTTCTGGCATGCTCCGGGATTGTCGCCGCCGCCGCTCCGCAACCCGTTGCCGGCGCTTCAGCGACGAATGCGCCGGAGCGCGCCATTGCCGACGATGCCGATTATGCGCTTGAATTAAAAGATCCCTTCAGCCCCATCGGGTATCAGCCGCCCTTGGCGGAAGGTCAATTATCTGCGGCTGGTAAGACATCCCCGGATGCCATCGATCGCCCGCCGCCCAGTCTCGATATCAAGGCTAAAGCCAAGTCCATCCTGAGAGTGTTGGGGATTCTTAAGCGCGGTAACGCTTATGTGGCGAATATCAACGGGACCATTGTGCGGGCCGGCGATAGTGTCAGCGTCACGGTTGACGGGCAGACGGTGGTTTTTGTCATCCGGTCCATTTCGCTGAAACAGATTCAGATCGAGCCGCAGGATTAATCTTTATCCTTGATGTAATATCCGGAATTCATTAACTTTAGCCGGCAACCGTATAGCAGGAGGCACTATGAAAATATGGCGATCGGGATTGTTGAGCAGTCTGGCGATTGTCTGTGCGGCGGTGCTGTTGGTTTTTAGCGGTTGTGAGGGCACAACCAGCGATGACAACAGCGGCGTGGCCGCATATCTTGCCGCCCATCCGTATACGTCAGCCTCCCGCGATACGCCCTTGGACCCCAAATTGGCAATCAGCCCGCTTTCGGCGACTATCAGCATTGTAGGTCAGAGCGTTGCTTTTGCGGTCAGCGGCGGGACGGGCAATTATTTCTGGGGTGTTTCCGACGAGACCTATGGATCCGTCGTATCCAAAGGGGCCAATTCGGCCATCTACACCTGCTTGAGGATTGGTAACAACGATGTGATTGTCCAGGATGACGGCGGCCATTATGCTGTGGCGCATATTTCGCCCGTGGCCGATACTATGGCGATTTCGCCTTCATCGGCTTCGCTTGCCGGCGGCGTGCTGAATTTGTCGTTTTCCGTATCCGGCGGTACGGCGCCTTATTCCTGGATGTCCGCAAATACGGCGCTGGGCACCGTTTCCTATTCGGCAAGTTCGACCTATATCGCGGCGTATAAGGCCGTGGCCGGCGCGTATGGCCAGAATATCGTGACGGTGACCGATGCCGAGGGCCGTACGGCTTCCGCCACGATTACGCAAGAGGAATAAGGATCGGTCCTGAAGTTGCGCGAAAAGAATGCGTAACATTATTTTGGGATGATTGAGCTCACAGAAATTGTCCCGGCTTTCCGACAGGTCGGGGCCGCGGTGATAGCAAAAAGACCCGGAGCGCGCAGCGCGATCGGGGTTAACGCAAGGGGCATCATGAGAAAAGTTTTCACGGTCATGCCTGGGCTTGTTGCCGGCGTTGTTTTTTCGTTTATCGCCATCTTGTTCCTGGTGGCTCAGGAGGAACAGGCGCTAGGCGCTTCGCAGCCGGCGGGCGCCGAACAATCCGCCAAATCCGGCGCTACGGAGGCGGTGCTTTCAAACGAAGCGCCCGCGACGGCGAATGCCGCGCAGTTGCCGCCGTCGGCTGTTCCGGAAACGCCTCCGGCCAACGGGAAAAACGGAAGCCCGGCCGGCGTGGTGGAAATTTCGGTTGCCTCGCAAACCAGTGCGCCGCCTGAATCCGCGGAAGCCAAAGGCCCCGGGGCTGCTGCGAGCACGAGCCTGATTACCGTGGCGTTCGATAATGTGCCCGTGCAGGACGTGGTCAACATGTTTGCGCAGATTTCCGGCGCCAACATTATTATGGCCGGTTCGTTCACCAATATGGTCATTACGGCCAACCTGAAGAATGTGGAGTGGAAGTCGGCTTTGAATCTGGCCTTGGGCTCGGTGAACCTTTCGATGATTGAAGATCCGTCCGGCATTCTCATGGTGGTCACCTCTGACATGTATCCCAAGAAACTTCAGGAAATCGAGGCGACCAAGCCTTTAATTACCAAGACCATCGTGCCGAGATATATGAACGCCGTTGACCTGGTTGAACAGATTAAAATGTTCAAGGTCCTGTCGCCGCGGGGTTCCGTTAACACCAGCCAGAGCTCCAACCAGGACAAGCTCAACTTGAAGTCTTCGGAAACCAAGATGTCGTTGACGATCCAGAATCCGAGCATTACGACCGCCATTGTCATCACGGATATCAAGGAGTATGTCGACAAGGTTGAGGCCCTGATCCAATCGCTGGATAAACGCGAGCCGCAGGTGGTCATCGAAGCCCGGATCATTACGGTGTCCGCCGGGGACAGCAAAAAAGTAGGCATTGACTGGAGCATGCTGGAATCGTTCGGCGTGGCGGCGGGCATCAAGGACGTGGCGTGGACGTACAACAACAATCATTCGGTTGCCAACAACACGATCAACAAGCTCAATCAGTATGATAGGCGCAGCAGCCTGGATGACATCAACCAGCTGTATGACATCAATGGCCAGCAATATGAACAAACGACGACGACCGATCGCGAGTCGCCCCCTGGTTCGGGCCATTATGTGACGGAGACAACCATAACTCCCACGCGTACCATCGCCGATAAAATCTCGACGGGCAGGGATGTAACTTCCGACAATACCGATACGCTGTTGGACTCGCTGACGGAAAATACGACGGCCACGGCGTTTTTGACGGCTGACCAGGTTTCGCTGGCAATCAGCGCTCTGGAACAGAACAGCAATGCCGAGATGGTGTCGCATCCGCAGATTGTCGTCGGCAATCGGGTGGAAGCCAAAATTCATGTCGGGCAGCGTTACCCGGTGCTGCCGACGGTTACCGATATGATCCCGTCCGGCAGCTCGTATATTTCCAAATATTCGGATGGCCCCGAAATTATTCTTGATTTGGGATTGACGCTTTGGGTCATTCCGGAAATAGATTTCCAGCGCAATAGCGTCCGGTTGACCGTGAGGCCGGAATTGTCGGCGCAGGACGGCGAGGTTAAAAACACACAGACGGGAAAGACGTATCCGATTGTGACCACGCGCGACTTGACGACCCGCGTCAATGTGCCCAGCGGGCATACGGTTGCCATCGGCGGCCTGGTGGAAAATAAGAAATCAAAGGTTGAAAAGAAAGTGCCGATCCTGGGCGATATTCCGCTGCTGGGATGGTTTTTCCGGCATACTGCCGATGCGATGACAAAAAACAATCTGATCATCTTAATCACTCCTACGATCCTGGACGACACCAAGCCGCTGACCGGCATGGAAGCCGTGGCGCAGTTGACCGTGGATAAATACGAAAAAACGCCGTTGGCGGCAGTTAAGGCGGTGCCTTCCAATTCAGTGTCAAGCGTGACCATCGGAACCAATGCGGTAACTCCTGCGGCAGGCATGGGACAACCGACGCCGGCGGCTGTAGCCGTGCCGGCTTCCCCGCAGCCTGTGGTTTCCAATGCTCCGGCCGCGAAGGCCGAAGGTGTTGAGGCGCCCGCTGCCGGCGCCACTCCGCCTCCGAAACCTCGCTGATGCGCTGATGAAAATTGCCAAGCTGGGCTGCCGCAATTTTCGCCAGGGGCAATCAGTCTGCAGCCGAAATTCCTGGCATAATGGCAATATATTATGACCATTCTTCCTAAAAGCGCGTGGCGCTATGCCATTTTGATTATCGTTCTTTTCGCAATCGTCGCCGTGGCCTCGATGACGATAATTTCCTATCTGCAGGAGCAGATTACGGAGCAAACGGCTAGCGAGACGATTAAGCAACTGAGCATTGCCGTCTGGGCGCTGACCATGGGCTGCATGTTCCTGGCCGGCGCGCTGGGCTTGTGGGCAATCCGCTCAACCGCTGAAATCGAAGGGCGTCGCCGGATTGGCCGGTTCGTGGATACCATGGATTATTTGAGCGATGGTTTGCTGGCCATTGATAATAAGGGCTATGTCAGGGGATCCAATCCGGCAGCTTGGAAATTGATCCCGCATGGCCGGACGGCAAGGAAGTCGGTCATGCTCCTCGACTTGTTTGCCTGCTTGACGGAACAGGACATGCATCAGCTTCTGGATCCGCTTCAGCCTGTTGAAATTGAAAAAGAATGTATTTATAGCCATGGCTTGCGCACTCTGCGTTTCCGTTCCCAGCCTTCGGAAGGATTGATGTTGATTCTAATCAGCGACATCACGACCCGTCATTCCCAGGAAATTCGCAAGCGCCAGATTGCTCAGCTTCAGATTGTCGGACGACTTGCGGCGGGGGTTGCGCACGATTTTAACAATATCCTGTGCGCGATTTCCGGGCATGCCACAATCATGCAGCGCTACGGCATGGACCCGGAAAACATGAAGCGGTCACTGGCGGTTATTGCCGATGAAACACAAAAAGGCGCGGTGCTTTCCCGCCAGCTATTGGAATTGAGCCGATCAGGGGCGGAAGGCCGGCCCAGCGATAATTTGAGCGGCAATGTGGCGGAAGCGGCCGCCTTGCTGCGCGTTGCTCTGTCACCCGCATGGGTCGTAAAGCCGTCGATCCAAGGGACGTATTCGGCCGTGCCGCTGACGCCGGCGCAGGTTGAACAGGTAGTCCTGAATCTTGGACTTCTCGCGGCCGATGCGCAGCTGTGTCCGGGAACAGTGACGATTTCACTGAACCGCCCGGGGCAAGGTCCCTTGCTGGATGTCGGCGACCAGTATGCCGCCGTTATTTTGATTTCAGGGGAATCGGCCCCACAAACAACCTTGGCTTTGCCAACGCAGTCGGTGGTGCCGGTGGCCGATGCGGATGGGGTCATTTCATCGGTGGTCAGGACGATCCTGGAGGAGGCGCATGGTCGTCTTGACCAGCTTTCGGCTGCTGGCGGCTTATGCGTCTATCGTGTTTGCCTGCCGCATTTGGACATGCACTCGGATAAGGATCAGACCGGACATCTTTCGGCCGATCAACTTATTGGATTGCTTGCGCAGTGGCGTATATTGCTGGCCGGAACAGGGCGCGATCTGAATATGCTCGAAACCAAGCTGGTGAATATCGGCGCACAGGTCGATCGCAAGATGAACGTTGTTTCAATCCTTGCCAGCGTGGAACGAACCCGGGAATGGGATGTTCTCGTCATGGAAAAAAGCATTCTGGGCGAAGACGAGGGCAATCTGCTGAAGGCTTTGCGCGACTTGTGCCCCCGTCTAGGTATTGTCATTCTCGGCCAGGATCCGAAGCAGGCACGTTGGCAGGAAAAGTTGGGCGTAATTTGTGTGTCCCGCGCCGGCACGCCCGAACATCTCTTTCGTCAATTGATCGCGGCCAGATCCGCGGCCGCTCGCATTCCGTCATAATCTTCACCAAGCCAGACTTGACCGAGAATAATTCGATCCGGAAAGCCAGGCATGCAAGACGTTGGCCATGGGGTCATATACCGCCAGGTCGGTCTTGCCGTCGTTGTCGTAATCCGCGGGACGCGGCTCCATTGCCGGATTGCCCAAGCCGTTGTTCTGTGTCAGGGCGTATTCCTGGCTGGAAAGCGCCAAGATCCAGATGCCGGTCGCCGGTTGGAAGACGGTGGGGTCGGCCTTGCCGTCCCCGTCATAGTCGCCGGGCGCCGGCACGACTCCCGCTCCTCCGGCGGTCACCAGCGAGGACATGGCGTAGCGGTTCCCCGACAACAATATCTGCCAGACGCCAGCTTTGAACACCGCGGGATCGGCCTTGCCGTCGCCGTCATAATCCTCGCTGGCATTGCTCCATCCTGACCCGCCCAGGGGAATGACCGAGGCGGTGTATGCGGAACCCGAAAGCCAGAAAGCCATCTGGCCGGATGAGGTGGAATACAAGGCCGGGTCGGCTTTGCGATCGCCATCGAAATCGCCGCATACCGGCACACAAGCTGCGTTGCCGATCGGCATCATGGATAAACCGTATGTTTGCGAGGAACAGCGCACGAGCAGTCGGTTGGCGGTCGGATCATACACGGCGGGATCGGCCTTGCCGTCGCCGTCGTAATCGGCCGAGCATTCCAGACCATCGGCCGTGCCCATGAATGCCGTTTGCGGGGCATATGCGCCGGAGGACATGGCCACAAGCCATTGTTGTTCCGCTTTCTGATACACGGCGGGATCGGCCTTGCCGTCGCCGTCGTAATCGTTTTGCGCCTGACGGCTGCCGCAGACGGTCAGGCTGACGGTAAAATCGAAGACATTGGTGGCGCTTATGGCAATGGCATAGGTGCCGTCGGAGGCACAGGTCCAGGTGGTCGGGCCATTGGCGCCGCAACTGCAGGTAATTCCTTCGCGGTCGGTAATGCGTACGAAGTAATTCTGGTTGCTGGTCGTCACGCGCACACGATAGGTTGTGCCGGTTTGGCCGGTGAACCAATACCACTGCGTCCCGTTGGCAAAGGGAATCGAACCGTTGATGATCGAGGATACCGGCAGGGTGGGGATGGCCGCCTCATCCAGAAAACGGTAACTGGAATAGTTCAGGAGTTCATATCCGTTGGTGATGGTGCCCTTGACGGCGCCGCCCTTGCGGTAATGGACGCCGGGCTGGAAGGCCAAATTGTCGTTCGTGGGTTGGATCACGAACGCTCCAAGCATCCACTCGGTCATCAAGGCGCTGTCCTTCGTTTTGAAACGAAGCGTCTTTTCCATAGGCTGACCGATTTCCCAGAAGTACTCGATAGGGTTCATATCCACCACGCGGTAGATGCGATTGGTGCGGCTAATCCAGGCCGTTGATAGCGGCTCCGGGATATAATGCTCGCCGAGTGGCTCGATGGATTCAAATGCGCCGTTGACATTGTGCATGACCAGCATGGAGTGCCCCGCCAGGTTTGTGAAGGCCAGTTGCCGGTCTTGTGAATCGGACGCCGAAAACCAGCCGTTGGCTCGGGGCACAAGGTTGCTGATCACGGAGGGAGTGTCAGTGTGGGCGTTGGCAATAAGAGTCAAGGTTCCGGCGCCCGCTTCGATTTTATGGTAACCGGCGGAGCCAACGTATAAACCGGCCAGGAGGTCGAGTTGCGCCTGGGGCCAATTGGTTACCGGGGAGGGGGACGGTACGAAGGTGTTGGTCGGCCAGTGTGTCGAGGTCTTTTCCAGGATCGCCCAACGCAGGGCTTCGGCGCCAATTGTGTCGCAGAGGCTTCCGGGACTGTTTTGAATCACTGCCACGCCCAGCTTGAGATCGCGCGAAATCCCCAGAAACGCGCAATGATACCAAGTCCCTCCGTCTTTCCAGAACACTTTCCCGGCGTAACGGAAACGATGATCATAGGCGTCATCCCAGCCCAGGCCCTGGGGAGAGTCCGAAACATTCAACGGCAGGTTCGTCAATTGCGGTTCGGTCATGATGTCAATTCCGTTCGAGCTGACCAGTGTCTGTCCCTGCCATTGTCCGTTGGCCAGGATCATGCGGATGTATTTGGCCTGGTCGTTGGCCGAGGAATACAGGCTGCCCGAACCCATGGCATTCAAGATTTCCGGAGGCTGACGTACCCCGTCCGCATTGTAGGCGGCCGCCATCCGATTGGAGATCGCGGCTTTGTCCGGCAGGAACGAACTGGCATCCATGCCCAGAGGGGCCAGGAGCATAGCATCCATGGATGCCGGGAAATTCGCGCCGGTGATGCGCCGGAGTACGTCGCTGAGTAGGAGGAATCCGCTGTTGCAGTACATGTATCGCTGATTGACCTGAAAGAAAGGATAGTCACTCTGCAGGCAGTTGATCAGCCAGGCCGGGTAATCGTCGAGAACTTGTGATGTGATCATGCCATTGAAAAAATCGCCGGGAAGGCCGCTATGATGGTTCAGCAGGGAACGGATTGTGACCGGCCCTGAGTTCGTGAAGCGCTCCAGCATGGAATACTCGGGCATGTAGTGGGTCAGATTGGTTTCGATGTCCACCCGGTTTTGATCCCGTAATTGCATGTAGGCCGTAGACAGGAAGGCCTTGGAAACAGAACCTACATGATAGACGGTGTCGGCATCCGCCGCTACCATGGCTTCGCGGTCCGCATTGCCGAATCCGGTTGCCCAGACCACAGTTTGGTCATCCACCAAGGCGATGGACAGACCCTGGACATTCTGGGCGGCCATGTTGCTTGTAATATAGGCGCTCATCTGTGCGATGGTATTGGTGTAGCGCAGGTCGGCGGCCGCGCTGTCGGTTGATACGCCGGCAATTAATAAGGCACAAACTCCAATTCCGAGCCTGATGGTTGATTTCATGAATGATTCTCCTAAGTCAGGGTAACAATGAAGGTCAAGCTACACTATCGAGCGGTATTTTTCAATTAAAGAATGAGAATCTGCGGGAGAATGAACGGGCACTGCCTTAATATTGGCAATTGACGTAAATTGAGCTTGCAGACACTTTGAAAGCTTGTAACCTTGCCTCTGTTTTGCTTCATAGCCAGCTTAGCTCA
>CAZTWL010000025.1:16961-61829 GCA_964617825.1 uncultured Verrucomicrobiota bacterium
ACCGCCCGACGGCTGGCTATATTATGGATCGGTCCGCCATCTCTTTCCCGAATTCGCCGGCTTAGCTCAGTTGGCAGAGCAGTTGATTTGTAATCAACAGGTCGTCGGTTCAAATCCGACAGCTGGCTCCAAAAAAGACGCGGCCGATGGGCGCATTTTTGAGATTAACAATCAGTAACCGGGATTCATATCATGCCTTTGAGTGTTGCCGAAAAAATCATTGAAGCGCATCTGGTGAAGGGGCGGCTCGTGGCCGGCGCCGAGATCGGGTTGAAGATCGATCAGACGTTGACCCAGGATGCCACAGGGACCATGGTCTATTTGCAGTTTGAAAGCATGGGGCTGGCCGGTGTGGCCACCGAGCTTTCCGTCAGCTATGTGGACCACAATACCGTCCAGGATGGCTTCGAAAACGCCGACGACCATCTGTATCTGCAGTCGGTGGCGGCCAAGTACGGCATTCTCTTTTCGAAGGCCGGCAATGGAATTTGCCATCAGGTCCATTTGGAACGATTTTCCGTTCCGGGCAAGACCTTGCTTGGTTCGGATTCGCATACGCCCACCGGCGGCGGGATGGGGATGCTGGCCATCGGCGCCGGCGGGATCGATGTGACCCTGGCGTTGGCGGGATCGCCGTTTTTTATGGAGTGCCCCAAAATCGTCCGGGTCAATTTACATAACCGCTTGCCGCCTTTCAGTTCGGCCAAAGACGTGATCCTGACCGTGCTGGGGATTCTGACGACCAAGGGCAACACCGGTACGGTTGTCGAATATGGGGGCGATGGCCTGGCCGGCCTTTCGGTTCCGGAAAGGGCTACGATTACGAATATGGGCGCGGAGCTTGGTGTTACTACTTCCGTTTTTCCCAGCGACCAGGTGACTCTGGCGTTCCTGAAGGCCCAAGGGCGCGCGTCGGTTTGGCGCGAGCTTTTGCCGGATGCCGGCGCGCAATATGCGCGGGTAATCGATATCGATCTGGCCACGGTGGCGCCCATGGTGGCCAAGCCGCATAGCCCGGACAATGTCTGCCCGGTAAAGGATATTGCGGGTCTGGCCGTGGACCAGGTAACCATAGGGAGCTGCACCAATTCTTCCTACACTGATCTCATGCGCGTGGCGAACCTGTTAACCGGCCGGCGGGTGCATCCGCGCGTCAGTCTGGTTATTGCGCCCGGATCCCGGCAGGTATTCAGCATGCTGGCGGCAAACGGCGCGCTCGCGGCCATGGTGGCTGCCGGGGCGCGCATTCTGGAGCCGGTGTGCGGTTTCTGCATCGGCAACTGCCATGCTCCGCGCACGGATGGCGTCAGCTTGCGAACCACCAACCGGAATTTCAAAGGGCGGTCCGGCACCAAGTCGGCTTCCGTCTATCTGGTCAGTCCGGAAACAGCGGCGGTGGCGGCAATTCGTGGAATGGTCACTGATCCGCGGGATGCCGGGTTCGACTATCCGGCCATTGCCATGCCGGAGGCCTTTGCGATCGACGATAGCATGATCCTGGGGCCGGCGCCGGACAAGCGCGAGATGGTGACGATTGTGCGCGGGCCGAATATCGGGGCGCCTTTGCAACTGGAGCCTCTGGCTGATTCACTGGTCGGAGCGGTTGCCATCAAGGTGGGCGACAAGATCACGACCGACGATATCATGCCGGCCGGCCGACGCTTGAAATATCGTTCCAATATTCCAAAATACGCGGAATATGTGTTCGAACCGATCGATGCCGATTTTAGCCGGCGCTGCCTGGAATATAAACAGAAGGGGATTGATGCGATAATCGTGGGTGGAGAAAGCTACGGGCAGGGGTCTTCCCGGGAACATGCGGCCATCTGTCCGCGCTTTCTGGGAGTGAAAGCGGTGCTGACCCGTTCGTTTGAGCGCATCCATTTTGCCAACCTGGTTAATTACGGCATCGTGCCGCTGGTCCTGGCGTCGCTTGCCGATTATGAAGCGCTGCAGGCGGGCGATGCGCTCGAAATTTCCGGCCTGCTCGGCAGCGTACGTCAGGCAAAGGATATTGAAGTGCGCAACACGACCCGGGGGACGAAGCTTCGGGCCCAATTGAAGCTCAGCGACCGCCAGCGGGATATTCTTTTGGCCGGTGGCGTGTTGCGCTACGCGCGTGAAGCGCATTAAGCATGCGATAACGATTCACGCGAATCAAGGACGACGAAAAAAAACGCGAGAATTCATCACGAGCGAGGTTGCTATGAGCACGATCGGCATTATCGGTTACGGCTATGTGGGGCGTTCCGTGGAATACGGTTTTGTGGACTATGATCGCGAACGCGGCTTTGAACCCAAGCACCGTGCCGTTATTTACGATAAATACAAGGGTCCATACGACCTCAATGGTCTCTTGAACAAGAGCGATATAATTTTCGCGTGCTTGCCCACGCCCTACGATGAGCAGAAACTCACCATCGATCTCTCGATTTATGACGAGATGATGGCCAAGATCTGTCCAAAGCTGGCCGGCAAGGGCAAGGTCGTCGTCATTAAGTCAACGGTTGCCCCGGGCACGACCCAGCGTTATGCCCGCCTCTATCCGGATGTGCCTTTCGCGATGAATCCTGAGTTTTTGACCGAAGCCAATTACCTGCAGGATTTTGTTGGCGCCGATCGGATTGTCATCGGGGCTGACAATGACTGGGTGGCCCAGAAGGTGATTGATTTATATCGGACCTGTTTTCCGGCCGCGACGATTATCCGC
This sequence comes from uncultured Verrucomicrobiota bacterium, assembly GCA_964617825.1. GTDB lineage: Bacteria > Verrucomicrobiota > Kiritimatiellia > JAAZAB01 > JAAZAB01 > VSJD01. The sequence continues at coordinate 19,672 of CAZTWL010000025.1, forward strand.
CTGAGCACGACGGCCGCCGAGATTGTCAAATACCAGGCGAACGTCATGCTGGCGGCCAAGGTTGCCATGGCCAATGTGTTTTATGACCTGTGCCGGGCTCAAAACGTGAACTACGAGGACGTCAAAAAGGCCGTGGCCTTGGATCCGCGCATTGGCCGCAGTCATTTGGATGTAACCTCCGAACGCGGTTTTGGCGGAAAGTGCTTCCCCAAGGATTTGGGCGCCATCATCGGCCGCTGCCGCGAATTGGGAGTCGATTGCCAGTTGCTCGAGGCTGTGCATGCCTATAACCTGAGAATTCGCAAGGTGCGCGACTGGCGCGAAATCGCCGGCGCCACCGTCGGCGGCCGCATTTATCGCCGGGCCAAGCCGGGTGAGAAGCGAAAATCCAAATAGGCGTTCATGCAAGATCGGAAGAAACCATATTGCCCGCGAACCACGCGAAAAGAACGCGAATATGGACAAGCTGATTTATCGAGAAGAATCGTTCTTGATCGTTGGTGCATGTCTTGAGGTTTATGGACACAAAGGATGCGGATTTCTTGAGCCTGTGTATCAAGAATGTCTGGAAATTGAATTTAAATTGCAGAATATTCTTTGTGTCCCGCAGCAATCCTTGACTTTGGAATATAAGGGATACCGGTTGAAACATGTTTACGAACCGGATTTTATCTGCTACGAAAAAATTATTTTAGAAATCAAAGCCGTATCCCGTTTGACCGACGAGCATCGAGCGCAGGTTATCAATTACCTCAATGCAACGGGATTTAAGCTCGGATTGCTGGTTAATTTTGGGCATTATCCTAAATTAGAGTGGGAGCGATTGGCGAATACCAAAGAAAAGTTGTAAGTATATTTTTGTTTCGCGTTCCTTTCGCGTGGTTCGCGGGCCTCATCCTGACTGCATTATGAATTCACCTGACCACCTCTTGCGGCATAGCATCCTGTTGATGGCGGCTTCGCAGGTTAGCAATCTCTCCAGCGTGTTCTTTCATATGTTTATGGGCGGTGGGCATTGGCTTTCCATTGCGGAATACGGCGTGCTGTCCTCGATGTTGGGCGTGGTCCTGATCGCCGGCATGCCGCTGGGCGCTCTGGGAACGGTCTTGACCTTCTTCTCGGCGCAACTTCTCCAGCAAAATCGCGCCGGCGATATCTGGCCGCTGATGCGCATCTGGATGTTGAAACTATTGTTGATTGCCGGTCCGCTAATTTTCATCGGACTGATTTTTAGCCAGCCGCTGGTGGGCTTCTTTAAATTGCCGGATCGAAGTTCGCTTTATATGGCCCTGATTCTTCTGGCCATGACGTTTTTCACGCCCGTCCTCAGTGCGCCCCTGGGCGGCATTCAGGCTTTCGGCTGGGCTTCCGTATCCGGAATGAGTTGGGGCGTGGTGCGGCTGCTGGTTGGATGCGCCCTGGTTTATTTTATCGCGCCCTCGGCAAAATGGGCTCTGGTCGGGCAGGGTGTGGGCATGATTGTCAGTGTGGGGATTGCCCTGGTGGGCCTTTGGATCATCCTGAGGGTCTTCAAACCCACGGGGCAGGCATTGCCGGGCACCCATTCCTACCTTTGGCGTACCATTACCGTAATGGCCGGTTTTTCATTCCTCATGAATGCCGACGTTTTGATTGTGAAGCATTATTTTTCAGGAGATCAAACGGGGCTGTTTGCCCGGGCCGGCACGATTGGGCGCATGATCATATTCTTACCCATGCCGATTGCCGGCGCACTGTTCCCAAAGACGGTGTCCGATGGCGCGATGAGCGTTGCGCACAACCGGCTCCTGTGGAAGGCGCTCTTGTATACGGCGCTGATTATTGTTCCGGGCGCCTTGGTCTGCTCGCTTTTCCCGCAATTGCCGCTCGGCATTTTGTATCAGGATTGGCACCCGGACGCAGCTATGTGCCGGTTATTGCGTTGCACGGTCTGGGCCATGAGTCCCCTGGGGTTGGCGTTCATCATCATGAATTTCGAGCTTTCCCAGAATCGGTTTCGGATTGCCCTGCCGTTAATCCTGTGCGTGGCCGGCTATTTGATCGGGGTCGCGCTCTGGCATGATTTTGTCCTCCAGATTGTGGCGGTCCTGGCGGCGGTCAGTGTTCTGGCTTTGCTGGCGCTGATCTGGCGGTTGCCCTGGAGGCGGAAGGACGCTTTGGTTGTTTCTTGACATTCGGTTGCCGCCGAATGATCATTCAAGCACTTTGATGTCGTGAACCTAAGCCGGCGGATTATTATATATGCAGTCCAAATTCAAACGCATTCTGGTAACCGGTGCGACCGGATTTTTAGGGCATCATATCGTTCCCGCCCTGCGGGCAACTTTTGAAGCGGAAGTGATCGGCGTTGGCCACAAAGATTACGATCTGCTTCAAGCCGGTCAGGCGGAGGCGATGCTGGCGGCAATCAAGCCCGATGTCGTCGTCCATCTGGCGGCCAGGGTGGGAGGGATTATTGCCAACAAGAATTATCCAGCCGATTTTTTCTATCAGAATGTGACGATCAACACGGCTTTATTTCATGCCGCCTATAAGGCCGGGGTTGCCAAGCTGCTGACCTTGATGGGCGGCTGTTCCTATCCGGCAAAGGCCATATCGCCCATCGGCGAAGACCAGATGTGGAATGGATATCCCCAGGCCGAAAGCGCCAGTTATTCGGTGGCCAAGAAAATCATATTGGTCCAGTCGGCAACCTATCGGCAACAGTACGGCTTTAATTCGATTGTGCTCATCCCCGGCAATGTGTACGGGGAATGGGATAATTTCAACCAGGAGAGTTCGCATGTCATTCCGGCATTGATCCGGAAATATGTGGAAGCCGCCGAGCGTAATTTGCCGGAGGTGACGGCCTTCGGCAGCGGCCGGCCAACACGCGATTTCGTTTATGCCGGCGATGTGGCCGCCACCATTCCATGGTTTCTTGCGAATTATAATGTCAGCGACCCAATCAATATATCCAGCGGCACGCGCATAACGATCCGGGAATTGGCCGAAACGGTAAAAAGCGTTACCGGGTATCGGGGCCGGATTGTATGGGACACCTCCAAGCCCGATGGTCAGATGGACAAGATCTTCGACGCCACGCGCCTGCATGCATTGGGCCTGAACTGCCCGACAACTCTCGATCAGGGCTTGGCGCGCACGGTAAAATGGTTTTTACAGGCGCGCCAGGATGGCACTGTCCGATTATGATGCCGGCGAGCATGCGCGCCATGTCATAATCGTTGTGAACCGCAATAAATAACGATAAAAAAGCATGGAATTTGACCGCGGACGCGCGAGCGGGCGAGGGAATAGTTGGGTTTACGGGTTTTAGCCGGCGTTAGCCTTGTGGAGTAGATATGTCTGCACCAGAAATTATTGTGTTGGGCGGCAAGGGCTTTGTGGGAGCTGCCATTGTTGCGGAGGCAAGCCGGCAAGGCCGTGATGTAATTGCTGTTGATCTCGCCGAATATTCGGCCAGCATCGGCATGGCGTGCCGGGTGCTAATCAATGCCAATGGCAATTCGAAAAAATATCTGGCCGATAAAGAGCCCAATTTGGAGTTCGATGCATCCGTTCGGAGTGTTTCCCATGCATTGCATGACTTCAGGTTCGATCGTTATGTCCAGCTTTCCACGAGCGATGTGTATGCCGACAAGGGGGATCCGGTGCATAATTCCGAGCAGACGCCGATCGATTCTTTGCGACTTTCCCGGTACGGCCATCATAAATGGCTTGCCGAGCAACTCGTTCGTTTTAACGCGCCAAAATGGCTGATTGTGCGCATGGGTGGTTTTGTCGGGCCCGGATTGAAAAAAAACTCGATCTATGACCTGCTTAAAGGCTTGCCCTTACGGGTGCATCCGGATTCATGTTATCAGTATCAGCACACGTCCGATCTGGCCCGGATTGTGCTGAAATTGAATGACCAGCAGACAACTGGCGAAGTTTTTAACGTTGCCGGTGATGGGACGATCACGTTGCGCGAGGTCGCCGCAATGATCCCGGGATGCAATATAGAGAATTTTGTTTCCGGCGCCCCCATGGAGCGCTGCGAGATTAACATCGGCAAGGTCAGCAAGCTTGGATCGATTCCAAAAACGCGCGCGGTAGTGTCTGTTTTCGTTAAAGATGTGTTGGCCGGGAAAGAGGTGCTGGCATGATCATATCGCGGACTCCATTTCGGGTCAGTTTTTTTGGGGGGGGTACGGACTTTCCCGATTATTACCGGGAATACGGTGGGGCCACGTTGCTGACCACCATCAATAAATTCTGTTATATATCGATACATAAGTTAAGCCCGTTTTTCAAACATCGCTATCGCGCCAGCTATTCGAAGACGGAAACGGTGCAGGAGCCGGCCGAGTTCACCCATCCGTTAATCCGGGAATGTTTGAAATACCTGTCCCCTCGCTATGGGCTGGAAATTTCTCATGTGTCGGATTTGCCCGGTCGGACAGGCTTGGGCACTTCCAGTTCTTTTACCGTTGGATTATTGAACGCCTTGCATGGTTTGGCAGGTGACCGGATTATGGCCGAGGATTTAGCGCAGGAAGCCATTCTGATCGAACGGGACAAAGTGGGCGATGCTGGCGGCCATCAGGACCAGTATGCGGCAGCCTACGGAGGATTGCTGCGGTTGGATTTTATGCCGGCGGCGTGCGTGGCCGTCAAAAGACTGGCATTGCGCGCCGAGCGCATCCTTGACCTTGAACGCCATTTGCTGTTGCTGTTTACCGGTGTGGAGCAATCCGCCGAGCAGGTTTTGGCTGTCCAAAAGCAGCGTACCCGGCAGAATATAGGCGCCTTGCGCGCCATGCAGCGCATGGTGGATGAAGCCGAAGCCATTCTTTGCGGGTCCGGTTCCTTGGATGCCTTCGGCGACTTGCTGCATGAATCCTGGCAGCTTAAAAAGTCTCTGGCGGTTGGCATCAGCAATACGTTGATTGATGACATGTATGCGGCCGCCAGGGCGGCTGGCGCCCGAGGCGGTAAATTGCTTGGCGCCGGTGGACGCGGTTTCATGCTCCTGTATGCGGATCAACAAAAACATGCGGAGATTAAGGCTAAGCTGGCCGGTTTGGTCCCTGTGCCATTCGCCTTCGAATCCGCGGGATCGCAGATAATTTTCAATGAGCCGGAGAATGCCAGGAGTTGAGTGCGGCTCAGAGGTTTGACGAAGGAAGGCGTAAATTAAGCATCATGCCGAAGCTTCCCAGAATCGCATTATGGTTCCGGTATGGTCCGGCGGAACACGCGGAACTGTTTCATGCCATGCCGGAGATTGTGCGCCGTCTGGCGGAACATGCCGAAGTCCATTATTTCGGTTTCCGTAGTTTGAAGCCCGTGCCGGATCTCATTGCGCGTCATGCGATTATTCATAGCCTGCCTTTTCGGGTTAACCGTGCCTCGGCACACGACAAGGCGCTTAAAACGGTGCTCTGGATGATGGCGCTCCCCTTGATTGCCCTGCGCTGCCGATGGATGGGGGTGCGGGCCGTCTATCTGGACGAAACCTTGCCGCTGTCAGCAATGCTCGGGCGATTGTTTTATGGCCCGCGCATTGCCTTTTCGGCCGTTGATTTCTTTATGCGCATTTACGCTTCGCAATATCGCGGCTTCAGCAGACTGGGAAGACTGATCGAGGCCATGGATATAGCGACATGGCGTAGGTTGCCGCTCATATTTACCCGTGCTCAGGCCGCCAAACGTTATCTTGTCGGACGGGGATTCGTTCCGGAACGGATTGTCCCGGTTTATGATCCCTGCGATTTTTCGCTTTACCATCCGATCGATCGGGAAGCGGCGCGCGCGAAATATGGATATCCGAATGATGCCGTTGTTTTGGTCAGCCATGGCATTATGCATCCCAATAAAGGTAACGATCGGATTATTCAATGGGTATGCGAACTGCGAGCCAGTTGCCCGTCATTGCGCTTGTTATTGATTGGGGATGGCCCGGATATGGTGCGACTGAAACAGATGGTTGCTAATCTGCGGGCCGAAGATGCCATCCAGTTTACAGGTTGGCTGAAAAGTCCGGCGCAGGTCAATGAGGCGCTCAATACCGGAGATATCGGCCTGGCGATGCGCGTGGGTCAGGAGTCGGATAATTTTCATACCACCGGTGCGCTGGTGCATTCTATGGCCTGCGGCTTGCCGGTCCTTGCCGCGCGTCTGGACGGGATTGCCGAAATCGTCCGCGAGAATGAGACGGGCCTGCTGTTCGATCCGAATTCGAAAGAAGAATTCCAAGCCGGCTTGATGCGTCTGGTCGAAACAAAAGATTTGCGGATGCGCTGGGGGGCGGCCGGTCACAAACTGGCTCGTGACTTGTTCGATATTCAGCGGGTTGCCGACGCCACCGTTAATCCTCTTTTGAAACTCCTAAAATGAAATCCAAGGCCGAAATCATATGCGAATCGATGGCGGGTAACGCGGTTTTTGCCGTACGTAGAGCAGGGGTCTGGAGCAAACCTTTATGGATATTTTTATGAAGAAAATACAAGCATGGCGGGTGCTGGCCCTGTTTTTTGTGCCCATATTCCTGCTTGTTCAAGGCTGTTCGAAAAAAGAAGACAAGTCCATACCAGTCAACCTGACAATCTTGTCCCAGCAAATTTGCGATCTTGGACGCCTTTCCCGTCTGGATGCTCCCTCTGCCCGTCTCGAAAGTTCGTTTGACCGTGCCGGTGGGAACGATGATTTCAATCATATATTACGGAAGGAAGCTGGTGGGTGGGCCGTTCTGGCGGACTTGAAAGGGCCTGGTTATATTTCCCGTTTCTGGTTCACTGGGGCTGAAAATGGGAGTCACCCATTGCGTTTTTACTTCGATAATGAGAAAAAACCACGTCTTGAAACGAGCCTTGAAGACTTTTGCGGTGGCAAGGAGCCTTTTATGCCGCCGCTTGCTGCCAATGAGCCGTTTTGCTGGTATTCATTTGTACCCTTGCCTTACAAACAACGGCTGGTAATTACCACCAAGGAAGGCGGTTTTAAAGCTGGCGGCAACCCGAAGCTGTTTTTCCAGATCGCTTACTGCAGTCTGCCGAAAAACGCGTTTGTCGAAAGTTTCCCGAAATTTCTTTCCGCTGCGGAAAGCAATGTGCTCATTCAAACCGGCGTAAAACTTAAACAGCTTGCTCAGCACTCTGTTTTTCCGCCAGGCCTGCGCGAGACAACGAATTCAATCGCAATTCCGTCCAGGCAGTCGGCTGATATTCTGCAGCTATCTGGCCCGGCGATAATCAGGGAATTACGCCTGACACCGGATATGACTGCCATTGCCAGTGCCATGCAGCGTAACCAAGTTATGTTCAATTCTATTTTGCGCATATATTGGGACAATAACGAAAAGCCAAGCGTTGAAGTCCCGCTTGGTAATTTTTTTGGAAGTTTCTGGCAAATGCGGCATTTTGCAAGTGTTTATTTCGGGGCAAGCAATCAGACATTTTATACCCGCTTTCCCATGCCATTCGCTGCGCATGCCCGGGTTGAAATTCAAAACGATATGGATATTCCGCTTTCCTTTAACGTTGCCGCCGACTTGGAAAGTGTGTCGCCATGGACCAACACGTTTGGTTATTTTCATTCCGGCTGGACCAAAAGCACTCCTCAGGATGTTGGCAGGCCGCACCGCATTGTCAAAACTGAAGGCTGCGGGCGCGTGGCCGGCTGTATTCTAGCGGTCACAAGTCTTGACCAGAGTTGGTGGATTCTGGAAGGCGATGAGACCATGCGCATCGATGGCGAATCGTTCCCCTGCTGGCACGGTACCGGGTTGGAAGATTATTTCAACGGCGGCTGGTATTACGGCAATGCTTTAGTGCGGCCGTTTCATGGCCTGCTGATGAAAGCGTTTTTTACGACAATTCAATACCGAATACATCAAACCGATCCGGTGGCTTTTAAAAAATCGGTGGACTTCGAATTTGAGCGTGGTCCGGATCATGCGAGCCGCGGATACATGGAAAGCGTCTCTTTTTATTATCTTTCGGCGCCGGCTCGGGCCGATTCTGACGTGAATCCCAGTCATCCTTGTTCGCCGCCGGAAGATCCGTTCGTGCCGGTGTCCGTGATGATGGCGCTGAATGATTTCGAACGCCTGGGTGATTTTGCCGGCGCCATGGATTATATAGACGCTTTTCTGTCAAAATATCCCGATTATCCATATGCTGCCGTGCTGCGCCTGCGGCGGATCGGCTATGCGGAACGTGAAAAAGGCTTTGCGGCGGTGCGCGATCAATACGAACGCTTTTGCGCATCGGAAACAAACTTGTTAGCGCGCCAGATGGCGGAAATGGTTTTATGGTACAATAGCAATCCATCGAACGCCATTCTTGGTGTTTATTGCGACATGCGGACCGGTGTTTTCGTTGACGGCAAATTCGTCGGTGAATCCGGTTCGCCTGAACGCATGCGTTTTTTCGGGTTGCAAATGCCGTCCGGCCGGCACGCGCTGGCCCTGCAAGCCGTTTACCGCGATTATCCTTTCTGGGTTCAGGCCTGTCTGCGTACGCATATCGGAGATGTTTATACTTCGCCGCGCTGGAAATATGCCTATGCGCCGAAAGGCGGCTGGTCGATGCCGGAGTATGATGACTCGGCTTGGTTGGTAGTTGGCGGGCTTGATGAAAGCAAAGGTCCTCCGGTGGATCCTTATGTCTGGCTTGAACCGCACGCGTTTGTGGAAATGCAATCCAGGGCCAAAGGCATTTGGGTAACAAACGAATGGGTGAACAAAAAGGAAAAAGCGGTGTTCCGTACAAATTTTAAGATCCCCTAGCATGCAAACCATGACTTCAAACGATGCGCGCGGCCTTGTCGCTATTGTGGTCCCGTTTCATAAAGCAACGTTGGCGGCCAATGAGCTTTTATCGCTGCAGCGCTGCCGGGATGTTTTAAAATCCTATCCGCGTTTTTTGGCGGTCGGCGACTCCCTGGAGACGCAGGCGCTGCAGCAGGTCGATGCTGCCCTGCAGGTTGCCCGATTTCCAGACCGTTATTTTGCGTCCTGGCAGGGCTATAATCTGCTTTGTCGCAGCCCCGAGTTTTACGAACGGTTTTTGGGCTATAAATATATCCTTATTTATCAGCTCGATTGTTATGTGTTTCGCGACGAGCTGCAAGATTGGTGCGCGAAGGATTACGATTATGTCGGCGCGGGTTGGCCGCGCTATGAGCATTTGATGGAAAGCAAAAAGTGGTATGTAAAGGCGCCTTTTTTGAAGCTATTGTTAAGCCGGACAGCGCAAGGCGGTTTTTCGCTGCGGCGTGTCTCGGCCTTTTATAACGCTTCGCGCCGTCAAGCCTGGCTGTTGAAGTGCATCCGGAATCTGCCGGAGGACGTTTATTGGTCCAGCATCGGGCAGCGGCTGCATTATCCCTTCAAAACCGTGGGCATCAAGGAATCGGTTAAATTCGCTTTTGACGCCAGCCCGGAACTGTGTTTTCATATTAGCGGTGGTCAATTGCCGTTCGGTTGTCATGGCTGGTACGGAAAGCATGCTGCTTTCTGGAAGGACAAAATCGAACGCTGACTCCATATAAATTCCTTTTGTCCTGCTTGGAATTATTCCGGGCTTAAGGCCGTTCAGTCCGACGGGTCGTAAAGAAGGATAAATAATGCAAACATGTCTTGTAACCGGCGCCGCCGGATTTATCGGGTCGCACGTCGTGGATGAGCTTCTGAAAAGGCGTTTTGCGGTCATTGCCTTGGATGATTTGTCTGGAGGATTCCAGGAAAACGTCAATCCGCAGGCGAAATTCATCCGGGCTTCTGTTGCTGACCATCAGGCTGTTGATCGACTGTTTCGTGACAATCGGATCGACTATGTTTTCCATCTTGCGGCGTATGCGGCGGAAGGCTTAAGCCACTTTATTAAGCGGTTTAATTATACCAACAACCTGCTGGGCAGCGTTAATTTGATCAATGCCGCGGTTAATGCGGGTACGGTGGAATGCTTTGTTTTTACCTCTTCCATCGCGGTGTACGGACGGAATCAGACGCCGATGAGCGAGGAAATGAGTCCGCAACCGGAAGATCCCTATGGGATCGCCAAGTACGCGGTGGAAATGGATTTGCGCGAGGCGCACGAAATGTTCGGATTGAATTATATTATTTTTCGTCCTCATAATGTCTACGGCGAAAGGCAGAATATCGGCGATCCATATCGCAATGTTATCGGCATATTCATGAATCAAATATTGCAGGGTAAGCCTCTGTCGGTTTTTGGCGATGGGCGGCAGACGCGGGCTTTCAGCTACATCATGGATGTGGCTCCGGTGATTGCCGAAAGCATCCGTCGCAACAAGGCCTTTAACCAGATCTTCAATATCGGAGCCGACACGCCTTATGAGGTGCGCCATCTGGCCGCTGCGGTGGCCCGGATGATGGGGGGGGCTGAGCCGGAGATTGTTCATCTCCCGGCTCGCAATGAAGTGGAGCATGCGTTTTCTTCCCATGCAAAAGCTGGCGCGTATTTCGGAGATATGATCAAAAATGTTTCCCTCGAAGATGGCCTTCAAAAAATGACGGCATGGGTTAAGCAGGCGGGGGCGAAGAAGGGCCGTCCGTTTGCGGCGATCGAGGTACATAAAAATCTGCCTGCAAGCTGGGCCGCCCTGCTCGAACAAAATTCAAAGTAAATTATCGGAAGGCTTGTTTCGGCGGTCAACTTCTCAAGACGATTTCCAAATGGACGCCAGGCTGTCAAATATAAACGGTAAAATGATTCCGGATCGCCTTCGAACGATTTCCAGCTTTTGCCGTGGAAAACGAGTGCTCGACGTCGGGTGCATCGGTCATGATTTAAGCTATCGACGGAACAGCGTCTGGCTGCACAAAGTTTTGCACGAATGCGCCGCAAGCGTCACCGGATTGGATTACGATGTGGAGAATGTCGCCAGGCTCCAACGCGAGGGATATGCCGCGGTTTGTGCCGATGCGACCGATTTTGACCTTGATATGGCGTTTGATGTTGTAGTGGCGGGAGAACTTCTGGAACATCTCGTCAATCCGGCTGGTTTTCTCGCTTGTGTCCAAAAACATCTTTTGCCGGATGGCTTGCTTGTGCTGACAACTCCGAATGCCCAGGGATTGTGCTATTGCCTTCAAAATCTGTTTCTTGGGCATGAATTGGAAAATCCGGATCATGTCTGTTTCTACACCCCTCGTACATTAGCCTGCCTTTTACGGAAATGTGGCTTTGAGATGATCGAATTCGCTTATATTGCCGGCATGCGCCCGCAAGGACATGATCGACTCTTCTTTTATTCCTTGGCGCTATTGAAAAATATTATTAAATATCCGTTTTATTTGCTGCGCCCGAGTTTGTGCCATCGTTTTTTAGCCGTTGCTCGATTGTCAAAGACATGACTGCCATAACTCCAATCGATGTGTTCGTCGACATTGTTGGCGCCTGTAATTTGCGTTGCCTGTCTTGCCCGGTTGGCAATATGCCGCCGAATAGTAACGCAAAGCATGTTATGGATCCGGAAATCTTTGAGCAAATAATCACCAAGATCGCACGTGAATGCAAAGTGGGGAAGATTCATCTTTACAATTGGGGCGAACCGTTCCTTCACCCCCAGCTTCCCCGCATGATCGAAATCGCCCAAAGGCTGGCTGCGCCCTGTTATCTGAGCAGCAATTTTAATGCGGTTAAAAATCTGGAAGAAGTGTTGGCGAAAAATCCATATTGTCTGCGTATTTCATTGTCCGGTTACCATCAGAAAATCTACGGGCAAACTCATCGTGGCGGCAATATCGAAATAGTGAAAAGGAACATGGATGAGTTGTCGGCGATTATGCGCCGGACGCATTCTTTGACACAGGTGCATGTGTTTTATCATCGTTATCGGCATAATCTAGATGATGAAATCCATATGAAAAACTATGCACATCAATTGGGCTTCGGTTTTCATCCGGTCTGGGCGTTGTTGATGCCGGCGGAGAAGGTGCTCGGCTTGGACGAACAGGGCGATTCCCCTCTGCGATTAACCGATCAGGATAGGAACCTTGTCCGATTGTTGGCGCTTCCCTTGCCGGAGGCCCTGGCGGCTTGCCGCCGGCATAAGGATCAGCCTTGCGGCTTGCAGTGCGGTCATTTGGTTTTGAATTCATTGGGGCAGGTTCAATTGTGCTGCGTTGTCTATGACGCTGAGCAATTTACGATCGCGCCCTATCTTGAAGTTCCTTTCGCCGAGATTCAAAGACGGAAAGCCCAACATCCGTTTTGTGCGCAGTGCATGCAACATGGTGTGCATATTTATGAAACTTTTGGCGCATGGGAATTCGACGAGATTGCTGCTGGAAACATAGACCCCCGTTTTGCTTGTCGCCCCGCTTTCCGCTGGGAACGGTTTAAAAAAACCGTTTTTCACAAAATAATTCCGGCGGGATTGCGCCAACAGGCCTATGACCTTTATGCCCGGCTGGTTAAGTTCTAAATCCATCCTGACTGTGACGGCGGCCACGTTTGCGGGGCAACGGTGTGCGGGTATGCGTAATTATTTGGCGATACCGTGGCGTGGCCGTGACTAAGCTGTGCTTGCCAAAATCAATTACTGACATTTTGACGCGCATGAACTATCATGCTGATTTCCTGTAGGGCGGTTTTGACATAAATGAACAGGTGCAAGCAGGGGTTATTGCTTTTATGACAACTTCAGCTACTTTTAAAAGCAGACGTTATGATCTGGCGGTGGATACCATAAGCAAGCAGGATCTGGAAACGCTGATTGCCTGGTTGCGTAAATATCCGCGCCTGACCATGAGCGATCAAACCAGACGCTTTGAACAGGCTTGGTCGAAATGGTTGGGTGTAAAATACAGCGTGATGTGCAATTCGGGGGCCTCGGCTAACCTTCTCATGTATGCAGCGCTGGAAAGCGCCGGCCGTGCGGGCAAAAGAAAAGTCGTGGTTCCGGCCACGGGCTGGGCCACGGATATCGCGCCGGCAATTCAATTTGGCTGGAAGCCGATCATGTGCGAGTCCGATCCCGTGACTTTTGGCCTCGACATGGATGCTTTGGAAAAAATTCTCAAGCGTGACCGTCCCGAGAATGTGGTCCTTGTGCATGTGCTGGGGGTGCCGGTCAATATGACCAGTTTGCTGGCCCTGAAAAAACGGTACAAATTCAACATTATCGAGGATTGCTGTGCCAGCCATGGTTCTCGTCACCAGGGCCGGATGGTCGGTACGTTCGGACTGATTTCCGTCTTCTCGTTTTATTACGGACACCACATGTCCACGGTGGAAGGCGGGATACTCTGTACCAACGACGAGAAAATATACCACAAATTGCTGATGTTGCGCAGTCACGGCTGGTTGAAGGATCTGCCGGAATCCGATGCCCGGCGAGTTATGCAAAAATATAATGTGGATCCTTTCCATGTGCCTTTCACGTTCACAATTCCGGGGTTCAATTTGCGGCCTACAGAGATCGGCGCGCGGACGGGAATGATTCAACTTAAAAAGTTGGATGCCACCATCCGGAGGCGTGTGGCCAATCATCTCCTTTATCAGAAACGGCTGGATGGTGTTGTTGGTTTTGCGCCCGGCATCCCGGGCGATGTCATCAGCAGTATTTCGTTCTGTGCCGTGGCCAAGTCTTCCGAAGAACGTCGAAAAATTGTGGAAGCGCTGGATAAGCACAAGATCGATACCAGGATATTCACTGCCGGCAACTTGGGGCGGCACCCCTTCTGGGTGGATAGGTATGGAACCTTTGCGGCGCCGGTCGCGGACAAATTGTATGAGGGGGGGTGTTTCCTGCCGAATAACCAGTCCCTGCATGAGGCCGACATTAGGTACATCTGTAACGTGGTATCCCAGGCCGTCGGTAAATAATCCTTGAACGTATGAATTGTGACTTGAGGATATGATCCCGCCTATCACGGCGAAGTTTTCCATTAATCACACGATCAACTTTTATTGGAAATATAAACAAATTTGATCCATTCCATCTGGGATGCTGATTGCTTCTGCTTCGTTATAAGTATAATCATGAAAACGGATATTCTTTTTATTCATCCGGGAAATCAGAAGCGCATATACCAGGCGCTTTCAAGTAATTTAACTGCCATTGCCACGCCTGTCTGGACGTCTCTACTCGCCAATGCCATGCGTCAACAGGCCTATAGTGTTAAGATCTACGATGCTAATGTTGATGGTTGGGACGAAAAAGTTCCGGGCGAAATTCTGCCGAAGTACAACCCGGAACTTGTCGTCATCATGGTCTATGGCCATACACCCTCTGCTTCGACCCAGACCATGCCTGCCGCACGGATGATCATGGCGGATATAAAAAAATATAACGCCGATGTCCGCATAGCACTTGGCGGTATCCATCCATCGGCGCTTCCCGAAAGGACCATGAATGAAGAGCCAGCCGATTTCGTGATGCAGGGCGAGGGGCTCTATGCGCTTGAGGGACTCATAAGGTGTTTGCGCGGCAAGTTGGATATTACAAAAGTGCCCGGACTCTGGTACCGCAGGAACGGCATGATCATGAAAAGCCTTGTTCCTGTTACAATCGTGCAGGATTTGGATCGCGAGCTTCCCGGCTATGCTTGGGATCTGCTTCCGGACCTGGGGCGTTACCGTGCCCATACCATGCATTGTTTTCAGGACTTCGAGAAAAGCAGTAAGGATGACTTCTCGGATGTGCGCTCGCCATATGCAACGCTGAACACTTCGCTTGGCTGTCCCTATAACTGCAACTACTGTTCGATCAATTCCATCTTCGGCAAGCCCGGTATCCGTTATTGGTCGCTGGATACCGTCATGCAGTGGCTCTCTGAGCTTGTGAAGAAAGGTGTGCGGAACATCCGCTTTGACGATGAGCTTTTCGTCCTGTCGCCTAAGCGTGTGGAGCAATTCTGCGACCGGGTTATCGAACGTCAATGGGATTTGAACATCTGGGTATACGGCCGGGTTGATACAGTAAAGCCGATTTTGCTCAACAAGATGAAAAAAGCCGGCATCAATTGGATCTGTTTGGGAATCGAGTCGGCCAACGAGGTGGTGCGTAACGGTGTAAACAAACAGATTCACCGCGATATACACTCGGTGGTCAAGGATATCCAAGCGGCGGAAATATATGTGCTTGGCAATTATATGCTTGGCCTGCCCGAGGACTCGCTCGCAACTATGGAGGAGACTCTCAAACTGGCCGACGATCTCAATTGCGAGTTCGCTAACTTTTACTCTGTCATGGCCCTGCCGGGATCGCGATTATATGACGAGGCGTATGCTAAAGGCTGGCTGCCGCCAACTTGGGGTGGTTTTTCGCAGTTCAGTCCCGACTGCCAGCCGCTGCCGACGGCGCACTTATCCTGGCAGGAGGTGCTCAAGTTCAGGGATGAAGCTTTTTTCAGGCATTTTAGCCGCCCGGCATACATGGCAATGGTTGCGCAACGTTTTGGTCCCCGCACGGTCAGCCATATACGGAAAATGCTTGAGATTAAGGTCAAGCGGAATATAAGGTAGCGATGGTGAAAGAAGAAAAGGAGGTTGTGTTCATGGATCCTCTCGCAGATAAATTGCAGGAAAAATCTAACCGCATAAGAAAGCTTGTATTGGAGATGTGTATCAAAGCGCATACGGGGCATGTGACTTCGTCGCTTTCTTGTACGGATATCATGGTGGCGCTGTATCATGGCGGAGTTTTGCGGCATGATCCCAAGAATCCTGATGATCCCGAGCGTGATCGCCTCTATTTGAGCAAGGGACAGGCGAGTCCCGTTCTCTATGCCATACTGGCTGACCGTGGATTTTTCCCGGTGAAAGATCTCAATGGATTTGCCCAGAAGGACGGGAAATTTGGTGTGCATCTGCAAAAGAGCGTGCCCGGGGTTGAGATCACCTGTGGGTCGCTGGGGCAAGGATTTGGGATGGCCGCCGGCGCGGCATTGGCTGCTAAAATGGACCGTAAATTGCACATGGTTTTTGCGATTCTCGGCGATGGCGAGTGCTACGAGGGATCAATCTGGGAAAGCGCGATGTTCGCGGCGCACAATCGGCTGAACAATCTGGTAGCGATCATCGATCGCAACTACCAGTGTGTGACCGATTTCACTGAGAACATTGTTTCGCTTGAGCCGATGGTTGAACGCTGGGAATCGTTTGGCTGGATGGTGCGAAGGATTAATGGTCACTGTTTTGATGAAATTCTCGGCGCTTTCAGGGGTATCCGATCGCGACCTTCGACGAAACCTTTGTTGATCATCGCTGATACGGTTAAGGGAAAGGGAGTCGATTTCATGTCCTGCGTTCCGCTATGGCATGGGCTGGCGCCGGATGGCAAACTTGCCAAGCAAGCCAGGATTGAGATGGAAAGGAGTTTCTGCCGTGGTTAAACAAACTACTCAGAGAGATGCTTTTTGGACACGAGTTTACGAAATCGCGAAAAATGATCGTAATATCATTGTTGTGAGCGAAGATATGGGTGCGCCGGCGCTTGACAAATTTCGGGTGGACCTGCCTACCCAGTTCGTAAACGTTGGCATCGCAGAACAGAATGGCCACTTAGTCGGGAGCGGCATGGCGCAGGAAGGGAAAAGGCCGTTTATCTATGCGATTGCCCCGTTTGTGACCTTGCGTTGTCTCGAACAGATTCGCGTTGCCAGCGGCATCATGAACATTCCTGTGACTATCGTAGGCGTGGGGGGCGGATTCGGCTATGAGGATTCCGGGCCGACCCATCACCTAATCGAGGATATCGCGATCATGCGGTCCATGCCAAACATCACGATTCACAGCGTTTCCGATCCAGTCATGGCCATGGCCGTGGCCGAAATGTCTGTCTCGATGAAGCATACCAATTATGTCCGGCTTGATCGCAAGCCAGGTCCGGACTTCTACCGCCCAGGAACAGATTTTTCAGCCGGTTTTAACGTGCTCCGTGTAGGACGTGATGGTCTGATCCTGGCCACGGGCTATATGGTCCAGAATGCCGTCATGGTGGCGGACGATCTGGCCAAGTTGGGCAAGAAGGTCGGTATCGTTGACGTTCATACGATTCCAACAGGGGTGCAAGGATTGCTCCGGGAAATCGCACAGGCCAAGATGATTTTTACCATGGAGGAACATTTCCTTCCCGGCGGATTCGGCTCGTATATTCTGGAATTGATAAACGATCATAACGTGCCGGTGTCTGTGAAACGTTTTGGCCTCGGGCATGATCGCGGATACTGCTATAAATATGGCGGGCGCGATGAGATCCACAAATATTATGGTGTGAATGTTGCCTCGGTGAAGAAGGCGATTCTTGGCATGCTAAAAAAATAGACATGTACGCCAGCCGGGCGGTTCGCCGGCTTGGGGTCGCACACTGTGATGGCCATCTGGGTGTTTTGCGCCTTGGTAGATGCGATTGCATCCATGGATTTTCCCGCAACACCGGAGACCAGGCGTTTGGCCGTGGTCACGGGAAATTTAAGGTTATTGCCATGATCATATTGATGAAAATATCGGTCGTTCGGGTATATAATGAATTACTTTTGAAGATCGATCGTGGGGGATGAGGGGATATGAGAGTGGTGTTTTGTAGTCCATTGCTGTCATATCCGGGGCACTTCCAAAGGTTGACAGGCATCAAATCACGTTTTTTTTCGATGGCAGGCATGCAGGTGACTGTGATCGGATTTCCTGAAATCGATCGGAATGTTTGGGCTAAAGATGTTGCTTATGTCAGTATTGTCGGCAGGTTGAGCCCAAGAGGGAAGTCGTTGATTGATCTATGCCGGCGAATGCTCGGCAAACTATGGATCGTAGTTTTCGAAAACATTGCCGTTTATTTCTATGCCCTGCGATATGCAAAGGCGACCAGGGCGGATGTTGTCTTTGTCAACGATGTAGAATCGTGGATTGTCGTTCTCTTAAGTTGGCTAGGGCGCTTGCGCAAAGCGCCGCCCGTGGTTGGCTTTATTCCTTCTGGGTTTGATGTCTTGCCGGGCATGAAGCTTGCGCTTCATGCGCGAATAAGGGCTTGGCTGATTCACCGTTCGATGCCGTTATTGCCGCAGCTTATTTGTGTTGTCTGTGACAATGCCATTAATGCGCGGCGGATATTCCCGTCGCAAGCTTCGATGATTCGCATTGTTCCGGAGGGTTTTGACGCTCAGGATGTCTCACTGGTTGAGAAAGCGGAAGCACGGTGTCGTCTTGATCTGCCAGTAAACAAACGCATTTTGCTGCTTTTTGGCATGGATCTTGTCGGTCGCGGCGCCGACCTTCTCTATGAAGCCCTGCGCGGTGTAGATCGCTCATTCATGGTCTGTGTGGTTGGGAAAATAGCGCGTCTATATGCGCCGATGAACGCCGACGTCAACAATGGCTGGGATGCAAATGTGCGGCGAGTTTATGGCTATGTATCGGATGAAGAACGTTTGTTATACTTTAATGCCTGTGATGCCGTGATCTTGCCGTTCCGGCATGGTTTCTCAACCACAAGCCAGTGCCTGCGTGATGCCATTAGTTGCGGGAAGGCGCTCTTGGCCTCCGATCAATACGTCATTGGCGAAACGGTTAAAACAAATGCGATTGGGTTAACATTTCCGCCGGAGGATATTCGTGCAATGCGGATGTGTTTGCAGACCTTTGCAATTCAACCTCAGGAATGGTTCGATCAAATCGGGATTAATTGCCACAGCATTGTCTCTAAATATTCCTGGGAACGGATCGCCGAACAATATCGGAACGTGTTTGAAGCGGCTGCAGTCAAATATTATTAAAGTAATTGGGTCGTTTTATGAAATGCATGCTGATAACTCCGCCGACAACGCGTATGATCGGCGGGTGGTCCACGGGTGAGTTGAAGCGAAGCGAACCTCTCAAGGTCGGGTTTTTTTCCCCACCATCTTTGGGGATATTGTATTTAGCTGCCTGTGCCGAGACTCTGCAAGATATTGAAGTCCGGGTCTTGGGGGCTCAAGACGCCACGCATGACCAAGTACGCGAAAAAATTGCCGCATATCAGCCTGACGTGGTCGGCATCGGAACGATGGTGTTTACCTTGATTGATGCTTTGGATGTTGCTCATACTGTGCGGCGCGTTGCGCCGCAGGCAAAAATTGTGTTTGGCGGCATCCACCCGACGCTCTATCCGAAAGAAACCATTAATTTTCCAGATGTCGATTATGTGGTCCGCGGCGAAGGTGAATATGCCTTCAAACGTTTGCTGGAGGCTTTGGCCCGTGGTGATGCTATTGAGGCTATTCCTGGGGTCGTTTCCAAGCAGACACTGGATCCGGAAAGCGTTAAACCTCAAATTATCGAAAATTTGGATGAGCTTCCGCCTCCGGCCTGGCATCTTGTGGAGAATCTGCCGGATTATATGGCGGACAAGCAGTATATTAGTGCATTTACTAGTCGCGGTTGTGTCGGAAAATGCACGTTTTGCAATTTGCAGCCATATGTCCGGCGTTTTCGTGGGCATTCCGCCAATTATGTTTTTAATCACATCAAAGCCATGGTCAATTCCTATGGTATTAAAGGTGTCTTTTTCTGGGACGATTGCTTTACCATCGATAAAAAGCGAGTACTGGAGTTATGCCGCTTATTGATCGAATCTGGTTTACATGTGCAGTGGAAGTGCTTTTCACGCATCGATACGGTGGATGAGACGATGCTCCATGCTATGGTCAATGCAGGCTGCGGCAGTGTGGATTTTGGAATTGAATCGGGCGATCCGAGGATTCAGGCGCTGACTCGCAAAAATTTGGACTTGGGCAAAGTGCAGCGTGTGATCTCGATGGCCTATGATTGCGGGTTAAAGACCAACGCGTTTGTGATGCTTGGTCATCCAACCGAGAGTGTCAAAGAAATCAAGAATACAATCAAGTTTGTGCTATCCTTGCCTTTGCATTTTATCAACTTTAATATTTTTGTTCCATTGCCCTTTACTGATTCATATCTTGCCGGTCTTCGCTCTGGCATTATAAAAACCGATTATTTTAAGGCATTTGCGGAGAAGCCTGACCCGGATTTCAAATTGAAGTTTTGGAATGAAATATTTACCGACGATGAGTTGCGCTATTGGCAGAAAAAGATGATGCACAGTTTCTATTGCCGCTGGATTTATGTTTGGCGTGGTTTTGTGCTTGTTTACAAGCGAAAACAGCTTTTCAGTGGCATTAAATGGTACATCCAGAAAACGTTAAACGGATTTTAACGACATATATTTATCTGTGCAGCATTTAAATGCCGAAAGGGATCAGATGCGCCTGATGTCGGTAACCAACAATCCTGGCAAAGTGCGGACAGACATGTTGACGCAGTCTGGGTCAGATACCGGCTGGAATATGCTGCCGTCGCTGTTTGTTCGGGCTGGCGTCGAATTCCTGGGCATCGGTATTTACGAACTGCAAAAGTTTTATTCGTTATATTTAAAATTCAAGCCGGACTTAATCGTTGTCGAATGGATTCCGGCTGCGCTTGTCCCGATTGTGTTCCGGAAATTGCGTATGGTTAAGTGCCCGGTTACCCTAAATTGGGGCGATTATTATGCCGAGATGATCCCGAGTTATCCGGGGTGGTTGTCCAAATATATTGACAAGTCGGCGCCGGCGCACGCTACAAAAGGCGCTGCTTTTATCTTTCGTCCAAAGTGGATGCTGCGTTTTCTTGAGAATTATGCGGCCATAAATGTTGATTTCATAACCACTATCAGTCGCCGAAACGAGGCCCGCGCCAGGCAATTCGGCAAGGAAGTTCATTTTATCCCGTTGGGATATTGGCCGCCCAAGCCGACGAAAATTAATTTGAACTTGGTTCAAACCGGCGAAAATTACTTAAAAGTTGTATATGTGGGGTCGATCAGTCGGGCCAAACTTGTGGATGTAATGATTGAGGGTGTGCGGGGCTTGCCTTGTGATTTGTTCCTGTTTGGCCGGCCGGATCCGGCTTTGCAGGCAATTGCTCCTGAAAATGTGCATTTCATGGGGTATGTCGATGAAACTGAAGTGATCAGTGTCCTAAAGCAAGCCGATATCGTAACCAGTATGAACGATCAGGATTGTAATTATAAGTTTATCGAATACATTGCCGCGGGTAAACCTATCTTAACTTATGACGGTTTGCCGGCCAATGTATTCAAGCACCGGGAAACCGCCTATTTGACGAAAAATTTCCGATCTGGCTTGGTTGATTTGTTAAATGATGCACCGCTGCGGGAGGCGTTGACCAAAAATGTATCGTCAATCGAAGTGTTTACATGGGACCAAATTATTGCCAAATACATCGATGTGTATCAACAATATCTGGTTACTCATAAAAAGTGAGATATGCAACCAATTCTAGAGCGTCTATTGTGTCCCACCCCGAGGCAAGCAAGATGGTGTGCCTTCATTGGCTTCGCTTTGTTTGTTGTCTTAATGTTTTGGGAACTATTAGTTCCAGGGGGCGTTCTGATTACTTCCGATGACGGCGTTGGGGTGATCCAAAACATTAAAAGTCGCACGCCTTTCCTGTTTGCAGCGAATTGGGACGATTTAGTTTTGTTGGGGACGCCCGGTGGTCTTGCGCCGGTGGAGTGGAATGTGCTTCTAATCTGGGTGGCTCCGATTCGGCTTTATATCAATTGGGTTCATGCCGTTGATTTGTTGCTGGCATCTTTGTTCTTGGCGTTCTTCATGCGGGACAAACGTATTGGCTTGGTTGGCATAATCATGGGGGCCTTGGCTGCCTATTGGCTTGGCAGCAATCTCACTTTGACCTATGCCGGCCATCTTGGCAAATACGGGGTCTTGTTGTTTGCCGGTATCTCTCTGTTCTGTATTAACCGGGCACTTGCGGGACAAGTCGGCATATTGTGGAGCATCCTTGCGGGCGGCGCCATCGGGTTCATGTTCCTCGAACAACTCGATGTGGCCTTGTTTTTTGGCTTTGTTTTGGGTGCCTATGCCTTGTTTCTTGTGATTCGGCAGTGGCGGGCGAATGGGAACTGGCTGAAGCCGGTCGGCACGCTTGCCATGATGGGCGGCGTGGGGCTGCTGCTTGCCGTCACAACGATGTTGGGCAGCTATACTTCCAATGTCAAGGGTGTGGCCAGTATGCAAACGGAATCGCCGCAGGAAAAATGGGATTACGTGACCCAGTGGAGCTGGCCACCGGATGAATCCATCGATTTTATCGCGCCGGGCTATATGGGCTGGCGGAGCGGGGAGCCGGAAGGGCCTTATTGGGGGCGGATGGGGCGCTCGGCGGGCTGGGAACAAACCCACCAGGGTTTCATGAATTTCAAGCTGGAAAATACGTATCTGGGAATTATTCCGATTCTACTGGCATTGTTTGCCATTTTCGGGGCAATCATGGGCGGAAAGGTCGGTTATCCGCAAATGACATCGCTGGACGCCAGTTTTTCTGACCGGAGAGCGGAGATCATTTTCTGGGGCTGTGTGGCGGTGATTACGCTCTTGCTGGCGTTTGGAAAATTCTTTCCGCTGTACGCTCTTTTTTATAAGTTGCCGATGGTCTCGTCCATTCGTAATCCGAACAAGTTTCTACAGGTATTCCAGCTGGCGTTGGGGATTTTGACGGCATATGGATTTGACACGATTGTCCGCTATAGAACACTTACCCTGCGCGAGCAGGCTCGAAACGTAAAGGAATCGGCCTGATGAAAGTGTTGTTTGTCTATCCCGTTCCGCCGGTCAAGCATATTCCTCCCGGCTATAATTTCGGCATTGGCTACTGTTCGGCGGTGCTGAAACAGCGTGGGCACCAAACTGATCTTTTGATTATCGATCGGCCGAATAAAGACGTCATTCGGCAAAAAATCGCCTCTTATAAGCCTGACTTGATTGGCATCTCCGCGACAACCGATCAGTTTGCCTTGGCAAAGTTCGTTGTTAAAATTATCAACGCCGATAGCGCTTTGCCCATAGTTATTGGCGGCGTTCATGCAACTGTGGCTCCCGATGACGCCATCAATACCCCGGGAATTTTGGGTATTTGCATCGGCGAAGGCGAGGCGGCGCTATTGGATCTTGCCAATGCAATCGAAAACGGCGGGGAAACCGGCAATATCCGGAATCTATGGATTAAATCCGGAAATACGGTCATTAAAAATCCGGTAAGACCGCTGGTGGAAGATCTTGATAAGCTGCCATTCTGTGATCGGGATATTTTCCAATATAATCGGCTGATGAATGACACCAACGATGGGACGGAATTTATCGCCGGGAGGGGCTGTCCATTTGTCTGCAGTTTCTGCATTAATGCCGTTCTCCAGGATCTTTATAAAAACAAGGGGAAATATGTCCGTTTGCGGAGCGTGGATAACCTTTTAGCCGAAATCCGGGAGTTAAGCGGGCGATACAAAATTAAAAAAGCGACTTTTCATGACGACACTTTTACCATCAACCGGGCTTGGTTGGCGGATTTCTGTGCAAAATACAGCCGTGAATTCAAAATTCCCTTCCGCTGTAACGCTCGCGCCGACACGATTGACGATCAGTTGCTCAGAATGCTGAAGGCCGCCGGTTGCGAGCAGATCTGGGTCGGCGTGGAAAGCGGCGACGATCATTTACGAAACGCCATCCTTAAAAAACAGCTTCCCCGCCAGACTATCGTCGATGCCTTCCGCCTTATAAAAAAATACGATATGAAATCAAGGGCGTTTAACATGATCGGCGTGCCTTATGAAACTTGCGAAACAGCTGAAAAAACCATTGCGCTCAACAAGGAAATCAGCGCCGATATGAAATGTTTGACCGTGTTCCGGCCGTATCCCGGAACGGAGCTTTATGACTTGTGCCGCAAAAACGGATGGATCAGCAATCGACAGGTCCATGGTTATTATGAAGACAGCATTTTGGACCAGCCTTCCATGGCCAAAGATGATGTCTATTTCTATCATAAAATCTATTTTTACTCGATGTATGCGCCTTTTCTGGTCCCTTTTTGGCGGCGGTTGCATAAGATTAAGATATTCCACCGCAGTCTTTTCTGCATTCTGCAGCCGCGATGGTTTTTTTATTTGCTGCATCGGATGACAACCTGAGTCAGAATGAAACGGCGCGCAAGGTCTGAAGCATGATTATGGATCTTGGGCTGAGAGCGGGATATGGCCGGTTTCATTTTCAGGAAAATATTCAATTTTGTCGGCAAGCCCGTGGATCAGCGTATGAGTTGTTGGATCATTTTGTAACAGCCGGGGATGAGCGTCTCGTGACGGATGATGCAATCATCAGTAATCTATACCAATCTCTTTCAACGAATCACGAATCAACAAATCAACGAATAGTCAAATGATGAAATCATTTTTTTCATTCAATCGATCCTGGTAATAAATGAAATCAAAAAAAGAGAATAAACCCATAGAGACGGCTTTGGCCCCGGGCTGGATCAGAAACTTTGTCGCCGCTGTTTTTGTGCTGGGTGGTATTCTGGCCCTCTGGGCTTTGATGCAAACGGGCTCAGCCGGCGAGGACGCGGCCCGGATGAACGCCATGGGGTGGGGACAATATGCCACGACCATTGTCGGCAACAAGACGGTCGCCCTCTGGCATGCGGCGCTTATGACCCTGGGAGCGGGTGTATTCCTGTGGATTTTGCTTTTGTCCCGCTGGCGCTCACGGGCTGCGGGTCTGGTCTGTGCTTGGGCGCTGGTCCTGATTGTGGCCGGCGATGCCCTTTGGCTTTCGCGGCATTACATTAAAACCATGCCTATGTCGGTCTTTGAGGAAAATGAGGTTGTCCGGATTTTAAAGTCGGATATGCCGGAGCACCGTGTGGCTTTGATTTCACAGGATGGATTCTATAATTTCTGGCTGACCTATGTGTTTCCTTATTATCACATTCTTACCATGAATGTGACCCAGATGCCGCGTATGCCGGTAGAATACAAGCGTTATCTCGAGGCTGTCACCAGTCACGCGCTTCGCTATTGGCAGCTCTCGGCGGTGAGTTTTGTCCTGGCGCCGGCCCAAGTCTGGAGCCAGATCCAAAACGACCCGACGATGAAAAATGCCTTCGATATTGTTTATGCCTACAATGTGGCGCCGGCGGAAATCGGCGTCAAGGTTGTTCCGGCTACGGCCACTGCGCCGGGCCAGCATGTTATCCTGCGTTTGAAAAAGCCCGGACCCCGGTTTGCGCTGATCTCCGGCTGGCAGAAAGCGGCGGACGATGAGGCTCTCCGGCGGATGGCGGCGCCGGATTTCGTTCCCTTTCAAAAGGCGCTGGTGGCCACCGAACATGCCGCGCAATTGCCGGAATCGGAGGGCGCCGGTATTGTCGGCCAGGTTCAAATGGATGCCTACCGCTCGGGGTATATGAAACTCAAGGTTTCGTCCGATAGACCGGCCATCCTCAGGGTATCGGAGAAATATGATCGCGATTGGCGCGCTTGGATCGACCAGCAGCCTGTTCCTGTACTGCGCACGGATTACATATTCCAGGGGGTATTTGTGTCGTCGCCGGGCCTTCATGAAGTTGTGCTTAAATACGCTCCGGACAAAAGGCAGTTGCTTTGGCAGTGGTCGGGAATGTTGATCTGCCTGGGCGCGGGTATTGCGCTGATCGTCAAGGCGCGCAAACGGGCGGTGGTGTCGTAACTTGATATAGTTAAGGCGGGCTAACGCTCGTAACCCAACTATGGTTTATTCCGTGCAATGTGGCGAATTTGGTTCACAAAAAGCAGAGGCGATTTTGGGCCGTCTGCGGGTTTGCCGCGTTTGCGCATACACGAGTATAGCGCTGCGCGCGGCGCGCCCACATTCAACCCGAGCTTGCCTTGTTTTTGCGAAGTCCGCTCCGCGGACACCCAAATTCGCCACACGGTTGCATGCCACCCAGTTGCCTTCGTTAGAAGGGGGTGGCAAGGCTACGTTTAACTATTTTCCGCAACAAGCACTTCAAACTCGGAATTAAATTTAGACACGCAAAAACGTGTATCTTTAAGGGAAAGTCACTAACCGGAGGATTGTGAATATGCCCCGATGTGCGTTTCCTCGTCGTGCGATTCATCTGGATTGCCATACCATGCCCGGAATTTACGATGTGGGCAAGGAGTTCGATGCCGAAGAATTTGCCGCCACGCTGCAGGCCGCACATGTGGAATACATTACCGTCTTTGCGCGCTGCAATCTGGGGTTTGCCTATTATCCCACCCGCGTTGGCATTCCCTATCCGGGCCTGAAGGTCGATATGCTCGGCGGCATGGTCAAGGCCTGCCATAAGCGTGGGATTGCCGTGGCTGCTTATTTCAACGCCGGCCTGGACCACGAGCATGCCCAACTGCACCGTGACTGGGTCAAGCTGAACAAGGACGGGCAAGTCTATGAAATGCGCAAGGATGATTCGCCGCGCGGTTCGTTTTTCCGCAAGATGTGTCTGAATTCGCCCTATGGTCAGCACCTTTTGGACATGGCCGGCGAGGTCCTCGACCGTTATCCGGTGGACGGACTCTTCTTCGACTGCTTCACGATGACTCCCTGCTATGGCGAGGAATGTCTGCAGGGCATGAAAAAACTGGGCATGGATTTCAAGGATGAGGCCCAGGTCAAGGCCTATGGCTGGCAGGTTACGAAGGAATTCACGCAGAAAATGCAGGCCGTAGTCCGCAAGCGCCGACGCGATATTTATCTCTATTTCAACGGACTCCCTTACGATTTCGAACCGACCCATTGCGAGTTGGAAATTTTGCCGACCGGCGGCTGGGGCTATGACCTGCTGCCGGCGTTCATTCGCTATACACGCACGCTTGGCAAGCCGTTCTTCATGATGACCGGCCGCTTCCACAAAAGCTGGGGCGATTTTGGCGGGCTGCGGCCGGAAGCATCCCTGCAGTTTGATTGCTACAATTCGATCGCCAACGGCGGGACCTGTTCGGTGGGCGATCACCTGCATCCGCGCGGCCGACTGGACCGCCATGTCTATGAACGGATCGGCAATGTCTTTGCCAAAACCATGGCGCTCGATCCCTGGACCGATGGCGCCGTGGCCCATGCGGATGTTGCCGTGCTGTCGCCCAAGGTGCGCTGCTGGCCCGCCGGGCCGCAGGGCATGGACGAGGCTACGGCATTTGGCGTTTATGGCGCGGCGCGGATGCTGATGGAGCTGAAAGTCCAGTTCGATGTTGTTGCCGGCGATGCTGATCTATCCAAATACCGTGTGTTGATCCTGCCCGATGCCGTTACCTTGGATAAAAAATTGGCCGGCCGCATTCAGCAGCACTTGAACAAGGGTGGGGCAGTGATCGGCTCCGGAACGTCCGGCCTCGATTCCGAGCAGAAAGCCTTCGCCTTGCAAAGCTATCGCCTGGCTTACGAAGGGCCGACAAAATGGAACCCTATGTTCCTGCGCGCCGACCGCGCCGTGGCGCGCGATGTTTCCGACCGGATCATCACGATTTATCAGGCTGGTATTGCCGTGCGCGTGCTGAAAGGCGCCCGCATGCTGGCCCGCCTTTACAAGCCCTATTTTAACAAAGGCCTGTGGGATGGCCGCCATGAATATGTCTATGTTCCGCCGGACAAGGATACCGGCCTGCCGGCCCTGGTGCGCAGCGGGAATATTTTCCATTTCACGTTCCCGGTCTTTGGCGGGTATTTCAACGATGGCGTTGTCGAATTCAAGTATTTGGTGCGCAACTGTCTGGATGCGCTGCTGGCTGATCCATTGGTGAAGACGGGCAACCTGCCCACCTATGCGCAGGTGACGCTTACTGGACAGGGCCAGCGCCGCCGGATGGTGCATATCCTTAGTTATGTGCCGGAAACGCGCGGCCGGAAGCAGATCATAGAGGAGCCCATGATCTTGCGCGATGCGGAAGTGGCCCTGCGGCGCGACGCTCTGCCGCGCCTGCGGCGGGTCTATCTCGCGCCATCGCGAACGGACCTGCCCTTCCGGGAAGCCGATGGCTATGTGCACGTCACGGTGCCAAGCGTGGAAGGCTACCAGATGATCGTGTTCGAGAGCTAGCAATCTAAAGAATTTACCCGCGAACCACGCGAAAGGAACGCTAAGTTAAGAAAAGGAACACTGGCGTTCCATAGGGACGCCGACACCTTAGGCCTTTGGGCCGCAGGCTGTAGGTCGGAACCAACAAAACACATAGGCAAAAACCGGAACTCAATCTTGCAAAACATCGATAAGGTTTGCGCTTTTTTTCGAGGTTTTACCTGCGGTCTACAGCCCTCAACCTACAGCCTGAGTATCCTATTGGATGCTGATGAAAAGGAAACATCCCTTTTTAATTTAGCGTTCTTTTCGCGTGGTTCGCGGGCATTGTGCCGGTTTCTTGTTTTTTCTTAGCAGGTTTTGATGTTTGAGGCGCTACACAGCCATAGCCTTGTCTGTGTTATGGTTCAGGCACCGTGAGGCAGCATGACGGCTTTGATCGCAGGCTGAGTCCCGTTGACGATGCCGGCCAGCATGGCCTTTGCGTTTTCGAAGCCAAAGGTGTGCGACGCAAGTTTGGCGCCATCCACCAGGCCGTCCTTCAGCAGGCGCAGGGAAACGGGGAAATTGATCGCCGGTTCCGCGAACGACGGGCGCAGACTGATTTTGCGAAAAATCAGGTCGTTGATGTCGACTTCGATCTTGTTCTTGCCCCCGAAATGCAGGCCGAAGAACGTGATGACACCGCCGAAACGGATGATCTTGAACGCATCCAGCATGCTCTGTGGCGGCGAACTGACAATGATCCGGTCCACGCCTTTGGGGAATCTTTTCTTGATCACGTCTTCCACCGATTCCTTGAGCGTTTCGATGGACAGGTCGCAGCCGAACTCCTTGGCCAGCGCAAAACGGGCTTTTTCCATGGGCATGTCGCTGCTCAATCCGGTGATGCCTACAAAGCCTGCGCCGCGCACCTTGGCCAGGCGCGCCACCATCAGGCCCAGGGGGCCGTTGCCCAATACGACTACGGAGCCGCCCAAGGGAATATCCGCAATCAAAACCGAAGTCAGTGCGACGGCCAGCGGCTCAGTCATGCTCGCGATCTTATAGTCCAGTCCCTCGAAGCGGTCGAGCATGTTGTAGCGCACATTAAGGTACTCGCCCATGCCTGGCTGGTTTTCCAGGTTGAACATATTCCGGCAGAATTCGGGATGGCCGCTTTTACAGTCGTCGCAGGCTCCGCACATGGAACAATCTTCCACGATTACCCGGTCGCCGGGCTTGACATTTGTGACGTCTTTGCCGATTTCCATGACTTCACCGGCGATTTCGTGCCCGAGTGCCATGGGCTGATCCGGCCAGTCGCGGACAAAGTTGATGTCGGTTCCGCAAACCCCGCAGGCCCGAACCTTGACGATCACATTGTTGGGCCCTGGCGCGCCAATGTTCTGTTGCCGTTCTTCGATCTGCAATCCTTTTTTGCCGAATAGTCCTCTGCTTTTCATGAATTCTCCCTTGATAACTGACGCAGACCGAGGACCATGGAAACCATGTCTCCACAGCCCTCAGCCTGCAGTCCTAGAGCTTGCGGTCAATCAATGTTTGCTTGCAGATTAGCCTGAGCCATACAGTTTGCCGTCGAAGCCGGGATAGATGATGTCATCGGCATGCGCCATGACCGTATCCAGATCGGCGAAGACCTTCTTGAAGACCCCCACGATCTTTTTCATCAGCGTCTTGCTGTTGGGCGCATGGACCCCGTGCACGACGGTATAAGTGTCGCAAAGGTTTTGCGCCACCGGGAATTGGCTCACGTCATAGTTGTACTTGATGCCCTTGGCTTCATTGACGATCCAGGGATAGCCTGTGGCGCCATAGCCCAGTTTGCTTTGGAACAGGTCCTGGGCCGGTACCGGCAGCGTCTGCCACTGCCCGACCAGCATGCCTTCCTTGTATAACGCTTTTTCGACGGCAATCCGGAACCGGCGCGGATCGCAATTCACCCCCGCGGCCTTGGGATCGAACCGGATGTTGTACATGAAGTAAACGTGCTTGCAATCCGGGGGACAATAGGGCGGTATCACGCCGGGAATCTTGCTCAGTTCCTTGGTCAGGTAATTGGCGTTGGCAATACGCAGCGCGTTGCTCTTGTCGAGATGCATCAGTTGTCCGCGCGCCAGGGCGGCGGGCAATTCCTGATTGCGATACATGTAGCCCAGGATGGAAGCATTGTACTTGCGGCGATGACTGACTTCGTCCACTTCGTCGCCGAAGCAACGGACCAGAGCGGCTTTTTTCTTGAGATCCTCGTTGTCCGTGACAAACAGGCCGCCTTCGCCGCCGCACAGATTTTTGAGGTTGTTCAGGCTGTAGCAGCCGATATCGCCGAATGTGCCGACCTGCTTGCCTTTGTAAAGCGCTCCGTGGGCCTGGCAGGCATCCTCGATCACAAACAGTTTGTGTTTCCTGGCAATTTTGAGGATCGCGTCCTTGTCGGACGGCATGCCTTGGATATCCACCGGAATGATGACCTTGGTGCGTTCCGTGATCGCCGCTTCCAGCTTGTTCGGGTCCATGCAATAGGTCCGGGGATCGATATCCACAAAGACCGGGATGGCATTCTGGTGGATGGCGCAGGATGCGGAAGCCAGGAAAGTGAAGGCCGAAGTGATGACTTCGTCGCCCGGGCCAACGCCGCAGGCTGCCAGGGCCATGTGCAAGGCGGCCGTGCCGCTGCAGGTGGTCAGGCAATATTTGGCGCCGGTATAGGCCGCCCATTCCGCTTCAAGGGCCTTAACCATCGGCGCGGTGGCGCCGGCCACGATGCCGCTGTCGAGAACCTGTTTGATCAGGCGCCGATCGTCCTTGGTGATAATGGGCCAATCTTTGTAATCGGTCCGCTTTAACTCGGGCTGTCCGCCGTCAATGGCCAGTTTGGTCATGGCGTCTTTCTCCTTCTGTTGTTGGTTGCACTGCTGTTCAAAGATTGGTCGTTCAGGCGCGCGATGGAATTAAACTGGTAATACTCATGACGATAATAACTGATAAACAGCCCTGCCGCCTGGCCGCCCCGCAGTGTGGCCACATTGGTTTCCTTAAGCAAGGCGTAACCCGGCGTCACTTGCAGCCAGGTTGTCACGGGTTCGGCGGCCGGCAAGGCTTCGATAACCTGGGTTTCATAATCCAGAGTCAGGCGCTGGCGCATCTGCCAATGTTCCTCGAAAAGCATGACTTGGAAATCGGGCTTGGTCAGACCCTCGGCATAGCGGCGGATAATGACGACTTCGTCCATGGCGATCGGCTGGCGGCGCAGGATATCCAGGCGCCGGACAAACAGCACGCGGTCGCCGATCGAAATGCCGAGGGCGCGCGACCATTCGGCAGTTGCGGTTTGCCACTCCATTGTCCGGACCGACCTGGTCAGGTCCGGCGCATGCCGCATGACACTGGCCGAAAAATTGCCGTTGACGATCGGAATTTTGCGGACCGGCTGCGTATTGACAAAGGTTCCCCGGCCCTGGTGGCGGAGCACGAGGGCTTCCTCTTCCAGAATCTGCAGAGCCCGGCGCACCGTGATTCGGGATACGGCGAAACGCTCGCAGAGCTCCCGTTCGGTGGGGAGTTGCGTGCCGGCTTTCCAGGTGGCGGAAAGAATCAGTTCCCGCAGGCTCTGCGCCATCTGGTTATAGGCTGTAATCGGCATTTGCATGTATCGGTCTCGCTATTTTGCAGCGCCGGCCCGCAAAGCGTTTTGTTTAATGGTTATAACAATATAACCATTAAACAATATTGTCAACTATTTATTTTGATGAATATTTACGGGGTGGAGTTTCCGTTATAAGCATTCTTCATAATCGCGCCGGTGACGGCGTGGACAAAGGATATATGTTCATAAGAAGAACCACAAAATGATCCGGTTTGTATGTGGATCGGGAAGTTCCCCTTTGTGGGATCCATTTCTGTATTTTGTATGATCTTTTCCGAACAGAAATTTACGGCGAACGATATGTCTTGCGCAATGTTTCGGCAACTGGGGCCTTAGTTGTTCAATTGAATGTGCGGTAACTGTCCTCCGGTCGCATGGCCTGGCCCGTTGGAGGATTTCAGGCCAACTGTCCAAGGAGTTCCAGGCTGCGAGCCACGATCTGCTCGGCGGCAGCATCGTCCGGCGCGCGCGTATCCGCCTCGTAGCCGCCTTGAGAGATTGCCTCACGCGTTGGTACATAGCCGATTTGCCCGTTGGCCAGACCCAGGCACCACGTGTGCGCCATGGGACTGCGGGCTTTGATTTCCTGGCCGATCTCGGTGAATAGTTCGCAGGGCAAGCTGATCAGCGCGCTGTTGCCGATGGCGATGCCGACCTGCTCCATGCCGAGGGACTGCTTCTCCTTAGCGTACAGATCCCGGTAAAGCTTGGCCTTGTAATCGTCGCCGACGCCGTCCGCCACGGTTTTTATGGCGCCGCCGGTTTGTGCCAGAATCCGGTCGGCCCATGCCAATTCTTTGGCGCTGATCTTGCGCGCTTCCAGCGTGTAGTGGATTGCGACGACGCGCAATTTGACATTGGATGCAGGCTCGATTCCTTGTGCCGTCTGTGCCACAGCATCGGCCAAAGCCTGTCCGACGCGGTCGCGTCCCGACCAGTCGCGATCCCTGAGTCCGTCGATATCCACCGATCCCTGGGCGCCATTAAAAAACAGCGCCGTGCCGCCGAACTTTTTCTCGAGGATGTTTTCCGCAAGGCCGGGATAGTCGGATGTCAGGAGGTAATTGTCGCCCGAAAGCACGTTGGGATGGCCTGCGTGATTGAATAGAATGGCGATCGTTTTGGCGGGGTCGGCGGCGGACACGACCTTCACCACGCCTACTTCCGGGTCGATTACGCCCAGGACGCGGACGATGCGCTCGGATGGCCACGGTTCCCAGTTCATGACCACATGTCCATCATCGGCCAGCAGTCGCCGGTAGTGGCTGATAGTGTCCTCGTGTCCGGAAGCGCAGCCAACGGCGGCCGCAACCATGAATTTCATGGCGTTTTCAACCAAGGCGGCGAGCTTGGAGTTCAGTTCCTTGACATAATCGTCTTCCTTGGGATTAAAATACCCGGCAGTCGCGGGGCCGGAATGATTATGGGTGGTGGCCAGGATGATGCGGTTGGGCGCAATGCCTGTTTTTTGGGAAATGGCGCGGCGCGCAGCCAGATTGTCCGGCGTACTCAGGGCGCAGATATCTACGGATATAAATACAATGCCGTCCGTCTGCGGATCGGTTTCGCAGAGCACGAGCGCTTTGGCAAAAATGGGATCATGCACTCCGGTGGAACGATGACCCCGGATCATGCCATCCATCCAAATTTCATGATCGGGCGTAATGTCGATGCGGGCGGCTCCGGCTTTCATGGTATTTACGCTGCGGGTGCAGATGACGGTGTCCGGCTTTGCATTCCGTGCCTTGCTCCCGCAGTCTTTCCTCCAGTCGATTGTTAGCCTTGCGGCATGGGTTTGATTGACGCTTTGTGCGGGCCGTTTTTTCGGCGCATTGGTTATAACAATATAAACACGGCCGTTATTGTCAAACATTATTGTGCGCCAAATGCGCAGGCCTGACCGGGCAAGCGTAAGCGCGCGACGTATCAGCTGTTGCTTGCGTGAAGGTCGAGCGCCGCCGTGTCCGACGACTTTTCCGCCGAAGCCCTTTGCGCGGTGGTGGAGAATGTTCGCGTAGCGGGATATCTTTGCGAAAGCAATCTGCGTTGCGCCTGCCGCGCCCGGGCGATTTGCACGGTCTTTGATGGACTAAATGCCGCCTGGAAAATACATAATCACACGCAATTTATGGAATAATCGCATTAGCATCCCACAGGATAGTCTGGCTGAGGTCTGTGGGGCGTAGAGCGTAGGAAAACACCAAGAAAAAAAGATGATTATGAAAAGCCCTTCAAAATCCTCAGTTCCGGTTTTTCCAACTTGGATTTATTCGATTCCGACCTGCAGTCTTCGGCCTACAGTCTACAGTCCGAGGCATCCCAGTGGGACGCCCGTGGAATAATCGTGCACTTATCGTAGCCATTCCTATGCCGTGGCGCTTGCCTTGATTTTATGGCATAGGGCAATAGTCCCTTCCGCATCGGTTCCATTGCAGATGTGTGCGGTTTTTTCGTTTCGCAGGACGCGAATGAAATCGTCAAGCTCCGCATAATACGGGCTGCCTTGCGGGCATTCGAACTCCTTCACCCCTGCCGCCGTAAATTCCTGGTATTTTCCCTGCATATCCGTTGCCAGCGTGCCCTTCTCGAAAAATGCGCTGTAACTTCGTCTAAAAGTGAACGTGGGAGGCTGGACAAAGCCGCCTTCGATTTGCACGTTTGGTCCGCCGTCATATTTTAGAATCACAGAAACGCGATTGTTGCCGAACTGCTTGCGGATGGTTTCGTTGACTTCGATTGCTGAAGGCTCGCCCAGGCAATGGCGTGTAAAGTCAAAATCGTGCGAGAGCAGGTCGAATAAGGCTCCGCCGGAAGCTTTTATAAATTGCGGGTCGCTCCAGGCGCCCCAGGTCGGCATTCCTGTAAAACGGGTCAGCGAAAGGAACTCCAGCGGTCCCAGGCGGCCGGATTTAATTGTGTCGAAAAGCGCGATATATTCATGCATATAACGCACGGTGTAGCCGACGCAAAGCTTTTTGCCGGTTGCCGCTGCTGCGCAACACATCTCATGGCATTCGATCATATCCGTGCTGAACGGCTTTTCCACAAGCACGTGACAGCCATGTTTCAGGCAAAGCATGACGCCCATATAATGCAGTTTTGTGGGAAGCGGCAGCACGGCGGCATCCGGCTTCAGTGCAATCAGGGCTTGTTTAAGGTCCCTGAAATGGGGGATGGCCTCAATATCTTTTGCGGTGATCGTTACGGTTGCCTGGTTGCCCCTGACGTTCTTGAGCTGTTCTTGCGGAGAAACCGGGTCGACGATTCCGCAAAGCTCTGCCGCGGGGTGTTTCAGCAAATTGCCTGCATGTGTTTGTCCCATGAAGCCGAAGCCGGCGACGATAAAACGTAATTTCATTTTTTTACCTGCTTTCGATGAGGAGTTAATAAATCCGCAGCATTTTATATGTTTTGCGTCCGAATCGCAAGCGGATCTCCGCATATGATGTGTGTCAGTTTCCATCCGGCACGTTTCTCAGCGCAAAACAGCTTCTATGCCTAAAACAGGGATGCGCGCCGCAATGTTGGCCGATAATTGCGGATTATTTTGCGGAGTCATGGTCGTGCCGGCATTCGGCCTGGCGTTGCAGGAGCGCGAGGCTGTGGGTCGTGATCTGCTCGGCGGCAGCATCGTCCACCCTGCGCTTGGCCGGCTCGTAGCCGCCCTGGCTGATCGCTTCCCTGGTCGGCACATAGCCGATGTAACCGTTGGCCAATCCAAGGATATAAGTATGCTGGAATGGGCTCGCGGCTTTGATCTGTAGGCCGATTTCGGTGAAGAGTTCACCGGGGAAGGTTAGAAAAATACAATCGCCGATGGACAGGCAGGTTTGCTCCACGTCGATTTTCTGGTTCTGCACCTTGCTAAGGCGCAAATAAAGATTGGCCTTGTAGTCGTCGCCTACGCCATCGGCGACCGGCTTGACGACGCCCCCGGTCTGCTTGAAAATTGCCTCGGCCCAGGCTTTTTCCTGCGTGGTAATCTTGCGGGCGTCCAGGCGGTAACGGCAGGTTACACTGTGCAAGTGGAGGTCCGGGAGCGGATGAATGGCGTCTTGCGCGCCGGTCACCGCCTCCGCCAAGGCATGGGCTACCCGTTCGATTCCGGACCAGTCGCGGTCTTTCAATCCGTCGATATCCATTGTTCCCTGTGCGCCGTTGAGAAACAGAGCGATGCCGCCAAAAGCCTGCTCCAAAAGCGCCTCGGTCCGTCCGGGATAGTCGGCCGTGATCAGGTAATTGTCGCCGGACATCACGTTCGGATGCCCGGCGTGATTGAAGAGGATGGCAATCGTTTTGGCTTGGTCGTTGGCCGCCACGATTTTCATGACGCCCACTTCCGGATCGATTTCGCCTAAGGGGCGGAGGATGCGGCCCGCCGGCCAGGGCTCCCAGTTCATGACCACATGTCCGTCATCGGCCAGCAGTCGCCGGTAATGGCTGATCGTGTCCTCGCGCCCGGAAGACCATCCGGCGGCTGCGGGAATCATCGCCGCTGCGGCTTTGGCGATCACAGACGCGATCAAGGTCGGGAACTTTTTCATGTAGACATTTGCGCGCGGATTGTTCAGTCCGACGGTGGCTGGGCCGGAATGATTGTGCACGGCTGCCAGGATGATCTGCTCCGCTGGAATTCCCGTTTGTCTGGAAGCCAAATTTCGGATGGCTTGGCAATCTTCAGTTGACAGGACGCAGATGTCCATGGAAACGATGGCGTAAGCCTCGGCTAGATCCGTGCCGTTGGCAAGCACGAGGGCCTTGGCGAAAATCGGGTCGTGTACTCCGCTGGAACGATGTTCCCGGATCATCCCATCCATCCAGACGTCATGATCGGGTGTAATGTCGATGCGCGCGGCTCCGGCTCTCATGGTCGTTGCGGCATGGACGCGTTTTTGCGCAAGGCGTCAATGTCTGCTCCCTGTTTGCGCAGTTTTTCTTCAATGAGTTTGTTGCGGGGGTCGATACGGTAGCTGCGTTCCCACCATATCCGAGCTTGTTCTGCGTCGTGCAGGGCAAACCAGACGTCGCCGATATGTTCCATGATCGTCGGGTCGTCCGGCATGAAATAGCAAGCGGATTCGAGCCAGGTCAGGGCTTCCGCAAATTCCTTCTGCTTGTATTTGATCCAGCCGAAAGTGTCCATGAAGGCGCCGTTGTCCGGATCGTAATCCAAGGCATGCTGGCTGTATTCCAATGCCTGGTCGAGGTGGATGCCTTTATCGGCCCACAGGTAAGCCAGGTAATTAAAGGCCTCACAATTTTCCGAGTCCAGCTGCATGGCCCGCATCAGGAGTTGTTCGGCCCGCTCGATTTTACCGGCGCGCTCGCAGGCCGTGCCAAAGTTGAAATAGAATCTGCTTTCCAATAATAAACCGGCTTTGGGAAGACGGGCGGCCAAGGACTCGACGCGTTCAAAGGCGGCGATGGCCTGCAGGTAGGCCTGGGCGCGACTGGAGAGCAGGCCGAAGTAATACCAGGCTACGGGATCATTGGGATGGGTGAGCACGGCGTCGCCCATTATGTTCAAAGTTTCATCAGGGTCCTGCAAGTCGATGTAAATGCAGGCCAGGCGGATAGAGGCTTCCAGCAGACCGGGCGACTGCTCCAGCGCATTTTCGTATAAAGTGATGGCTTCATCGTACAGCTGACTTTGCAGGGCGATATCGCCGAACTTCAGGAAAAAATGGTAGTCGGCAAGGGTTTCGTTATTGTGCAGAAGCATGTTTTGCAGCTGAATAAAACTGTCGAGCGCTTCCCGCGGCTGTTGGTTGCGCAGGTAATAGGGGATCAGCATTTCCAGGAATGTTCGGTTGCCCGGAAAGCGTTTCAAACCTTTTTGCAGTGTCTGGCCGGCCTTCTCCGGTTCCGACTCCATGTAATAAAGCGCCAATTTCAGATAGGGGGCGGCAATGGTCGGGTTGGTATCCACGGCTGAGCGGAAACTGGCCATCGCGGCATTGGTGTTGCCCAGAGTTTCGTAAATCTCACCCAGATAAAATTGGACTTGCGAATTTTCCGGTTCCCGACCAATGACCACTTTCAAGGCTTCAACAGCTTTTTCCTTCTGGCCGAGTGCCATGTAACACATGGCCAGCTTTTTCTGCAATTGGATGGTGTCCGGCATACGCGCCGTCAAATCCTGGAAGGTGGCCAGCGCTCGATCCATTTGCCGGCTGATCATGTACATGTCGCCCAGGCGTTCCTGGTATTGCAGGGAAGCGTCGTCGGGCTCGAACGCAGCGGCTTCCTCGTAGCAGGCAATGGCCTTGGCCGCATCGGGGGATGGGATTGCCTGGGGGGTTGCGATCTTTTGCGCATACAGGTCGCCCATCAATCGTAGGATGGGGCGCTTGTCGATGGCTTGCTTGCGCGCCTTTTCAAGCGTTGCCAGCGCACGGGCTTCGTCGTGCTCTGCGAGATATAGGTAGGCCGACTGGATGTAACCCTTGGCATTGGCGGGATCGACTTGGATAGCGCGCTGGGCAGTCTTGATGGCTGCCGCCGGCTGGTTGAGCGCCTGGTAAAACTGGGCCAGGTAAATACAGGCATCCACCGAGCGCGGGTTTCGCCGGCAGGCCTCCTCCATGAGCGCAATCGCTTTGTCGTTTTGCCCTTGCTTGATCAAAAGGACCGCAGCGCGCACGTAAAGGGCGTCATAATCCGGCTT
The DNA here is from genome assembly GCA_964617825.1 of uncultured Verrucomicrobiota bacterium. Classification (GTDB taxonomy): domain Bacteria; phylum Verrucomicrobiota; class Kiritimatiellia; order JAAZAB01; family JAAZAB01; genus VSJD01. The sequence goes on from CAZTWL010000025.1 coordinate 57,881, forward strand.
GCCCTCCAGCGCGCGGCGATAACTGCTCAAGGCGGCCGCGTCCGCCATTCCTTCCTGGAGAATTCCCGTGCCAAAATGCGCCAAGGCTTCCGCCATGGCCGCATGCTCGGGACTTAAGGTCAAGTCTGGGGCAACGCTTGCGCGAAAGGATGCCGCGGAATCGCCAGAACCCCGGGCGTTGGGGCTCTGGCAGCCCGAAAGAAAACAAAACCACGCCACCAGGACACAAACCGCCCATCCTGATAGGCGACGATCGACTCTATTTGTTGATGTTTTTATGGCGATTGGCCTTCAACCGCTTGCGGCGTTTATGCTTGGACATTTTCTTGGCACGCCATTTTTTCAATGAGCCCATGGATCCTTCCTTTCTTTTTTCACGCGAACGTGAGATTTAAATAAAATAATGGCCCAGGATCAGCGTCCGGCCCAGGGCGCCGGATGATCTTGCCGCGGATCAGGCAATGATTTTGTTGAGTGGAATTTCGATGATTCCTTCCGCGCCTGCGGCCTTCAGGCGGGGCATAATGTCCCGCACGATTTTTTCCTCGACGACCGATTCGATCGCGATCCAGCCGGTTGCGCTGAGTTGATTAATGGTCGGCGCGTGCAGTGCCGGCAGAACTTTGGTGATTGCCCGGACATCTTTGCGCCGCGCATTCATCTTCAGGAGCACGCGCGTTTCCGCCATCAGGGCGCCCCTTAACAGCAGGGCGATTTGCTCGATTTTTTCCCGCTTCCACTTGTTTTTCCAGGCGGCCTTGTTGGCGATGAATTTGGTCGTGGATTCCAGGACGGTCTCGATAATCCGCAGGTTGTTGGCCCGCAGCGATGAGCCGGTTTCAGTCAATTCCACAATGGCGTCCACCAGTTCGGGGGCCTTGACTTCCGTGGCGCCCCACGAAAATTCGATCTCGGCCTGCACTCCCCGCTTTTCCAGGAAACGCCGCGTCAGGCCCACGGCTTCGGTGGCAATGCGCTTGCCCTCAAGGTCCTCAACCTTTTTGATGCTGGATTCGTTGGGCACGGCCACCACCCAACGAACGGGACGCAAGCCCTGCTTGGCGTAGATCAAGTCGGCGATCTCGACGACCTTGGAATCGTTTTCCATGATCCAGTCATACCCTGTGATCCCGGCATCCAGCAGGCCGTGCTCGACATAACGGCTGATTTCCTGCGCGCGAATGAGCCTGGCGTCCAGCGTTGGATCATCCACGGTGGGAATATAAGACCGCGAGCCGACCTTGATCGCAAAGCCGGCTTTCTTCATGAGCAGAAACGTGGCTTCCTGCAGACTTCCTTTTGGTAACCCCAAGACTAATTTGTTCATTATATCCTTGTGTTCGGTGGCCATTGAAAATTGCCCGCATTATATCGTGCGCCAACGCCTTGTCCATACTGAAAGTGATCAGTTCAAGGATTGACGGCGGATAGTTGCGATGACCTGCCGGAGCGCGGCGGGGTAGGCCAAATGTTCTTGTTCCTGGATGCGCGCGTGGAGCGATTCCGCCGTGTCGCCTTCCAGCACGGGCACCGACCGCTGGAGAATGATCGGGCCGGTATCGGTGCCGGCATCCACATAATGCACCGTGCAGCCGGTGACTTTGGCCCCGGAGCCCAATGCCTGTTTCCAGGCGCCCAGACCGGGAAAGGAAGGCAAAAGCGAAGGATGGATGTTCACGATTCGCCCCGTAAACTCCTGAAGTAGGCGCGGTTTGACGATCATCATGAAACCGGCCAGCACAATCAGCTCGGCGCCGTAATGGCGCAGCCGGCTAATGGTCTCCTGTTCGGCTTTCCCTTCCAGCTTGGTCCGGAAGGGGGCGGGGTCGATATATTCGGCCGGGATTTGCAGCCGTCGGGCCCGTTCCAGGATAAATGCGTCCTTGACATTGGATAACACGCAGACAATGCGGGCATCCAGCTGGCCGCCGGCGATGGCCTCGGAAATAACCTGAAAATTAGTTCCATTCCCAGATCCAAGCACCGCGATAGCCATGGGGTGTGTCGTCATAGGCGCAAACATACCATTCGGCATGTCGGTCTGCAAGCCGTGAAGCTAATTCCAAGGAAATTCAGAGTCGTGATGAAACGCTGCCTGGAGATGGAGGACTTCTTTGGATATATTAGTGTTCCTGTCCGTGTGATTTTCATGCGCCATCTGCCATCCGTCATATTTTCACTTGTTGCGGGTCTTTCTTGACTTGTCGCCGGTCGACGGTAGAGTGTTCATGCCTATGCAGAACGGGCGATTAGCTCAATGGCTAGAGCGCTACCTTTACACGGTAGATGTTACAGGTTCGACCCCTGTATCGCCCACGCCGCCGGACGGCTTGCAAGCGCTTTCCTGTAGGTAATCTCCGAAAAAGCTGGTTTTGCATCCCAATCTCTGTCATTGTCCAGCCCATTTATCTTGAGGAATCGGATCTGTTCGGTCGGTTTCGGCGGACAGTGTTTGCGCCGCGAGGGTTGTTTGATCGGTGTTTTAATATGTGTTGTCTTTGGGAGTTGAATTGAAATGAATGATGGTGTGACCCCATGGCTGCTGGGCATTGCAGCTGGACTGATCGCCGGCCTGGCCAAGACCGGATTGCCCGGCTGCGGCATTCTGGCAGTTCCGCTGGTTGCCATGGTGTTCCCGGCCAAGCTTTCGGTCGGCGCTTTACTGCCGCTCCTGATCGTGGGCGATATTTGTGCTGTAACCTTTTATCATCGGCACGCGCAATGGAAAAAACTGATCGAATTGTTTCCCTGTGTTCTGGGGGGCATCGCCCTCGGCGCACTGGTGCTCTGGAAGATTGACAGCGCGCAATTAAAGCCGCTCCTTGGCGGACTTATTCTTGTTCTGCTTGGCCTGGAGATTGTGCGCCAGCGATTTAAATGGAGCGATTACCCGCATCGGACGTGGTTTGTCGTTCTAATGGGGAGTTTGGCAGGATTTGCCACCACGCTTGGGAATGTGGCCGGCCCGATCATGAACATCTATTTTATCAGCCGCGGTTTTAAAAAAGACGCATTTATGGGTACGGCGGCCTGGTATTTCTTGATCTTTAACTGCGTGAAGATCCCGGTGTACGTGGGGCTGGGAATGATGACTCTCGGAACTTTAAAATTCGATTTGTTTATCATCCCGGCGGTGCTGGTCGGAGCGTTTGTCGGGCGCCTGCTGCTGGGGGTCTTTCCTCAGAGGTTCTTCAATGTGTTTGTCTTCTCTCTGGCCGCGATCGCGGCCTTGCGCCTCTTGCTCTGAAGAAGCTGTCCGGTGGCGGCAAAGAGGGCGCCAATGCGCCCTCGATGTTGTTGTGTGCCCCTTAACGCGCCGATTTTGACCGCTTTGTTCGCGGATTTTTGAACTTAAAGAAAAGCGCACTGTCTTTTTCCGCCTCGGTGCGGATGCTTATCGAATCTTTCGTCTTGGATACTACCGCATATGGCGCATCGGATTCGATCGCGGCCTTGCCAATGCCGGGGGCGCTGACCGTGAATCGAAAACTGACGGGATAGACCGTCGTATCACCGTAGATCGGCGAGTCGTCGCCAAGCACCATGATGAGGTCGCCGTTGACCGAATAAGCCGCGTTGATTGTGCCGCGCTCGGCGTGAACGGCAGGAGCTGAGCAAAGTGCTGCAAATGCTTTGCGCAGGGCGTCTTTCATGCAAACGCTGAGCGAGTCCTGTCCACAGCCGAGTTTGGCGCGGTAGGCCTCGCGCTTGACCACTGTCGGCGGGATGTTGATGAACGCTGTTTGGCCCGATTTGGTCCTGTGCGTAATCACGAGCGGGATATTTTGCGTGCCGCGAACTTTCGCCGCGCCGCTGAGTAGAACTTTGCCGCCATTGTTGGCGTAGCGGGCAAACGCCAGTTTGTGCTCGAAGACTTCGCCCTGGATATCGACAACCTTGATTGCCCCTTCTTTGCGCTCGCGTACGCCGAACAGGTCCTCAAGTCCGC
>CAZTWL010000026.1:0-56653 GCA_964617825.1 uncultured Verrucomicrobiota bacterium
GTGCCGGATACACGCACCTCGACGGCGCGTATCAGGAAACTGTCAGGAAAGGTCTCGATTGGCTGTTGAACTGCGAGAAAGAGAGTGGCGATATCCGTGGCGACGGCCAGATGTACGGCCAGGCGATGGCGACCGCCGCGCTTTGCGAGTCATATTCCTTGACTGGCGATGCGCGCCTGCTGGCGCCGACTCAGCGCGCAGTGCAGTTCATTTTGGATTCCCAGACTCCAGAATCCGGCTGGCGCTATATGTCGCGCAATGACAGCGATACCTCCGTCACCGGCTGGCAGGTCCTGGCCCTCAAGAGCGCCCAGATCGCGGGGTTTAAGGTTCCCGACCAGACGTTCCGATGGATCAATCAATGGCTGGACAAGGTGCGACAGGGGGTTGATGGCGGTTTGTATGCCTACAAGCCCGGACATGTTGTGACCCCGGTCATGACGGCGGAAGGAGCGTTCTGTCAGTTGTTCATGGGCGACCAGGCGAGCGACCGGGCTCAGGCCGAGTCTGTGGCCTTCATCATGCAGAACCTTCCCGTCTGGGATCCGAAGAACCGCTCGGTGCATATATATTATTGGTACTATGCGACCCTGACGATGTACTTGTCGGGGACAAAGGAGTTTGCGGCTTGGAATTCAGCGCTTACCAAGGCGCTTTTGCAGGGACGCAGCACATCGGGGCCGGCGGCGGGGAGTTGGGACCCGGTGTGCCTGCTGGGGTCCCGCGGAGGGCGCGTTTATTCCACGGCGGTCGGAGCGTTGTGCCTGGAGGTATACTATCGCTTTATGCCGCTTTACAAGCAGAAGCGGCCATAATGGCCCGTGCGGAGCGCTTTTTTAAAAGTGGAAAATGTGCGGGACATGGCGTATAGTGCGCTCTTTGCAACACGGAGGAAATCGTTGACATGACGGAACAGGTGATCATTGTCGGAACAGGCCCGGCCGGCTGGACGGCGGCGATTTATGCCGCGCGGGCCAATTTGAAACCGGTGATTGTGGAGGGCCTTCAGCCCGGCGGCCAGTTGACCACTACTACGAGTATCGAGAATTTTCCCGGGTTTCCGGAAGGTCTGGATGGCGCCCAGCTAATGCTCCAGATGCGGGCGCAGGCGGAGTACTTCGATGTGCGCATTCAAAGCGGCGAAGTGGTAGCCGCGGACTTTAAACGGGTGCCTTTCAGCCTTAAGCTCGATGACGGCCATGAACTGGAGACGCAGACCGTGATTATCGCGACCGGCGCCAGTGCGCAATATCTGGGCCTGGCGTCGGAACAAAAGTTGCTGGGTCGGGGTGTTTCCGGGTGTGCCACCTGCGATGGGGCGCTTTATCGAGGCAAGCCGGTGGCCGTAGTGGGGGGGGGCGACACGGCCATGGAAGACGCGCTGTTTCTCACACGGTTTGCCGCGCAGGTCACGGTCGTTCACCGGAGGAATGAGTTCCGGGCTTCGCAAATCATGGCGGATCGCGTCAAGCAACATCCCAAAATCAAGATTATATGGGAGAGCGTGGTGGATGAAGTTCTCGATGTCGCGCGCGAAGAAGTTACCGGGTTGCGCTTAAAGAACGTTAAGACGGGAGTGCTTACCGAAGTGCCCGTGGCCGGCGTTTTTGTCGCCATTGGCCACCGCCCGAATACCAAAGCGTTTGCCGGTCAGGTGAACATGGATGAAAATGGCTATATCCTGACCGATCACGCCCATACCAATGTGCCGGGCATTTTTGCGGCCGGCGATGTGCAGGATCATGTATATCGCCAGGCCATAACCGCGGCCGGTTCGGGGTGCATGGCGGCAATCGAGGTGGAGCGCTATCTGAAGCACTGAAGGAACGTGGCGGCTCGCGATCGAAAATCGGCAGCCGGCAGATGTACGTTAAGTGGTTGAAATCAAATTGGAGACCGGAAATTAGCAATCGTAAATCGGAAAGCAAAGATCGCAGAGATTTCGGGCAACAGTGGTCTTCCTATAAACGGTTGATTGCCTATGCCCGGCCTTACATGGTGCGCCTGATTGTCGGCGGCGTCTTCGGCATAGTGTTCGCCGGATCCACTACCGGTTTGCTGGTGGCGCTGCGGGATATTTTGCGCAATGTCTTGCAGAATACGTCGTGGTTTGCCGTCATCCTGACCGCAGTCTGCCTGATGATTTTAGCCGCGGGACGGGGACTGGGACAGTTCCTGAGCGAATATTTCATGCAATGGGTCGGGAACAAGGTGGTCATGGATATGCGCGTGGCGACCTTTGCGCATCTTCAGGATCTTTCGATGCGCTATTTTTCCAAGAGCAAGACCGGAGAACTGATTTCGAGGACAGTAAACGACTCAATGATGATCGAGCGCGCGGTTTCCGTGGTGCTGGGCGATCTGGTTAAAGAACCGTTTGTGTTGCTGGGCGCGGTCGGGTATCTGTTCTGGCTGGATCCCAAGCTGGCTTTTGCCAGTCTGGTGCTGTTTCCCATTTGCATTGTTCCCATCGCGATCTTTGGCCGGCGCGTGCGGCGTTATGCCAGGCACGGCCAGGAGCGCCTGGCGGCCCTGGTTTCCATCATGCAAGAGGCGCTGATGGGCATTCGGATCGTCAAGGCCTTTGGCATGGAACGCTATGAGGTTGCGCGGTTCACCGAGCAGTGCCAGTTGTTCTTCAACCGCACCATGCGCGTGGCCCGCGACAAGGCCGTTATTGAGCCGTTGATCGTATTCATCTCTTCTGTCGGCCTGGCCTTGGTCCTTTTCTATACCCGCTGGGTGCATATGCCGGTGGAAGATCTGCTCACCTTTGCCGCGGCCATGGTGTTGATGTATGAGCCCGTCAAGAAGTTGAGCAAAATTCATTTGCACATTCAGCAGACTTCAGCTTCGGCGGACCGCATTTTCGAAATTTTGGATACGCCGGTTGCCATCAAGGATGGGGCGGATGCCCGTGTCTTGGAAAATAGCATTGCCTGCCTGAGTTTTGATAAGGTCCAGTTTGCCTATGACGACAAACCCGTGCTGTGTGACATCGCTTTTGACGTGGCCGCTGGCGAACGCGTGGCCGTAGTGGGCGGGTCCGGCGCTGGTAAAACCACCTTGGTCAACCTGATTCCCCGTTTTTACGATGTCACCGGCGGGTGCCTGACGATCAACGGCATCGATATCCGGCGCTTTACGCTGAAGTCCCTGCGCGCGCAGATCGGTATGGTGACCCAGGAGACCATTCTTTTCAACGATACGGTGGCGGCCAACATCGCTTACGGCCACGCCGATGCCTCGGAGTCCGCAATCGAACAGGCAGCCCAGCGGGCGTATGCCCACGAATTTATCCTGCAGATGCCGGAGGGCTACAATACGGTTATCGGCGAACGTGGCGTGCGTCTTTCAGGCGGCCAGTGCCAGCGCCTGGCCATTGCGCGCGCGATTTTGCGCAATCCGCCCATCCTGATCTTGGATGAGGCCACCAGCGCTTTGGATACGGAGTCGGAACGCCTGGTCCAGGCGGCGCTCGACGATCTCATGGAAGGGCGCACGGTGTTTGCCATTGCTCATCGCCTGTCGACGGTCATCAATTGCGACCGGATTATCGTGCTGGATGGCGGGCGCTTGGTGGAATCCGGAAAACATCAGGAATTGCTGGACATGAACGGCATGTATCGGCGGCTCTATGACCTGCAGTTCATGCCGGCCGTGGACGATTCGGAATGAAGGCGCCTTGCGCGCTGGGTGCAGCGCTAAGCAACCGGAACTTGGACCGCGGATGGTAGGTTGGCACGCATCATGGCTGGGGGTGAGGACGCCCAGGCAGTTATGTAATTATTTGCCTTTATCCGCGTGAATCTGCGTCCACCAGTGCTTGCGCCGGTAATCGTCCATGATGTCCCTCACATAGTAGCGGGTGGATCGATAAGTGATTCCATTGCGAAACGTGTTCGGGTCGTTCTGGTCGTGCGCCGACCAGCGGATGGCATTCGAACGTCCGGCGTTGTATTCGGCCAGGGCGTAGGGCAGGGGATTGGCCTTGGCGGCCCAATATTTCATGGCGCGGTGCAGGTACCAGGTCCCTGCGCGAATATTAATTTCCGGCTTGAAAAGGTCGGCGCGGAGCGGCTGGGGTTCTTGCGCATGCGCTGCCCACTCTTGGGCCGCATTGGGCGTAACTTGCATTAGCCCGACTTCCTTGTTCTTGCCGATGTGGTGCCGGTTGAAGTGACTTTCCCTCCAGATGACTGCCCGGATTAATTCGGGATCCATCTCATATTCCCGTCCGGTGTCGACGATAATTTGGTCGTAAGCGTGGATGTAAAAGTAAAAGGCAATGCCGAGGGATGCGGCTGCCACCAAGCCGATAGCAAACGTTACAATTGAAAAGCGCAGGATTTGTCTTGTCATGCCCGATTGCATGGGTCAATATTAAATCATTCGAATGAAACTGGTCAAATGGAAAAGTATTGCGCAGGCGCGCAGCGAATCGGCAGAAAAAGGTAGGGTTATGCGCTCCGTATGCTGTTTGCGAAGTTGTCCGATTCCGGGCCCTGGCTTGATTTTAATGATTTTCAGAAACCACGCTGACTGAGCGCGATGGCGCCAAAAACCGGATGGCGCCTTCTTTTTGCCGTCGGCCTGCCTTCCTTGGGCATCGCCGGAGGGTTCCGCCGGGACGTTCGATAGAGTTGCGGCCTTTGAAAAAGGAAGGAGGATTCCATGCCTCGTAATGAAACAATAGAAATGCCGCCATCTCCGCCGAAAGAAGGGCGCCGTATTTTTTCGCCTTGGACATCTGCTTCCCGCGGGGTTCTGGTGTTGATTTGCCTGGTGGCGCTCTTGCCGCTCTGGTTCTGGTTTTTCTGCCGGATCGAGCCGGGACCGGGTGAGATGGCGGTCCTTATCCATAAGACCGGCAAGGACCTGCCCTCGGGCGAAATCCTGGCGACACAGCCGGACCAGAAGGGAATTCGTCTGGAGGTTTTGCCCGAAGGTCGCTATTTCCGCAATCCTTATTCCTGGGGCTGGGAGATCAAGCCGATTACGGATATCCCCGCCGGCAAGGTTTGTGTGCAGACCCGTCTTTTCGGCAAGGACCTGCCGCCGGGCAAAATCATTGCCGAAGAGGGCAGCAAGGGCATTATGGCTGAAGTTCTTCGGCCGGGCAAGTACCGGATCAATCCCTATGCCTACCATGTGCGCGCGTTCGACGCCATCAACATCCGTGCCGGCTCAGTGGGCGTTGTCGATTCGCAGATCGGCCTGGATGCCCTGAATGACAACCTGCCGGCCGACCAGCGCAACCAATTTCTGGTGGCCAGGGGCATGAAAGGCGTGTTGCCGGAGGTGCTTGACCCCGGCACCTATTATCTTAATCCTTACCTCTATACGGTGGCCGAGGTTAACCTTCAAAGCCAGCGCTTTGAGCTGAGCGGCGAGGATGCCATTACCTTCCTTACCATGGACGGGTTCACCGTCAATGTGGAAGGCACCATCGAGTTTGCCATCAACCGTGATATGGCCGCCCTGCTGACCCATCGCGTCGGGGACATGGACGATATCGTGCGCAAGGTGATCATGCCGCGCGCGCGCGGCTTCAGCCGTTTGGAGGGCAGCAAAAACCCGGCGATCAATTATATCGGCGGCGAAACGCGCCAGAAATTCCAGGACAGCTTGGATGTGCATTTGCGCGAGCGTTGCCTGGAATGGGGCGTGACCATTAAATCGGTCCTGATTCGGAATATCATTGTTCCGGAGGAAATCGCCAGCATCATCCGCGACCGCGAAGTGGCGGTCCAGAACGCCAAAAAATTCGAACAGCAAATTGCGCAGGCCCGATCGAAGGCCGAACTGACCCGGCAGGAAATGCTGGCCGAGCAGAACCGCGAGAAAGTGACCGCGGAAACTGCGCGCATCCGCGCCGTGATCGCGGCCAAGCAGGAACAGGAAGTCCGCACGATCGCTGCCAAGAAAGATTTCGAAGTGGCCAAACTGGAGAACGAGACCGCATCCTTCCAGGTCCAGGCCATCCTGCTCAAGGCCGAAGCCGAACGTGACGTCATCCGGCTGAGCAATAAAGCTCAGGCGGATGTGTTCGCCGCCCAGGCCATGGCTTTCGGTACGGGTTTGAACTATGCCCGCTATGTGTTTTACCAGCGCGTCGGTCCGCGCATCAGGAATGTGATCAGTTCGGACGAGTCGGACGGATGGGGGGCATTGTTTCATCCGCTCATGCCGGCATCGAAAGAAGGAGGTGCCAAATGAAGAACGTAACCGCTGCCATTCTATGGTTGGTGATTCCGTGTGCTTTGGCATGGTTCGTCTGGGAATGGGGCTTCTGCCGTTTTTATGTGCCGCCGGATTACATGGCGATTGTCACGGCGAAGACTGGCGATTTGCTGCCGCCGGGCCAGATTCTGGCCAAAGAAGGGCAAAAAGGCGTCCAGGAGAATGTGTTGGGCGAAGGCCGGCATTTTCGCAATCCCTTCCTGTTCGAGTGGCAGGTCTTGCCGCTGGTAACGATCCTGCCGGGTAAAATCGGCATTGTTACCGCCAAGGTTGGCTCGGATTTGCCGGAAGGCGAGTTCCTGGCCATGCCGGGTCAAAAGGGCATTTGGCGCCGAGTCCTGGGGCCGGGCAAGTACCGCATGAACTTGCAGGGATACCAGGTGGACATTATCGATGCCATCAGTATTCCGGTTGGCTATGTGGGCGTGGTTACTTCGCTTTCCGGCGAGCAGGCGCCGGCCGGAGGTTTTGCCGCGCGCAACCAGAAGGGCGTCTGCCAGGATATTCTTCAGCCTGGCCTCTATTACGTTAACCCGAAGGAATTTACCGTGGACGTGCTGGAGGTTGGGGTTAACCAGGTGTCGCTCCTGGGGGTCAAGGGCAGCGAGGTCATTACCAAGCGCCAGATCGCCACCCAGAACAAAGCGGCTGATGAACTCCAGAGAAACGTGCTCATGGAGCAGCGCGAAAAACGCGAGGATTACATTGAGCAATCGCAAAGTCTTGGCGCCGTATCCAAGAGCGCGCCACGCGCGCCGGGTAAAGCGCCGATAAGTCCCGCCGGCAAACTCAAGAAGACCGGCGAGGAAGTCAAGGTGCGCGATGAAAAAACCTTGCAGACATTTGCCTTGAGCCAGTTTGTGGAGTTCCCATCCAAGGATGGCTTCACTATCAGCTTGGATATGACCGTGGAATTCGAACTCCTGCCGGAATCCGTGGCCGTGGTCTTCCGGACATACGGCGATTTGCCGGCGGTCGTGGATAAGATCATCTTGCCGCAGATCCTGTCGGTTTCGCGGTTGAAAGGGTCGGCCTACGGCGCCAAGGACTTCATTGTTGGCGAAGGGCGCGAAAAGTTCCAGAATGACCTGACCGAGACCCTGGCCACCACCTTGAAAACCAAGAATATCGTTGTCCATAATGCGCTCATTCGGCATGTGGGTGTGCCGATGCAAATCCTCGATCCGATCCAGCAGGCCAGCATTGCCGTGGAACAGGATCTGACTAACAAGGAAATGCAGAACACGGCCAGGAAACAGGCCGAGCTGAACACGGATATGGGCCTGATCGAACAAAAACGGGAGCAGGTCGTCCAGGAAACCGAAAAGTTGAAAGCGGAAATCAATGCGGACCAGGAGAAGCAGGTGGCCGAAACCCGCGCCCTGGCCTCAAAAGATGTGGCTCAAATCGATAAGGACTCGGCTGCCATAAGGGCCGATAAAGTTCGCAAACTTGGGGAAGCCGATGCCAAGGTCACCCAGCTTGTCGAGGGCGAAAAGGCCGCCGGCCAACTCATGAAAGCAAAGGCGTTTGGCGATCCCGCGGCCTACAGTCTGTGGGAATTAGCCGGCGCTCTGCCCGATGAATTGAAAGTTACGATCCTGCATGCCGGGCCCGGCACGCTTTGGACGGATTTGGAGAAAGCCAAGCTTGGGGAGCTGGGCGGCGCCAAACTGCTCATGGAGCCGGTCAAACCGGTCAAATGATTTTTTTCGATTTAATGGCTGGATAGTTCCAAAAACAGATAAACTGAGGAGAAGACGACGATGCGTCGCAAACGTTATGTGCAGGTTGGGGTGGGCGGACGATCCTGGATTTACACGAATACGCTGGTCAAAGCCATGAAATCCACGTGCGAGCTGGTAGGTATCTGCGACACCAACCGCGGGCGCATGGAACTATGCAATCGCAAGATCGTCAGGGATTTGAAGGGCAAAGCGGTGCCCATGTTCCTGGATTCGCAGTTCGATGCCATGATCCGGAGCTTGAAACCGGATGCCGTCGTGGTGACCTCGGTGGATTGTTTCCACGACAAATATATTGTCCGTGCCATGGAACTGGGCTGCGACGTCATTTCCGAAAAGCCCATGACAACCGACGAGAAGAAATGCCAGCGCATTGTGGATGCCGTCAACCGTACCGGCCGCGACTTGAAAGTCACGTTCAATTGCCGTTATATGCCGGCCATGGTCCAGGTTAAGGACCTGCTGATGCGGGGCGCCATCGGCCGGATTTTGTCGGTGGATGTGAACTGGATTCTGGATGTCGATCACGGCGCCAGTTATTACCGGCGCTGGCATGGCGAGATCGGCAAATCCGGCGGCTTGCTGCTGCACAAGTCCACTCATCATCTTGACCTGGTCAACTGGTTCCTTTCGGCCAATCCGACGGAAGTCTTTGCCATGGGCGACCGGAGCTTCTATGGCGCTCAAAGCGGAATGGTCGAACGTTACGGTTTGCAGGGGCATGGTGAACGCTGTCTGCAATGCCGGGTCTCTGGAAAGTGCCCCTTTTTCACGGATATCCGGAAATCAGAGGAATTAAGGGATTTGTACCTGAATTGCGAGAAACACGATGGGTATCTTCGCGATCGATGCGTGTTCCACAAGAAGGTGGATATTAAGGACACTATGAACCTGGTGGTCCGTTACGATTCCGGCGCATTCCTGTCCTATTCGCTGAATACGTTTGCGCCCTACGAGGGATTCCGCTATGCCTTTAATGGGAACCGCGGCCGGTTGGAATTCGAGTTTATTGGGCCTCCAAAAACCTCGCAAGGCAAAGACCTGGGCGCCAAGGGATGCCCCAGCGGCATGAGCATCCGTCTGTATCCGCATTTCAAACCGGCGCAATCTGTCCCGGTCAAGAAGTTCAAAGGCAGCCATTGGGGTGGCGATGAAAGGATGACCGCCGATATCTTTGGCGCCAAGCCGGTCAATGATCCTTATTTGCGCGCGGCAAATTATGCCAGCGGCGCCATGAGCATCCTGATCGGCGCGGCGGCCAACAAGAGTATGCGCACCGGACGGCCGATAAAAATTGCCAGCTTGGTGAAAGGTTTGCCGCCCGCGCGCCTGCCGAAAATGCCGGAATGGTAGCCGGCAGACGGACACCGGATGCAGACGGCGGATGCCGGATGCAGAAAAGCCGAACGCGCCATATCGAATCCCGAATCGGTCTGCTGTCAGGCGTCGGCCGCTTGCCGTCCGGTGCGCAGGAGCGCCAGCAGATCGCGCGCGGCCTGGGCGGGGTCGTCCGCCGCGGTGATCGCCGTAACCACCGCGATCGTGCGGGCTCCGGCACGGGTCAGTTCCGGCACATGTTCCGGCTTGATTCCGCCCATGACGGTCCAGGGGATCGTGACGTGCCGGGCGATATTTTCCAATCCTTTCAAGCCCAGGAACTTGTCGGCCCATGCTTTTGTCTGCGTCGGGAACAAGGGACCGATGTTTACATAGGATGCGCCCGCTTGTTCCGCAGCACGGGCTTCGGCCGGGGAATGGGTTGAGGCGCCGATAATAAGATCGGGCGCCAAACGCCGCGCCGGTACGATCGGGAAATCGTCCTGTCCCAGGTGGACGCCATCGGCGCCAACGGCCAGGGCGACATCCACCCGATCGTTGATGATCAACAGTGAACCGGCCCGGGTCGTTTGCATGCGGACTTGCGCGGCAAGTTGCATGAAATCCCGGATGGGCATTTCCTTTTCGCGCAGTTGGATCAGGCGCACGCCTCCCGTCAGCGCGGCATCCACAATCTCCAGTGTGCTTCGCCCGCGCGAGAGCGCCTGTGAAGTTACCAGATAAAGTCCGGCCTGCCCAAATTGCCGCATGCGTTCTGCGTGGAGAGGTGTGGAGTTCATAACCCGGTTTCAGGCCGACTTTGCGCTGTCGCGATAGGCGGCGTCCCAGTTTTTAAATACCGGTTCAAGTCCCTTGTTCTTCAGCATGGAGCAAAAGTCTTCGATGGACCGGTCGTCGCTTACTTTGAACTGGCCGCCGTCCGGGGTGTTGCCGTCATGGTAGCCGCCGACGGTGGTCCGGCTGGCGATGCTCATCTTGTTGATGCCGATGCCGGCGATGCCATCCCGGAACCAGCCGGGCTCGCGCGTCGAAAGGGACAAGGGCAGGTCGGGCATGCTGATCCGGAATGCGCAGATGACCTGCACCAGGAACTGGTCGTTGACCATAAATGGCGGGGTAAATCCGCCAAGCTGGGGACGGATGCGCGGGAACGAGACCGAGATGCCGGCGCGCCAGTATTCTTTGCGCAAGGTTTGCACGTGCTGGAACAGGGACATGACTTCCCGGACCGGCTCAGCCAGGCCCAACAGCGCGCCCAGCCCGGTTGTGCGCAGCCCGGCTTCCAGCGCGCGGGCCGGCGATGCCAGCCGGTAGAGATAATCGCGTTTGGGCCCCCAGCGATGCATGGTTTCGTAAACTACGGGATCGTAGGTCTCCTGGTACATCGTCATGCCCGTACATCCGGCTTCGGCCAGGCCGTGATACTCTTCGCGGGTCATGGGGAAAACTTCGATGGTTACCATGTCGAAGCGTTCCGCGGCCAGGAGCACGGCGGAACGGATGTAATCGAAATCGGCCTGCGGCGTGCGTTCGCCGGTTAGGAGCAAAATCTCCTCGAATCCCATCGCTTTCAGTGTGTCCATTTCCGCAATTATCTCGTCATGCTCCAGCCGCCGGCGCGGCTGGCGGCGGTCAGCGGCAAAACCGCAGTAGACGCAACCGTTTTTGCAAAAATCGGAAAGATAAAGCGGAACATAGAGTGGAATCGAGCGCCCGAACTGTCGGCGCGTCAGCAACTGAGCCCGGCTGGCAAGCAGTTCCAGCATTTCACCGGCGGCGGGCGACAAGAGCGCGGCCAATTCGGCGATGCCGGGGCCTTCCGTGGTCAGGGCCTGTCTTACGTCGCGCGCATCGGCATTCCGCGCGCGTTCTATCCAAGGATCCGGGTTCAGCCAGTTTGGAGGTGTTGCTGCCATAATAATCGCTCCTGCGGCGTACGCCAGATGCGTTCAACCGCTCGTAAATATTCACGCTTCGATCAGATCGCCACTTCCTCGATTCGGACGATGCCCTCGCGAGTTAGAATCAGGCGGTGGCGGAAATAAGTGGGGGTGCTGTCATGGCCCTGCTCGGCGAGGCCGACGATCAGGTTCAGGTGATAGACGCGCTGGGCCGGAACATGTTCGATGGTGTCGCCGTTAAGCCGGTGCAATTTGCTGACCGGATCGTCCATATTGTCCATCCAGGTGTCGAGCTTTAAGCGCATGATGTCCTCCAGGGCCTCCAGCCGCTGGTGACTGCGCATAAAGCGGGCGCTGTCAATATAGACGTCCTTATGAAAATGAATGACGTTTTCCGGAGGAATCATGGCGGTGAAAGGATTGGCTTGCCGGCGGCGGAGCTGCTGGACAACGTCAGGCAGGTCGGCTGGTTCGCAAAAGCGCACCCGGGCGCGGGTTACGCCGACCTTGTTATTGTTGGCCGGGTCAATCAAATCGTTAATCTGGTCGGCCACCAGCTTGGGCAGGCAGGCGATCATCGCGTTGCGCATGATTTCCTTGATGCGGTCCTTGACGATATAGGCCACGATGATCATGACTGCCCAGGGGAGGCTGTAATCCGCGAAAAGGCGCGAGGCGAAAAAAGTGGCGAGCACGGCAAAGCCCATGGCCGCTCCCGCCGCAATGCCCATGAGAATTTGCGCGACGCGCGACAAGGTGTTGGCCGGGTCGCAGCTCATGAACATGAAGGCTTCCATCCATTTCTTCAACTGCCCGTCGCGATATAAATAATACTCGTTGGCGATCGGGCCCGATGCGTCCGCCACGGTGGGAAAATGATGGTCTCGGCGATAATGCTGCTCCCGTTCGATGCGCTCGCGCACGGCGTCCGCTGCCGCCGCCGGCCCGGGCGCCTGGCGAAACAGCTCGTAAAGACGCATAAAGGTTTTTTCGTTTGCCAGGCTGATGGCTTCATCGGCCCAATCCAACGCCAGGCGGCTGTCCTCGCGCAGGAGCGGGTCGATGAACAAAGGGCGGAGCGAGCGGAAGCGGGTCAGGAAGATGTCGACATCGTGCAGGAAAGACGTCAGGCTGGCCTGGATGTCTTCCATGCATGCCCCGGATTTGAGCATGTCCATCAGGACCAGGTAGGTTTCCCGGAGCTGGTTGTGGTACATGCTGCTGAGTCCGCGCAACTCGTGCAGCATGGCTTTTTCGCTGATGTCGCGCGCCATGGAGGCGTCCTTGAGCATGCCGAAAATGCGGGTCAGCGGGCTCAAGTCGCAGGCGGGGTCGGCCAGTTTGGCCAGCGAAATCATGGCCGTCTCGTAGCGCGTGTAGGAACGCATGTCGCGCAGAAAGCGTGCCGTGCCATAGCGCTCTCGGGTGATGCCCAGCTGATAAGGGTTGAACATGTAGAGGTCTATCTCGTAGCGCTTGCGTTTTTCGCTGCGCGACAAGGGATATACCATCTGCAATTCCAGCTGGCGCTTTCCGTGGCTTGTGATGCGGCTCTGGTACTTAATCATAATCGACTCGAAAAAAGGCGGCCACTGGCGACGTAAATCCGCGCCGGAATCAGTGGTGGGAGTGAGATTGGCGATCGCTCCTGCGCTTCCAAAGAAACAAGAAAACGAATACCGAGGTCATCGCCAAGCCCATGATGACCCAGAAATAAAAGGGGCTGCGTTCGTTCAGGGGAATCTCGACATTCATCGAAAAAATGCTTACCACCAGGGTGGGCACCATGATGCCAATCGTAATGATGTTCAGGGTCTTCATCAGAACATTGATGTTGTTGCTGACGATCGATGCCCGGGCGTCCATCAGGCTGGCCAGAATGTTGGAGTAAATTTCGGCCTGGCGCGCGCATTGTTTGCTTTCGATGATGATATCGTCGAGCAAATCCATGTTTTCCGGGGTCATGGACAGCTTGGTGGCGTTGTTTTTAATTTTCTCGATCAGCATGAAGTTGCTGTTGATCGCGGCCAGGTAATAAACCAGGCTTTTTTCGAGGGTGAACAGGTTGAGCAGGTACTTGTTTTCCATGGCGGTATTGATTTTCTGCTCAAGCGAGTCGGTGATCATGTTGATCACTTTCAAGTGTTCCATGAAGTGGTAAACCGTGCGCCCGATCAATCGCATGGCCACATCCAGCAGCGAGTTGACCCGCGTGAACATCTTGCCCGTGAAAAGTTGGATGTCGTCGGTCAGCAGCACGATCAGGCGGTCCTTGAAAACAAATACCCCCATGGAGGCGACCTTGAACAGAAAATGGTCCTTGGAAGAGTAGTTTTTCGGCCGTTTGAAGATCATGGCCACGTGGTCGGGCTCAAACTCCAGGCGCGAAATTTCGTCGGGATCGAGTGTCGAATTCAGCGTGTGTTCGTCAAGCTTGTAATCGTCCAGCAAGTGTTTCTTCTCGGCTTCGTCCGGGTTGATATAGACGATGATCTGGCCTTGTTCGCCTTCCCCGGTTTCGACGACGGTGTTATCCGTAATTTGGTAACGCTTGACCATTAAAAAATCCTTTGATTAACTGGCAAAAACCGGGTATATGCTAACAACTGACGGAGAAAGAGCAAGATTATTCAAGTTAACGGGGTGGCCGACGAAGCCTAACCGCTGCGTGTTTCATTAAACGCCATCAAAAAGGAGAAATGCAAAATGCACAAGCTCTCTTGGTCCCTTGCGCTGATCGTGTCGGCAGCTATCGGATGGAGTGCGGCCGCCGGAGCGGACGAGCAGCTCGCGCCGCTGGTGTTGCCTGCGCCGCAGATGGACAAAGGGCGGCCTTTGATGACGGTGCTCAAGGACCGGCAGTCGCGCCGGGACATCGATCCCGGTAAAAAACTTTCGCTCCAGGAACTTGCCAACTTGCTGTGGGCCGCCTGCGGTGTTAACCGCCCGGATTCCGGGCGGCGTACGGCGCCTACGGCCGTGAACTGGCAGGAAATCGACGTTTATGTGGCCATGCCCGATGGCCTTTACCTGTACGATGCCAAGGGCCATCGGTTGATGCCGGTGCTGAACGAGGATGTGCGCGCGGCGGCAGGCAAACAGCGCTTTGTGCAAACGGCGCCGGTCGTCCTCATCTATGTTGCCGATGGGGCGCGCATGGGACAGCGCTCGGATGACGAGAAGGCTTTCTATTCGGCAACGGATACCGGGTTTGTCAGCCAGAATGTGTATCTTTACTGTGCCTCGGAAGGCCTGGCGACGGTCGTAATCGGCATGGTGGATAAACCTGCGCTGGCCGCCAAAATGAAGCTCCGGCCGGAGCAAAAAGTTGTCCTGTCGCAACCCGTGGGGTATTCGGCAAAATAAATGCCGGCTCGTCTTGCCGGGGCCGTTTATTGCGCCGGCCCCGGCCCGATCCCGGCGGCAGAGCGGTGTCGCCGAATGGCGCATGATCGAGCCTGGCGCAGTTCGCCGCTACTCGACATTCAGGTCCGCAATAAATTTGGCGATGGCGGTGTTGCGGGTCTGTTCGTCTGCGCGCAGTCTCTCCAAGTCCGTGTTTAACTGGTCAATTTCCTTTTCCTGCTGAACCAGCTTGCGCTCCCACATGGCATAGCTTTCCGAGTTCCGGTTGACGGTTTGCATGTTCGGCCGGATACGGCCCTGTTCCTCCGCTATGGCCTTGCCCCGCTGTTCCTTCTGCTGGCGCTCCTGGCGGACGGCAGCCAAGGACTCCTGCATGCCGCCCAGTTCTTTCAGCGCCTGGCGCAATTTGTCGGAAATGTTTTTCTGGCTGGTGAAGAAAAGGATTTGATCGTTTTGGATATTGGCCAACATCATGATTTCCGGTTCCAGATGCTGCTCGCGGAAGAGGCATTCCTGGCTTTTGCCGCCTTCGAGCGCCAGATGATAGCGGTAGGCGTCACGCGTTTTTTCGATTCCCTTGGACGGCTCCACCAGTTCCCAATCGGGCCGCAGGGGGTGTTCGATGAGATACCGGCGCGGCTGGTCGCGCTTGTTCTTGAGAGTATAGACGGAAGTATCCACGAACTTGCGCTGGAGCGTCAGCGTGCCGCGCACAATTTTCATGGATACGATTTCCGCCGGCTCGCTTTTGCGGTCAAGTTTGCCTTCCCCGGCCAGGTCGACCGCGTAGGCCAGCAGGCGTTGCTCGCCGCGTTGCGTATCGGTCAGCCGCGCATCGCCGGCATAGATGCCGCTTTCGAAAACGGTGACCGGCCCCTGCATCAGGAAAAGGCCGGATGTGTTTTCCAGCTTCACGCCATTCAGCGGATTCCTGGGATTGACCTGGGCGTTAAAAATGGAGAGCTTCTCGCCCTTGATTGTCTGGTTGATAATGGGAATCATGGCCGATTGGCGGCGGGGCAGGGTAAGCGGCTCTTTCACGGCGTACTCGAATAATTCCCCGGCTTCGCGCGCCGCGGCCATGGCCTCCACGCCGCCGCCTTCCATGGCGCCGGCGTCGATTTGAGGCCGGGGGGCCGGGGCCATTGCCATGGCCCCCGCCATTGGCTTGCGCATGGCCCGCTGGGCTTTGGCAATCGACGCATCTTTCATTTTGGCGCCGGCCATGTCGGACGCTAGCGCTTCGGTTTCGCTTGCGGCGATTGCGCCGTCATATTCCGGCGGCGCCAGGTTTTCGCCGAGGTCGGGGCGAATCACGGGCCGGCGCAGATAAATCGGGTCATACAGGTTCTGAATGAACGAGAGCGGGCGACCGGAAACGAGGGTCAACGTAATGCCGGTCCAGTCGTCATCGGTCATGTTTTCAACGTGTGCCCAGCCCTGCAGAAACGGGGCATCCTTGTCGTTAAGCACCAGCCGGTAGCTGGTTTTCCAGACCGGCGCTTCCAGCATGTAGCCGGCGCGCACCTGGCGCTTTTGCGCGCCGGTGAAGGTCAGGCGCATTGTTTTCTTGCCTTGGTCGTGACTGCCGGCGAGCACCTTGAGCGCGGCATCCAGGTCGGACTGGATGCCGGGATCGAGCACCTCGATTTCCTGGATTGTATCGAGCGGCAGGGCGCGTACGTTGTGCGCACTCATCAAGTTGACGACGCTTTCCTCAAAGATTTCTTTGTCAATGTGCCGCTTGCGGGTTTCCACTCCCAAGATCATGCCGGTCAAATCGCTGGAAGCCGCCTTGACGCGCACGTTGACGCCGCGCAGGCGGTTAAGCAGGTCGCCCTGGCTGGGGTTGTCGGTAAGATCCACGCTGAACGATTTGAGCGTGCGGTCCACCGGATCGCGCGACTCATATGTCGCGGCGGTAATATGGCCTCCGCCTTCGTCGATCAGGACCATGGATTTGATCAGGTCATTGATCTGATCGGTCTTGAAAGCCAGATCGACTGTCGCCGTTCCCGCTATTTCGGCCGTGCGCTCGAAATAAGCGACGCCGCTGGTGAAAAGGACCACCTGCTTCAAGGGCAATTCTGTTTTTTGATTTTCCCCGGCGGTTGATGCTCCCGTGCCGGCCGATGCCCAAGTGGGGAGCAGTGCTGCGCCGAACAGGCCGGCCGTTGCCATAATTGCGATGCGCTTCAGGAATGATTGCATAATACCTCCTTGCGATCGGATTTGAAAATCGATGCTTGATGATCGCTATGCTTATCCATTTGGGTTGTGGCGTCAATATGTTTTTGGCGGGCGATTGCGTCCCAAGATGACAAACAGGCTGAGGTAGGGGCGTCAAGGCCGGAACGGCGGGATCATTCTATGAAAAACACCCCGTAGCCATATTCGTTGGCGACGGAGATGTCGAGGCCTTCGGCGGGGGAGGTTTTGTCGGTATGCAGGGTCAGGGAATCGGTTTTTTCGATCACCCTGATCGGCCGGTTGGTCATTTTCTCAGGCAGCTTGATCAGGTCGTGGGTAACGGTTTGGTGATAATCGACGTAAACAACCAGGCCGGATCCTTCCGGATGCCAGTAAACGCAAGTTGCCTTGGTTTGGGCGGACGGGTTGAAATATTGGCGATAAGCCGTGCAGTGGAATTCCGTGCCGGCCCGAATGGGATTGCCGGCTTTGTCGTCTATGGCCGAGGGATAGGATTTGCTTGACGTGTAGAGCATGGCGGCTTTGTTTGTGTTTTTGGCCCGTTCCGCCGGCCGGGACATACCCTGGGTCAGCGAATAGCCCAGGGCATATCCGACGCGCCGGATGGTTTTACCCTCGGTTCTGTTGCCCAAAAAATGGATGAACCGCTCCGGCAAGTTGTCGGGATATTCGGTGTTGCCTGATTGAGCGGTAAAATTCAGGGGCTTCGGCAGCTTGAACGTATAATCCTGGATAGCCTTGAAATTGTAGGCTATCCCGTCCTGGGTGAAAGCCTTGGTCTTGGGAATATAGTATTCGTATGTGGCGAATGCGTCCTGGTTCAGTTTGCTCGATTGAATGAACCCCATGTAGCCCAGCCGGAAATCCTGGAGCGCCTTGGAACGGTGATCGACCACCGTGCAGCCCTGCGGATAAAAGCGGTAGACAATCTGGTTGCGCAGCACGGCAGCCAGATGGCCAGCGATGAAATTCGGTTCAACGCCGGGATGCCGGATAATATCGTCCAGCAACGATGCGGGATTGATGATGTCATATTCCTCGACGATGTCTAAAAATCGGCAGCTTATGGGTTTCCCATCTTCGACAGGCGCCAGGCCATCGGCCAGGTAAGTTTGCTTGTTGATCCGGCAGGCAGGTGTCAACTGGACCATGGCGGCATTGGTGAATGTCAGGGTAAGCCCCCTGGTCTTATCGGTTAATGTGGCGCCAACTTTGGGCGATGTAAATCTCCAAATATTATTTGTGCCCAGATTTTCGGAAAGGAGCCAGAACTTGTCTGGATTAACAATCCGAACGATATAAAACCTGGCGCCGGCGCCATCCTGCCATGCGTGGCCGATATCGGCTGTGGTATGGCCATGATTGGGGCAGGTTAGCTCGCGTGCGTCCGAGCAGCCGTGGTTGGCGCCGATATAGGTGCCGTTAAGATTCCATGGGGTGGAGTCGTCCATGCAATTATGAATAATCGTTCCCTTCGCGAACTCGGATTCGGTCAGTTCCGTTGAATTGGCGACAAGCCGCGTTTGGATAAAATTGATTTGTTTGTTGATCCCTTTCCCGACTTTGATGACGACGTCCTGCCCGGTCGAAAAAGCGCTGCGAACCAGCATCTCATCGCCGTTTTTAAGGACGCTAATCCTGTCCGGTTCAATCGATGTTAGGTGGGAAGTTGGAGTTGATGCGCGCATAGAAGGATTAACCTCCGCGTAAAGGGACGTGATCGTCAAGCTTAAAACGATGCCAATGGCCTGGCCACCGAGCGCGCGGGTTACTTGGTTTACGATGACCGGCATGTTGTTACCGTAATTGGCGCTGTGTATGGCGGAAAAAACTGTTAGTCATCCGCTTGTTTATGCACTGGTCTATAAACGGAAGCCGGCAGCGAGTCAAGGCTATATGAAAATTTATGGGGAACACATTTCTACGGAGTGGGCTCGGAACTCGGCGGGCGTCATGCCGGTCCGGTGCTTAAAAACCCGGTAAAAAAAGCTCAGTTCGGCAAAGCCGCATTGTGAGGAGATTTCCTTGATGCCTTCGCGCGAAAAACGGAGCATTTCGCAGGCCTTGTCAACCCGCCGGCGCTGAATAAATGCCGCCGGATTAGTTCCGGTGGTTATCTTGAACAGCTTGCGCAATGAGCCTTCGCTGATGCCCCGGTTTTTGGCAAGCACGCCGGGCGAGAAATCGTGGTTCGGCAGGCCGTTTTCGATCGCTTCCAGTAACGGCATTATGCGTGACATCATTTCGTATGTTTCCGCAAAGCGGCCGGTATGAAACAAGCTTCCCCGCTCCCGGACAACATAAAGAATGAGGGTGAATAGTTCGCTTGCCATGGCGTTTTGCCAGCCCGGGGACTGGAGGGCATATTCGCGGATCATGCGTGTGGCGGCCGAATAAAACGGGGCATCTTTTGAGCCTGGAACCAGGATGGGAAATCCTACCAACTTAAACAGGTTGATCGAGCCAAAGACATCGGCCTTGAAATGTCCGGCCATCTGGCGCATCGGGCCTTTGCCGCACAAGCCGCCGGCATGCTCGACACCTTCGGGCATCAAAACCAGATCGCCGGGATTGACCGGGATGGTTTTGTTCTCTTCGATCAGGCGGATCCAACCTTTGTCCTCCGGGAACAGCCACCAAACGCAATAAGGCATGATACGGGGGCTGACCGCCCATTCATTGCGGCAGCGCCATTCCTTGGCCCATAACGGTGTAACTTTCGTCCTGGACAGAATTTGCGATAGTTTGCCGTCTTGATCTGGAAGTAGATCGGCGAAAGGCTTGAATGATTCGGCCTGGCGCCATGCGGCTTGATCAGTTTCCTTTTTCCAGGTTGTTTTCATGAATTCGTTGCCAGCTCCTTGTCTTAATGAAAATAATACAAAAGGTGGTGAACCAGTCAATCAGAATACCTTCTTTGTATGCTGAAAAGTGCAATAAAAATATCGTTTAGTGCAATAGACGGGACTGAAGGTCAATGATATGTTCATGCAATCTATAACCTTATTCGCAGGCGTCCCCAAGGGATTCCAGGGCAGGTAGCGGTTGAGGCTGTACGGCTACAGGTTGAAACCGGGTATGTGTATATATGGAAGACCGGAACTGAATCTTTAGGCAACACGGCAACATGACTCTTCTTCCGGCGGTTTCCTCCGTTCCAACAGCTTTCAGTCTGCGACCTATGCATCTTGTGGGATGCTGATGAACCTTATTCATGAAGAAAATGGCCTAAGGCGCAAATCCGTTTTCCAGATGCATAATCCGGGTTGATGAATTTGTTGTGTTGGATATGTTGTTGATTAAATAATATTTACTGATAAGGCATACTACATATTGATATAGATACGCCGGGTTTGGGCTCTGGGGAATAAGGGAAGCTGGCCGGTTCTAGTCCTTAATTCGTTTATGAATATGCCGTTTTCAGCGGCTTATTCGTTGCCGGAGAGCGACGATGCAATATTTCAAGCCTGAGGGAAATTTCTTTGTTGGGGACTGTATGCCGTTCTTCCATGACGGCATATTCCGGCTGTACTACCTCCTCGATGAGGGACATTTCGGCGCGCCGGGAGGATATGGAGGCCATCAGTGGGCCCAGGCAAGCAGCCCGGATCTGGTCCATTGGACGCACCATCCTTTGGCCATTCAGCTTACGAAGGCTGATGAGGGGGCCATCTGTACCGGCTCGGTATTTGTGCACGATGGTATCTACTATGGTTTTTATTCAACTCGCCGACGCGATTGGAAGCAGCATATCAGTCTGGCCAAGAGCGCTGACGGCATTAACTTCACAAAGGCCGAGCCTAATCCTCTCGTTGCTCCGCCAAGGGGCTATCATCCCAATCATTATCGCGATCCCGCCGTATTCCGCGATGAGGCCGGAATGTTTCATATGCTGGTAACCGCTTTGCTGGATGACTATCCTGTTTCCGGGCGCGGTGGCTGTCTGGAGCACCTTGTTTCCCGGGACTTGGTGAATTGGGAACACAAGGGGCCGTTGCTCATGCCCGGATTTGCCGATGTTCCCGAATGTTCGGATTATTTTTGCTGGAACGGATGGTACTACCTTGTTTTCAGCAACGGCGGCGTGGCGCGCTACAGGATGTCACGTCGGCCTCTGGGGCCGTGGTTGCGGCCAGCGGTCGATATCCTCGATGGCGGTCTGGCGCGTGTCATGAAAACTGCGGCGTTCACCGGCAACCGCCGTATTGGCGTTTCCTGGCTGGGCGGGCGTGTTGGCGGAAAAGACAATGGCGCTCCGGAATTTGCGGGCAATGCCGTTTTTAGAGAACTTGTGCAGCAGGCCGACGGCACCCTCGGTACGCGCTTCCTGCCGGAAATGATTCCGCAGGGCAGGGAGTCCTTTGTTCCCGCGCCGGCTGCGCTGACTGCCGGCGCTCTTTGCAAGCCAGGCAAGGCGCGCTTGCGTTCTGGCCAGGGACTGGCTGGCGCGCTCGTTAAGGAGGTTCCGCACAATTTTCATCTGACGGCCAGGATTTCAGGAGTGTCCGGGCCGGGGGTGTTCGGACTGCGTTTCCGCCGCAGCGACCAACCCGCCGATTACGGTTGCGAGCGCAGCTACGATATCTGTATCGATCCTACAGAGAAGACGCTTTGTTTGAATGCCCAACGGCTTGCGCGGGTTGAGGGGCTTCGGCGAACTTTCCATCTGGATCTGGTTGCCCTCGGCTCCATTATCGACCTGTGTGTCGACAATCGTCGCTGTCTGATTGACCGCTGCCCTGAACAGCACGGGGCCAATCTGCTGTTTTATGCGTGGGATGCGGCGGCAACATTCGACAATATAAGCATCCACATGATCGATTGATTCTGGGACAAGGAACGATAGGCTTGGTGTCTCGGTGTGGTCCCAAATTAAGGACGGGATAACATGCATGGCGCTGTTCGAATAATCTTGGCTTTGGCGGCAATTGCGGCCGGTATTGACCTCGGTGGCGCGCAGGAAAAGGAGACCGGGATCGTCGGGCGATGGGGATTTGACGAAGGGCAGGGAGTGCTTGCCGCCGACCTGTCCGGTAATGGGAATCCCGGTAAAATCGTAAATGGATCATGGGTTGCCAACGGTATCTCCGGCAAGGCCCTGAAACTCAACGGAGTCGATGCCTATGTCAATTGCGGCACCAGCGCCGTTTTCAACATCAGTCGGGACTTCTCCATTGAGTTGTGGGTAAAAATATTCAAGCTGGAGAACAAGGGCGTCAGCCTTGTCAGCAAGGGCAGCGCGCGCGACGGCTGGCAGCTTTACATCTATCAAACCTTTATTGCTTTTGTGTCGCAGGGGATGGGGGCGCATGTCTTTTACCGCCGTTTTGTCAATGGCACGTTCTACGCCAATCCATACAATCACATTGTGGTGACCGGAAAATCAGCCGGCGATTCCGTCGAGATCGTATTTTATGTCGATGGTCAGCCAGGCGCTTCATTTTCCCAGCCAAACGCCAAGCCGCCGGAAAACAATGCGCCGTTGTTGATCGGAGGCTATGTCTCGGCCGAGGCTTTCAATTTTCCGGGGATCGTCGATGAGGTGGCGATCTATAGCCGGGCATTAACCAGCGAAGAAGTGAAACGCCATTACGACAAGCTGGCGCAGTACTAAAAAGAAAGGATCGGATCATGTCCGGAAGCCGAATCATGACCTTGGCTTGCCATTGGATCTGGAGAACATGCCTGCTGATAGCGCTGTTTGTGGGAAGCTCTCCGTCTGTCCAATCCGCCCAACTTCCGGAAATATCCCGCCGGCGTGTGGCGGTATTCTACGAGACTAATTTTCCGGGTGGCAAGCTGGTGAGAGATGTCGGCTGGTTTGAGGCAGAGCTGAAAAACATGGGCCTGATCCCGCGCGTGTTGGATGCCGGTCAGGTGTCTGATGCGGCCGTGCTAAGCACCAATGCCTTCGACACCCTCATCTTGCCGAAAAATGATATGCCCTTTGAAGCCGAATACTCGATCGTTAAATTTCTTATTGAAGGCGGCAATGTCGTGTCGATTTCGCCGATGCCGACCACCTGGCGGTTTAATACCCAAACAAACGGCTGGGAATCCAAACAGCATGTGAATGGTTGGTATGCGCCGTTCCAACTGCGCAGCCTGCCGTTTGACTGGGCCCGGCGGAAATGGAGCCGGCCGTTGTCGGTCAATATGGAAGCCGGCGCAGGGCTGACGGCGTTGCTGCCCCCCACGGCCGGGCCGTTCACCAACAAGATCGACGGCCAGCCGCTCTACTTCCGGCTCTTTGACCGCTGGGATCTGCACCTTTATGCGGCCGGGCGGCAAGGCGATTACGACATTGAAGGCGGCGAAAACATTTCAATGGCGTCCAACCTTATTTTGCCGCTCTACCTCCAGCCCAACGGCGAGCCAGCCGATTTCATCGTTTATCGCTATCACAATGTAGTGATCAATGGCAGCACCCTGGTTGTCCTCGGGCAGGTTGGTTCCAAGCTGCTGGCCGAGTCGCCGTCCGGCGCCGCCGTGTTGCGCGCTGCCTTGCTGGCCTGCGAAAGCCGCCTGCCGGATGAGCAGGACGCCGCCTATTACGAGCGCTTGATCCAGGTTAACCGGGAGGTGAGTGACTTGGGGGGCCTGTTCATGGAGACTCAGGCGGCCTTGCGCGATGCGGCCATTTATTCCTACAATGGATCGACCAACCGCGATTGGCAGGTTTTCTGCGGGGCAATTACCGACTGTGTCGCGCAGGTCTCCGGGATAGTCAATGCCAAGCAACAGATCGATTCCCTGCTGGCGGCGTCGGTCGATTTTAAAAAGCAGGATGCCGGGCGCAAAAACCTGCTGGCCCGGATCGCTGAGGCGCGGTCGACGTTCCAACAGTTCCGGCAGCAGGCGGCCTCCGCCCTGAAGGGAGTCAAGCCGCCGGCCAAACCGGCCATCAGGCATCCGTTGAAAACGTTCGTTGCGGAATCATATCTTACCCTGCCTTACAACCTTTATGTCTTGCGCGAATCGCATTTCAGGACTTTGAAGTTATTGGGACTCGATGCCGATAATGGCCGGATCCAAAAGTGGTATCGGGAGGATCCCAGGGTCCGCGCCCAGATGAAAAATTTCAAAATCGATCTTGGCACCCAATATGGCTTTAGTCAGGTACGTCCTTCATCCGGCGAGTTGAATCCTTCCACCGGCACGATCACGGAATCGAAGCCTCAAGTTCTCGATTACGCGAAGGCAGAGCAGGAGATAAAAGCCACGCTGGAGGCCTGGAAGGATTGTGACATCCTGAGGATCGATGCCTCTTCGGAAACGGGCTTGAAATATAAATATTGGGGAAGCCAGGCCCGCGCCGATTATCAGAAATACCTTGCCGGGAAATATCCCGACATTACCGCCCTGAACGCCCACTGGCAAACGACCTTCACGAATTTCGCGGATATTGCCCTTCCGACCCGTCAGCCGGCGACGCTCAGCGAACACTGTAACTGGGAGCACTGGCGCAATTTCCGGGAACAGACCTATGAGCAATGGGTCTCGTTTTTCTACGCAACCGTGAAAAAATACGCGCCGAATGTCTTTGTCTCGCATCTGGTCTCCACCATGAGCATGGACTCGCCCTTGTATGGCGTCAATTTTTATAACCTTACCAAGTATCAGGATATCAACGGCATGGATGGCACGGCGGTAAATCCCGGCAAGGAGTGGATCTATCTGGACCTGACGCGCAAGCCCGTGATGACCGGCGAATGGGGCGGGCTTTACAGCACGCCGGGCAATATCATGGAAGGCACTAAATTCGTGGCTGCCAAGCTTTGGGAGGAGGTCAGTGGGGGGTTCTGCGGGATCAATTTGTGGATTTGGAACTGGGGTGGTTTTGGCGCTAATTATGTCGACTTCACCGGACTGCCGACCCTCTATGGTTGGACCGCCCGTCAGGTTATCGCCGAGTTCAAGCAAATCGAGCACATTCTGTTGGACGGGGTTCGCGCCAAGCCGGAAATCGGCATCTTGTTCTCCAACACCACCCGGGTGCACGATCAAGGCTGGGGCGCCAAAGGTAAGGGCACCTTTTCGAAACATGTCCAGTCCGTGATCAATTATTACACGCACTTCCTTAAATTCCACCGCTCCGGACGGGTGATACCCGAGGAAATGTTGCTGGAAGGCGAAGACCTCAGCCAGCTGCGCCTGCTGGTGATGCCACAGTCTGAATACCTGCCCAAGAACGTCCAGCAAAAGTTGGTTGCCTATGTGCGGAACGGCGGCAACCTGCTGGTGGAAGGACGCGGCGGGCGCTTCGATAATTTCGGGCACTCGTTGAACCTCGTGTTCGAGGAAGCCGGCATTGTGCCGGCCTTTGTCAAGGACCGGACCTTGATGCTGGACAATATCACATATGCGTTGTCAGCCCAGGATGACCTCTTTGTGCCGGCTTCCATCAACGATTCGAGCCAGGTCCTGGCGTCATATGCGGATGGCCAGCCGGCATTGGTGTCTGTCCCGCTGGGTAAGGGGCGTATTGTGTTTTCCGGGTTCTCGTTCGGGCTTTGGAAATATGCCTGTACCGACGGGGTGATCGATCGGATCTGGAAAAATTTGAATATAGCCCCAAAATATGTTTGCAGCAACGATACGGTTTTGTTCCGGGAATGGCGCTACGACAACTCGGACTATTTGATCTGTACCTGGCGCGCCGGAGCGGCGCCGCTGGAGCCGGTTGAAATCAAGGTGCGTGGCCGGCGCACAGTCCGGGACTATCTGTTTGGCAGGGATTTGCCGGTGACTTATGACGGTCAATACACCTGTTTTACAACGTTGCTGGCCAATGGCGGCCGGGTCTTTCAGCTTGCCGGGGTGGGGAGTGAAGCGGCGCCGTCCACCGCTCCGGCGGCAAGCCCGGCCCGGGAGCAGACGACAGCCGTTCATGAGGAGGCCTCCGTTACGCTGCCGTACGAGGGCTATATATATGACGAAAAGCCCTTGAACATCGAGGGGTTTACATTCCAACTCAACACGACGGCCTCCGGCGATAACGAGGATCAGGGCGAGGCCTATTTGATCGTCAGCAAGGAAGGAGAGAAGCAAAAAAAACGTATGCTGCCGAAAACGGACTATGTTTTCAATTTCAGAGCCAAGCAGTTCCGGGTGCATTGCGATAGCTGTCACTTCAAATATCCGTTTGCCATGATTGCGCGCATTGATAATCGACAGGATCCTGCGCCGATTCCAGCCTGTTCGGTGACGCAAGTCAAAAACATCCTGACCATGGACAACGGCTTTGTCCGTGTCCGTCTGGATGCCGATCAAGGTGGGCGGATCATCGAGTTCTGCTTGAGCGATGACCAGGCCAATCAGGTGACCCGGTTCGGTCCTACGCAGGCGCTCTCGGAACACGATGGCCGCTTCCCCGGTTCGTTCATCAACCGGCAAATGCAGGTCAAGATTTTGAAAGACCTGCCGGATGAAAGCCAGGTTCAACTTGAAATGACCGAGCCTTTCAACATGGTGCGCTTGAAAAAAATCCTGACCTTACGCCGGGGCGAAGCTGCGCTGGACGTGCAGTCGATGAATTTCAATCATTCCACAATCGGGGCTGCCTACCCGCTCCAACTTGTTTTTCACGCCGAATTAAATATTGGCGGGCAGGCTGATGAAAAGGACTTGTTCGTTATTCCGGAGATTGTCCGGTTGCCTTTCCTGGCTTCGCAAAGCGGTCAGGGACATACGCCTAAAATCCCGTGGGCCGCCATTGTGGATCGGGGAGAACAACTGGCCTATATCGATGCCTTTAACCTTGATGATGTGGAAAAGGTTTATTTGTGGATGGATCAACAATTTTATACGCTGGAGTTGTTTGGCGTTAAAAAGGATACCGCCCAGGGCCAAGCGGTGACGTTGCGGCACCGCCTTTTGCTGTTGCGGGGCGTCTCCGGTCTGGATGTGTTTCAAGATGGAATCGGCTTGAATCTTGCGCTGAATCGGACGGCGGACCAGTGCCGGCCGATTCCCATCCGGCTGGAGGTCGGCAGCGCCCAGGCCGCGCCCAGGCATGTGCGCGGGGAAGTTGTCTTGCTGATGGACGGCCGCAAAGTCAAGGATCTGGCAACGTTCGACGACTCGGTTGCGCTGGAACAACCATTGGTCCATGACATTAAATTGCAGGCTGAAACGCTGAGCGACGGCGCCTATGAACTGGAAGTTGCTTTGCGGGCGGATGGCATCACGGATCCGCTCAAGTTGCGGAAACCGCTGCGCCTGGCGGGCAAGGAAAAGCAACGTCAGTTGCTCCTTTACAGCGATTGGAAAGCCCGCTTGATTGAAATCAGGAAAAACAAGGGGGACTCGCAAAAGAAGGAAATCTTCGAAACGTTTGTCCTGCTTGAGGATTTCAAGACGGCAGCCGAAAGTCAAACGGACAATGACCTGGGCGCCACAATCAGCCGGATTACGGAACGATTTGCGCTTCTTGAGAAATAGAACTGCCTGGCGGATTTGCTTTGCTGTAATTATTCATTAAAAATGGGTGGAAAGAACAAGGCAATATGATAACATGGATTCGCTCAAATATTTCAGGTATCTATCAAGGTGGGACAACCAATTAACGGGATATGGAGACGATGCACATCCATTCTATGATCAAATATGCGGTTGGAATGATGATCGTATTTGCCGCCGGGCAGATGCCGGCGCGAGCGGGTGTTAAAACCTGGAATACGACCGCCGGCGACTGGTCTGAGGCCGCGAACTGGACAGAGGCCGGTGTGCCTGCGGCCGGCGATGACGTGGTCATCACCAACCTGGGCGCCTTTGTATATCTGACCAATTCGACGGCGCGCTTAAGCTCTTTGATCATCAGCAACGTGATAGTTTCGTGCTCCAACTGGGATACGACGATTTATGCCACTAATTTAACAATCAAAAATAGCGGGATTCTGACCTGCTATGGGCCTTTCAGCAACAATGTCATGTCCAACCGCGTGAGCGTGAACTGTACGACGTTGATTATCGAAACCAATGGATCGATTAACGTCACCGACAAGGGTTATGCCGGCGGGCTCGGTCCGGGAGGCGACTTTTATCCTGACGGCAATGGACCGGGTGGCGGCGGTACAACGCTGAATAGCTTAGGCGCCGGTGGCGGCGGGTATGGCGGGGTAGGTGTGTATAGCCAAGTTCGTGATCTCCAGGCCAATACCTACGGCACCGCCGAAGCACCGTTATATCCCGGCAGCGGGGGGAGTGTTTATGGTTCGAAAAACAACTGGGGCGGACACGGCGGCGGCGCCATATGCATTACCGCCGTACAGATGGTGGTGGTTAACGGCGGCATAGTGGCCAACTCTTCCGCCGCTAATGGTTATGTTGGTGCCGGCGGTTCCGGCGGAGGCATTTATGTTACCTGCAGGACGATCACAGGCACCAACGGCGTGATCACCGCCAACGGCGGAAACGCGCGAATTAACTCGAGCCCCGTTGGCGGCGGCGGCGGCGGCGGCGGACGCATTGCGGTCATCTACGATCATGATGCCCAGAGTTTGGTGCCGGTGCCGTCCATTCGCTTTGCAGCCGCCTCGGGGGTGAGCGCGGCAACGGCATTGGTTCCATATTTACCCGGCGATATCGGCACGCTCTATTTTCCCGATGCCTATTTCTTTTCGCCTACCAACCTTTTCACCGGCCAGTGGATGGCGCCCGGGGTTCTTCCTCAAGTGTCCGTTTCCGAGTTGGTGGTCAGCAACGTCTGGGCGCGGCTGCCGGCATTCAACCTGACAGTTACCAACACGTTGACCGTTGCCGGCACGAATTGCAACTTGTCCAAACTCGAAATAACCGATAATACCGTGATTTCTTGCGGCCAAATCCTGCTTAGCGGCGCGTCTTTGACTCTCGGATATGCCTATGAAACAAATATGGCCAGTCCGGCCAGATACTTGTCGCCAACCGGCGCGAGCCTGAATTGTTCCGGGGACCTGACGTTGACCAATTCCGGCCGGTTTTATATCTCTGCCGGGCTCACCAACGAAGGACTGGAATCCGGCTACGGCGCCGTGGTAAATGCCGGACACCTGAGGGTGGCCACCAACTGCTGGGTTTTGCCGGCTGCCCATCCCACTAATGGGGCCGTTCCTTTATTCAATTTAGTCAAAATGACGCTGGATCAAGGCGGCGGGATCAATGCCGATGCGCGCGGCTATGCCGGCGGGTTGCGTCCGGGCACGGTCGTGGGCAATGTTGCCTGCGGACCGGGTTGCGCGACAGCCTATAATGCCGGTTCGGGCTATGGCGGGATTGGCGGGACCGGAAATTATAATTACGTGGCCGTGGCCGGAGGTCCGACCTACGGCTCATCCAATTTTCCCGTGGAAGCGGGGAGTGGAGCGCGTGCCGGAAGCGCAACCGCTATGAATACTTGGAACGGCGCTTTTGGCGGCGGCAGCGTTCAGATCCGTGCTGCCGATGCCGTGGTTGTTAATGGCAATATTACGGCCAATGCCCTTCTGGGCAGCGCTAATTATGGGCCCGGGGCTTCCGGCGGCGCGATTTACATCAAGTGTCGCACTTTTATCGGCAGTTCTAATGGCGTCTTGCAGGCCAACGGCGGCAATTCAGGATATGGAGGCACTTTCCGCGGTGGAGGGGGAGGAGGAGGACGGATTGCCGTATGGCGAACATTCGATAAGTCCCTGAGTGTTATTTCCAATTATGTGAATGGCGGCAGTTATTATACTGTGCCGACGGCATCGACCGGCAGCCCCGGCACTATCGTCTGGGGCTGGGTGGTGCCGCCCAAAGGCGTAATAATATCGTTCCAGTGAAATGGCCGGTTCGGCCGGACAATTTGGGCAATCACCATGGAACTTGCCGGCGAGAATGCAAGGCGTTTTTCCTGTGCGTTTGGCGGCGCGGGCGTTTATTAACTTTTTAGGTGTTAAGCCGGTCCGTATAAGGAAGCGCCGCTCCGTTTCAATAATGCGCAAAGCGATGGCCGCCAAACCCTCATAATCCCATCGAAACGGCGAAAGGAATTAGTTTTTTTGTTGACTAGATGATATGTACTGATATATTTCAATACGTTATGGTGTGGATGCGCCGGGTAAAAGGCGCTAACGGCTTTTTGGAGGCAATAATCCGGATGAAAGGGGCGTGTGGAAAAATGTCGCGAATCAGGATTGGCGTCATCGGGCTTGGCGGGATATCGACCGGCGTCCATTTGCCGGGCATTCAAAAGTGCAAGGGTGGGGAAATATCGGCCGTGTGCGATATCGATACGGCGGTGCTCGCGGCTGTCGGCGAAAAGTATGGCGTGCCTGAAAACCGGCGTTTTACGGATTACCGCCGGCTGATTGCCTGCCCGGAAGTGCAGGCCGTGGAAATCTGCACGCCGAACTATATGCACATGGAACCGGCCATGGAAGCCATTCGAGCGAAAAAGCCGTTTTCCGTCGAAAAGCCTATGGCGCTTAATTGTGCCGATGCGCTGAAAATCGAACAGGCGGCCGCCAGGGCCGGGGTCCCGGGGATGATATGCTTTTCGATGCGCTTCCGGCCGGCGGTCAGGTTTGCCCGCTGGATGATTGCGCAGGGTCATCTGGGCGAAATCTTGAACGTCTTTGCGCAATATTTCAAGTCGAGCGGGCTAAGGGAAGGCCGGCGACTGGAATGGCGTTTCGTTAAAAAATTGGCGGGCACCGGCGTGATTGGGGACTTGGGATCGCACATGCTGGATATGACCAGGTTCCTGCTGGGCGATTTTACCGGGGTGTTCGCCCGGACCGGCATTGCCGTCAAACAGCGTAAACGGGAGGACTCGGAGGAAATCGCGACGGTGGATACCGACGATTACTGTAATGTCATTGCCTCGCTGGCTTGCGGGGCGGAGGCCACCTTTTCGATTTCAAGGTGCGCCGTGGGTTGTGAAAGTGCGGTGAAATACGAGATCTACGGGACCAAGGGCTCTCTGGCCATCGATCTGAACAACTTGGATGTGCTGGAGGTTTGCACGGGCGATATCGATCGCCTGACGCATGGCCTGCATACCGTCAAAGTGCCCGACCGTTTTTATGCCGATCAGACCGAGTCCTTCCTGGATATTGTCAGGGGCGGCGGCGACGGCCTTGCTCCGTCGCTGAACGACGGCGTCAAATGCCAGCAAATCCTCGATACGCTGATGGAGACTACCGCGTCCGGAACATGGCTGCCCATCAAATAGATGTTTGGGTCGCTGCGCATCGGTCAAAAATCAAGGGAGTCAATGCTCATGAAGCTGGGAACGATCGTCAGGATCAAATCCGTTGAAAAACTCGAGGAGGATTTCAAGCGGGTAAAGGAATTGGGCTTTTGTGTTTGTCAGCTGAGCGGCGGAAAGCCGGAGATGTTCACGGCGGCAAACGCGGAAACTATCAAGAAGCTTGCTCAAAAGTATGCGGTGGAGATTTCCGCGGTCGGGTGCAGTTGGGGCGGGCCGCGCGAGTGGGACTTGGTGCGCGGGCCGGTGACGATCGGCCTTGTGCCGCCGGCGTACAGGCTTGAAGGCATCAATGCCCTCAAGAAATGCGCGGATTTTGTGCGTTCCATCGGCATCGCGAACATCATTTGTCATGCCGGCTTCATTCCCAACAATCCGAATAATCCGGAATACATGGGCGTGGTCTGCGCCTTGCGGGAGGTTGCCCGCTATTGCCAGAAGTGCGGCGTTTATTTCTTGTTCGAAACCGGGCAGGAGACGCCCGTCACATTGTTAAGGACGATCGAAGATATCGCCTGCGAAAACGTCGGCATCAATCTGGACCCGGCCAATCTCCTGATGTACGGCATGGGCAACCCGATCGATGCGCTTGACGTGTTCGGCAAGCATATCAGGCATGTCCACGGCAAGGACGGCCTCTGCCCGCCGGATGGGCGGCATCTGGGCAAGGAAATGCCTTTGGGGCAGGGCAAGGTCAATTACCCGGCTTTGATTGCCGGGCTCAAGGCTATCGGCTATGACCGGTATATTATTATTGAGCGGGAAATCAGCGGCGCGGAACAGGTAAGGGACATCCAGGCGGCCAAAAAACTGCTGGAAAGCCTACTCGACTGATGGCGGGCAGGAAGAACTAGTGCTTTGGACTGTCGATCGCATAGGTGAAAAATATCATGCGGATTTATTGTAAAGGCAACGAACGCATCTGGAAAAACGCGGAGTTTATTCTCAAAGACCTGGCCTCCGGCAAGCCCGGCGAGTCGGTGGTGGTGGTCGCGGACAGCCATTCCTACACCAATGCGCGGGCTTTGTGCGATTGCGCGCGGGATATCGGCATGCAGGCCATCGTCATCGATATCGATATGTATGGCTCTCGCGAGCGCTACTTGAAAATGCCGGTGATCGCGCCGCTTAAGGCGGCCATCCTGAACGCCGATATCTGCTTCATGGTTACCGACCAGATGCTCACCGACTATGGCATGTTCCTGGGCAATTCGGATGACTGCGACAAGGCCCTGCTTGGCAAGAGCCGGCGTTACACGCTCGAGGCGCGCGGTATGAGCGAGTGGGACTTCGATCCGCAGGAAATTCTGCATTACCGCGAACGCACGGAGAAACTGCTGGTCTGGCTTAAGAAGGCCAGGCGCCTGCGCGTTACCACCGCATTGGGCGCGGATTTTACCTGCGAGGTGGGCGCCAAGCCGGCGGGAATGTATGCCGTCATGGCGATCATCCCTTTTTACGCTGAGGTGGCGATTGTGCCCAATAGCGGCAATGTTACCGGCAAGCTTGTCGTGGACGGCGCTTCCCAATGCGCGTATGGGCAGAGGGGGTTTCCCATTCGCCCGGCAATTCATGGCTATCAGGAGCTGTACAAACAGCCGTTGGTCATTAATTTGGAGCATGGCGTTGTCACGGACTATAGCGGCGATCCTGTGCAGGTTGCCCGCCTTCGCAAATGGATCGAAACCAGCGTGCCCAAGGCCAATATTGCCGATGAGGTGGGGCTGGTCACAACCACTTCCCTTGAGAACGATAAATACGGCTGGTACCTGGATGGCACGCACCAGACCCATTCCGTCCATGTGGCCTTGGGCAATAATACGCGCCGGAATGAAGTCATTCACGCCCCCGAGCATGTCGATTTCGACATGCATGACCCGGTGGTCGAGCTGGACGGGGATGTAATCTATAAGGACGGTGTTTTTAACGATGCGCTGATTTTTACAGACCATTCCTAGATATCCAGGTTCGTGTGCTTTAGGTGTCCGGCGATGGCGCGCTTCAATTCATTGTTTCGAGCGGTTGGTCCCTTAACTAACAACAAGGAATATTCCCCATGCAATCGATCCCGTATACAAGTAAGTCGAAAATATTGTCGGAAACCGCCGCAGGACATGATGGCGCGTCCGGCGATCAGTGGTTGAACGTGCGCGATTGCGGAGTTTCCGGGTCGGCCTTTGAAACCGTTGCGGTGACAACCGCCGGTGCGCGCCGGATCACGGTGGCCGATCCGGGCGATTTCAAGCCAGGCCAGGATGTTGTCGTTTCCAAATGCGCTTATTCCCAAAAGATGAAGAGCTGCATCGAAAAAGCTTGCCAGAGCGTCATCTGGCCCAGGGAACTCGGCGCCCGCGCGGAACTCCGGGGCTATGACGGCAGCCAGGGCGATTGGCTCTCGATTTTTCTCGATATGCCGGAGGGCGATTCCGCCGCATTCCGCTGGTCGGAAGACTTCGGGCGCACGTGGCATCCCGTCGTTCCGATCACCGGCGACTGGCAGCCGCTGCGCGATGGGATCGAAGCGCGCTTTAATGCCTATGACTGGACGAGCGGCTATACCGTTTTGTTCAGCCTGCGCAGCTTCCTGACAACGACCATCGAGGCGGTCGATGGGAAGGTGGTCACTTTGCGGGATGCGCCGATGCGTTCGACAAGCGACGCCGTGATGCGCCACCGCGATGACGATGCGATCCAGGCGGTGATCGACCATGCGATCAGCGCAAAAAAAAATGTTTATTTCCCGGTGGGACATTACCGGCTGATCCACGGCCTTTGCGTAAACGATGCCGGCGGTCTCACGCTCGAGGGCGCCAGCGGGGTCGACACGGTCCTTGATATCCGGCAGGGCGAAGGCGCCTGCCTGACGCTGACCAACGGCGTCGAGGTCAACATCCGCAATTTCAAGATGGTCGGCCATTCGGGTTTCGACAAGCGCGATTGCTGCGGCAATATCCCCCTGCTCGGCGCCTGGTACATCTGGGGCTTCTATGCCAATTGGTGCGCCGGCGTGGGCATCCATGGCACGGAACGCGTGCTGATGGAGAACTGTCATGGGACCGGCATGGCCCATGAATGTTTCTACTCGCGTGGCCCGCACCGCCAGGGCGCGGAGGAGCCCGAACATTACACGAAAGACATCACTTTTCTGCGCTGCTCGGTCGTCGATTCCGCCCGCAATGCCTTCAATAACAATGATCGGGCGGAGAATACGAGCGTGCTTTACTGCCGGATCGTGGATGTGGGCGGCTGCTCTTGGGAAGGCGCCTCCCGATTCGTCCGGTTTATCGGTAATTACGTGCGCAATGCCGGTCCGGTTGCCATGGGCAACATCCGCGGGCGGGGGGCCGACCTTGAGAAATACCAGTCCGGCCAGCATATCGTGGCCGATAATGTGTTCGAGGGCCGCATCTCCTACGGTGGAAGCATCATCGGCGCAACCGCCGGTGCGGCGCAAATCATCATTCGCGACAACCTGTTCGTCAATTACAACGCCTCGGCGGTCCAAATCATGGGGACGGGCAGCGACCGGGACATGCCGTCAGCCAACGCGACCGTTACCGGCAATATCTTCGATATGACCAATGTCGACGAAGAATCCAGGCCCCGTACGGCGATTCATGTCGCGGCGCCGGACGTGCTGGTCAGCGACAACCAGATCTATGTCCGCGATGGGGTAAACAAGGATGTGACCGCGATCCGGATCACGGAGCCTTCCTTGAATGCGAACATTCATGACAACCTGATCCGGAATTGCGGGGCAGGCATCGTAACCGCGTCGCCCCGGTCCAAGGTGGGCGAGATCTTTGGGCCGAAGTCCTTTTCGCATGCAGGCGGTCTGCAGGATTTCCGGGAATGGTGCAATCCGGCTAAGGCCCTGGCAAGAGTCACGGTCGATGTTCCTTTCGAACGGCGACAATCGCATCGTTACCGCGGATGGACGATGGTTCCGTTGCGTGACGGCCGGCCGGCGGGAGCTTTGACGATCGAGGACTTCGACCCGGAGGCGATCCGGTTCACGCTGCGCGAACCGCATGGCCTGGAAATCGGCCAAGCCTTCGAGATCATTGTGCCTTCGGCCAATTGGAATATCCACGCCAATACGATCGAAAGTTGCCTGCGGCCGGTGCAGCTGATCAGCCATGGCAGTCCGACATCGCTTTTCCGGGACAACCAGGTTGTGCGCGGCAATGCTGACCATGTGGCGGCTGCCGTCGCGATCAGCGGCGTATTCAAGCTGATCGGTAACACTTTTTTCGGCTTCAACGAAGCGGAGACGGCCGTCTTGGTGCTGAACCCCGATTGTTTCGGCCGGGCGCCGCGCGGTATGTACCGTTCCAATATATTTGAAGGTTGCGCCTGTGCCGTGCGGGAAACGGTCGCGCGCCTCTGGGATGCAGGGCATCCGGAGGCCAATCTTTTCATCGAATGCCAGGCAGAGATTGGATAGCAAGCGCTTTTTTGCAGGCTAGATTCCTTCCTCGTTGTGTGTTTGAAAGTCTAATAATAAACGGGGGCTTTCTGCCATGAATGAACCTATGGATTGGCGGGATGCTTCATCCCGGCAGGTGACGCGCTGGCATATGTGGTTCGGTTCTTTCGCGGTTTTGTGTCTGCTGTCGGCGGGTTGTCGGCAGGGAGACCTCCTTCGCCAGGTCAAGGGCTTTCCTTCGGACAAGCGGTCGGCAGCGCGAGCCGAATCGTGGGGCTTCAATTCGGAAGACAGCACAACGAACCTGCAGGCGGCGCTGGATTCCGGAGTGAAGAAGCTTGTCGTCAGCCGTCAAACTGGGCCTTGGCTGGTCAAGTCCACGCTGAAACTGCCCAGCAATATGGAGATCGAGTTTGAGGACGGCGCCGAAATCAAGGCCCTGCCGGGGGCTTTTAAGAGAAACACTGACATGCTGATGAAGGCGCAGCATTGCACGAACCTGACGTTGCACGGCAAGGGGTTTGTAACGATGCTGAAGTCCGAGTACCAGCAGAATCCGAAGCTCTATCTGCCGGGCGAACATCGTCATACGCTGGGGTTGTTCGGCTGCGAGAGCGTGCGGATCGAGGGCCTGACGCTGCGGAGCAGCGGCGGCGATGGAATCTATGTGAACCGTGTCAAGAATCTGGTGATCGAGAATGTTGTGCTGGACGATCATCACCGTCAGGGCATATCCGTGATCAATGCCGAGAACCTGCTGCTGCGAAACAGCTTGATCAAAAACACCAAGGGCACCGCGCCGGAATGCGGCATCGATTTCGAGCCGAACGGCCCGGAAGAACGGCTGGTCAACTGCCGGGTGGAAAACTGTCGTTTCGAGAACAACGCTGAAAGCGGCATCAACGTTTCGCTGGTGCTGACCTCAAAGTCAACGCCGGTGGATATTGTGGTCGAAAACTGCGACTTCCAGGGCGGCCGCTATGGCATTTCGTTTGCGCATTTGCGGCGGCAGGGCGATCTGGCCGGAGGCAAAATCGTTTATCGTAACTGCCGAATCACTGCGCCGACCTTCACTTCCATTTATCTCGATACGGTCCGCAGTTGCGGGCCCCAGATCGAGCTGGATAATGTCGTGGCGGCGCAAAGCTCGGCCGTTGCGCCGATTTATTTTTATTTGCGCAAAAGTATTGCCGACAAAGCGGGCCATCTTAATGCCGTTAATTGCCGTTTCGATGCAACCAACGCCTCTGCAGTAATCGACTGTGTCAACCTCAGTAACGGGGCCGGGGCATTGGAAAAAATTTCCGGCCGGGTGCTGTTCAATGGGAATGCGGTTGAGCTGTCGGAGTTTGTAGCAAGCCGGGAATGGGACCGGACGCCGCCGGTTTTGCAGGTCAAAAAGGTTGAGCCCGGCGTCTTGCGCCCGGCGGGGTTCCCTGCGGTCCCCGGTCAGAAGAGGGCGCCGTTGACGGCGCGCGGGAGTGCGGACATGTTCCTCTATGCGCAGGCCGGTAAAGAGGTTGTTTTGACCTTGGAATATTTGCGGCTGGGTGCGTACCCGACCCCGTCTCTGGAGTTGGGCCTCATGGCACCGGGCGGAACCAACATCGCTTTGGGACTTTTGGAATATCGCGCCAAGCAGGCGCAGGAATTCCGCTTTACGCCGCGCCAAAACGGCGGGCATCTCCTGAAATTGGCCGCGGGCGTAAACTGCATCGCTGTGCGTGGCTGTTCCGTCCCTTGGGGCCTTTGGAGCACCCCAAAAGCTCACACCGGCAATCTTTTCGGGCCGAACGGGACGCTTTATTTTTCCGTGCCCGCCGGGGTGGGGTCCTTTACCATCGAAGTGGCCGGCAGCGGCGATAGCAAGCTCGATGCGGAAATTAGAATCGATGGTATTGCCGTGGCTGCGGCCGGCAACATTGTGCGTTCCAAGTATTTTACGGTTGAGA
Organism: uncultured Verrucomicrobiota bacterium; assembly: GCA_964617825.1. Taxonomy (GTDB): domain Bacteria; phylum Verrucomicrobiota; class Kiritimatiellia; order JAAZAB01; family JAAZAB01; genus VSJD01. The sequence continues at coordinate 37,398 of CAZTWL010000026.1, forward strand.
CGACCCCTGCCGCCAAACCGCGCCTGGGATCTCTGACCCTGCGCAATGCCGGCCTGGTGTTTGTCATGTTTCCGGATCCGTTGCTCCCGATATATGGCAACTCTCCTGAAAATGTATTTGTCACGCAGGGTGACTCGAACAATCCGGCGAAATAATTGGAGGAGGATAAGATGTTATATAGGAGTATCGCGGTTTCATTGTTTATTATGCTGGCGGCAACCTGTCAGGGCGCCGATTACAGCCGGGAGTTGGCGGATGTGAAGTCCGGAACACGGGTTGAAGCGCGCGCCGAATGGTGGGGCTACGATCCGGCCGACAGCACAACGAGCCTGCAGGCTGCGCTGGATTCCGGAGTGAAGAAGCTTGTCGTCAGCCGTCAAGCTGGGCCTTGGCTGGTCAAGTCCACACTGAAACTGCCCAGCAATATGGAGATCGAGTTTGAGGATGGCGCCGAAATCAAGGCCTTGCCCGGATTTTTCAAAGGGATAGGGGATGCCCTGATGCTGGCCAAGGGCTGCACCAATCTGGCATTGCTCGGCAAGGGGATTGGCACAATGAACAAATCCGACTACCAGAACCCGCAGCAGTACAAGCCGGCCGAGTGGCGGCACACTTTGGCGTTGTTCTCCTGCGAAAAAGTCCGCGTGGAAGGGCTGACGTTGCGGAGCAGCGGCGGCGATGGCATTTATGTTCATAACGTCAAGGACCTTGTCGTTGACGGCGTAATACTGGACAGCCATCACCGTCAGGGCATATCCGTTATAGGTGCAGAAAATTTTCTTGTACGTAACAGCGTGATCAAAAACACCAAGGGGGCGGCCCCGCAATGCGGCATGGATTTTGAACCAAACAGCCCGAACCAAAAACTGGTCAACTGCCGGGTGGAAAACTGCCGTTTTGAGAATAACGCTCACAGTGCCGTCAATGTCACCCTGGGGGTGTCCGGCGATTCTCCATATCCCGCTGACATAACGGTTGAAAAATGTGTCGCCAGCGGCGGTCAATACGGCTTTTCGTCAATGACGGGGGGGGCCGCCGAACCATCCGGAACGCTGCGTGGAGGCAAATTTGTTATTCGCGACTGCAAAATTGAAAACACCGGGGCGGCAGCCTTCTGCTTTAGTTCGCATCGGAGCGATGGCGAGAAGGTCATGGTGGAAAACTGTAGTGTCAATAACCCGACCAATACTTTGGCCCAAATCTGGTTCCTGGTCAGGGCTGGGGCCATAGGCGATTTTGGCGGGGTTGTGTTCAAAAACTGCCGTGTCGACGCGCCGCTGGCAAGGGAACTGCTTTCCTATATCACGCTTTCGCCGCAGTGCCGGTTGATGGACCTGGCCGGCAACATTGATTTCAATGGCAAGAAAACGGATCTGATGGAGTATATTAAAGGAAAAGGCTGCCAGGAATACCCGGTTATGCTGACTGCTCAAATTCCATTGCTCGGTTTTAGTTCCCCTTCAGCGCTTAAGCTGCAGAAACTGCGGGATACATGGTCATTCAAGCTTGATGCCGAAAACGCAGGCCTGGCCGTAAAATGGCAGAACACATTGCCGGAGGAGATTGACTCATGGCCCACAATTCAGTCCGGGTTTTGGGAAAAGAGCAAATGCTCATCGCCGGAATTACAAGAAAAACTTAAAAATTACGATGGCATTGGCTGGTATGCACAAACAATAAAAATACCGGAGAACTGGAAAGGCCGGAAAATATATCTCTATTTCGGCGCCGTGGACGAGTCCGGCAAGATTTTCCTCAACGGCAAATTGGCCGGCGAGCGTTTACATGACAACCCGGATAACTGGCTGCTCCCTTTTGCAATCCGGATCGATCAATGCGTGGACTGGCAGAAGCCGGAACAGCAGCTGGTCATCAGGGTTGAAGATACCGCCGGCGCCGGGGGTATCTGGAAGCCGGTCTGGATGGCTGCCGATAAATGATCCACATATTACGCTCAGAATGACCGGAAAAGCGCAATTAAACATCGTTTTGTGCAATAGACGAAATTAATTTATGGTGTTATTAATCAGATAAAAATCATAAAGCAAGGTGTTTGCTGATGAAAAGATGCTTTTCCGTTTTGGCTCTGGACGTAATTGCCTGTTCCTTTTGTGCGACGCAGGGCACGGTCTCGAATACCCCGTAAACCTGCCGCGCGGCTTGCGCCTCGTCCTGCCCCCTGAAATCCAGGCGGCCCCCGGACGCGAGATCAACATCTATTTCGACAACATTGTCCTCACGCCCAACATCAACAATTATGTCTTTGATGTCAAGTGCGCGAAGGGCAAGCAGCAGGCGGAACGCTGGACTTTTACGCCCAACCCGACCAATGACGTCGGGACGCACGACCTGCAAATCAGCGTTTATGACGGGGACAACACCCTGCAGGCCACCGCCGGCACGAAAATCCGGGTGGTCCCGCCGAACGGGGGCGCCGACAAGCCGCTGTCCTGCTTGCTTATCGGTTCCAGTTCAACCGGCCGGGGCGTGTATCCGGCGGAATTTTTCAAACTGTGCCAAAAGCCCGGCAACCCGAAAATCACAATGATTGGCAAGCGCCAACCAACGCGCTTTACAAATTTCCCCCAGGAAGTCAGGTATGAAGGTTACGGCGGATGGACGGCGGCAGGATTTGCCAAATATTACTCCACGAACAAAAACGAACGTTCCAGTCCGTTTCTCTTTCCCGGACCGAACGGAAAACCCAAGGTTGATTTTCAAAAGTACCTGGACATATACAGCGACGGGCAGGCGCCGGATATCATAACAATCCAGCTGGGCATAAATGACAATACGGGCGCTCAGGATGAAAGCATTGACAAAAGCATTGACGACATGCTGGCCAATTTCGACAACCTCGTCAAGGCGTTTCATTCCGCGCGCGCCGATACCAAGATAGGTTTTTTTCTTATAACGCCACCGGCCGCCTCGCAGGACGCTTTCGGCGCCAATTATGACTGCGGGCTGAAGCGCTGGCAGTCCCGCCGCAACCAGCACCGCGTGATTGAACGCATGCTTGCCAAATACGGCGGACGGGAAAAGGAAAACATTCATCTTATCCCGGCCTATGTCAACCTCGATACCGTCCATAATTACCCCAAATGGCCCGCGGCCGTGAATGCCCGCAACCCGGAAAAAATCACGCGCCTCGGCAACGGCTGGCACCCGTCGGACGAGGGCTACGGCCAGATCGCGGATTCGCTCTACTGCTGGATAAAAGGCTTGTTTGAAGAATAAATATTGGATGTTAAATATTCAAAAAGTGCAATAGACAGAATTCATTATTGATGATACTGTTCGGAATATTATTGGAAAGGGGTTTACATATGAGGGCATCAGGCATGTCTATCCGACACAAAAAACTAACTTCATCTCTCGCGGCGCTGGTCATGTTGTTTGGATTGAGAGCCGTGGCGGATGATGCGCTCATTCTCCATCTTAAGTTTGACGAAGGCGGCGGACTTGTGGCCAAAGACAGTTCCGGCCGCGGCCACGACGCGAAACTGGTCAATCCGCAATGGGAAGAATTCGGCCTGCAAGGCAAGGCCGTCCGCCTGAACGGCGAAGACGCCTTCGTGGAATTGCCCTTGCACGCCGATTTTGACAACCTTAAGAATTTTACCTTTTCCATCTGGTTCAAAGCTGAAAAATACGAACATGGCATGAGCCTTTTTTCGCGCGGCGGCTACGAAAATGGCTGGGGCATGTATGTCTATCGCAGTTTCATTGCCCTGGCCGGCCGGCAGCTGAAGCCTGCCGTTTTATACACAACATTCACGGCCGGCACGCAACCCATCCAGCCATTCTACAACCTGACCATGACTGGGGAACCGGCGCCCGATGCCCCGGACAAAATGGCCGTGCGCTACTACGTCAACGGCAAATTACGCGCCACCGCGGAGGGCTTGAGCGCGTTCATCACCGGTGATTTCCTGCCGTCGCCGAAAATCCCCGTCACCATCGGCAAATTCCTATCCTCCAGCAGCCGCTGGTTCGATGGCATCATTGATGAAGTGAAATGCTACCGCCGGACGCTTACCGCCGATGAAATCGCCGCCGAATATAAAAAAACTTCCGCGGCCGTGGCCTCCGGACCAATCGCCGCAGTCCCCGAACTCAAACCTCGAACCTTCAATCCCCTGAAGAAACCCCGCCTGGCAATCTACGAGATTCCGGGCGAATACGGCGCGATCCCGGTCCGGCCGCTGGAATGGTTTGAAGAGCAGGCCCGGAAAAACGGCCTTAAACCGACCCGGATTGACCACCGGCAGCTCTGCAACCCCGACATTCTGAATACCGTAAATTATGATACGCTGCTGCTCCCGGTTAATTGCATCCCCCTGGAGGGCGAAGACAGCATCTTTAAATTTTTAGCCCAGGGCGGCAACCTGATCGCAAGCACGATTGTCCCGTCTGTTTTCAATCTGGAAAAAGACGGAACACCGGCCCGCGACAAAGACGGCAAAATCATCTACAAACAGCACTCTCGCGGTTGGTTCGCCCCTTTCCTTGTCCGCCATCTGGATCGCTGGGACTGGGCCGTTCGGAAAGTCATCTCCCCGCTGGCCATCAATCCCGCCGTTGTTGACATAACCGGCGACTGCCTGCCCGCCGTCTTTCCCGCCGACCCGTCCATCCGCTACACCCCGGCCGACACCTGGAACAACGTCAAAAACGGCGACGGCAGTTATGGCGACGGTGCCAACTATGCCCAGGCTGCCGACCTTAAAATCGACCTCTACCGCGAACGCAACGGAATTGGCTCGGATTTTATCGCCTACCGCTATTACAACAACCTGATCTTCGGCGCGACCTTTGTTGAACTCGGCCAAGTCGGCTGCAAACTGCTGAAATCCGAAAAAGGGGCCGGAATCTTTACGGCCATCCTGCACCTTCTGGAAAGCAAACTCCCCGGAGAGCAACCGGAGCAGTATTACCGGGACATTGTCAAGCTTAACGCCGACTGGTCCAACTTCGGCTTTGTTTATTTTGACACCCTGGCCGCCCTGCGGGACGCCGCCATTTATGCCTACCTGACCGGGGCGGACTATGAGACATTCAACACATCCATCACGGCGGTCACAGAGCGTTTCGGCGCTTTGAGCAGCCGGCGCAAAAACCAGGAATTGGATTTGTTCAATCAAAAACCGGCGGCGGGCATCGCCCCGGCCGTCAAGAGCCTGCTGACCGATGTCGCCGCGGCCGATGCCGACTTCAAGGCTCTGCAGGCGCGGGCGGTCCAATCCGTTGCCGCGGTCCGGCGCCCGGCGCCCGTAAAAGTAAAACACAAATACGGCACCATTCCGTCGATCGCCTCGCTGACATTGCCGACCAACCTCAACCGCATGCGCGGACGGCTCTTTCAGTCCATGCGGGACATCGGCGTGAACGTGTATAGCGGACCTTTCCACGGCTGGTATGCCGCCGACCAGAAGACCCGGGACAACTTCGGCAACATCATGCGCGACCATAAATTCGTCTATTCCGCCGGCGCCCGCCATATCACCGGCGGCGGCATTATCAATCCGGCGGACGGCGCCATCACCGAACGGGACCCGATTGATTATCCTTATGAATCCATCAGGAAACACATCAAAGACATTACGGATGCATGGAGCTGGAAAGGCAATGGCAATTTCCGTATCGGCACCGGCGACGAATGCGGCCTTGGCTATCAATACTGGGGCGCCGCCGCAGCAGAAGACTTCCGGAATCACCTGCGGAAATTCTATAATAACGACATTACGGCCATGAATGCCCATTGCGGCTCCGCCTACAAGGATTTTGCCGAAGTAAAACTGCCGGTCCGCCAGCCGGCATCACCCGCCGAACATGCTGTCTGGGAACATTGGCGCCGTTGCCGTGAAGCCAAACTGGAAAGCCTTTATGCCAATTTCTACCGGATCGTCAAGGAATGCGACCCGGAACTGGATGTCTTTCAGCTGCCCTCAACCGGCGCAAAAGAGTCGCCCCTCTATGGCGTCAATTTCTACAACGTCACCAAACACCAGGACGTCAGCGGCATCGACGGCACCTGTTGCAACATCAACATGGAATGGATTTACAACGACCTTACAACCAAACGTTACCTGACCTCCGAATGGGGCGGGCTTTACCAGGAATCATCCGTGACTTACGTCAACGGCAAACTCATAGAAGAACTCGCCGGCGGCGCCCTGGGTTTTGAACATCACGTCTGGAGTTTCGGCGGCGACGCCGTCAGCTTCGTCAATCCGCTTGATATGCCGGGAATATACGGCAACATGCTGCGCATGACACTCCGGGACGCCCGTAAAATTGACCACTTGATCCTTGACGGCCGGCGCGCCGCCCCGGAAATCGGCATCCTTTTCTCCCAAACCGCCCGGATTCATGACCAGGGCTGGGGCTGGGGCGGCGAAAAAACCTTCTCCGATCATCTTCAGTCCGTCGCGAATTATTATGAGTTGTTCCTGGATTATTACCGTTCGGCCCGCGTCATCCCGGAAGAAATGCTCCTGGAAAACAAAATGCCCCCTGTCGCCGTCCTCTTTGTTCCCCAGGCGCGTTTCCTTGCCGAAGAAGTCCAGAACAAACTGCTGGATTACGCCAAAAAAGGAGGCATCGTCATTACCGAGGGACGCGTCGGCGAATTCGATAATTACGGCCACAAATCGGACGGCATTTTCCGGGAAATCGGGATTGTGCCGACCTTCACGGAATCCAGGGAACTTGCCATCGGCGGCGCGACGATCGCCGTCCCCGAAGCGGACCGCGTCTTTTCCCCGGCCGGCGGCGGTAACGCGCTGGCCACGCTGGGCTCCGCCCCGGCGCTTGTCAGCGCCGATTACGGCAAAGGCAAATTCGTTATTTTCGGCTTCAATCCCGGGTTGCATCGCTACGCGGCTTTCCCGGCCATAATTGAAACAACCCTCAAAGAACTCGGCCTCACGCCCCGGTTCATCGTTTCCGACGCCTCCGTCATCCTGCGGGAATGGCAGTATGACAAATACGCCCCGCTTTTTGATAAATTGTTCGGCAAGGACTCCGCGCTGCGTGACAAAGCGCCCGGCAAAGACACCTATCTGCTTCTCACCTCCAAGGCCGACCATTGGTCTCTGCAGGAACTTACGGTCAAGGTCCGCGGCAAAGTCACGATTGAAGATTATCTCTTCGGCCGGGAAGTAAAAACCGAATATCACAACGGTTACACATCCTTTAAAACCCTGTCGGTGAACGGCTTCCGCGTCTTCCGCATCCCCGGCAAACTGCTGTCGCGGGGAGCGCCGGCCGGGCTGACATTCGCCGATGCCCGCCGCCAGCCTGCCCGTTTTACCCTGGCCGGCGCCTCCGGCACCAGGGACAATTACGAACCGATCAAATTGCCCTACAAGGGCCGTCTCTCGGATTCCGCCCCACTGAAATACGGCGATTTTGTCTTCTCCCTCACGACGCTCGCATCGGGGGACAATGCCAAAGTCGGCGACATGTATCTGGCGGTCACCCGCGGCAAGGAATCCCAGAAAAAACTCATTGAAGTGAACAAAGACTACTACTTCCGGATGCGGGAAAAGACATTCAAGATCAGGAGTTCCGACAACTTCTATATGTTCCCGTTTTACTGTGACCTTGTCATTGAAGAAGTCGCCGTAGCGCCCCCGGGCGCCGCCATTGACGTTGAAAAAAAAAACGGTAAAATAATTTTTTCCAACGCCCTGATCGCCTTTGCGCTCAATCCCGGCGCCGGAGCGGCCGTCACATCCATCAAACCGGCGGATGAAATGACCGAACAAGTCTATGTCTCCGGGCAATGCTGGGCGGCAACGGGGGGGTTGCCCGGACCGTTCCTGGACCAGGCCTTCGCGATGGAGGAACGGGAAAAAACGGATGATCTGTTGACCGCCGATTTTTCCATGGCTGCTCCCTCGCAGGGCCAGCGACTCACCCAAACCTTCGGCATGCGGCGCGATACCGCCGGCTTTACCCTGAAACTGGCTTGCGCCAACGCCACGCAACTTGACCAGACACTTGACCTGCGCTGGCATCCGGAACTCATGATCGGCCATGCGGCCGATACCGCCGACCGTTTCTTCGTCCCGACTGGCGGAACCGTCAAGGACATTCCCTTCCGCGCTCTCAATGCCGGACATGGGATGCCGCCGTCCGGAAACTGGGCCGCGATTGTTGACACCCGGCAGAAACTCGCCTATGTCTGTGCCTTCAAGAAAGAGCAGGTGCAGCGCGTCTATATCTGGGAAGGCGGCGACTTCTACACCCTGGAAATCTTTGCGCCGAAAACCACGCTCAAGCCCGGCGCAACCATAAATCTGGACATGGGGTTCTATCTGCTGCGCGGTCTCGGCGGCGTTGACGCCTGGCAGGATGGTGTGGCGGCCTGGGTGGACCTCGCGCCCATCGTTAATCAGACAAAACCATTTGCAGCCACCATCCAGGTTGCCGCCGCATTTGCCGGCGCCGAAAACACCGCGCTCGCCTGTGAACTATGGCAGGGAAACAAAAAGATCAAGGACCTTGGCAATTACAAGGATACCGTCGCCTTTGAGCTTCCCATCGCTTTCAACCTTACGAATGACCTGGCGGTCCTTGATGACGGCGAATATGAATTCCGCTTGAAAGTCAAATGCGACCAACACGAAGAACTGGCCGTCGCCAAGCCCGTCCGACTGGCCGGCAAGGCGTTGAACACGCTGCTGCAGGCATATGAAAAAGGCCGTGCCGAAATTGCCCTTCGCAAAAATCTCCCGGCAGCCGAACTGTTTTCCCTGCGCGTCATGCTTGAAGAACTGCGGCACGCCATCGCCGGGGGCAAGATTGACGACGCCAACAAGACGCTCGCGGAATTTACCGCGGCATGCAACCAACCCATTGTGAAAGAGAAAGGCTTGTTTAAAGAATAAATAGTGGACGTTAAATATTCAACATGACCAACGATATTGAATTTCAGAATAACCGGCCTCAACGAGGCAGGAAATGAAGCTAGAGATTGCCGATCGCGCGCGTCTGGCCCGCGATGGATTCATGACACAGACCGTTGACTGCGTAACCACGGGGATGCGTCCCGCTTTTGACTGTGCCCTGCTGCCACAGCCGAAGATTCACCACACCCAATGGGATCACGGCGACACCACGTCACGCGCCTTGCTTGCATGGCTTTATGTCCGTGAAATCACGGGTGACGACCAAGCGGGGCGGGAGGTTGAAAATGGTCTATGGCAACACCTTCAGTCTATCTTACATCCGCAAACTGGGCTGGCCTGTGTGCCCGAGCACAGCGCTGCTGATCATGGCCGCTATTACTATCATCTTTGGGATCAAGGTCGTGTACTGAGATACCTCGTCGCGCGCTTACGGATTTTTCAATTTGACAAGGCGGAGAAAAAACGACTACTGGTTTTAATTAGACGGCTGCAGGCAGGATTGCGTCACCTTGCCACGCCCTGGCAGCTCGCCAACGGGAAAACCGCTTTATCGTGGACGTCGGACGTTTTTTGGAATGACTCAACAACGTTGCCCAACGATCGTGATTTCGGCGCCCAGAACTGGACGGGATGGTGCATTGTCACATCACAACTCATTGAACCGCAAACCATGCTCGCGGAAATTACCGGAGACGGACAAGACCTTGAAACGGCGCTGATGTTTGCCAGAGGATTTCTGGCCGGGTATGAGCAACGGCGGCAAAGCACCATGCCGATGTTTGCAGCCGACGGTCATTTTCGCGGGCACTTTCATGGCGCCGTTTCGGGATTATTGGGCCTGGTCAAACTCGCGCAATTGCTATGGGCGGGCGGCGCAACGAAACAAGCGACGGAATGGATTGCGCTGGCCACGCGCGCGTATCGCTGGATTTTCAGTCCGGAGCGCAATGTAAATCCAGGCTGTTCATGCGGCTATTTTCCCGAAACGGCCGCCGATGTTCCGCATTCCTCGTCCGAGTTGTGTTGTACGGCGGACATGGTGGAATTGGCCATCGAGCTGGCGCAATGCGCAGATTTGGATGCTCAATGGACGGAGTTGAGCGACTTGTGGGATGACGTGGAACGGTTCACGCGCAACGAAATATTTAAGATGCAGTTTACGCGGGTGGAAAAAATCTGGCCGCACGTCATCACCGCCGGCAACATGACCGCTGCGCAAGCCCGCCAATGCCTCCAGAAACTGCTCGGAACTTGGGGCAGTTGCCGCAATTATTTACCGGATGCGGGCTGGTATCGCGGCAGATTACAACTCAACCTGCCGTCCATTGACAATCGGTCGCGGGTGTCAGATGAAACGCCCATGCTGACTTCCGGAGGTTGTTGCGCATACTCCGGCGTGCGGGCGCTGCACGCGGCCTGGAAACAGTCGGTAGTCACCGAGCAATGCCTGACCAGTGTGCGCATCCCCAGCCGGCATGAAGACCAGAACGTTGTGCTGCAACCTATCAAGGAGGGGGGCATTGCTTTTAACGCCCGCAGTGATCACAGGTTGCGAATCCGGATTTCACCCCGCATCAAGTTTGATACTGTTCGCGTGGCCGGCCAGCGAGTTCAGGATTGGAGCGTTGACAAACGATGGCTGACGCTGACGCTGCAGAACGGTGAACGGGGAACGGTCCGCTGGCCGGCCCCCTTGTGGTCCACGCGCGAGGTTGCCGGGCCGATCAATCATCTTGGACTGTGGCCGGATACGAAGCGCGATGAACGCCTGGCTTGTGTCCTTGATTATCGCGGCAACGAGTTGACGAGCATCACGCCCGCGGCCATCAAGTTGTCATATCTTGACGGGCTTTGAAAACACACGTGCACAAGGAAAATACAATGCCTGAGAATCTTGTCTGCCAACCGGTTGACGGTTGCCATGTCCGGGTTGACGGCTGGATTGGCCGGCAAATGGAGCTGACTTGGCGGAACAACCTGCTGGCACTGAACTGGGATGAGGACTTCTTGCGACCCTTCCGGGAAAAGCAAGGCCATGGCGAATACTTCGGACTGGGCAAGACATTGGACGGCCTTGTACGGTTTGCGGCACACACGGCCGAGCCAAAACTGCGCGCGCTGCGCCGGCATGTGCTGGACACGTTGATAGCGGCACAGGAGCCGGATGGCTATCTGGGCACGTATCGGCCGGAGAAACGCGTCACCACTGTCTGGGATATCCATGAGCAATCTTATGTCCTGTTCGCGCTGGTTTCAGACTGGCGGCTCTTTCAGGAAGTGCCTTCATTGAATGCCGCAAAAAAGCTCGGCGATTACCTGGTGCGCCAGTTATCGACGGGGCCATTGCCATCCAACTACAACAACGCCACCAAATCATTCTTGGCATTGGAATTAACCATGCTTGGCCTGGACCGGGCGCTGCTTGCCCTCCACCAGGCGACGCAGGATCGCCGGTACTTGGATTTTTGCGTACAGAAGTTGAAACTTGCCGATTGGAACCTGCCGATTGTGGAAGGACGCCACGGCAAGATCGCCGGCCATGCTTATTCATACTTGACACGCTGCCTGGCGCAACTGGATTTGCATGGCATCACCGGTGATGCCGGATTACTCTCGCAGACACGCCGTGCGCTGGAGTTCATGCGTAGCAAGGGCGGCCTGTTGATTACCGGCACCTGCGGTCAGTCGGAATGCTGGCATTCCGACCAGGATGGTGTGGGCGAGATGGGAGAAACCTGTGCCACCGCCTACTGGATCCGGCTGTGCGGGCGACTGCTCTGCCGGGAAGGCTCGGGACAATACGGCGACTTAATGGAACGGTCCATTTATAACGCGCTTTTCGCCGCACAGTCACCTGACGGGCGACGACTTCGCTACTACACGCCGTTCGAGGGCAAGCGTGCATACTGGCAAAGCGACACGTATTGCTGCCCGGGAAACTTCCGGCGGATCATCTCGGAATTACCGGAATTCATTTATTTTACCGGGCCTTCAGGATTGATTGTGAACCTTTACACGGCTTCGGAGGCAACAATCGTGTTGGCATCCGGCGCTACCGTAAAACTTGTCCAGGAAACTGATTATCCCAGTTCGGGACGGATTGTGCTCAACGTCATGCCTTTCAAGTCCACGTGTTTTGACATTGGTCTGCGTATTCCGTCGTGGTGTCGGCAATTCACCGTGCAGGTGAATGACCATGCCATGGCAACGACCGCCAAACACGGGTTTGTGCGCCTTAATCGTAAATGGAATCGCGGCGACGTGGTTAAACTGGCGCTGGATATGCCATGGCGACTGGTATCGGGAACGGCAAAGCAAGACGGGCGAGCAGCCGTAATGCGCGGCCCGATGGTGTTTTGTCTGAACCCCGCGCGAAATCATTTAACCGGACAGGATTCAAATGCACTCACAATTAATCCCGACACCTTACAGCCGCCGGTCACAGATGAAACACTGCGGCCCGGGGGAATAGCTTGCCGGCTGTCGGTTGATCCGCCAGGGAGATCGGTTTTACTGACTGAGTTTGTTGATCCTGACGGCGAGGCCGTGTATTTCAAGACCAGGAACGCCAAACTCTTGACCCGTGACGAGTTGTTGCAGCCTACGACCGGAAAAGTGCAATAAGAATATCGTTTAGTGCAATAGGCAAATTTTATTGTTGATGATATTATTCGAAATATTACTGGAACAGGCTGTCTATATATGAGGGAATCAGGTATGTCTATCCAACACAAAAAACTGGTTTCATCTCTCGCGGCGCTGGTCATGTTGTTTGGATTGAGAGCCGCGGCGGATGATGCGCTCATTCTCCATCTTAAGTTTGACGAAGGCGGCGGACTTGTGGCCAAAGACAGTTCCGGCCGCGGCCACGACGCGAAACTGGTCAATCCGCAATGGGAAGAATTCGGCCTGCAAGGCAAGGCCGTCCGCCTGAACGGCGAAGACGCCTTCGTGGAATTGCCCTTGCACGCCGATTTTGACAACCTTAAGAATTTTACCTTTTCCATCTGGTTCAAAGCTGAAAAATACGAACATGGCATGAGCCTTTTTTCGCGCGGCGGCTACGAAAATGGCTGGGGCATGTATGTCTATCGCAGTTTCATTGCCCTGGCCGGCCGGCAGCTGAAGCCTGCCGTTTTATACACAACATTCACGGCCGGCACGCAACCCATCCAGCCATTCTACAACCTGACCATGACTGGGGAACCGGCGCCCGATGCCCCGGACAAAATGGCCGTGCGCTACTACGTCAACGGCAAATTACGCGCCACCGCGGAGGGCTTGAGCGCGTTCATCACCGGTGATTTCCTGCCGTCGCCGAAAATCCCCGTCACCATCGGCAAATTCCTATCCTCCAGCAGCCGCTGGTTCGATGGCATCATTGATGAAGTGAAATGCTACCGCCGGACGCTTACCGCCGATGAAATCGCCGCCGAATATAAAAAAACTTCCGCGGCCGTGGCCTCCGGACCAATCGCCGCAGTCCCCGAACTCAAACCTCGAACCTTCAATCCCCTGAAGAAACCCCGCCTGGCAATCTACGAGATTCCGGGCGAATACGGCGCGATCCCGGTCCGGCCGCTGGAATGGTTTGAAGAGCAGGCCCGGAAAAACGGCCTTAAACCGACCCGGATTGACCACCGGCAGCTCTGCAACCCCGACATTCTGAATACCGTAAATTATGATACGCTGCTGCTCCCGGTTAATTGCATCCCCCTGGAGGGCGAAGACAGCATCTTTAAATTTTTAGCCCAGGGCGGCAACCTGATCGCAAGCACGATTGTCCCGTCTGTTTTCAATCTGGAAAAAGACGGAACACCGGCCCGCGACAAAGACGGCAAAATCATCTACAAACAGCACTCTCGCGGTTGGTTCGCCCCTTTCCTTGTCCGCCATCTGGATCGCTGGGACTGGGCCGTTCGGAAAGTCATCTCCCCGCTGGCCATCAATCCCGCCGTTGTTGACATAACCGGCGACTGCCTGCCCGCCGTCTTTCCCGCCGACCCGTCCATCCGCTACACCCCGGCCGACACCTGGAACAACGTCAAAAACGGCGACGGCAGTTATGGCGACGGTGCCAACTATGCCCAGGCTGCCGACCTTAAAATCGACCTCTACCGCGAACGCAACGGAATTGGCTCGGATTTTATCGCCTACCGCTATTACAACAACCTGATCTTCGGCGCGACCTTTGTTGAACTCGGCCAAGTCGGCTGCAAACTGCTGAAATCCGAAAAAGGGGCCGGAATCTTTACGGCCATCCTGCACCTTCTGGAAAGCAAACTCCCCGGAGAGCAACCGGAGCAGTATTACCGGGACATTGTCAAGCTTAACGCCGACTGGTCCAACTTCGGCTTTGTTTATTTTGACACCCTGGCCGCCCTGCGGGACGCCGCCATTTATGCCTACCTGACCGGGGCGGACTATGAGACATTCAACACATCCATCACGGCGGTCACAGAGCGTTTCGGCGCTTTGAGCAGCCGGCGCAAAAACCAGGAATTGGATTTGTTCAATCAAAAACCGGCGGCGGGCATCGCCCCGGCCGTCAAGAGCCTGCTGACCGATGTCGCCGCGGCCGATGCCGACTTCAAGGCTCTGCAGGCGCGGGCGGTCCAATCCGTTGCCGCGGTCCGGCGCCCGGCGCCCGTAAAAGTAAAACACAAATACGGCACCATTCCGTCGATCGCCTCGCTGACATTGCCGACCAACCTCAACCGCATGCGCGGACGGCTCTTTCAGTCCATGCGGGACATCGGCGTGAACGTGTATAGCGGACCTTTCCACGGCTGGTATGCCGCCGACCAGAAGACCCGGGACAACTTCGGCAACATCATGCGCGACCATAAATTCGTCTATTCCGCCGGCGCCCGCCATATCACCGGCGGCGGCATTATCAATCCGGCGGACGGCGCCATCACCGAACGGGACCCGATTGATTATCCTTATGAATCCATCAGGAAACACATCAAAGACATTACGGATGCATGGAGCTGGAAAGGCAATGGCAATTTCCGTATCGGCACCGGCGACGAATGCGGCCTTGGCTATCAATACTGGGGCGCCGCCGCAGCAGAAGACTTCCGGAATCACCTGCGGAAATTCTATAATAACGACATTACGGCCATGAATGCCCATTGCGGCTCCGCCTACAAGGATTTTGCCGAAGTAAAACTGCCGGTCCGCCAGCCGGCATCACCCGCCGAACATGCTGTCTGGGAACATTGGCGCCGTTGCCGTGAAGCCAAACTGGAAAGCCTTTATGCCAATTTCTACCGGATCGTCAAGGAATGCGACCCGGAACTGGATGTCTTTCAGCTGCCCTCAACCGGCGCAAAAGAGTCGCCCCTCTATGGCGTCAATTTCTACAACGTCACCAAACACCAGGACGTCAGCGGCATCGACGGCACCTGTTGCAACATCAACATGGAATGGATTTACAACGACCTTACAACCAAACGTTACCTGACCTCCGAATGGGGCGGGCTTTACCAGGAATCATCCGTGACTTACGTCAACGGCAAACTCATAGAAGAACTCGCCGGCGGCGCCCTGGGTTTTGAACATCACGTCTGGAGTTTCGGCGGCGACGCCGTCAGCTTCGTCAATCCGCTTGATATGCCGGGAATATACGGCAACATGCTGCGCATGACACTCCGGGACGCCCGTAAAATTGACCACTTGATCCTTGACGGCCGGCGCGCCGCCCCGGAAATCGGCATCCTTTTCTCCCAAACCGCCCGGATTCATGACCAGGGCTGGGGCTGGGGCGGCGAAAAAACCTTCTCCGATCATCTTCAGTCCGTCGCGAATTATTATGAGTTGTTCCTGGATTATTACCGTTCGGCCCGCGTCATCCCGGAAGAAATGCTCCTGGAAAACAAAATGCCCCCTGTCGCCGTCCTCTTTGTTCCCCAGGCGCGTTTCCTTGCCGAAGAAGTCCAGAACAAACTGCTGGATTACGCCAAAAAAGGAGGCATCGTCATTACCGAGGGACGCGTCGGCGAATTCGATAATTACGGCCACAAATCGGACGGCATTTTCCGGGAAATCGGGATTGTGCCGACCTTCACGGAATCCAGGGAACTTGCCATCGGCGGCGCGACGATCGCCGTCCCCGAAGCGGACCGCGTCTTTTCCCCGGCCGGCGGCGGTAACGCGCTGGCCACGCTGGGCTCCGCCCCGGCGCTTGTCAGCGCCGATTACGGCAAAGGCAAATTCGTTATTTTCGGCTTCAATCCCGGGTTGCATCGCTACGCGGCTTTCCCGGCCATAATTGAAACAACCCTCAAAGAACTCGGCCTCACGCCCCGGTTCATCGTTTCCGACGCCTCCGTCATCCTGCGGGAATGGCAGTATGACAAATACGCCCCGCTTTTTGATAAATTGTTCGGCAAGGACTCCGCGCTGCGTGACAAAGCGCCCGGCAAAGACACCTATCTGCTTCTCACCTCCAAGGCCGACCATTGGTCTCTGCAGGAACTTACGGTCAAGGTCCGCGGCAAAGTCACGATTGAAGATTATCTCTTCGGCCGGGAAGTAAAAACCGAATATCACAACGGTTACACATCCTTTAAAACCCTGTCGGTGAACGGCTTCCGCGTCTTCCGCATCCCCGGCAAACTGCTGTCGCGGGGAGCGCCGGCCGGGCTGACATTCGCCGATGCCCGCCGCCAGCCTGCCCGTTTTACCCTGGCCGGCGCCTCCGGCACCAGGGACAATTACGAACCGATCAAATTGCCCTACAAGGGCCGTCTCTCGGATTCCGCCCCACTGAAATACGGCGATTTTGTCTTCTCCCTCACGACGCTCGCATCGGGGGACAATGCCAAAGTCGGCGACATGTATCTGGCGGTCACCCGCGGCAAGGAATCCCAGAAAAAACTCATTGAAGTGAACAAAGACTACTACTTCCGGATGCGGGAAAAGACATTCAAGATCAGGAGTTCCGACAACTTCTATATGTTCCCGTTTTACTGTGACCTTGTCATTGAAGAAGTCGCCGTAGCGCCCCCGGGCGCCGCCATTGACGTTGAAAAAAAAAACGGTAAAATAATTTTTTCCAACGCCCTGATCGCCTTTGCGCTCAATCCCGGCGCCGGAGCGGCCGTCACATCCATCAAACCGGCGGATGAAATGACCGAACAAGTCTATGTCTCCGGGCAATGCTGGGCGGCAACGGGGGGGTTGCCCGGACCGTTCCTGGACCAGGCCTTCGCGATGGAGGAACGGGAAAAAACGGATGATCTGTTGACCGCCGATTTTTCCATGGCTGCTCCCTCGCAGGGCCAGCGACTCACCCAAACCTTCGGCATGCGGCGCGATACCGCCGGCTTTACCCTGAAACTGGCTTGCGCCAACGCCACGCAACTTGACCAGACACTTGACCTGCGCTGGCATCCGGAACTCATGATCGGCCATGCGGCCGATACCGCCGACCGTTTCTTCGTCCCGACTGGCGGAACCGTCAAGGACATTCCCTTCCGCGCTCTCAATGCCGGACATGGGATGCCGCCGTCCGGAAACTGGGCCGCGATTGTTGACACCCGGCAGAAACTCGCCTATGTCTGTGCCTTCAAGAAAGAGCAGGTGCAGCGCGTCTATATCTGGGAAGGCGGCGACTTCTACACCCTGGAAATCTTTGCGCCGAAAACCACGCTCAAGCCCGGCGCAACCATAAATCTGGACATGGGGTTCTATCTGCTGCGCGGTCTCGGCGGCGTTGACGCCTGGCAGGATGGTGTGGCGGCCTGGGTGGACCTCGCGCCCATCGTTAATCAGACAAAACCATTTGCAGCCACCATCCAGGTTGCCGCCGCATTTGCCGGCGCCGAAAACACCGCGCTCGCCTGTGAACTATGGCAGGGAAACAAAAAGATCAAGGACCTTGGCAATTACAAGGATACCGTCGCCTTTGAGCTTCCCATCGCTTTCAACCTTACGAATGACCTGGCGGTCCTTGATGACGGCGAATATGAATTCCGCTTGAAAGTCAAATGCGACCAACACGAAGAACTGGCCGTCGCCAAGCCCGTCCGACTGGCCGGCAAGGCGTTGAACACGCTGCTGCAGGCATATGAAAAAGGCCGTGCCGAAATTGCCCTTCGCAAAAATCTCCCGGCAGCCGAACTGTTTTCCCTGCGCGTCATGCTTGAAGAACTGCGGCACGCCATCGCCGGGGGCAAGATTGACGACGCCAACAAGACGCTCGCGGAATTTACCGCGGCATGCAACCAATCCATTGTGAAAGAGAAAGGAGATCGTTGATAAAAAAGTTTTTTTATTTTCTGGTGATGAGCATCCCGGCCGGCGTTGTCGCCGCAGCGCAGGCCGCGGCGACAACCAATCAGGCCGGCTTGCCGCGCGGCTTGCGCCTGATCCTGCCTCCGGAAATCCAGGCGGTGCCCGGTCGGGAGATAAATATTTATTTTGACAACATTGTCCTGACGCCCAACATCGACAATTATATTTTCGACGTCAAATGCGCGAAGGGCAAACAGCAGGCGGAACGCTGGACTTTTACGCCTGACCTGACCAATGATATCGGGATTCACGATCTCCAAATCAACGTGTATGACGGGGACAACGTCGTCCTCGCCTCAGCGGCCACAAAAATTCGGGTTGTCCCACCGAACGCGGGCGCGGACAAGCCGCTGACCTGCCTGATCATCGGCGACAGCCTGACCGGCCGGGGCGTGTATCCGACGGAGTTTTTCAAGCTGTGCCAAAAGCCCGGCAATCCGAAAATCACGCTGATCGGCACGCGGCAACCCACTCATTTCACGAACTTTCCGCAGGAAGTCCGGTATGAGGGCTATGGCGGATGGAACGCCGAGTCATTTGTCGTCAGGTATTCAACCAAGACCAATGAGCTTTCAAGCCCGTTTCTCTTCCCCGGGCCGGACGGCAAGCCCAGGCTTGATTTCAAACAGTACCTGGAAAAAAACAACGCCGGGCAGGCGCCGGACATTATCACGATTTCCCTGGGCATCAACGGCACGACCGGCGCCATGGATGAAACCATTGAAAAAAACATTGACGGCTCCACGGGCTATCTGGACAAGCTCATCGCTGAATTCCATTCCGCGCGCGCCGATACCAAGATCGGACTCTTCCTTATCCCCCCGCCGGCTGCCTCGCAGGACGCCTTCGGCGCCAATTATGACTGCGGGCTGAAGCGCTGGCAGTCCCGCCGCAACCAACACCGCCTGATTGAGCGCATGCTCGCCAAATATGGCGGACGGGAAAATGAAAACATTTATCTGGTCCCGGTATATGTCAATCTTGATACCGTCCATAATTATCCACAATGGACGATGCCTGTTAACGCGCGTAATC